>NZ_CP041242.1:3030000-3630000 GCF_006547045.1 Lysobacter alkalisoli
GTCGAAAGCGTCGTCGGTGGGCAGGCCATGCGTTTCGTGCAGGCACGCGAAGATCTGCGCGATGCCGTCGCCATGGATCGCCATGTCGACGGCGACCACACGCGCGGCCAGCACCCGCAGGCGGTCGCCCGACAGATAGCCGGCCAGGTACTCGGCCAGCACCCCCAGCCCTTCCTGCAGCGCGTCGTAGTGAGCCAACCCGACTTCCAGCTGGCGCAGCGGCTGCTTCGAGCCGTTGTAGCGCGTCACCACATGGGTGCCGATCTCATGCTGGACCAGCGGCTGGATGCGCGCGTGCGGCAGGCGTATGTCACCGTCGACGTAGAAGGTCCCGTGCGACACCATCATCATCGAGCCGATGTCGGTGTCGACGACGATGTCGGCATGGAAATCGGGTGCGCGCTGCCGGTACCAGTCCAGCTCGGCCTCGACCGCCTCAAGGACTTCGTCGATGCCGGCATCCGCTACCAGTGCACGGCCATGCGGCACCTCCCGCAGGATGTCGCAGGCTAGTTCCAGCAAGGTGGCATCCACCCCGCCGAACAGGTCCAGGCTGGCGGTCACGAAGCCGTCGGTGCCACGTAATCGCACCAGTTCGACCTGGCGCTCGAGCTCGCGCTGCTTCTCCGACAGGAGCCCCTCGAGCAGCGGCGACTCGATGCGGTCGATGGGCAGGTCGAGGAGACGTTGGCGGGCGTCGTCCAGGTCGATCTCGAGATCGATGTACCGCAGAGGCTCGACGCGGGTGTAGCCGCTGCTCCTGAAGCTTTCCCAGAGTCCGTCGTTATCGACCGGCGAGAGCGCCAGCAGCCAGTCCAGCTGCCGATCCAGTTCGGCCAGCTCACCATCGATCCCGGCCGCCACGGGCGGCAGCCCGCACACGTCGGATCCGATGTGCCGGGCGGCGCTCAGCGACATGCGGTGAACTCCGGACGGACCCCATCCACGGCGGCCTGGAGCCCCTTGCGGAGATCCTCGATGACTTCGATGTCGGCATGTCCCTCCCACTCGTCCATGTAGATCTTCTTGTACTCCAGGGTGATGGCGCACACGCGATCGCCGTAGGTCGCGTACAGCCATTCCGGGAAATGGCCCCCATCGGGATAACGCACGTTCTCGCGCACATCCAGGCGGCGCCCGCCCGCGGGGTGCTCGCCGAGCACTTCGATCATGTACTCGACGACAGCGCCCCAGCGGCTGCGGTCCAGCGTGGTCGCACCCACGTCGATGTCGGGATTTCCGCCGGCCATCGCGGGCTGGGCGTCGGCACCGGCGCGGCGATGGTTGTAACTGTGGATGTCCAGGACCAGGACACAGCCCCAACGGGCGATCAGGTGCTCGACCAGCTCCGTCACCATGGCGTAGAAACGGTCGTGCAGGGCGAGCGAAAGCGCAAGCTCCTGCTCCGGCAACGGCCCTTTCCACACCCGTATCCCCCAGGTGTCCTCCGGGTTGGTCGAGAGCGCCCGCTCACGGGGCCGGTTCAGATCAACCTGGAAGCGCGATGCGCGCACGCACAGCCGCACATCGCCTACAGAGACCAGGACACCGGTCATGGGATCCTCCTCGCGACGGCGCTGGTCCTCGTCGATCGCCAGATGCGGGATCAATGACGGACGCATCAGATGGCCGTCATGGATCGCGGTCGCGACCACCGGCCCCTCGTCCAGGACCAGGTCCCAGTCGGCACTGGGCCGCTGCAGGACCAGCCGCTCGTCCAAGCCGAAGAACGACGATGTCGCGGGCGCTTTATCGTCCATGCGCCGATGCTTCCACTGCAGGTATTAGGGCACCGTGATTGGCTGAACGCCGCGTTCAAACTACGTCCAGCCGGGTACGTCCCATGCCGGTCCCGCCCCCCGAACGCTTCCGCGCGAGGTGCGGAGCAGGGCGGCGGCTTCAGCCGTCGAAATGGATATGGCCGCGGTGCCGCGGCTGCCATTCGCATCCGTCGGCAGCAAATGCGCGGACCCGTTCGCCGACCACAACCTCCCCGACCCGGGATACCGGAACGCCGGCGTTGGCGGCCGCGGCGAGGATCTCACCGTCTGTGGCCGTCGGAGCGGTAAACGCGAGTTCGTAGTCATCGCCGCCGCTAGCCTGGAAGCTCGCACGGGCGTCGTCATCGCAGGCAGTGCCGAGCGCATCCGAAGCCGGCAGCCGGTCCAGAGCGATCCGCATGCCGACGCCGCTGGCCTCGCAGACGTGGTCGAGGTCGGCCAACAGGCCATCGGATACGTCGATGCAGGCGTGGGCAAGACCGGACAACGCTCGACCCAGTGCGATGCGCGGGGTTGGGCGATCGAGGCGCTGGCGCAGCGTATCGACAGCGGGGATTGCTCCGGATTCAAGCAGCGCCAGCGCAGCGGCAGCATCGCCGAGGGTGCCGCTGACCCAGACCGTGTCGCCCACCCGCGCGGCATCGCGCCTCAGCGCACGACCGGGCTCCACGAAGCCATGTACGGTCACGCAGACCGACAATGGGCCGCGGGTGGTGTCACCGCCAACCAGGGCGACGCGGTGCTGCGCAGCCAGTTCGAGGAAGCCGTCAAGGAAACCGTCGAGCCAGTCTTCATCGCTTTCGGGCAGAGACAGCGACAGCGTGCACCAGGCCGGTTCGGCGCCCATCGCGGCAAGGTCGGACAGGTTGACCGCCAGCGCTTTCCAGCCGATGTCGGCCGCGGCGGTAGCACGCGGGAAGTGGACACCGGCGTTGAGGGTGTCCATTGCGACCACGAGCTGGTGCCCGGTCGGCGGTTGCAGCAGCGCGGCGTCGTCGCCGATGCCGAGGATCACGTCGTCGCGGGTCGCGGCGCGCTGTCTTATCCGGGTGATGAGTTCGAACTCGGCCAAACGCCTGCCCTCTCTCCGGCCCACCGGTACAGCCGGCGGACATTCATCGACACACGAGCAATGGCCCGCAAACGCGTCTCTTCACCCCTGCCCTCTCCCGTAAACGGGAGGAACAGCATCAATCGCGACGCGCAGCACCGAACTCGGCGGCACGCCATTCGGCGGCGGCGTGGTCGAGCACACCATTGACGTAGGTGTGGCCGTGCTCGGTGCCAAACTTCTTGACGCTCTCGATGGCCTCGTTGATGACCACGCGATACGGCACGTCGAGGCGATGGCGCAGCTCGTAGGCAGCGATGCGCAGGCCGGCGCGCTCGATCGCATCCACCTCCTCGACCGTGCGGTCGAGGAACGGGGTGAGCGCTTCGTCGAGTTCCTGGCGGTGCTTGTCCACACCGATCACCAGATCCTCGAAATAGGCCAGGTCGGCGTGTTCGCGGGCCTGTTCATGGGCGAACTGGGCCAGCACCTCGCGCACTGGCGCGCCTGACATCTGCCAGGCATAGACCGCCTGCAGCGCGCGGCGACGGGCACGGGTACGGGCGATGGGATCGACCCCGTCCGGGCGGCGGCGGTTCACGGACGCCCCTCCAGCAGGTCGCCTTCCACGAGTGTATCCATGAACGTGTCGAGGTCGTCGGGTTCCGGCAGCTGCGACAGCAGGTGCGCCATCTCGATCGCGACCAGCGCGGCCTCCTCGCCCTTGTTGCCGAGGTTGCCACCGGCGCGGGCCTCGGCGTCCTCGAAGCGGTCGACCGCCAGCACCCCGTTGGCGACCGGCACGCCAAAGTCCAGCGAGACCCGCATCAGCGCGTCGGAAACGCCATCGGCGACCTGTTCGTAATGGCGGGTGTCGCCACGCACCACGCAACCCAGGGCGACGATCGCGGCATGGTCACCGGCCTCGGCCAGGCGGGCGGCGGTGACCGGGATTTCCCAGGCACCGGGCACCCGGATCACGTCGATCGCGGTTTCGACAACGCCGTTCCCGGTGAATGTCTTGCGGGCCCCGGCAACCAGGGTATCGGTGATGCGCGGGTTCCAGCGGCTGGCGATGATCGCGTAGCGCGCGCCCGGGGGGCTGCGCAGATCGCCTTCGATATGGGGCATGGGGTGGTGGCTTCGAGTTGTGTTGCGTGAGGGGCAGTTTAGCGGCTTCGGAGGGGAGCGGGTCTAGCAACCATCCCCAGACACGTACTCGACCACCTCCAGCCCGAACCCGGCCAGGCCGATCTGCTTGCGCGGAGTGCCGAGCACGCGCAGCTTGCCGAGGCCGAGGTCAGCGAGGATCTGGCCGCCTGCGCCGTTGCGTCGCCATTCGCTGAGAGCCTGGCCGCGACCACCGGCGACCGGCTCTTCGTGGTGCCCGCTTTCGGCAGGCATCCCGACCTGGATCCGTCGCAGCAGGGCATCGGGCGACGGCTGATCGCCTCCGAGCACCACCAGCGCGCCACGGCCTTCGGCGGATATCCGCGCCAGCACGTCGCTCACCGCGGGGCCAAAGTCCGGACGCCGCCAGTGCAGCGTATCGGCCAACGGGTTGTGCACGTGCACGCGGACGAGAGTCGGGGTGACGGCATCGGGTGCGCCGCGCAGCAGGGCGAAATGCAGGACGTGACTGAGCCGGTCACGGTAGGTCACCAGCTGGAACTCGCCGTGCTCGGTCTCGATCGGGCGTGCGTCGACCCGCTCGACGGTGTGCTCGGTGTCGAGCCGATGGCGGATCAGGTCCTCGATCGAACCGATCTTCAAGCCATGCTCGGCAGCGAACTGCTCCAGTTGCGGGCGCCGCGCCATGCTGCCGTCGGGGTTGAGGATCTCGACCAGCACCCCGGCCGGCTCCAGCCCGGCCAGCATCGCCAGGTCGGCCGCGGCCTCGGTATGTCCGGCGCGGTTGAGCACGCCGCCCGGCTGTGCCTGCAACGGGAAGATGTGGCCGGGCTGGTGCAGGTCGGCCGGCTTCGCATCCGGGCGCACTGCGGTGCGGACGGTGTGGGCGCGGTCGTAGGCGCTGATGCCGGTGGTCACGCCCTCGGCCGCCTCGATGCTGACGGTGAAGTTGGTGTGGTGCTGCGAGGTGTTGTCGCGCACCATCGGCGGCAAGCCGAGCTGGGCGCAGCGCTCGCGGGTCAGCGACAGGCAGACCAGGCCGCGCGCGTGGGTGACCATGAAGTTGATGTCCGACGGCTTGACCAGCTCGGCGGCCATGATCAGGTCGCCTTCGTTCTCGCGGTCCTCGTCGTCGACGATCACGACCATGCGGCCGTTGCGGATTTCTTCCAGCAGCTCGGGGATGGGGGCGAAAGGCATGTTGGGCTCCGGTGTACTTCTCGTCATCCCGGCGAAAACCGGGATCCAGCATCTGAAAAACAGTGCTTCTGGAAAAAAGTCGAAATGGATTCCGGCTTTCGCCGGGATGACGTCGGGTTAATTGTCGCGTCCGGGCAGCAGGCCCGCTCCCAACAAGCGCTCGACGTAACGTGCGACCTGGTCGATCTCGAGGTTCACCGCGCTGCCGACGCGGGTATGGGCGAAGGCGGTGTTGGCGACGGTGTGCGGTACCAACGCGACCTCGAAGCCATCACCGTCGACTTCGTTGACGGTCAGGCTGACGCCATCCACGCAGATCGAGCCCTTCTTCGCGATGTAGCGCAGCAGGTCGGGCGGCGCGGCGAAGCGCCAACGCTGGGCGCGTGCATCCGCGTCGATCGACAGCACCTGGCCGAGGCCGTCGACGTGACCGCTGACCAGGTGGCCGCCGAGGCGGTCGGTCGGGCGCATCGCGCGCTCCAGATTGACCGGCGTGCCCGGCTCGAGGTTGCCGAGTGTGGTCAGGGCGAGGGTTTCGTTGGAGGCGTCCGCGGCGAAGCCGTGCGTGTCGAATGCGACCACGGTCAGGCACACGCCGTTGACGGCGATGCTCTCGCCGAGCCGGACCTGCTCGAAAGGCAGGCTGCCCGCCTCGATGGCCAGGCGCATGTCGCCGCCGATGGGCTCGGCCGACGCCAGCCGGCCGACACCTTCAATGATGCCGGTGAACATCAGTGCGCCTCCATCGCTCGGACATGCCGGATACCCGGACGAAAAGAGGCTCCCGCATCAGTCCCCGCACATGGATGCACGGGCATTTGCGGAAGGAACTGCGAACAAGAATCACCGATCATGGATACGTTTCCCGCGGAATTGAGCGAAAAACGCCCCAAGGCATGAGGCAGGCACGCGCAGGCGGATCACCGCTGCGTCGGGCGATGCCGTCTTCTTTCATCCGGACTGTGGGCCGTTCCGGCGAACCGGAACCGGTTCGTCGAAAACAGGCTGGACCGTCGGCTCCGGCATTCGACCGGATCTGCTGACCTTCCCGGCTTGCATCGAACATGCCGGGAAGCGCTCGCGGGCTCGCACGGCATCCGAATCGAATGCCGCGCCTACCGCCG
The DNA here is from genome assembly GCF_006547045.1 of Lysobacter alkalisoli. Classification (NCBI taxonomy): domain Bacteria; kingdom Pseudomonadati; phylum Pseudomonadota; class Gammaproteobacteria; order Lysobacterales; family Lysobacteraceae; genus Marilutibacter; species Marilutibacter alkalisoli. The sequence continues at coordinate 3,036,288 of NZ_CP041242.1, forward strand.
GTGGGGAATTCCACCCCGCCCTGAAGACGTCGTTGGTATTACCAGCCAAGCCCAGCGGACCTGCCGGCGCGGGGATTCTAGCACCCGGGCCATGGCCGCGCCGGGGATGCAGCGTTCCACCGGCCGAAGCGGCGTAAGGCGCGATGAGGCCTTCTCATAAAGGTGGTTCTTCTCCCGATCAGGGGGAGAGAGCGCCGGGTCCACTGGATGACCGGGGCGCCGGGGGCGAAGGCCCTTGGATGCGAATGTCCCCCGGCACCGGCCAGGGCCGGCGCCTCCTCCTTGATTTCGCACCCAAGGGCCTTCACCCCCGGCGTTCGGACATGACCGGTGGCTCCAGATGCGGAATGCCGGGGAGGACTACTTCGCGTTCCAGCGTGACCGCGCGATCCGACGTGGCCTGCCGGCCTTGATGGCGAAATCAAGGAGGAGGCCGCCGCCACGGGCGGCGGCCGGGGGACATTCGCCGTCAAGGCCGGCAGGTCGCGTCGGGACAGCCAAGTAGCGGCGAGAACCGGCAATCGAACACAAGCGGCAGCGCCCACGCCTTCGCTGAAGGCGAACTCTTCCCCTCGCTTAGGAGAAGGCTTACGCAGCTCCTGCAGAGTATTTTCCGCGAGGCATGGCGGAAAGCCGAAGCTACGGCTTGCGTCGCAGATGCAGGAACAGCGGCCACTGGATCGGGCGGACCTCGTCGGGATCGCCCCAGGCGGCCGCCAGCGCCGGGGCGTGACGGGCAACCGGATCGTCGCCGGTTTCCGCCAGGCAGCGGGCGCTGGCGGACTGGCTGGCGAGATAGCGCAGGAAACGGGCCAGCGACCATTCGACTTCCAGCCACGACTCCGATGCCGGCAGCGGCGAAGCGACCATGGGAAAGGGCCAGTCGAAACCGGCGTAGCGGGCATCGATATCGGCGCGCTCGGGCGGCCAGTGAGGTTCGATCTGGCGGCGGAACGCGGCAACCGCGTCGATCATGCCCTCCGGCGGCAGAAAGTCGGCATAACCCCATGCCGCGAGCATCCCGCCCGCCGCTAGCACCCGCTCGCATTCGGCGAAGAAACGCGGCCGGTCGAACCAATGCAGCGCCTGCGCGACGGCGACCATCTGCACGCTGGCATCGGGCAGTGCGGTGCGCTCACCCGGCTCGACCGCGAGACTGACCGATCCCCCGCCCGGCCAGGCCCAATGCCGCGCCAGCTGCTCGGCGCTGGGTTCGGTGGCGTGGACGTGGGCGAAGCGGGCGGCGAGTCCACGGGTGGCCTGGCCGCTGCCGCACCCAGGCTCCCACACCCGGGCATCGGCCGGGATGAGCCCGGCCAGGGCATCGAACAGCGCGTCGGGGTATTCGGGCCGGGCTGCAGCGTAGCTGTCGGCGACACCGGAGAAGTGGTCCTTGAACCGTTCCGATGCCATGCCGGTCAACCTGCTGAAGGCCTCAGCAGCAGCCTCGTGTCGGCGCCGAGCTGTCGGGATTCGACCAGCGACAGGTCCAGGCGTTCGGCCATGCTGTTGATCTCAAGACCGTCGAACAGAGGCCGCGCCCGGGCGCCGAGCACGATCGGGGCGACGTACAGCAGCAGCTCGTCCACCAGGCCGGCTTGCAGAAAGGCGCCGGCGAGGGTCGCGCCAGCCTCGAGCTGGACTTCGTTGACCTGGTGGCGCTCGGCCAGCAGGCGCAGCACCGCGTTCAGGTCGAAACGGCCGCCCGGCGCCGGCACTGAAGCCACCTGTGCGCTCAGCCCCCGCGGGGGCTTCGCGTCCGGGGCATGGATATAAAGGGTCGGCGCATCGCCCTCGCGCACACGGCCACGACCGACCGTGGCCAGGCCCGGATCAAGGACGACCCGCAGCGGCGGCACGAACGGCGTGTCGTCGCCCAGGCGTACGGTCAACTGCGGGTCGTCGGCCAGCACGGTGCCGGCACCGGTCAGGATCGCGCCACTGCATGCGCGCCAGTGCTGCACGTCCAGCCGCGAGGCCTCGCCACTGATCCACTTCGACTCGCCATTGGCCAGCGCGGTGCGGCCGTCGAGGCTGGTGGCGAGCTTGACCCTCACCCACGGCCGGCCGCGCTCGATCCGTGACAGGTAACCGCGGTTGAGCTGGCGTGCCTGCGTTTCCACCAGCCCGCATTCGACCGCGATGCCGGCTGCGCGCAGGCGCTCGAAGCCCTGCCCGGCCACCTGCGGGAACGGGTCGCGCATCGCCGCCACCACCCGCGACACACCGGCTGCGACCAGCGCGTCCGCACACGGGCCGGTGCGGCCTGTATGCGCGCACGGCTCCAGAGTCACGTAGGCGGTGGCGCCGCGCGCGCGCTCACCGGCCGCCTGCAGGGCGTGGATCTCGGCGTGCGGCTCGCCGGCGCGTTGATGCCAACCCTCGCCGACGACCTCCTCGCCGTGTGCGATCACACAGCCGACCATCGGATTCGGCTTGGTGGTGTATGCGGCGCGCCCGGCCAGGCGCAGGGCATGCGCCATGAACAGGTGATCGAGCGAGGAGAAGGAAAATGGGGTCAGAGTCATTTTTTCCTGCTGCCGCCGGTGCGCTGTGTCCGCGGGGGAAAAAATGACTCTGACCCCACTTTTTCCCCCAGTAGCGGCAATTGACCTTCCGCAGCATGGTCGCTTTCGAGCCGGTCGAGCTCCTCACGGAAGTCGGCCACATCCTCGAACGCGCGGTACACCGAGGCGAAGCGCACGTAGGCGACATGATCGAGCTTGCGCAGCTCGGCCATCACGAACTCGCCCACGCGCAGCGACGCCAACTCGCGCTCGGTGGTCATCCGCAACTGGTGCACGACCGCGCGCACCGCCGCTTCGATCTGTTCCTCCGATACCGGCCGCTTCTGCAGCGCGCGGTCGAAGCCGGCACGCAGCTTGCGGGCATCGAAGGCTTCGCGGCGGCCGTCGCTCTTGATGATCGCCGGCAGCTTGAGCTCGACGGTCTCGAGCGTCGAGAAACGCTCCCCGCAAGCCTCACAGACGCGGCGACGGCGGATCGTCGCACCGTCGTCGGACACGCGCGAGTCGATCACGCGGGTGTCGGTGTGCTGACAGAAGGGACAATGCATGGAGTGCCTGGCTGGGGGAGAACGTCATGCCGTAGTCACGGCCGCGTCGCAACGGTACCCGAGAAGGGGCAGGCCGGCAAAATCAGGCGCGACGCCAGTGCCACAGCAGCGCGGTCGGCAGCAGCAGTGGCGGCCCCAGCAGCAGCAGCGACAGCGCCTCACCGTCCTGGGTCAGAGCCAACCACGAGGCCAACGCAACCACCGGCAACGTGGTCAGCACCCCGGCCAGCAGGAGCCACCACCAGACCGATGCCGTACCGCGCAGGCCGCTTTTGCCCTGCATCAGGAAAGCGGCACTGAGCCAGAGCCAGGCCAGCGCACCGGCCAACCCGGCCAGACCCCAGCCCGACAGCACGATTCGCACCGGCAAGGTGCCGCGGCCCGGTTCAACCAACCCCGCGTACACCCCAAGCAGGGCCACTGCGCCACCGAACAGCAACCCGGGCAAACCAGCCAGCAGCGCCAGCGCGGCATACAGCAGGCGCTGGCGCGTGTCTTCGTCTTCCATCAACCGTAGACTGGAAACCGCCTGCACTGCTCGGTCACTTTCTCGCGCACCGCGGCAATCACGCCTTCGTCCTCCGGTGCATCGAGTACGTCGCAGATCCAGTGCGCGAGCTCGATGCAGTCGGCTTCCTGGTAGCCGCGGGTGGTCACCGCCGGGGTGCCGATGCGCAGGCCCGAGGTCACGAACGGCTTCTGCGGGTCGTTCGGCACCGCGTTCTTGTTGACGGTGATGTGGGCCTTGCCCAGCGCGGCCTCGGCAGCCTTGCCGGTCACGCCCTTGCCGATCATGTCGATCAGCATCAGGTGGTTCTCGGTGCCGCCGGAGACGATCTTGTAGCCGCGCTCGATGACGACCTTCGCCATCGCCTGCGCGTTCTTGACCACCTGCTGCTGGTAGGCGGTGAACGCCGGCTCCAGCGCCTCCTTGAACGCGACCGCCTTGGCCGCGATCACGTGCATCAGCGGGCCGCCCTGGATGCCCGGGAAGACGATGCTCTGCAGCTTCTTGACCAGTTCCTCGGACGGGTCCTGGGCGACGATGATGCCGCCGCGCGGCCCGCGCAGGGTCTTGTGGGTGGTCGAGGTGACCACGTGCGCATGCGGCAGCGGGTTCGGGTAGACGCCGGCGGCGATCAGGCCTGCAACGTGGGCCATGTCGACGAACAGATAGGCGCCGACCTTGTCGGCGATGGCTCGGAAACGCGCCCAGTCGATCTTCTGCGAGTAGGCCGAGAAGCCGGCCACGACCATCTTCGGCTTGTGCTCCAGCGCCAGTTTCTCGACCTCGTCGTAGTCGATCAGGCCCTGGTCGTCGACGCCGTACTGGATGGCGTTGAACAGCTTGCCGGAGACGTTGACCTTGGCGCCGTGGGTCAGGTGGCCGCCATGGGCCAGGCTCATGCCGAGGATGGTGTCGCCGGGATTCAGCAACGCGAGGTACACGGCCTGGTTGGCCTGGCTGCCCGAATGCGGCTGCACGTTGGCGTACATGTTTTCAGTGGAGCCGCCGCCGAACAGCTGCTTGAGCCGGTGGATCGCCAATTGTTCGGCGACGTCGACATACTCGCAGCCGCCGTAGTAGCGCTTGCCCGGGTAGCCCTCGGCGTACTTGTTGGTCAGCACGCTGCCCTGGGCCTCCATCACGCGGGGGCTGGCGTAGTTCTCGCTGGCGATCAGCTCGACGTGATCTTCCTGTCGCTGCGCCTCGTCGGCGATGGCCTGGGCCAGTTCGGGGTCAAAACCTTCGATTCGGGCGTCGCGCGGAAACATCGGCTCTCCGGGTGTCTGGATGGCGGGGGCGGAAGCCCCGGAGTTTACGCGAACATCCATGCTCCTTGAGAACCTGCTCCTTGAGAACATGCTCCTCGAGAACACGTTCCTTGAGAAGCGGCCGGGCCGGCCTTTCCGGGCCAGGCGCCTGTGCTCGGCCGAAGGCAAGCCGTCCACGGCTTGCGGAAACCCCCGGGAAGGATCGGTATCTCCCTGAATCCCGGCGCTGTTCCGGGTGGCGTCGGCCTGTTCCATACGGGATAATTCGCGGTCAACCATCCATACCCCAGCGGCCCTGCCCTCGCAGACGGCCGCCGTCCGCCTGCGGTGCGCAGGAGTCCAGGAGCCGCAATGTCCTCGCAATACATCTACACCATGAACGGCGTCAGCAAGGTCGTGCCGCCGAAGCGCCAGATCATCAAGGACATCTCGCTGTCCTTCTTCCCGGGCGCCAAGATCGGCCTGCTGGGCCTCAACGGCGCCGGCAAGTCGACGGTACTGAAGATCATGGCCGGCGTGGACACCGACTTCGAGGGCGAGGCGCGCCCGCAGCCGGGCATCAAGGTCGGCTACCTGGCGCAGGAGCCGGAACTGAACCCCGAGCACACCGTCCGCGAGGCGGTGGAGGAAGGCGTCGGCGAGGTGCTGCAGGCACAGGCTGCGCTGGACAGGGTCTACGACGCCTATGCCGAGGAGGGCGCCGACTTCGACAAGCTGGCCGCCGAGCAGCAGCGCCTGGAGGCCATCCTCGCCTCCAACGACGCGCACCTGCTGGAGCAGCAACTGGAGGTCGCCGCCGACGCGCTGCGCATCCCGCCGTGGGACGCGAAGATCGGACCGCTGTCGGGCGGCGAGAAACGCCGCGTCGCGCTGTGCCGCCTGCTGCTGTCCAAGCCCGACATGCTGCTGCTCGACGAGCCGACCAACCACCTGGATGCCGAGTCGGTCGAATGGCTGGAGCAGTTCCTGGCCCGCTACACCGGCACCGTGGTGGCGGTGACGCATGACCGCTACTTCCTCGACAACGCCGCCGAATGGATCCTGGAACTCGACCGCGGCCGCGGCATCCCGTGGAAGGGCAACTACACCGAATGGCTGGTGCAGAAGGATGCGCGCCTGAAACAGGAAGAGAACCAGGAAAAGGCGCGCCAGAAGGCGATCCAGAAGGAGCTGGAGTGGTCGCGGCAGAACGCCAAGGGCGGCCGCTCCAAGGGCAAGGCGCGCCTGGGCCGGCTGGAGGAGCTGCAGTCGGTCGATTACCAGAAGCGCAACGAGACCAACGAGATCTTCATTCCGCCGGGCGAGCGCCTCGGCAATTCGGTGATCGAGTTCAAGAACGTCAGCAAGAAGTTCGGCGACCGCCTGCTGATCGACGACCTGAGCATCATCGTGCCGCCGGGCGCGATCGTCGGCATCATCGGTCCCAACGGCGCCGGCAAGTCGACCCTGTTCAAGATGATCACCGGGCAGGAGAAGCCGGACTCGGGCCAGATCAACATCGGTCCGACCGTGAAGCTGGCCTACGTCGACCAGAGCCGCGAGAAGCTGGAAGGCAACCACAACGTGTTCCAGGAGGTCTCCGGCGGCGCCGACATCCTCAACATCAACGGCATCGAGATCCAGTCGCGCGCCTACATCGGCCGCTTCAACTTCAAGGGCCAGGACCAGCAGAAGATGGTCGGCACCCTGTCGGGCGGCGAGCGCGGCCGCCTGCACATGGCCAAGACCCTGTTGCAGGGCGGCAACGTGCTGCTGCTCGACGAGCCGTCCAACGACCTCGACATCGAGACCCTGCGTGCGCTGGAAGACGCGCTGCTGGAGTTCCCGGGCAACACCTTCGTCATCTCGCATGACCGCTGGTTCCTGGACCGCATCGCCACCCACATCCTCGCCTTCGAGGGCGACAGCCACGTGGAGTTCTTCCAGGGCAACTACCGCGAGTACGAGGAAGACAAGAAGCGCCGCCTCGGCGAGGAAGGCGCCAAGCCGCACCGGTTGCGGTTCAAGGCGTTGAAGTGACGATCTGGCCCGTGGCCGCGCCGTGGCCACGGCCTTGCCAGATCGTCATCCCCGCGAAGGCGGGGATCCATGGACGTTGGTTTCTCTCCGCAAGCCAATGTCAAAGTAAAAAAACCAAATCCTGAAGTCCATGGGTCCCCGCCTTCGCGGGGATGACGCGTCAGGGGTCGAGGTATCCGCATGAATTTCGTCACCGCCCTGAAAACCCGCTGGCAACAGGCCAACACCCTGGTCTGCGTCGGCCTCGATCCGGAACCGGCGAGGTTCCCGGCGAAGTTCGCCGACGATCCGGACGCGGCATTCAACTTCTGCCGCGACATCGTCGATGCCACCGCGGAGTATGTCTGCGCGTTCAAGCCGCAGATCGCCCACTTCGCCGCGCTTGGCGCCGAGGACGCGCTGACACGCCTGGTCGCGCACATCCATGCCGCCCACCCCGGCATCCCGGTGATTCTCGATTCCAAGCGTGGCGACATCGGCAGCACCGCGAAGCACTACGCCAGCGAGGCATTCGACCGCTACGCCGCCGACGCGGTGACGGTGAACCCCTACCTCGGCCGCGACTCGGTGCAGCCCTTCCTCGACCACGCCGACAAGGGCGTGGTGATCCTTTGCCGCACCTCGAACCCGGGTGCCAGCGACCTCCAGGACCTGGTCGTGTCCGATAACGGCCGCGATGCCCGCCCGCTGTATCAACACGTCGCCGAAAAGATCGCCCGCGACTGGAACGCGAACGGCAACTGCGCGCTGGTGGTCGGCGCGACCTGGCCGGAGCAGTTGAAGCAAGTACGCGCGATCGTCGGCGACCTGCCGTTCCTGGTGCCGGGCGTCGGCGCACAGGGCGGCGATGTCGAGGCCGTGGTGAGGAACGCGAAGACCGCCGATGGCACCGGTCTGGTCGTCAGCAGTTCGCGCGCGGTGCTGCATGCCTCGGATGGCGACGACTACGCCGAAGCGGCCGCGACCGCGGCGCGTACCTTGCGCGACGAGATCAACCGCTACCGGTAATCGGGAGCAGCGCGCCGGCAACCGGGCGGATCAGAGCGAACGGATGCACGCCCGAGCTGCCGCCAGCGGGAAACGGGCCCATATCGCCGCGAACACGAACCCGCGCATCAAGACCCCGCGCCGCCCGGCCTCGAATTTGCGGAAGTAGCGCCACAAGCCACGATGCTTGTGCCATTCGACGAACAGCGGGCGCCGGCGGCTGGATACCCCGCGAACGTGCAACACCCGCACACGGTTGGCGACCGCCACCCGTGCCCCGGCCTCGCGCGCGCGCCGGCACAGGTCGAGGTCTTCGGCATGCAGGCGGTAGCCTTCGTCGAAGCCGCCAATCCGCTCGAACAGCGCGCGCGGCATCAGCATCAGCGCGCCCGACACTGCGTTGACCGGCTGCAGTTCCTGCGCATCGTCCGGCGGCACCGCCATGGCCGACGCCCGACCGGGACGCAACATGCCGGACAGCATCGCGCCGAAATCGGGATCGCGCCGTCGCGCAGCGGCATCACGATGGCCGTCCTCGCCGACCAGGTCGGCCCCCAGCAGGCAATCGCCACCACCGGCCAGCGCATGCAGCCGCGACAGCGCCTCCGGCTCGAGCAGGCAATCGGGATTGACGAAGGCCAGCCACGGCGCCGCGCTGTCGGCCGCCCCCTGGTTGCAAGCCACCGCGAAGCCGGGATTGTCCGGATTGGCGATGAAGCGCACCCGCAGGTCGCTGGCAGCATGGCGCTGGACGATCTCGACGGTGTCGTCGCCGGAAGCGTTGTCGACCACCCGGATCTCGGCCACGCCGGTACTGGCGCGCAGGCGCTGCAGGCAGTTGTCGATGGTTTCGGCGCTGCAGTGGCTGACCACGATTGCGGTGATGCCTGCGGCGATGCCGTCCACCCCGTGTCCGCGATTCATCGCCGGTCCTCTTCGTCAGCGGCGGCGTCCGCTGTGCTCGATGCAGCTGTGCTCGATGCAGCTGTGCTCGATGCAGCTGTACCCGGCGCCCCGGAGCCGGTTTCGTCGCGATCCCGGAACAGGTCGCGTTGCGGATCGGGCCGACCGATCCCGGCCAGCAGCGCACCCAGGCGGGCGCGCGGTTCGCGCAGCGGGTCGTGCATCAGGAAATTCGCCAGCCGCGGGTGCCAGTCCGGCCAGCGTACCGCCAACCGTTCCATGTCGCCCTCGAACGGCACTCCTTCGACCGTACGGGCGACGTAGGCGGTGTCGCAGAGCACGTTGCGCCAGCCCAGGCCGGCCAGTCGCAGCGACAGGTCGATCAGGGCGGCATACCAGGAGCCGTAACTGGTGGCATCCAGCCCTCCGGCCCTGAGCCGCGCACTGCCGCGGATCAGCACCGCATGCGAAACGCCGGCCGGCAATTCCGGACACAACCCCGGCATCGCCGCGGTGGCACGTGCGAGGGGCTGGAGGTCATCGGGCAGCGGCGCGATCTCGCCGATCCGCGGCCATGCCGCGGCCTCGCCGGCATTGCACCAGGGTGTGGCAGTGGCGATGGCGCCATCGGCGCCCAGACAGGCGGCAAGGCGGTCCAGCCAGCCATGCGCCGGCACCGCGTCCGGCGCCAGCACGACGACATCGGCGTCCCCGCAGGCGGCCAACGCCTGGTCGAGATGGGCGACTTCGCCGATGCCGCGCTCGCGCCGGCTGTAGTCGGCCTGCAGCGAGGTTGCCGCGATCCAGCGTTCGATGATCGCGTAGCCGCGCGGTCCTACCCGCGCATCGTCGGCCAACCAGACCCGGGTCCCGGGCGGCGTGGACGCCTCCAATGCGCCGAGGCAGGCGTCGAGCGCGGCATCGTCAGTGCCGACCGGGATTACGACGATCGGCAGTTCAGCCGGCGGCCGGGCCATCACGCCTCAGTTTTTCGGAGCCCGGTGGAGTGGCTCCATCGCGCGGAAGCGGCGGCCGTACTCATCGGTCAGGTTCCGCGCTTCCTGCGGATTGCGCACGATCTTCGGGGTCAGCAGGATGATGGTTTCCTCGCGGCCGGTGCTGGTGTTCTGGCGCCCGAACAGGCCGCCGATCACCGGGATCCGGCTCAACCCCGGGAACCCCGACGAACCGCGGCGGGTGGTGTCGGTGATCAGGCCGGCCAGCATCACCGTCTCGCCGCTGCGCACCGCCGCTTCGGTCTTGAGCTTGCGGGTATCGACGCGGACGTTGCCGAACTCGTCCGGCTCATCGCCCGGCGCGCTGACCTCCTGGACGATGTCGAGGAAGACCATGTCGTCCGCGGTGACCCGCGGGCGCACCGTGAGGATGGTGCCGGTGTCGAGATACTGCACCTGGCCGATGGTCCCGTCGGTGCCGGTGCCCGGATTGAACGTCACCGACCGCACCGGGATTCGCGCACCGACGTTGAAGGTGGCCTCGGTGTTGTTGCGCACGAACAGCGACGGCGACTGCAGCATCTGCACGTCGGTCACCTGGTCGAGCGCGTTGATCACCGCCGCGGCGTTGCGGCCGAGGAAGGTCCAGGCCAGGCCGCCGCTGCCGTCGCTGGCGCGCCCGGTGACGCTGCCGGAGATCGTGCTCCAGGTATCGCGCCCCACCGCGCTCGGCAGGCCGGCATCGGTCACCGCGGTCTCGAAGAACCAGTTGACGCCGTAGCTCAGGTCGCCGGTCAGGGTGACCAGGGCAATCTGTGCCTCGATATGGACCTGGGTCGGCATCACGTCAAGGCGCTCGATCACGTCGCGGATCGATTTCCAGGCCGCCGGCGAACCGCGCACGAGCAGCGAGTTGGTTTCGGCCACCGCCGACACCCCGACCTTCGCGCCTTCGACCTCCAGCATCACGCTGCCGTCGCCGCCGCTGCGCTGGTTCAGCGACATGCTGCCGAGCTCGCCGCCGCTCGCGCCACCGCGACCGCCGGTATTGCCCGCATCACCGCCCCCGCCCTTCAGGTCCATCTGCTCCAATCCCGGCATCAGGCTCGCGTTGCCGCCGCGCGCGCCGGCCGAGGAACTGCCGCCGAACACCTCGGCCAGCCGCTGGGCAAGGTCGCCGGCATCGATGTACTTGAGGTCGTAACTGAACAGCTGCATGTCGCCGCCAGCGCTGTCGATGCGTTCCAGCCACTGCTGGATGTCGTCCAGGTAGCGGGCCTGGGGGGTGATCACCAGCACCGCGTTGGCACCATCCAGCGGCATGAACCGGAACATGCCGGCGACCGGCGATTTACTCTCCTCGCCGAACACCTTCTCCAGGTCGGAGACCACGTCGCTGGCCTTGCCGGACTGGATCGGATAGACACCCACCGACATCCCCGACAGCCAGTCGACGTCGAAGATCTCGATGGTGCGCAGGTAGTTCTCCAGCTCGGCGCGGGTGCCGCCGATGCTGATCACGTTGCGTGCCGGGTCGGTGGAGACGATGGCATTGGGCCGTGCGTAAGGTTCGAGCAGCTTCTTCATCTCCTCGGCGGAGATGTAGTTCAGTGGCACCGCGCGGACCTCGAAGCCGCGCGCGGATGCCGGGCTGCCGGTGCGCGGAGCGATGTTGCCGGGCAGCGCCTGGTCGGCCGGGACGATGTTGTAACGACCGTCGGCATAGACCATGCGGGCATTGTTCCAGCCCAGCACCATTTCCAGCAGGCCCAGCGCGCTGGCAGGACTGACCGGCTTGGGCGTGGCCAGGGTCACGGTGCCCTGCACGCCCGGCGCGATCACGTAGTTCTGCCCGAGCATGTCGCCGAGAATGGCCTTGACCACCGCCTGCAGCGATTCGCCCTCGAAGTTGAAGGTGGCCTCGCCGGTAGTGGCGCCCAGGCCGGGCGGCGGTGCGGCGGCGGCACTCTGGTTGATGACCTGGCCGGTACCTCGACGGATCTGGGGTCGCGGGCCGGCATCGTCCGGCAACGCCTCGACGCTGTCGGCAGGAGGCAACGTGGTCTGCACCCGCGGACTGAGGTCGGCCTCGCGGCTGACCCGCGGGGTTGGCGCACTGGCGCAGGCATTGAGCAACATCGCGATGGAGGCGGCCAACAGCCAGGGCCGGGCGCCGGCCAGGGACGGTGCGGTTGATTCGTCGCGTCGATTCATTGCATGCACTTTACTGGCTCTCGTCACTGGCTCTCTGCCGGCGGATTGGGCGAAGGTGGCGTGTCTGATGGAGGTGCAGGGGGTTGCGGCGGGGGTTGCGGACTCTGGCGATTCTGTGCCTGCTCGCGCAGGGCCGCACGACGGGCCTGGATGCGCTGGCGGATCGCTTCCATCTGCGATTCCGGTGTGGTCGCCGGAGTCGCCTGATCGGGCTGCGATTCGGCCTGTTTGCCATTGGCGTCAGCCACGGCCGATGGCGCGGGTCCGGCCGGCTCGCCCTCGGCCATCGCCGGAGCCGTGCGGGTACCGGCAGCATCGGGGCGACGCACGGCCACCTCCGTCGGGGGCCGTCCGCCATGTCCGTCGAACACGCGCAAGGCCATGGTCCGACGCCCTTCGGGCCCCTCGAACACCGCCGCGCGCACATCCAGCTCGACCAGCCGCCAGGCCGGGTGCGATTTCGGCGCCTCATCGAGCTTGACCCGGACAGACTCGCTGCCGTCGGCCGGCTGCAGGATCGCCATCCGCAGGCCCGGCGTGATCAGCACGCTGGTCAGCACGTAGTCGAAGGCCGAATCGGTGGCTTCGCTCTCTTCTCCCTGCAACGAGAACGGCTTGGGCTTGCGGTCATCGCTGAACAGGGGTCGTCGGGAGATTTCACCGTAGCTGGCCAGCGGTTCGACCATGCCCTCGGTGGCCGGTGGCAGCGACGGCAACGGTTCGAGCGTCTCCTCGTCCGATGCCAGGGGTTCGATCCGGCCACCCATGCCGGCCACGGCCAGGATCAGGGCCAGCAAGGCCCAGCCGGCGACGGTGGCCAGCAACCAGGTGCGCGGGCCGGCGCTCTCAAGTCGCATCGCGAGCCTCCGCTCCGCTGGGGGGCAGGTAGCCGTAGAGGTCGAAGCTCACGTCGAGGCCGCCGTCGCTGCTGGCACGGCCGGAACCGGGGGCGAAGTACATGCGCTGGACCAGGATGTTGAGATTGCCGATGAACAGCCGCGGCGAACCGCTCTCCAGCGCATGCAGCACCGCCGCTGTTTCCGGGGTGCCGCATTTGAGCCGCACCTGCACCGTGACCCGGGTGTAGGGCTCACGGCTGCTGGGCTCCAGCGGCGAGCGGTTGACGATGCCGCAGCTGCGGTTGCCGGGACTGGCCTCGGACACGACCGCTTCCAGACGCTGGACCAGGGCGGCAGTCGCCAGTTCTGCGTTGGCCTCGGGCATGAAACCCGGCCGCTCGGCCTGCCGCGCTCCCAGTTCGGCCAGCTGGCGGTTGACCTCGTCGGCCTGCTCCAGTTGGGCACGCAGGCGCAGCTCACGCTGCTGCAAGGTGTCGATGCGGGCATCGAGATCGCGCATCGGGATCGTCCACCACGGATGCACCAGCACCGCGTAGGCCAGGGCCAGTACGCCCAGCAACAGACCCAGCGCCAGCCAGCGATCGCGCTTGCCCGCCGTCATTCGTCGGTCTCCGGTGCCGGGACGGTTCCGCTGTCCGCAGGTGCGTCGGCCGGCGCTGCCCCCGGGGGAGGCATTGCAGCCAGTTCGGCGGTCAGGGTGAAACGGTCGCGGCCGCTGGCGGGGTCGGGCTGCAGTGCGCCGGCCAGTGCCGGCGAGCGCCACGGTCCGGCCCCCTGCAGGCGGCCGACCAGGGCCGGCGCCTCGCGGCTCAAGCCGATCAGCAGCATGCGGCGCTCCTCCAGCGAAAGCTTTTCGAGATAGGTGTTGTCGGGCAGGCGGCGGGTCAACTCGTCGATGACCACCACTGCCGGTGGCCGGGCGGTGCGCTTGGCGTCGAGGAAGGCCTGGCCACTGATCAGGCCGGCCAGGCGCTGGCGCTGGGCGGCGGCCTGGCGGCCGGCGGCGGCCTCGGCGGCGATCTGCTGCTCGAGTGCATCGGCGGTGGCGCGACGATTCTGCAATACCTGCCAGAGCATCAAACCGCAGGCAAGCAGCGCCAGTGCGGCCAGGCCCCAGTTCCATGGCCGCCACGGATCGCGCTGGCGGCGGCGCTCGGACGGGGGCAGCAGGTTGACGCCAATCGGAAGACCATCGGCACCGGCCACCTCGATCCCGGCCAGTTCGCCGCCCAGCGCCCCGAGTGCGGCCCGCTGTGGTGCCAGGGCGGTGCGCGGCACCACCACCAGCTCCACGTCGAGCTGCCCGTCGGACTCGCGACGGCCGAGCACGCGAGCGTCGTAGGCCACTTCATCGATCGGGAACGGGGTCTGCCGGTCGACCTCGAAACCGACCACGTCGCGCAGCCGGTCCGCAGCCGCGGCCGGCAGCAGCAGGCGACGGCGCAAACAGGCCGAGGCCGGCAACAGCAACCAGCGCGGCAACTCGGCCAGGCGCGGCGACAGCAGGCCGGCGAGCGGATCGGCCATGGCGGCTGCCATCGGCGTCAGCGCCTCGGCATCGGCCAGCGCCGGAATCCGGCCGAGTGCGGTCAGGGTCTCTTCCTGCTGGCGCGACAGGGCGATCTCGCCGCCTTCGGCCTGCAGCATCAGCCGGCCGCGGCCGACGCCCAGCGCGCGACGCAGCCCGGACGGCAGCCAGGCAGCCAGCGAGCGCCCCCACCAGGCCAGGAAATGACCGGCACCCGGCCACAGCCGGGCGCCCATCGATCCAAGGCGGTCCCGCAAGCCTGTCATCGTGGCCTGCTCTTCATCGTGGCCTGCTCCTCATCGCGGTGTAACTCCCTCCTCCCAGCGCAACACGGTATAGGCCATGCCAGGCATGGCGCCCCCTCCCGTGCGGACTACTGCACGCACAACTCCTTCACGACCGTCGGCCAGCCGCGCGCGGCTGCCGATACTATACGTGCCGCTCCGGCTGCCCACGAGCCAGGAGTTGTCGACTGCACCCGGCATGGGCTCTCCGGTGACCGGATCGAGTTGCCTGCGCTGCGTCACCAGAAGCTCGCCATCCAGCCCCATCGCATCCAGGACCTCCTGCGAGGCAAACGCAGTGTCCGGACGCGGGCGGCCGCTGTACACGGTGACATGCGGTGCGATCCGGGCGTAGATCTCCGAGGTGAAGCCCAGCACCTGCTGCAACTCGGCGATGCTCTCGAACTCGCCGTCCTTGGCGCCGTACGGACGGCCGGCAGCCGCATAGTCGGCGTCCTCGGCGCCTCCGGTCGGCTGGGTCAGCGAATCGGCATCGCGCCAGTCGAGGACCGCCCCGGCCAATTGCTCGGCCTCGAACTGCTCGCTGCCCAGCACCCGCAGCAGGCCGGCCAGCAGGGTCATGTCGGCCTGGTTGAGATCGACCTTGCCGCCCTCGTCGATGATCGTGACTTCGATCTCGGCACCGGCGTATCGCCAGGCATGGGGCTGGCCGTCGGGTTGCCACTGGCGGCGAGGGTCGTCCAGTTCGATCCGGGTCAACGCGTATTCGAGCCCGGCCCGGGCCGCGTTGCCAGCGGCCAGGCCACTGACCAATACGCGCCCCTGCAGGGCCTCGACCCGGGCCGTCAGTGCGAAGGCACCCACCAATGCGGTCAGCAGGGTGATCAGCCACAGCACCAGCAGCAGGGCGGCGCCGCGCGGTCGTGCGGCGGTCGTCAGTCGTGGGCAGGCCGTATCAAGCCGGCATCCGGCGACCGTGAGCCGACGGTCATTGCCTGCCATCAAAACCTCCCCACCACGTTGGCACCGGCCAGGCTGCCGGCCTGCGGCAGGGCCACCACCAGCGGTGGCCACGGGCGGCCATCGGCATCGGTCAGGGTCACCTCGACCAGCAATGGCAGTTGTTCGCTGGCTTCCCAGCGATCCTCCCAGCCGGACAGCTCGCCTTCGACGGTCAGCGCACGGTAGCGGAAGCGCGCTTCGCCGAGACGGTCGACCAGCAGTTCCGGCGGCCTGGGATCGGCCTCCTCCCAGGTCTGCGCCGACTGCACCACGGTCAGGGCCAGCACGATGCGGGCACCGCCCTCGCCTTCTTCGATCCGGAAATCGTGCAGGTAGGGACCGCCGTAGCCGAGGTAATCCGGCAGATCGGCGACGAAACGGATGCGGCCGGGCTCGCCAACGAAGCGCATCGGCAAGGTGGTCGCGGGGTCGACCTCGAAGGCGATCGTCCGCGCCGCCATCATCCGCTGGCGCAGGAAGCCGAGCACGGCGCGCTCGCGTTCGGCACGCTGGGCCATCGCCTCGCCGCGATTGATAGTGGTGGTGGCCGCGGTGAGGGTGGCGAAGGCCAGCGCCAGTCCGGCGGCCAGCAGCACGGTGGCCAGCAGCACTTCGATCAGGGTGAAGCCGTGTGTCCGCCGCCTCACAATCCACCCTCCAGCGGATCCACCGGCACCAGCCGCAGGCTGCGCAACAGCAGGCGCTGGCCAGGACGACCTTCGCCCCACTCCACCGCAAGGCTGATCTCATGGAGACGGTTGGCATCGCCGTCGACCGGCTGCAGCACATCAAGTGGCGGTTCGGGGTCTTCCCAGGGCGCGATATCGAGTGTCCAGCGGTAGCGGCCGTCCTCGAACTCACCGCGCTCCTGCCCCGGCTCCAGTGGCGCGCCCACGCCGACCTGGTCGAGCAGCGACTGCGCGTGCAGGGCGGCACGGCCGGCATCACCGGACCAGCGCACCTGTCGTGTCGCGCCGGACAACGTGCCCAGCAGCAGGGTCATCGCCAGTGCCAGCAACGCAAAGGAAACGATGACCTCGATCAACGTATAGCCGCGCTGGCTGCGGCGGGATCCGGCCGGATTGCAGCCGCGCCGGGCGATGAACCGCTTCATCGCTCCACCTCCGCGCGTCGCAGCCGGACCTCACCGGTCAGCCAGGCCACATCGATGTTCCAGGCCGCACGCTCGATGCTCAGCTGCACCCGCCCACCGGTGGCGGCACCATCGGCAAAGAACAGCACCGCCCCCTGCCCTTCGCTTGGCTGTGCCTCGCGGGCGCCGGTGAAATGGATCCCGATCGCGGACGGGATCGTGCCGCTCTTGCCGTTCGGCGCCTCCCAGCGATGCGCTTGCGGGTCGATCACGAATCGCTGCGGCTGCCCGGTCGCCAGCGCCTGGGCGCGGGTGTAACGCAACTGCGAGGCCACTTCCTTGGCGCTGGAGCGCAGCTGCATGCCGCGGTAACCGCCACCCATGGCGGCGGCCGCCAGCAGACTGGCAACCGCAAACAGCGCCACCACCATCAACATCTCCACCAGGGAGACGCCGCGGATTCGGCGGCGGGCTGTCCGGGCAGGCATGGCCGATGCGTTCCTGCGCAATGCGCTGGCGTGGAGTCGCTTACTCGTAGCGGACGTCGGCGTCGACACTGGTGCCGCCCGCCTTGCCATCACGGCCGAGGATCACCAGATCGAACGAACCGGCCTCGCCCGGGGCACGGTAGACGACGTCATGGCCCCACGGGTCCTTCAATTCCTGCGCCTTGGCATAGGGCCCCAGCCAGCCCGGCGCATCGCCGGGCGCGGTGACCAGCTCGTCGAGCGCCGTGGGCAGGCGGCCGGTGTCCATCTGGAAGGACTCGACCTTCTGCGCCAGGGTCATCACCTGCGACTTGGCGAGGTTGGCCTTGGCACGGTCGGCGCCGCCCAGCACGCGGCTGCCGACGAAGGTCAGGACCGCGCCGATCAGGACGATGACGATGATGATCTCGATCAGGCTCATGCCGCGCTGGGCGGCGGCAAACCCCGCACGGGGGGAGCGGATCGGGCGATGTTGACGCATGGCGAATGTCCTTCTCGAAGGGAATCTGGAATGTTTACCCGAAACGGGCGTCGAATGGGCTGACTGCGCGGGCAGGCGTTCAGTTCCCTGCCCAATCACCCGATGGCCGAAGTCAGGTCGTACAGCGGTGTCAGCACCGCCAGCACGATGATGCCGACCACCGCGGCCAGCACCACCGTCACCACCGGCACCAACGCCGCCAGCATCCGGTCCAGTGCCTGCGCGGTCTGCTGCTCGAAGGTCTCGGCGGTCTTGACCAGCATGGTATCGAGTGCACCGGACTCCTCGCCAACCTGGATCATCTGCAGCGCCAGGCGCGGGAAGCGCTTGCCACGCGACAGTGCGGTCGACAGCGCGACACCGTTCTTGACCTCGGCGGCGGCCTTGTCGACGTCATCGGCCAGGACCCGGTTGTCCATCACGTTGCGGCCGATGCCCAGCGCCGCCATCAACGGCACGCCGTTGCGGACCAGGGTGCCGAGGGTGCGCGCCAACCGCGCGGTCTCCATCTTCGCCACCAGCGAGCCGAAGAAGCGTCGGCGCAGCAGCCAGCCATCGAGCTTCTCGCGGAACACCGGGTCACGTCGCTTGCGGTCGAACCACCACAGCGCCAGCCCCGGCACCACCAGCAGCACGATCCACCAGTCGCGCACGAACTGGCCGATGCCGAGCACGATCAGGGTGAACAGGGGCAGTTCGGCATCCAGGCTCTCGTACATCTGGGCGAACTGCGGCACCACGTAGCCGAGCAGGAACAGCAGGCTCAGACCAACCATCACCAGCAGGATCGCCGGGTAGATCAACGCGTTGATGACCCGCCCCTGCAGCGCACGGCTACGCTCGAGGTAGTCGGCCAGCCGCGCCAGCGTCTCCTGCAGGCTGCCGCCGGCCTCGCCGGCACGGACCATGTTGATGTACAGCCGCGAGAAGGTGCCGTGCTGGCGCTCCAGCGCCGCCGACAGCGAACTGCCGCCACGCACCGCATCGCGGACGTCGGTGAGCGTGCGCTTCGCCGCTTCGTCCTCGGGCAGCTCCAGCAGGATGGTCAGCGCCCGGTCCAGCGGCTGTCCGGCACCGAGCAGGGTCGCCAGCTGCTGAGTGAACTGGACCAGGCGTTCGCCCGAGAAGGTCCTGGGCTTGAACAGTCCCTTCAGCAGCGACGTCCCGTCGCCGGCCCCGGCCGGCTTGGCTTCGACCGGCAGATGGCCCTGTTCCTGCAGCCGGAGCACCACCTCGTTGCCGGACGCGGCCTCCATCTGGCCTTCCAGCATCTCACCTCGCGCGTTGAGGGCTTTGTAGTGGAACAGGGGCATGTGCTTTTGCTCGTCATCCCCGCGCAGGCGGGGATCCAAGGACGTTGGCTGTCGGCGCCATCCCGACAATATCAGGCCAAAGATCACGCCATGAAGGGTTCATTTCATCAATCAACCGGATCTTCCAGGCTCGATTCCACTTTTTGATCCGCTTCTCCCGCTGGATCGCGGACTCCATCGTGTCATGCAACTCGTACCAGACCAGTCGAGTCACACCGTAGCGGGCACTAAAGCTTTCAACGATGTGCTCCTTGTGTTGCCAGACACGTGAAATCAGCTCACTTGTTACACCAACATACAAAGTTCCATTCCGGTCGCTTGCGAGCAGGTATACACAGGGTTGTCTGTCCATTCCCTCCTCCTCGAAACCTCAACGTCCATGGATCCCCGCCTTCGCGGGGATGACGGCCCTGATACTCCTGTTTTCGCGGGGAGGACTGCGCCGAAGGCCATTACCACCTCGGGTTCAGGCGTCTTCGGTCACCCGCAGCACTTCCTCGATCGTGGTCTCGCCGGCCAGGGCCTTGGCGATGCCGTCCTCGTACATGGTGCGCATGCCGGCCTCGCGGGCGATCTGTTCGAGTTCGCCCATGCCGGCGTGGCGCATCACCGCGCGACGCAGTTCGTCGTTCATGACCAGGAACTCCATGATCGTCGTGCGTCCCACGTAGCCGGTCGGCGCGATCGCCGACGACCGTGGCCGGTACAGGAAGATCTCGCCTTCGGGCTGATAGCGGCGCAGGCCGAACTTGTCGATCTCCTCGGCGCTGGCCCGGTACTTCTCGGCGTGGGTCGGCTCCAGCCGCCGCACCAGGCGCTGACCGAGGATGCCGTTGATGGTCGAGGTCAGCAAGTAGTCCTCCACCCCCATGTCGAGCAGGCGGGTGATGCCGCCGGCGGCGTTGTTGGTATGCAGGGTGCTCAGCACCAGATGGCCGGTCAGCGCGGACTGGATCGCGATGCGCGCGGTCTCCAGGTCGCGCATCTCACCGATCATGATGATGTCCGGATCCTGGCGGACGATGCTGCGCAGCGCGTGGGCGAAGTCGAGCCCGATCTGCGGCTTGGCCTGGATCTGGTTGATGCCCTCGATCTGGTACTCGACCGGATCCTCGACGGTGATGATCTTGACGTCGGGGGTGTTGAGCTTGCTCAGCGCCGTGTAGAGCGTCGTTGTCTTGCCCGAACCGGTCGGGCCCGTCACCAGCAGGATCCCGTGCGGTTGCTCGAGCACCTTCTGGAACTGCGGCAGGAAGTGGTCGGTGAAGCCCAGCCGCTTGAAGTCGAACACCACCGTTTCCCGATCGAGCAGGCGCATCACCACGCTCTCGCCGTGTGCGGTCGGCACCGTACTCACGCGCAGGTCCAGTTCCTTGCCCTGCACCCGCAACATGATCCGGCCGTCCTGCGGCAGCCGACGCTCGGCGATGTTGAGCTTGGCCATGATCTTGATGCGGCTGATCACCGCCGCAGTCAGGTTCACAGGCGGACTTTCGCCGTCGATCAGCACGCCGTCGACCCGATAGCGCACCTTGAGCCGGTTCTCGAACGGCTCGATGTGGATGTCGGAGGCGCGCAGCTCGACCGCGCGCTGGATGATCAGGTTGACCAGCCGGATCACCGGCGCCTCGGAGGCCAGGTCGCGCAGGTGCTCGACATCGTCGAGGTCGCCGCCGCCCTCGCCCTCGGCAGTTTCGACGATCGCGCCCATCGCACTGCGGCCCTGGCCATGCCAGCGTTCGATCAGCGCCTCGATCTCGGAACGCAGGCCGATCCTCAATTGCAGCGGGCGGCCGAGCGCGAGCCGCACCGCATCGACCGTGTAACCGTCCTGCGGATCGGCCATCAGCAACTCCACGCCCCGTTCACTGGAACCCAGCGGGCAGACATGGAACTGCTTCATGAACTTGATGCTGAGGTTGACGTCCTCCGGCGGCAGGTCCGGTGCATCCTGGACCGGCACCAGCGGCAGGCCGGTCACCTCGGCGACCGTGGCGGCGTGGTCGCGCTCGGACACCAGGCCGAGCCTGCCCAGCAGACCGAGCAGGCTGCCACCGGTTTCGGCCTGCAGCTTGCGCGCCCGGCCAAGGTCGGCCTCCTTCAGCCGGCCCTTTTCCAGCAGGGCGTCGAGGATGAGCTGTTCGACCGTGCCCGCAGCATCAGCGGAGTGGGAGGCTGTCGTGTTTTCGCTTGCTACCGAACTCATGGCCTGATTTCCGCTCGCCGACTCTTGCAACCTTGAACGCCAAATCTATCAGGCCGCGGCCTGTCAGGCACCTGCACGGGCCTGGCCGACATCCCTTGCCCATGTGCAGGACCAGGTTACCTCCGCAATCAGGACATCCTTTAGAAAGACAAACCGATCACACAAATGCGTAGCACCAGTGGGAAGACTATGCTTGCCACAACCTGCCGGGAACCTCTACGTTTCTGGCGCCTTGTCCATTAAGACAGTCACGAAGGGGAACGTCTTGAAAATCCGCACCTACTGCCTCGCGGCTCTTGCCCTGGCCATCGCGGCCTGCTCCTCACCCCAGGCACCGGAAGCAGCCCAGTCCGAAGTCGCCCCCCAGCCCGGCACCGGCACTACCCAAGCTCACGACGAAGAGGGAAGCCTCCGACCGCGTCCGGAAGAGTCCCCGGAAGCATCCATGCCGCAGCGCGACACCACACCGGTTGACGCGAGCGTGGTCGGAGTCCGCTTCAGCAGCAGTGGCGACACCGAGAACAACACCCTCGGCGCTCCCGCCACCACGTTCAAGCCCACCGACACCGTCTACGCCGAGGTCGAAACCAACGGCACCGCCTACGAGTACACCCTCTATGCGAAATGGATGAGCCCGGATGGAACGGTACTCGCCGACTATGGCATGCGCGTCGGCGAAGCCGGTCCCAGGCGAACGGTCATCAGCCTCAGCAAACCCGATGGCTGGTCCGAAGGCGCCCATTCGATCGAACTGGCCATCAACGGGAAGACCGAGCGCAGCGTGAAGTTCGAGGTCCGATGAGCCCTTCCCTCGTGCCCCAGGCACCCGCCGCCGTTGGCGGCGTCGGCGGTAGCGGCACCCGTTTGGTCGCGCAGTTGCTACAGGCCGCCGGCTTCCACCTTGGCGACGATATCAATGAGTCGTCCGACACGCTTTGGTTCACTCTGTTGTTCAAACGCGAGGAGATCCTGCGTGTCGATGACGATGAGTTCGACCAACTGACCCGGATCCTGATCACTGCACTGCAGCGAGGCCGACAGCTCGATTCCGATGACGAAGCGCTGGTGCGCTCCCTTGCAGTTGCCGATCGACCACAACACTTGGCCGATTGGCTTGGCAAACGCGCCGAGTCGCTCCTTGCATCAACTTTGCAACCGCCAGTCGCCAACACACTGGGTTGGAAGGAGCCGAACACTCACGTCGTGATCGAACGCCTCTGGCAACGCCTACCGCAACTGCGTTACGTGCATGTGGTGCGTAACGGCGTGGATATGGCTTATAGCCAGAATCAAAACCAGCTACGCCTGTGGGGACCACATGTATTGGGCGAGGATGGTCCGGTCACACCAGCCCGCTCACTCGCCTACTGGTGCAAGTTGCACCAACGCATGCAACGCCTGCTGGCGGACAATCCGCAACGCATGTATTGGCTGGATTACGATGCGTTGTGTCGCGATCCGCTGGGCGAGGCCCGGAAGCTTTGCGAATTCATGCGATGCGACCTGGCACAGATGCGTCCGCAACTGACTAGCGTACTTCCCCCCGGTCCCGCTCGACATGCCGGCAGAGATCTGTCCGATCTACATCCCGCAAATCTCGCCTATGTCCGCTCACTGGGATACGCCATCGCCCAATCTTGATCCGCCGCACGGCCAGTTTCTACCGGTTTCATGCCGCCATGCATGGGCGGTACAAGCCATGAGAAATACGCGTGCTTCAGCTCGAAAACGCTTTCTTTTGCCGCACCCAGTTCCGATGGGAGATCGGCACTACGGTGCAGATTGAGCCGGACTACGGGGAGTGCCGGGGTCCTGAAGATCCTTTGGCCGACGATCTCCCAGCGCGTGGGGCGAGGTCGTCGTCAGCAGCTTGAATGGATCGGCTTGGTGTACGGCCTCAGACAGCTCCCGTAGTTCCGTATCAAGGAAAATCTCGTCCAGCACTGCGCGCTCCGGAGCCTTGAGCTGCGAAACCCTGTCGAGCACATTCATTTCGTGGCCGCGCCCTTCGTACGCCATGCCATCGAAAGAGCTTCCTCCACCTTGCAGGCCAACCTTGCCAAAAGCGCTGTCGTCAAAAACGAGGCCGAGCGCCTCGGAAATGGCGTGGCGATAGTCGCGGCAGGTGACCCAAGCCTCGAAGGAAATCGCCACTCTTCCCGGGTAGGTGTCCTCCAGCCCCAGGAAGCAGCGGGCATGTTGCTTCCAGACCGTCGAAACACGCTGCATGACATGGTTGTTGTCCTTCGGGAACGCCACCATTTCCACCCGAGAGGCATGGCGCACCCGACTACTGAACATCTGCTCCGGCCTGCGCAGGATCAGCAACCGGTGCATGCGGACCCCCTCGACCTGCCATGGGGACACGGACAACTCTAGGTCTTCAAGACCCACCAAAAGTTTGCCTCCCGGCTTTTCCTTCCGCAACTCCGGCCTACTGGCTTGCCATGCAATGAACGGCGCCGGATCCGGCATGGTCTCCACTCCACGCAGAATCGGGCCGATAGGAATGGCGTTGTTGACGAACGTTCCATCGATCTGCGGGAGGAGCCAGCGAACCAGCGCATGGTTTCCGCTTCGTTTCATCCCGTGAAGAAGGAACACCGACGGAGTGGATGGTTCAGCAATCAACATATACCTCCAGGTCCGACGCAGCCGGACACATCAGTTCAGGAACAATCACTTAGGTGCCGATGAACGACACTTCATCTACACGCGCCATCCGACGGCGTCAGCCAGCTTGCAGTTTCTCGATACCCTCTACGATCATGCCAGGGGACGCGGTCCAGCGCCGCAAGTGAGGCGGCTCCCGCTTGTCGCTGGGATCGAACTTTCCAAACGCAAATGCGTAGCGGTGCCCACCACTGCTGTAAATCCGGGCGTGCTGGCGCACGGTGCTGTGAAAGCTCTCGATGTCAAGAACTTTGGCGCCCGGCGCTGAAAACAGGGAATTGAGCATCCCAGACCCCGACGGTCCCACGATGAAATCAGCGCCGGCGAAAAGACCGATCTGCTGGCGGAAGGATAGGGATTCTGGGAATACGGCCTGGAAACCCATCTTTTCTGCTTCCCGCTCGATTTTCGCTTCGTTCAGTAGAGGTCGGCGCAGGGGACGATGCGCATTCAATCGGCGGGACACGTAAATTCGTTTGAGATTGGAGTGCACCCCAGGCAGCGAGCGCAGTCTGGACATGGTGCCCGAGCACATGCATCCCTTCAGCTCGAAATCGTCGATGACGTAGAGCCGCTCGAATTCCAGGGCACTGGCCTCGGGCACAGAATAGACGGGCAGCGCACCCAAACCCGTCATCGCCATTGCTTCGGCAGTAGCCAGGATTCTCTGGGGTACCACGATCTGATCGATTCGGATGCCCTGCTCGACGAAGTACAGCAATTTCGGAAGGACCCGGATCACGAACGAGCCGTAGTTGGCCGGCTCGAGCGCCGGAAGGAACAGGGTGTTTCCTTTGATTTCGATCCTGTCCTTGTGCCCCGCCACGTACGTCAGTACACCATCGTGGACGACAAGCCCGTCCCAACGGCTGTCGACGAGTGCATCCGGGTTGCCTCCAGCGTCACGGAACTCGCTTGCCGAAGAGTAGAACCCATCCCGCGTGAACATGGATCGCCAGCCCACGATGCGAACTCCGCGGAAAGCCCGGACCGCCTTTGTCGGAATCTTCAGCACCTTGGGATCCAAGACGTCGGCAAGGCAGGAAGGATCCTCGGGGTCGCCAAGTACGAACTCGGGCGTCTGGAATTCCACCTGCAGGGACGGTTCCGACACGACCACTTCCCCCCAGTCGACGGGAGGGTTTACCGAATGCGCCAAGGCAAAACCATAGCCCCGATCGACCCTGCCTTCTTCCGTGATGCGACGGCGCAAATCGATGGTTTGAAGTGGCGAAAGCATGTGTTCTCCATTGTGTGCGGTGTGTGGCCCAGGGTAGATCCCGTGCAGCTTCAGCATGCCTTGTGTGACGGGGTAAGGGAACCTGCCTCCTGGTCCCTATCGGAAGTGAACCCCGGCCTGGGCCGGGGTTCGGATGATCCATCGGATATCGCGACTGTCAGTTGTGGCGGGCCCGCACGATGACGTTGCCATAAGCGCGCTCGCCAACGAGCTTGATGTAGTACACGCCGCCGGCCGCGCCGCTCTGACCCGACAAAGGCACCTTGTTGACCAGGGCGATGGCATCGGGTTCACACTGCTCCACCTCCGGATCGCAAGGTTCGGGCGGCCCTTCGATCACCAGCGTGACAGCAGCGTCGGCATCGAGAACGCCCACGCCGATCGGCTTGTCCACCGCCTCGGGGAATGCGCGCGTGCTGTCCTTGAGGATCGCCTTGACATCGGCCGGGGCCAGCGGCTCCGGCGAAGCGCTCAGGACCAGTGCCGCCACGCCGGCGACGTGGGGCGAGGCCATCGAGGTGCCGTAGTAAACGCGTCGGCGATATCGGTACTCCAGCCACCGCACTTGCCGACAGACGGGGGGTCCCGAAATCCGCAGTTCCGGCAACGCGGCATACACGCATTCATCGCCGATCCCTGCCAATCGACAAGTGCCTCCGGGCCTCGCATGCGCATTTCCATCTGAGTGGAGTCTCCACCCATTCCGTCGACACTCGGTCAGCAGTGACGTGGATTGGGAGCAATCCAAAGCACAAAACCATGGCCCGAACCGCACCGGCGTCGGCGCTGGCCTACCTTGCCCGCTTTTCGCGTAAAGGTGGAGTGAACTACCGGAGTGGCCCGCCGATCCCGATCTCGATCCACTGCCGGCACCAACGGAGAACCACCATGCATCGTTTTGCCTTCGTCATCCTCCTGCTCGCCACCCTTTTGACAACACCCCATGCCCGAGCGGCCGAAAGCTACGACAGCTGCAAGGGCTTCATCGATTCACTACCGGCCACGATCAATGCCCAGGGAACCTGGTGCCTGCGCAAGGACCTGAGTACGGCCATGGCCAGCGGCAACGCCATCACCGTGGCCACCAACAACGTCACCATCGACTGCAACGACTTCAAACTCGGCGGGCTGGCGGCGGGCCTGGGCAGCGAGGCGACCGGCATCTACGCATCTGGCCGCTCCAACGTCACGGTCCGCAACTGCAATATCCGCGGCTTTTGGATAGGGGTATACATGCTCGGCATCAACAGCGGGGGCCATCGAGTAGAAAGCAACCGCTTCGACGGCAACAACTTCATCGGAGCCGCGGTCAGCGGCCGCGGGTCAGTCGTTCGTGACAACCAGTTCACCGATACAGGCGGAAGCACGGTTTCCCCGAATGCCTGGGCCATCTTCGACCAGGACGGCGGGACGGACATCCTCAACAACGTGATCGACGGCGTCGCCGCCGCGGCCGGGAACAATGGATGGGCGGTAGGCATCCAGAGCAATGCTGGTGGCCTGCCAGTCACGATCTCCGGCAACCGCATCCGCAATCTCGTTGCCGACGGCACAGGCCAGACCTACGGCATTCGGCGATCTTCCGGCAGCTTCGCGGTGATCGCTCGCAACGAACTGATCGGCGCAGCCGCCGGAGCCGGCATCCAGTGCAATCAGAGCGGTATCGACAGCGTCAAGGACAATGTCATCCTGAATTTCGCAACCGGCATTCAGTCCTGCGCGAACGATGGCGGGAACGTAATCCGCAGCGCGCTATAAACCTGTCCAAAACGTAACCACCGGGGTGGGAGCGATGCATGCCCCCAATCGGCTCGCGATCACCCCACGAACACCCGCGCGTTGCGGAACATGCGCAGCCACGGCGAGTCGTCGCCCCAGTCCTTCGGTGCCCAGCTCAGGTTGGCGCTGAGCAAGGTGCGTTCTGGGTGCGGCATCATGATCGTAACCCGGCCATCGTCGCTGGATAAAACCGGTGATGCCATCGAGCGAGGCCCTTGGATGGAGTAGGTTCAATCCCCGTGCGCTATGATCCATGCGGGGAATCAACCTTATAGGGGAAATTACATGAAACGCCTCGTTACCATCACTCTGGTGGTGGCCAGTCTGTGGGCCGCCAACCCAGTCCAGGCGGCCGAAAGCTACGACAACTGCACCGGCTTCATCGACTCGTTGCCCGCCACCATCGGCACCCAAGGCACCTGGTGCCTGCGCAAGAACCTGTCCACCGGTATGGCCAGCGGCCACGCGATCGAGATCACCACCAACAACGTCACCATCGATTGCAACGACTTCAAGATCGGTGGATTGGCCGCTGGCCCGAGCTCGGCAACCAATGGCATCCGTGCCTTCACACGGCAAAACATCACTGTGCGCAATTGCAGTATCCGGGGCTTCTACAGGGGCATCTTGCTATCCGGTACCAACTCCAGCGGACACCTGATCGAGAACAACCGTCTGGACAATAATCTGCAAACCGCGATTGAAGTAGCTGGTGAGAACAGCCTGATCCAGAACAACCAGGTAATTGACACCGGCGGGAACCCGGACACCGTCCCGTGGGGGATCTACAGTGACGGTGCCGACGTTTTGAACAACAGCATCTCAGGGGTTTTTGCTGTCGTAGACAACGAAGATGTTTACGGAATTCAGTCGTTCGGAACAGGCATCACCATCAGTGGCAACCGGGTTCGCGGGTTGGTACCGACCGGGACAACCGGCCAGGCGCGGGGAATATCGTCAGGTGCCGAGGCAGCGAGAATCAGCGACAACCATGCGGTCGTTTCTCCATCTGCCACCGGCGTCGGAATAGCGGGCGGCAGCGGTTCGTTCTGCACGGGCAATACGGTTGCCGGCTTTAGTACCGCCTTCCAGAACTGCGATGCCGCCGACGGCAGCAACCTGAGCAACTGACGGTAGAACCGCGGGGCCGCCAGCCGGCCCCGCCCCTCAACCCACGAACACCCGCGCGTTGCGGAACATGCGCAGCCACGGCGAGTCGTCGCCCCAGTCCTTCGGCGCCCAGCTCAGGTTGGCGCTGAGCAGGGTGCGTTCGGGATGCGGCATCATGATCGTGACCCGGCCATCGTCGCTGGACAGGCCGGTGATGCCATCAGGGGAACCGTTCGGATTGAGCGGATAGATGCGGGCGATCTCGCCGTCGCCGTCGACATAGCGCAGAGCAACGCGCGCTGCAGCGGGATCGAGACTGTCGGAGAACATCGCGCGGCCCTCGCCATGCGCGACCACCACTGGCAGCCGCGAACCGGCCATGCCGCGCAGCAGCACTGACGGCGACTCGACCACCTCGACCTGGGACAGACGCGCCTCATACTGCTCGCTGGCGTTGCGCAGGAACTCGGGCCAGTGCCCGGCACCGGGGATGATCGGCTTGAGTTGGCTCAACATCTGGCAGCCGTTGCAAACACCCAAGGCAAAAGTACCGTCGCGCTCGAAGAACGCGGCGAACATGTCGCGCAGGACGGAGCGTTCGAGAACCGATGTCGCCCAGCCGCGGCCGGCACCGAGCACGTCGCCATAACTGAAACCGCCGCAGGCGGCGAGGCCGACGAAATCGGACAGCGCGAAACGACCGGCGATCAGGTCGCTCATGTGCACATCGAAAGCCTCGAAGCCTGCCCTGTCGAACGCACGCGCCATCTCGACCTGGCCGTTGACGCCCTGCTCGCGCAGGATCGCCACCTTCGGCCGCTTGCCGGTCGCGATGAATGGCGCGGCGATGTCCTCGACCGGGTCGAACGCAAGCTTCGGGCGCAGGCCCGGTGCCGCGAACCGGCGCGACACTTCGCGCTCCTGGTCGGCGCATTCGGGGTTGTCGCGCAGTTTCTGCATCGCATGGGTGGTCGACCACCAGGCATCGAACAGCTCGTCCCAGCGCCATTGGGCGAGCACCTTGCCCTCCTCGTGCACACGGATTGCCGCTGCGGTGGTCGGGCGGGCGATGCGCTGCGCGCAGTCGATCAGGCCGTGGCGGGCCACCAGGTCGGCGAAGGCAGCGCGATCCTCGGTGGATATCTGCACGACCGCACCGAGTTCCTCGTTGAACAGGGTCCGGAACGGGTCGTCGCCCCAGCCGTCGAGGTTGATGTCGAGGCCGAGGTGCGAAGCGAATGCCATCTCGCACAGGGTGACAAAGGCGCCGCCGTCGGAACGGTCGTGGTAGGCCTTGAGCAGGCTCGCCTCACGGGCGTCGCGGATCAGTTCGAAGAAGTCGCGCAGGCGTTGCGGATCGTCGAGATCGGGCACGCCGACATTTCGGCGGCCGTCCTCCGAGGGCTGTCCGGCGAAGGCCGGCAACTCGCTGCCGCTGGCGCCGGCCAGCACCGCGTCGGGGTGGCACTGCGCCAGCACCGAAGCACCGAGGCGTTGCTTGCCCGCGCCCAGGCCGATCAGCCACAGCTCGGACTCTTCCTCGCGCTCGAGCAACGGAGTCAACTGCCGGCGCACGTCGACCACCGGAGTGAACGCACTGACGATCAGCGAAACCGGCGACACTGATTTGTGTACATCGTCGCCGGCCTGCCACTGCGCCTGCATCGACAGCGAGTCCTTGCCGACCGGAATGCTCAGCTCCAGTTCCGGGCACAGTTCCATGCCGACCGCACGGACCGCGTCGAATAGCAACGCATCCTCGCCGTCGTGGGAGGCGGCCGCCATCCAGTTGGCCGAAAGCTTGATGCGGTTGAGCGATTCCACCGGCGCTGCGCACAGATTGGTGATCGCCTCGCCGACCGCCATCCGCGCGGCGGCCTGGGCATCGAGCAGGGCCAGCGGGGTACGCTCGCCGATCGACATCGCCTCACCGGTGAAACCGTCGAAGCCGGTCAGGGTGATCGCGCAGTCGGCCACCGGCAGCTGCCATGGGCCGACCATCTGGTCGCGTGCGGTCAGGCCGCCGACACTGCGATCGCCGATGGTGACCAGGAAGTTCTTCGACGCCACGCTCGGATGCGCCATCACCCGCAGTGCGGCGTCATGCAGCGACAGCTCGCTCCAGTCCAGCGACGGCCACGGGGCGTCGACCGGCCTGGCGGTATCGCGATGCATCTTCGGCGCCTTGCCGAACAGCACGTCCATCGGGATGTCGATCGACCAGTCGCGGCCGGGTTCGCCCGCGTTCCCGACCGTGGCGCCATGACCCACCACCAGTCGCTCCTCGGCGGTCGCATGACCGACCACCGCGAACGGACAGCGCTCGCGCTCGCAGATCGCGGCGAACTCGTCGACGCGATCTGCCGGCAGGCCGATCACGTAGCGCTCCTGCGATTCGTTGCACCACAGTTGCATCGGCGACAGCGACGGATCGTCGCTGGGCACCTTGTCGAGGTCGATCACGCCACCGACACCGGAGTCGTGCAGCAACTCGGGGATCGCGTTGGACAGGCCGCCGGCACCGACATCGTGGACGCTGGCGATCGGGTTGGCGTCGCCGAGCGCGACACAGTGGTCGATCACCTCCTGGCAGCGGCGCTCCATCTCCGGGTTGTCGCGCTGCACGCTGGCGAAATCAAGCTCCTCGGAACTGGTCCCGGACGCGACCGAACTGGCGGCGCCCCCACCCAGCCCGATCAGCATCGCCGGGCCGCCGAGCACGATCACGGCATGACCGGGCTTGAGCCCATGCTTGTCGACCTGCACCCGGTCGATCGCACCGAGGCCGCCGGCCAGCATGATCGGTTTGTCGTAGGCGCGGGTCAGCACGGTGCCGTCGACCTGGCCCTGGTCGAGCTCGAAGCTGCGGAAATAGCCGGCCAGGTTCGGGCGGCCGAACTCGTTGTTGAACGCGGCGCCACCGATCGGCCCCTCGATCATGATCTCCAGTGCCGAGGCCATGCGCGGGTTCAATGGCCGCTCGCGCTCCCACGGCTGCGGCAGGCCGGGTATGCGCAGGTGCGAGACCGAGAAACCGCTCAGGCCGGCCTTGGGCTTGCCGCCGCGGCCGGTCGCGCCCTCGTCTCGGATCTCGCCGCCATTGCCGGTCGATGCGCCGGGGAACGGGGCGATCGCGGTCGGATGGTTGTGGGTCTCGACCTTGATGCAGAACGCCGAATCGGCCACGCCCTCGCTGCGCCAGGCACCGGTTGCCGGGTCCGGGCGGAAACGTTGGCTCGTGTAGCCCGCAACCACTGCAGCGTTGTCGCTGTAGGCCGACAGCGTGTGTTCCGGCGTCTGCGCGTGGGTGTTGCGGATCATCCGGAACAGCGACAGAGGCTGCTCACGCCCCTCGATGGTCCAGCTGGCGTTGAATATCTTGTGCCGGCAATGCTCGGAGTTGGCCTGCGCGAACATCATCAGCTCGACGTCGGCCGGCTGCCGATCGAGCTCGGCGTAGCGCTCGCGCAGGTAATCGATCTCGTCCCCGGCCAGGGCCAGGCCGAGGCGGCCGTTGGCGTCGTCGAGGTCATCGAGCGCGATCCGCTCCAGCTCCCCGCGCGCGGGGGCGTTGAACAGCGCCTCGCCGGCCTCGCAGGACTCGAGCAGCGATTGCGTCATCGGATCGTGCAGGACCTTGGCCACGGCGGCCTGCGTCGCAGGATCGGCGGGCCAGCCGGCAAGGTCGTAGCGGAAGCCGCGCTCGACCCGCTTCACCGGCAATTCGGCGCCATGCAGCAGCTCGGTGGCCTTGCTCGACCACGGCGACAGCGTGCCCAGACGCGGGGTCGCATAGCGGGCGGTGGTGCCGTCGGCGGCCGGCTCGAACTCCGGCCGGGCCTGCAGAATCCGGCACAGGATGCCGATGTCCGGTACCGCGTCCGGCTCGGGCTGGACCCAGTAGACCGGCCATGCGCCGATCAGGCGCAGTTCGGGATGGAGGGCCTGGAGACGGGCTTGGAGGCGTTCACGTCGGAACGCAGACAGGGCCTGGGGGCCCTCGAGGACGATCATGTCCGGGGAACCGTGCGACATCGGGGGCGCCGATTGTAACCAACACACCCGTAACCAACACCCCACCCCCGCACCGGATGGGGTGCGTCCGGGCCGAATGGATCGAGCCCGGGCGCCTTCTGCGGCGCTGGCTCAGGGCTCAGGCATCACCGGCAGGCTGGGCCTGCTGCGCCGCCGTTTCCATCCGCCCAGCCTTGTCCGCAGCCAGCTTGTCGAGGGTCTGGCGCAGGGCCTGCGGCGGCACATAGCCACCGACCTGGATACCGTCCTCGGTCAGGATCATCGGGGTACCGGTCAGCCCGGCACGCTGGCCGACGTTGTACTGCATGTTCACGGTGGTCTTGCAGTCGCGGTCCGGCACCGGCCTCTCTGCCTTGGCGTCGGTCATCGCCTTGCGACGATCCGACGCGCACCAGACCGAGACCATCTTCCGGTAGTCCTCGCTGCCGATTCCCATGCGCGGGAACGCCAGGTATTCGATCGCGATGCCTTGCTTGTTGTACTCGGCGATCTCGTCGTGCATGCGGCGGCAGTAGCCGCATTCGACGTCGGTGAAGACGGTGACGGTGTGCACGGGCTTGGCCGGAGCGAACACGATGCGCTCGCCGGCCGGAATGGTCTTGAGCAGGTCGCGACGCATCGTCGACAGACTGTCCTCGCTGAGGTTGCGCTCGGCGACCGCGTCGAACAGCGCACCGCCCTGGCCGGGCAGGAACATGTAGCGGCCATCATCGCTGACGTAGACGATCTGGCCGCCGACGATGACCTCGCGGAAGCCCGGCAGCGGCGCCGCACCGATGTGGTCGGCGTTCAGATTCGGGCTGAGAATGCGTACGGCCGCGAGTGCGCGCTCTTCAGGCGTGCCCTCGGCGGGCTGGACGCCTGCCGGCGGCTGGGCGGTCTGCGAGGACCGGGCGGCCGGGGCGTCGTCCTGGGGCGACTGGGCGCAGGCGGAAAGGCTGATGGCGCCGAGCACGGCAATGAGGATGCGCTTCATCAAGTCTGGGTCCTTGGTTCCGGGCGAGTCCCGGGCACATAGGTTAAGGGGGGAACGGATTGTGGCACGTCGTACGGGCAGGAGCAGGCGACGTGGTTCAGGTTTGACGCAGGGCTACCCAGGCACGGCCGGAAACACCCAAGCGGTTCAAGCTTTCTTGGCGCTGGGACAGGGCGCCTTAGGCGCTAGCGGGAGTTGGAAGCACGGCCCGGGGCGAGAGATCCGCAACGCAAACTTCGGGAGCTTCATTGGCGCGCGCACCAAGGGAGCGGGCGTCACCCTCGGGGGTGGTGCTTCGCATGCAGCTGCTTGAGCTGCTCGCGCGCGACCAGGGTGTAGATCTGGGTGGTCGAGAGCGAGCTGTGGCCGAGCAGCATCTGCAGCGAACGCAGATCGGCACCGTGGTTGAGCAGGTGGGTGGCGAAGCTGTGACGCAGGCCATGGGGACTGATCCGGGCCGGGTCGATGCCGGCCACCCCGGCGTAGCGCTTGACCAGCTGCCAGAATTGTTGCCGGCTCGGCGCCTGTCCCTTGGGGTCGAGGAACAGGGCCGGCAGCGCGCGCTTGCCGGCCAGTTGCGGCCGAGCCTCGCCGAGATAGCGTTCCAGCCAGTGCCGGGCCTCCTCGCCCAACGGCACCAGTCGTTCCTTGCTTCCCTTGCCGGTCACCCGCAGCACGCCCTGGCGCAGGTTGACCGCGGTCGCCGGCAGGTCGACCAGTTCGCTGACGCGCAGGCCGCAGGCATACATCAGCTCCAGCATCGCGCGGTCGCGCAGGCCGAGCGGGTTATCGGTGTCGGGCGCCGCCAGCAGGGCATCGACCTGGCTCTCGGTGATCGCCTTGGGCAGCGAACGCGGCAGTCTCGGGGGCTCCAGCAACGCGGTCGGGTCGTCGCCGCGCGTGCCCTGGCGCACGCACCAGGCGTAGTACGCCCGCAGCGAGGACAGCAGGCGGGCCGTGCTACGCGGCGAGTAGCCCTGCTCGGCGCGCCAGGCGAGGTAGCGGAACAGGGTTTCGCGGTCGGCTTTTTCCAGCCCGCCATCGCGCAGGTTGCGCCAGCGGGCGAACCCCTCCAGGTCACGCCGGTAACTGGCCAGGGTCGCCTGCGCCAAGCCGTTTTCGGCCCAGATCGCGTCGAGGAAGGCCTCGATGCCACGCTGGTCGGGCTCCGGCACCGGTGGCATCTGCATCACGTACTGGCGGCGGTCGGCGGGGGATTTGCGTGGCATGCGGACCAGCTTACATGGGCGCATGCGCCCATGAAGCTCCCAAAGTTTGCGCTGCAAACTTCGGGCGCCAGGCATGTTTCCGGAAGCCGGTGGCCATGGGTTTGCGGGACACGCCGTGAATACATCCATGGAGGCTCATCCGAAACGTCCATGTTTCGGAAGGTCCCGCAAACCCATGGCCACCGGCTTCCCCCGTAGAGACCTCCGTCGCTTGGCGAAGATCCTTGCAGAACCCGCCCCACGCTATCCTGACGCGATGACCGAATCTGTTCCGCCCTCTCCCGCCACACCGGCCGCGCTGGTCGGTCGCCGCCTGCTCGCCCTGTTCTACGACGTGTGGCCGACGGTGGCGATCTGGATGCTGCTGTCGCTGCTGTTCAACCTCGGCTATCTGCTGGCCGGGCACGGCGAACGCGAGTACATCGCCCCGTTCACCCTGCTTGGCTGGCTGCTGTGGCTGGCGTGCTGGGGCGTGGCCGGGCTGTACGCAACCATCAGCTGGCGCCGCGGCGGGCAGACCCTGGGCATGCGACCGTGGCGGCTGCGGGTGGTCGCGGCCGACGGCAGCCGCCCCGACATGCGCGCGCTATGGCTGCGCTATGCGGTCGGCAGCCTGTCGCTGCTGGCCGCGGGGCTGGGCTTCTGGTGGGCCTGGCTCGACCGCGACCGCCTGACCTGGCACGACCGCGCGAGCGGCACACGGCTGGTACGGACACCAAAAGCGAGGAAATAGTGGAGAGGAGTGAGAAAAGAGTGGGAGCGATGGGTGGTTCCATCTCTTTTCTCACTCCTTCTTCACTCTCCACTGCTTTCTACCCCGACCGCCGCCGGAACAGCCACACCGACACCCCGACCATGATCAGGGTCGGCAGCAGGTAGGCGATGCGGAAGTCGAACTTGAGCACCTTGGCCAACTGCACGAACTGCGCCTGCAGCAGGTAGAAGCCGAGCCCGAACACGATGCCGATGAACAGCCGCCTGCCGGTACCGCCACTGCGCAGCATGCCGAACGCGAACGGGATCGCCGCCAGGCACAGCGCCAGCACGTTGAACGGGTAGAACCAGCGGCCCCAGTAATGCTCCTTGAAGTCGCCGGCATCGAGGTCGTTGCGCTCGCGGTAGTCGATCGCCTGGCGCAGGTCGCTTGCGGACAGGTAGCGCGGCCGGTCGGTGCCAGCCGACAGCGCGGTGGCGTCCAGGCGCGACTCCCAGCGCTCCTCGTCGACATGGGTCTCGCTGACCGAGCGCGCGTCGAAGAAGGTCCGGGTCACGTCGCGCAACAACCAGCCGCCCGGCCGGTGCTCGGCGACCTTGGCCTGCGCCATCGACTGCAGCCGGCCGTCATCGGCAAACTCGTACAGCCACACGTCGTGCAACTCGATCCAGCTGTCGCCGCCCTCGGCACGTTCCTGGCCGCCGGCGGCGTTGAGGATGGTATCGCCCTCGCGCGCCCATACGCCGGAATAGCGGGCGACGATCATGTTGTCGGACTTGGCCGAGCTCTTGAGCGCGTCGGCGCGACGCTGTCCGTTCGGCCCGGCAGTCTCGCCGCTGATCACCATCAGCAGGGTCAGCACCGCCACCGCACCGGCCACCGCCATGCTGATCCGCCGCCGCGACAGGCCGATCGCGCGCAGCGCGGTCAGCTCCGAGGTCGCCGACAGCTGGCCCAGCCCCATCAGCGAGCCGATCACCGCCGCGTACGGGAACAGGTAATGGGCCCGCCGCGGCACGGTCAGGCCGACATGGGCCAGTGCCTGGACGAAGCCATAGCGGCCCTTGCCAAGGTCACCGAGCTCGCCGACCAGAGCCAGCATCACGTCCAGCCCCAGCAGCACCGCCCAGCTCAGCGTCACCGAAGCCAGCACCACGCGGGCCACGTACAGGTCGTGGATCCGGGGACCTATTTTCATGCGCGGACCCTCGGCCGGCGCATGCGGCCGTCGGTGGAATACAGCCAGACCCCGACCACAAGCAGCGGCAGCACCAGCCACCACAGGCCGAGCACCGGCGGGATCGTGCCCTTGGCCAGCCAGCCGGACCCCACCAGCATCAGGTTGACGCCGATCAGGTAACCGAGGAAGCCCATCAGCATCGGCCCGTAGCGGGCCTGACGCGGCATGCTGCGCGCCAGCGGAATCGCCATCAGGGCGAAGGCCAGTGCCAGCAGCGGCGGTGCCAGCCGGCGATGCAGCTGGGCCACCGCCTCCGGCCGCGGGTCGCCGACCAGGGCAACGGTCGGCAGCGCCTTGGGCTCATCGAGGTCGAACTTCTCCTTGCCGGGCGGCATCCGCACCTCATTGCTGGCGTAGCGCATCAGCCGGTAGTCCTGGCCACCATTGCGGGGGCCCTCGACCTCGAAGCCGTTGTTCAGCACCAGATAGCGCTCGCCATCCTCGCCTGCCTTGAGCAGGCCCTCGTTGGAGGTAGTCACGTTGATGCGGTCGTCGGACTGGCGGTAGACGAAGACCCGGTCGAAGCGCCTGCCGTCGCCGGTCATCTCACCGACGAAGGCGACCCCGCCACCGCCCGGCAGCTCGGTGAAGCGCCCCGGCTCCAGTCCGGCGACGAGGGTGTTGCGGTTGGCCTCGTTGATCAGCTCCCGCGACAGCCGCTCGGCCCACGGCCCCAGCCACAGCGAACAGGCCGCGACCACGGCCACCAGCGGCACCATCACCCACAGCAGCGGCTTGAGCATGCGTCGCGGGCCGACCCCGATCGAGGCGATCACCGGCATCTCGGCATCGCGGTAGAGCCGCCCCATGGCCATCATCAAGCCCAGCATCAGTGCCAACGGCATGATCACCGGCAACCAGTTCAACAGCACCAGGCCAAGCTGGGCCAGCAACAGCCCCGCCGGCACTCGGCCACGGGCGATGTCGCCAAGCACGTCGGTCAGGGCGCCGCCCACGCAGACGATCAGCAGCACCGTCAGGGTGGCCAGGACAGCCTGGGCGAATTCACCCAGCAGGTATCGGTCGAGCTTCGGCATCAGGCGGGCTTGCTTTAGAATCGGGGGTTCTCTGTGTCAATGGCCGGCGCACATGTCCGTGCCACCGCCACACGCCGGGCAACGCATCGCCCCGGCATCCAGACCGTCGATTGTACGGAACCATTCATCGCATAACTCCCGGGAATCTGTTTCATGGCCCTCGAATTCGACCTGAACCGCGACGCCCCCGCCGCCGCTGCCCCCGCATCAGCAGCCGACTGCATCGTGGTCGGCATGTTCGCCGACCAGACCCTGTCGCCCGCTGGCGCCGCGATCGACGCCGCCGGCAACGGCCGGATCAAGGCCCTGGCAGAGCGCGGCGACGTCAGCGGCAAGACCGGCAAGACCGCCCTGTTGCATGATCTCGACGGCGTGGCCGCGCCGCGGGTGCTGGTCGTCGGCCTCGGCGACGCGGCCAAGTTCGGGGTGCCGCAGTACCTCAAGGCGATCGCCGACACGATCCGCGCACTCAAGACCGGCCCGGTCGAACACGCCCTGCTGACCCTGACCGAACTGGCGGTCGCCGGCCGCGACGCGGCCTGGAACATCCGCCAGGCCGTGATCGTCGCCGACCATGCTGCCTACCGCTACACCGCGACCCTGGGCGCGGCCAACAAGGCGCGCGAACACAAGGGCCTGGCGCGGCTGTCGATCAGCGGCGACGACGACAAGGCATTGGAGCTGGGCAAGGGCACCGCGGCCGGCGTCGAGTTCGCCCGCGAACTGGGCAACCTGCCGCCGAACATCTGCAACCCGGGCTACCTGGCCGAGCAGGCGCAGAAATTCGCCGACCGCTACGACAACACCGAATGCGAGGTGCTCGAGCGCGCCGACATGGAGAAACTCGGCATGGGCTCGCTGCTGGCCGTGGGCCGCGGCTCGGCCAACCCCCCGCGCCTGATCGTGCTCAGATACAACAATGGTGGGGACAGCAAGCCCTACGTGCTGGTCGGCAAGGGCATCACCTTCGACACCGGCGGCGTCAATCTCAAGGTGCAGGGCGGCATCGAGGAGATGAAGTTCGACATGTGCGGCGCCGCCACCGTGCTGGGCACCTTCGTGTCCGCGGTGAACATGGCGCTGCCGGTCAACCTGGTGGTGGTGGTGCCGGCGGTGGAAAACATGGTCGACGCCGATGCCTACCGCCCCTCCGATGTGCTGACCAGCATGTCCGGCAAGACCATCGAGGTCGGCAACACCGACGCCGAGGGCCGCCTGATCCTGTGCGATGCGCTGACCTACACGCAGCGCTTCGAACCGGCCGCGCTGGTCGACGTGGCCACGCTCACCGGCGCCTGCATGATCGCGCTGGGCAAGCACGCAAGCGGCCTGATGAGCAAGCACGACGACCTTGCAGATGAGTTGCTGGCCGCCGGCGAGCACGTCTTCGACCGCGCCTGGCGCCTGCCGCTGTGGGACGAATACCAGCCGATGCTCGACTCGACCTATGCCGACGTCTACAACATCGGCGGCCGCTGGGCCGGCGCGATCACCGCCGGCTGCTTCCTGTCGCGGTTCACCGAAGGCCAGCGCTGGGCGCACCTGGACATCGCCGGCTCGGCTTCCGACGAAGGCCGCAAGGGCATGGCCACCGGTCGTCCGGTCGGCCTGCTGAGCCAGTGGCTGCTGGACCAGGCCGGTTGACCTGCCCCGCCCCATGCGCGCCGACTTCTACCTGATCGCCAAGCCGCGGTTCCGCGAGGAGCCGCTGCGGCTGGTCTGCGAGCTGGCCCGCAAGGCCTACGAGACCGGCACCCCGACCCTGGTGCTGGCGCGCGACGCCGCGCAGGCCGAGCAGCTCGACGATCTGTTGTGGGCGTTCGACCCGGACGCGTTCATCCCGCACCAGATCGTCGGCGTGGATGCCGACGAGGACGAGGCCGAAGTGCTGATCGCCGCGCCCGATGCCGACGTGCCGTTGCGGCCGATCGTGATCAACCTGCGCGACGGCGCGGTCGAGGGCGACTTCGAGCGGGTGCTTGAAGTGGTCCCGGCCGACCAGGACGCGCGCGGCCCGCTGCGCGAGCGCTGGAAGCACTACCAGGCGCGCGGCATCGATGTGAACAAATACGACATGTGACTTTTGACTCCCTTCCCCTGCTTGCGGGGGACAAACCGGCAGGGACTGCCGGTTTGGACGCCGAAGGCGCCCGAAGGGTGAGCCACATGGATGTGGCGAATCCACGTGTCCGAAGGGCGGATGGGGCGCTTTCGCCCTCACCCCAACCCTCTCCCGCACGCGGGAGAGGGGGCAAAGAAGACAACCTTGAAACCATGACCACCCTCGCTCCCAGTTACGACCCCACCCAGTTCGAATCGCGCCTCTATCAGCAGTGGGAGGCCAGCGGCGTGTTCACGCCGACCGGCAAGGGCGAGCCCTATTGCATCCTGCTGCCGCCGCCGAACGTCACCGGCACCCTGCATATGGGACACGCGTTCCAGCACACCCTGATGGATGCGCTGGTGCGCTATCAGCGCATGCGGGGCCGCGACGTGCTGTGGCAGATGGGCAGCGACCATGCCGGCATCGCGACCGAGATGGTGGTCAGCCGCAACCTCGCGATCGAGGGCAAGGGCGAGACCCGCGACTCGCTCGGCCGCGACGGCTTCATCGAGAAGGTCTGGGAGTGGAAGGCCCACTCCGGCGACACCATCGAGCGGCAGATGCGCCGGCTCGGCGCGTCGGGCGACTGGAGCCGCAGCGTGTTCACGATGGACGAGATGCCGGCCAAGGCCGTGGTCGAGGCCTTCATCCGCCTGCACGAAGAGGGGCTGATCTACCGCGGCCAGCGCCTGGTCAACTGGGACCCGGTGCTGAAGACCGCGATCTCCGACCTGGAGGTCGAGAACCGCGAAGTCCCGGGCCACATGTGGCACTTCAAGTACCCGCTGGCCGGCGGCGAAACCTACGAGTACATCGAGCGCGACGCCGAAGGCAACGTCACCCTGCGCGAAACGCGCGACTACATATCGATCGCGACCACCCGCCCGGAAACCATGCTCGGCGACGGCGCGGTCGCGGTGCACCCCTCCGACGCGCGCTATGCGCCGATCATCGGCAAGCTGTGCGAGATCCCGGTCGGTCCGAAGGAACACCGCCGCCTGATCCCGATCATCACCGACAGCTACCCGGACCCCGACTTCGGCTCCGGCGCGGTGAAGATCACCGGCGCGCACGACTTCAACGACTACGCGGTCGCCGCACGCAACGGCATCCCGATGTATGCGCTGATGGACGATGGCGCGCGCATGCGCACCGATGGCCTGGCGTACGAGGAAAGCGCGCGCATTGCCGGCCAGATCGCACGCGGCGAACGCGAAGCCGGCGACGTGACCGAGATCAACCTGGTGCCCGAGGAACTGCGCGGCCTGGACCGCTACGCGGCCCGCGAACGCGTGGTCGAGGCGATCACCGCCGAAGGCCTGGCCGTGACCGATGCCGAAGGCAACCCGGTCGTCGACCACAAGCCGATCATGCAGCCCTTCGGCGACCGCTCCGGCACCGTGATCGAGCCGTACCTGACCGACCAGTGGTTCGTGAAGATGGACGGCCTCGCCAAGCGCGGCATGGAGCTCGTTGAGCATGCCGATGGAAAGCCGGGGCAAGTGAAGTTCGTCCCGCCGAACTGGATCAACACCTACCGCCACTGGATGGAGAACATCCAGGACTGGTGCATCAGCCGCCAGCTGTGGTGGGGGCATCGCATCCCGGCCTGGTACGACGAGGCCGGCAACATCTTCGTCGGCCGCGACGAGGCGGAAG
Organism: Lysobacter alkalisoli; assembly: GCF_006547045.1. Lineage (NCBI taxonomy): Bacteria > Pseudomonadati > Pseudomonadota > Gammaproteobacteria > Lysobacterales > Lysobacteraceae > Marilutibacter > Marilutibacter alkalisoli. The sequence continues at coordinate 3,077,232 of NZ_CP041242.1, forward strand.
TGCGGGCGAAGCACGGCCTCGGCGACGACGTCGTGTTGAAGCAGGACAGCGACGTGCTGGAAACCTGGTTCTCCTCGGCGCTGTGGCCGTTCAGCACCCAGGGCTGGCCCGACGAGGGCACGATGGCCGCGCGCGGCTGCGACCGCTACCTGCCGTCGAGCGTGCTGGTCACCGGCTTCGACATCATCTTCTTCTGGGTCGCCCGGATGATCATGATGACCGACCACTTCACCGGCGAGGTGCCGTTCCGCGACGTCTACATCACCGGCCTGGTCCGCGATGCGCACGGCCAGAAGATGTCCAAGTCCAAGGGCAACGTGCTCGATCCGCTCGACCTGATCGACGGCATCAGCGCCGACGCCCTGGTCGCCAAGCGCACCACCGGCCTGATGCAGCCGAAGATGGCCGAGAAGATCGAGAAGGCCACCCGCAAGGAATTCCCGGACGGTATCCCGGCCTTCGGCGCCGACGCGCTGCGCTTCACCCTCGCCGCGCTGGCCGGCCCGGGCCGCGACATCAAGTTCGACCTCGGCCGCGCCGAGGGCTACAAGAACTTCTGCAACAAGCTGTGGAACGCGACCCGCTTCGTGCTGATGAACACCGAGGGCGCAAGCTTCAAGGGCGCGCCGCAACCACGCACCGACGCCGAGAAGTGGATCCTCGCCCGTCTCGACCATGCCGCCGCCGAGGCCGGGAAGCACTTCGCCGACTACCGCTTCGACCTGCTCGGCCAGGCGTTGTACGAATTCGCATGGAACGCGTTCTGCGACTGGTTCGTCGAACTGGCCAAGCCGGCGCTCAACGGCAACGACACAGCCGCCGCCGACAGCACCCGCCACACACTGCTGTACGTGCTCGAACGCCTGCTGAGCCTGCTGCACCCGCTGGTACCGTTCGTGACCGAAGAGCTGTGGCAGGCGGTTGCGCCGCGGCTCGGCATCGAGGGCGGCACGATCATGACCCGCGCCTACCCACAGGCCGGCGGCATTGACTACCGCTCCGCCGAAGCCGACATCGAATGGCTCAAGGCGATGGTTTCCGCGCTGCGTCGCGTGCGCAGCGAACTCAACGTCGCGCCGTCCAAACAGGTCCGCCTGCTGCTGGCCGGTGGTGGCGAGGCCGACCACCCTCGCGTCAGCCGCTTTGCGTCGCAGTTGCGCTTCCTGGTCCGCCTCGAAAGCATCGACACCCTGGCTGCGGGCAGCGAAGCCCCGGCCGCCGCAACCGCGGTGGTCGGCGAGCTGCACCTGCTGGTGCCGCTGGAAGGCCTGGTCGACCTCGACGCCGAGCGCGCCCGCCTGGACAAGGAAATCGCCAGGGTCGGCGCGGAGAAGGCCAAGAGCGAAACCAAGTTGTCGAAGTTCAGCGACAAGGTGCCGCCGGCGGTGGTCGAACAAGAGCGCCAGCGCTTGGCCGACTGGACCCGCCAGCATGAGGGATTGACCGCGCAACGCGCGAAGCTGGGCTGACGAGACCCGCAATCATCGTCATCCCGAGCGCAGCGAGGGATCTGTTCTCCTGCCAACTGTCCAGACGCAGGCGGGCATCGCTTTGCAGGACCTTCCGAAACATGGACGTTTCGGATGAGCCCCCATGGGTTAGGCAACGCGTTTGCGAAGCACTGCTTCGTGCGTTGCCGAACGCCCGAGCGCTACGCGCGAGGGCCGGACCCGCCTGCGGGGGTTCACGGCGTGTCCTGCAAAGCGATGCCCGCCTACGTCCCTTGCCAACTTTCAGAACAGATCCCTCGCTGCGCTCGAGATGACGAGGCCGGGGAACCTCGGCCTACTCTGGCGACAGCAACTCGATCGCCATCACCAGCGCATCCTCGCGACCGTCGTCGGCCGGGTAGTAGCGCGGACGGCGGCCGATTTCGTTGAAACCCTCCCGCTCGTAGAGCCGGATCGCGCCGGCATTGGACGGCCGCACTTCCAGGAAAATGCGCTCCACGCCACGGCCGCGGGCAACGTGCATCAGCGCCTGCAGCAGGCGCCGGCCAAAACCTTGGCCCTGCCGCTCGGGATCGATGCAGATATTGAGCACATGGGCCTCGCCGGCGGCCAGGCTCATCAGGAAATAACCGACGATCCGGCCAGCCTCGTGGAGCACCCAGGCCGGGTAGTCCGCGCGCAGGCAGTCGCGGAAGATCCCGAGCGTCCACGGGTGCGGATAGGCCCGCAGTTCGATCTCGTAGACCTCGTCGAGGTCGGCCTCGCGCATCGGCCGCAACGAGGCCGCGGGATGCACGGCATCGGTCGGTCGCACGTCCTGTCGCCGCGCGCTCATCGACGCCCAACCTTGCGGACAGCCCGCAGTCGCACCCACAGCGCGCGCTTGCGCGCCGGTTCGTCGCGCAGCGCATCCAGATCGATGGCCAGTGATTCCAGTACCGCCTCGCCTTCGTGCGGGGTACGTCGGGCGGTCGCGCGCAACAGGGCGCGGTAGAGGCGATCGGACATCCGTCCTGGCACCGCTGTCCGGGCACGGCCGGGCTCCACGTCATCGGGGGTGACCGGAGCGGGAGCCGCGGGCGGCGTCCGTGGCGGCCGATCCGGCATCGAAGGCGTGGCCTGAGCCGCGTCCGACTCCGGAGCCTCCCCGGCAACCGGGGCAATACCCGCCAGCGGCACCGGCTCGTCCACCCCCGCAAGCGCCAACGCCGGATGGCCAAGCGCCTGCAGCCATTCACGCTGTTCGGGCGTCCACAGGCCGCTCATTGCACGCCCTGCCCTCCACTGCCGCTGTCGTCGCTGCCGCGACGCAGCCTGCGCCAGGCCCAGTACCCGGGCCCGGACAGCGCATATAGCGTGGTCACTACCAGCAGCATGCTGGGCGGATCGACCGCGACCGCCACCAGCACCGCCACCACCACCATGATCGCGAGAAACGGCACCCGATCGTTGCGCGGACCGCCCTTGAAGCTGAAATATCGGATCCCGCTGACCATCAGCAGCGCCGCCGCCACGGTCACGCCGAGGGCGACGTAACGCAGTTCCTCGCCGCTATAGCCGGCCTCGTGCGCGGTCCAGACGAAGCTGGCCATCAGTCCGGCCGCGGCCGGACTGGCCAGGCCGATGAACCAGCGCTTGTCGACCACGCCGACCTGCGAATTGAACCGTGCCAGCCGCAACGCCGCGCAGGCCGCGTACAGGAACGCCGCGATCCAGCCGACCTTGCCGGCGGTATCGCTGTCGAACTTCATCGTCACCAGCGCCCAGTGGTACATCACCATCGCCGGGGCCAGGCCGAAGCTGATCAGGTCGGCCAGCGAGTCGTACTGCACGCCGAATTCGCTCTGGGTATTGGTCAGCCGTGCGACCCGGCCGTCGATACCGTCGAGGAGCGCGGCCACGAACACGGCCACGCAAGCGGCGCCGAAACGCCCCTGCGAGGCGGCGATGATCGCGTAGAAGCCCGCAAACAGGCCGCCGGTGGTGAACAGGTTGGGCAGCAGGTAGATGCCGCGGCCGCGCGGGCGCGGGGGTGGCCGTGATGGAGTTTGGGTTTCTGACATGTGCGGGAGTGTATCGCTTGCCTGCCCGTCGGAGCGGTGTTGCAATCACGGCCTGCCAGGCGATCCTGCCGCGAGCGGAGTATCCAATGACCCGTCCGACCTCGTCCCGTCCTGCCGGCCGCGCCCTGTTGGCGATGGCCCTGCCCGCGGTAGCCATGCTGCTCGTGGCCCTGCCTGCGGCCGCCCAGGTGTACCAGTGGAAGGATGCCAACGGCGTCACCCACTATTCCGACTCGCCGCCGCCGGACCACGATTACCGCAACCGCAACGTCAAGACCTCGCAAGGCATGGCGGTGGAAACCGCCGGGGAGGACGCCCCGGCCGAGAACGCGCAGTGCACCCAGGCCCGCGGCAACCTGGCCCTGCTCAGCGGCGACGCCCCGGTGGGCGTGGATACCGACGGCGACGGCAAACCCGACGACACCCTGGATGCCGACCAGCGCGCTGCACAGAAGAAGCTGGCCGAGGCCGCGATCGGCGTCCACTGCACCACGGCGGCGGCGGCCGACGACTAATGCGTAGCGCGCAGGTCGGATGGAGCGCGGCGGATCCGGGTTCGGCGATGCGGAATATCCACGTATGACCTCCTCCCAGCCCGGATGACCAGCCTGCTGCTGTTGCGCGGCACTTCGGCCTGCGACCCGCATCCGGACGGCTGAACACCACCAACGGCTCGCGCCACGCCGCCGCGCACGGCAGAATGGCCGCTTTCCCACGCCAGAAAGCCCGCCGATGCGCCTGTCGCAGTTCCACCTCCACACCAGCAAGGAAACCCCCGCCGAAGCCGAGCTCGCCAGCCACAGGCTGATGCTCAAGGCCGGCATGATCCGCAAGCTCGCCGCCGGCCTCTATACCTGGTCGCCGCTGGGCCTGCGCGTGCTGCGCAAGGTCGAGCGCGTGGTACGCGAGGAGATGGATGCCGCTGGCGCGATCGAACTGCTGATGCCGACGATCCAGCCGCAGGAGCTGTGGGAGGAGACCGGTCGCTGGGAGAAGTTCGGCGGCCAGCTGCTCAAGATCAAGGACCGAAAGGAGGCCGGCTACTGCTACGGCCCCACCGCCGAGGAAGTCATCACCGATTTCGCCCGCAGCGAGCTGTCGAGCTACAAGCAGCTGCCGGTCAACTTCTACAACATCCAGACCAAGTTCCGCGACGAGATCCGCCCGCGCTTCGGGGTGATGCGTGCGCGCGAATTCCTGATGAAGGACGCCTACTCGTTCCACCTCACCGACGAGGACCTGGACCGCGAGTACCGCAACATGTTCGACGCCTATTGCCGGATCTTCGAGCGGCTCGGACTGAAATACCGCGCCGTGTTCGCCGACACCGGCGCGATCGGCGGCAGCGCCTCGCACGAGTTCCACGTGCTCGCCGATTCCGGCGAGGACGCGATCGCGTTCGCTTCCGGCTCGGACTACGCGGCCAACGTCGAGCTGGCCGAAGCGGTGTCGCCGGGGCAACGCCCTGACGCCGGCGAGGCCATGCGCAAGATCGACACTCCGACCCAGAAGACCTGCGAGGAGGTCGCAGCGCTGATGGGCATCGCGCTGCAGCGCACCGTCAAGTCGATCGCGATCATCGGCACCGATGCCGACGGCAACGAGCAATTCGTGCTGGCTCTGGTCCGCGGCGACCACGTCGTCAACGAGATCAAGCTGGCCAAGCTGCCCGGTCTGGGCGAATACCGGCTGGCGACCGAGGCCGAGATCGCCGACCACCTCGGCAGCGAGCCGGGCTTCCTCGGCCCGGTCAATCCGCGCAGGCCGATCCGGGTCATCGCCGACCGCAGCGTCGCGACGATGGCCGATTTCGTGGTCGGCGCCAACGAGGCCGGCTACCACCTGGCCGGGGCCAACTGGGGCCGCGACCTGCCCGAGCCCGAGGTCGCCGACATCCGCAACGTGGTCGAGGGCGACCCCTCGCCGGACGGCCACGGCACGCTCGGCATCGCCCGCGGCATCGAGGTCGGCCATGTGTTCCAGCTCGGCCGCCGCTACGCCGAGGCGATGAAGTGCACCGTGCTCGACGAGAACGGCAAGGCCGCGGTACCGACGATGGGCTGCTACGGCGTCGGCGTCTCGCGCATCGTCGCTGCCGCGATCGAGCAGAACTTCGACGACAACGGCATCCGCTGGCCCGAAACGATGGCGCCGTGGCGGGTCGCGGTATGCATGATCAATCCGAAGAAGGACGCCGCCGTTTCCGGGGCCGCGGAAAACCTGTACCGCGAATTGAATGCCGCCGGCATCGAAACCGTCCTCGACGACCGCGGCCTGCGCCCTGGCGCGATGTTTGCCGATATCGAACTGATCGGCATCCCGCACCGGGTCGTGGTATCCGAACGCGGTCTGGCCGCCGGCACCTTCGAATATCGCGCCCGCGACGCGGTGGAATCGGAGAATCTCGACCACGCGGCCTTGATGGCGCGACTCGGGGCTTGAAGCGCATGCAGACCCGTCATCCCGGAAAATAGCCGGGATGACGATGCCATCAGGTTTACGAATCAATACACGCCCTTTATGATCTGCGCGTTTCCCATGGAATGGGCCGTATATTCATCCCCTTTTTCACGTATTCCGAACCTGTTCCGGAGGCTGCATGTCGATCGATATCAATGCCCTGTCCACGAAAGAACTCGAAAACCTGATCAGCAAGGCCAAGAAGCGCAAATCGACGCTGGCCAAGCGCAAGCCGGTCGCCGCGGTGCGCAAGAAACTCACCGCGCTGGCCAAGGCCGAGGGTTACACCATCGATGAGCTGTTCGGTGGCAAGTCCACTGGCCGTGCCGCCACCCCGCGCAAGACCCGCAAGGCCGCCGGCAAGGTCGCCCCGAAGTATCGCGACCCGGCCAACGGCGCCAACACCTGGACCGGGCGTGGCAAGCAGCCGCGCTGGCTCGCCGCCTATACCGGCGAGGGACGCAAACTGGAGGATTTCCTGATCAAGTGATCGGGATTTCTGGACGACAGAACGCCGGCCACCAGGCCGGCGTTTTTGTTTCCGGGGCACAGAAAACGATCCTTCTCCCAGGTGAGGGGGAGCTCGTTCAGCGAAGACGTGGGCACTGCCGCTTGCGTTCGATCGCCGTTTCTCGCCGCTGTCTGGCTGTCCCGACGCGACCTGCCGGCCTTGACGGCGAAATCAAGGAGGAGGCGCCGGCCCTGGCCGGTGCCGGGGGACATTCGCATCCAAGGGCCTTCGCCCCCGGCGCCCCGGTCATCCAACAGACCCGGCGCTTTCCCCTCGATTGGGCGAAGAACCAAAAGAAAGCCCGCCCCCCAGCGCTGGGGCGAACTTTAGTAGTTCGCCCATTCCCGCCTTACAGATTCCGCCGAGACGGCAACAGCAGGTTGCCGATCAGCAGACCCGCAACCAGGGCCAGGATGATATTGAGCACCGCCAGTATCGCGGCATGGCCGGCACCCACATCCTGTTGCTGCAGCAGGGTCAGCAGGCTACGCAGGCTGGCGCTGCCGGGCACCAGCATGATGATGCCGGGCACCCGGATCACCGCGCCGGGACGCTGCAGCCAGCGGGCATAGGCATTGCCGGCGACGGTAATGACCAGGGCCGCGACGAATATGCCGGCCAGGCTGCCCATGGCCAAACCGACATGGCGTGATATCAGGTAACCGCCAGCGGCGGCAGCCATCACCACCGGATAGTCGCGACGGTGACCGCGAAACAGGATCGCGAACGCACCGGCTGCCAGCGCTACCGCACACCATTCCACCCATGCCGGCTGCGGCCGCAGGGCGCGCACCTGCGGCTCCAACCCGGCCAGGCTGGCGACATACAGCGCGACCACGGTACCGATACCCAGCTTCAGTATCGTGGTCACCGCACCGGCAAACCTCGCCGAGCCGGCGACCAGATGCTGGCTGCTCAGCTCGTTGATCGCATTGGTCAGCGCCATGCCGGGCAGCAGCACGATCAGCGAGGCGATGATCACGGTGTTCTGGTTGAGCGGAATGAAAAAGCTGGCGACCAGCACCGTGACCGCGGTGGCAACCAGTGCCGCGATCACGTCCACGCCCTCCTTCAGCCGTGGCCGCAGGTCGGCCAGTTGCACCAGGCAGCCGATCAACAGACCGTTGGCGCCGGCCAGCGCGATCTCCAGCCATGGCAGTCGCAGCAGGCCGGCCACCGCCGCGGCGCACATGCCGTAACCCAATATCTGCAGCAGCCGCGCCCGGGTCCCCGGCGGTTCGTCGAGTACCGCCATTGCGACGTGGGCCTCGGCCAGACCCATCTGTCCGGCCAGTACCGCCTCGGCGATGCGGTCGGTTTCGCCGAGCCGGGCCAGGTCGTTCTCGCCCGGCGGCAGTCGGATCACCCGGGTCACGTCGCTCTCACCGGCCGGTCGCTGCGGGTCGCTGAAGCTCAGGATCAGACCGGTCGGATTGGCCCAGGGCTCGCACTCCAGCCCCAGCTTGTCGGCCACCGAGGTAATCGCGCCTTCCAGGCGCTGGGCCGTGGTGCCATAGGTGTGCAGGCGCGCGGCCAGCTCGCAGACGAAATTGATCCGGGCCGAGTAGCGCGCGGCGCTCAGCGGCGTTGCTTCCTGGAGAGTAGGGTCCGACATGGCGGAAGGATGGCACGAGGCACCGCCTTCCAACAGCCTGCGATGCATGCATCCGCCAGCGGCCAGCATGTATCCTCGCCGACAATGGCCCATCAACCGTCCCAGACTGAAGCGCCACGGCTTGCCATCGACCCCGACCAGCCGGCCCTGATGCGGCTGACCGGACGCTGGACGCTCAACTTCGCGACCGAACTGAGCCAGGCGCTGCGGTCGGCGCCGGAGAACGCCACCCGCTTCGATGCCCGCGACGTGGCCCGGCTGGATTCGCTGGGCGTGCTGCAGCTGATCCGCTTCGCCCGGCGCCGCGGCATCGATTTCGACGCCTGCCTGTTCCACGAGGACCACCGCGCTCTGGTCGAGGCGATCGAAGACGTCGCCGACGATCGCCCCGCTCGCGGGCGCGAATACGGCGTGGCCGAGGCCCTGGCCCGCCTCGGCCGCGCGGTACACCGCAACTGGCGGGAGTTCCTGGCGCTGATCGGCTTTTTCGGAGAGGTGCTGGCCAAGCTGGCGAGGATGTTCGGCCAGCCGCGCCGGTTCCGCCCGACCGCGACCGTGTACCACATGGAGCAGGTCGGTCTCGATGCGGTACCGCTGGTCGCCCTGCTCTGCTTCCTGGTCGGCGCGGTGGTCGCCTTCCTCGGCGCGAACATCCTGCGCGATTTCGGCGCGACCATCTTCGTGGTCGAACTGGTCAGCATCGCGTTCCTGCGCGAGTTCGCGGTGTTGCTGACCGCGATCATTCTTGCCGGCCGCACCGCCAGTGCGTTCACCGCCCAGATCGGAGCGATGGTCAGCCGCGAGGAGGTCGATGCGATCCGCACCCTCGGCCTGGACCCGATCGACCTGCTGGTGATCCCGCGCGTGCTGGCGTTGCTGGTGATGCTGCCGCTGCTGACCTTCGTGGCGATGGTCGCCGGCCTGCTGGGCGGCCTGACCGTTGGCGCCTACGGTCTGGACATCCCGCCACAGCAGTATCTGGCGCGCATGCACGAGACGATGGAACTCCGGCACTTCCTGGTCGGCCTGGTCAAGGCGCCGGTGTTCGCGGTGATGATCGCCCTGATCGGCTGTCTGGAAGGGTTGCAGGTCGAGGGCACGGCACAGTCGGTCGGCGAGCGCACCACGTCAAGCGTGGTGCAGGCGATCTCGATGGTGATCGTGGCCGATGCGTTCTTCGCCATCTGGTTCATGCAGATGGGTTACTGATGAGCACGCTCCGGATCGCACCGACGATGAAGCCAGGCGAGCCGATCGTCCGCGTACGCGGACTGGTCAACCGTTTCGGCGAGCAGGTCGTTCACGACGGCCTCGACCTCGACGTGCGGCCGGGCGAGATCCTCGGTGTGGTCGGCGGCTCCGGCTCCGGCAAGTCGGTGCTGATGAGGACCATCCTCGGCCTGCGGCGGCCGGACGCGGGGGAGATCGCGGTGTTCGGCATCGACGCGGTCGCCCACGATCCCGTCCGGCGCCGCGAGATCGAGCGCCGCTGCGGTGTGCTGTTCCAGGACGGTGCGCTGTTCTCGTCGCTGACCGTCGGCGAGAACGTGCAGGTGCCGCTGAAGGAATACCATCCTCACCTGCCGGGCTCGCTGCTCTACGAGCTGTCCCTGCTCAAGGTCAAGCTTGCCGGCCTGCCCGCCGACGCGATCGACAAACTGCCCGCGCAGTTGTCAGGCGGCATGCGCAAGCGTGCAGGCCTTGCGCGCGCACTGGCGCTGGACCCGCCGCTGCTGTTCCTCGACGAACCCACCGCCGGCCTCGACCCGATCGGCGCGGCCGCGTTCGACCGCCTGATCCGCACGCTGCAGCAGGCATTGGGGCTGACCGTGTTCCTGATCACCCACGATCTCGACACCCTGTACGCTATCTGCGACCGTATCGCCGTGCTCGCCGACCGCCGGGTCATCGCCTGCGCGCCGGTCGAGGAAGTGGAGCAACTCGATCATCCGTGGGTGCGGGAATATTTCCACGGACCGCGCGCGCGCGCCGCGCAGGCCGCCCGAGAGGCAATCTGACGCATGGAAACCAAAGCCAACTACGTGCTCATCGGTGCATTCACGATCGTCGTGACCCTGTTCCTGCTGCTGTTCGCGCTGTGGGCGGCCAAGTACTCGTCGGAGAAGAGCTGGCAGGCCTATGCGGTGATCTTCAACGAGCCGGTGACAGGGCTGTCGGAGGGCAGCATGGTCCAGTACAACGGCATCTCGGTCGGCACGGTGGAATCATTGCGGCTGGCGCCGGACGACCCGCGCCGGGTGTTCGCCCACCTGCGCGTGCAGGCCAGCGCACCGGTCAAGACCGACACCCGCGCCAAGATGTCGATGCCCAGCCTCACCGGCAGCCCGATCATCCAGCTCACCGGCGGCAGCCCGGGCGCTCCGTTGCTGGTCGATGCCGACCAGCGCGAGGTTCCGGTCATCGAAACCGAACCCTCGGCGCTTCAGAACATCGCCGACACCGCCAACCGGCTCGTGTCCCGGCTCGACCAGGTGCTCAGCGAGGACAACGTCGCCAACATCGCCAGGACGCTGGAGAACCTCGAGGCGACGACCGGTTCGATCGCCGACCAGCGCGAAGACCTGGGCGCCATGATCGCCAATGCACGGCGTTCCACCGAGCAGCTGGAAGCGACCCTGGTCACGACCCGCGATGCCATGGAAAGCCTAGACCGCGAGCTGGTCGCCAAGCTGCCGGGGCTGGTGGCACGACTGGAAAGCACGTTGACCAACCTCGATGACGCCGCCGGCAACGCCAACAGCATCCTCGGCGAGAATCGCGCCGCGATCGGCAGCTTCGCCAATGATGGCCTGGCCCAGTTGGGCCCGACCCTGGCCGAGTTGCGGGTCCTGGTACGTGACCTTCGCCGGATGAGCGACCGCCTCGACAGCAACCCGACCCGCTACCTGCTGGGCCGCGACGCACCCAAGGAGTTCGTCCCCGAATGATCAGAATGCCGATCAGAATGCCGACCAGAATTATGGGCATCGAGCCGGACCCGCGCTCGGCCCTCCTGCTGCCGACCCTGCTGCTGGCCCTGCTCGTGCTGCCGGCCTGCTCGATCCTCGGCAATGCCGGCCCGAGGGAGGCGTCCGTCCGCTACGCGCCCGCTCCGCGCGTCCTGCCCGACCCCGGCTGGCCGCGCGCGGACTGGCAGCTGTCGATCGCCGACCCCGAGGTCAGCACCGGATTCGACAGCCTGCGCATCGCGGTACGGCCACAATCGAACGAGCTCCAGGTCTACCAGGGGGCCCGCTGGGCGAGACCGCCGGGCAGCATGGTGCTCGACAGCGTCCTGCAGGCGCTGGAGGACTCCGGCCGGATCGATGCGGTGGCACGCCAGAGCAGCGGCATCGGCGCCGACTACAAACTGGTGATGGATCTGCGCCGGTTCGAATCCGACTATGCCGGTGCCACCCTGCCCTCGGCGGTGGTCGAGATCAGCGCCAAGCTGCTGCACGTACGCGATCAGCAGGTGGCCGCGTCGCGGGTGTTCCTGCAGTCGGTCCCCGCGGCCAGCCCGGCAATGGCCGACGTGGTCACCGCATTCGAGCAGGCGCTGGCCGCCAACAGCCGGGAGATGGTCGGCTGGGTGCTCGAATCCGGCAACGCGCACGAACTCAGCGCCCATCGGTAGGAGCGCCCTTGGGCGCGATTCCCGGGCTGTGCCCGGGAATCCCCAAAGTTTGCTGCGCAAACCTTGGGCCCCGCAGTGCACTGCCACACCCCCATTCGCGCCTACGGCGCGAATCGCCCCCTGACTCAGGGGGCTGGATTCCCTTTTGATCTGTAGGAGCGCCCTTCGGCGCTCCTACAGGACCCTGCGGAAGGTCAGGTTGATCCGCTCCCCCACCATCCGCTGCGTGCGCGGCAACGCATGCTGGCAGTGGCGCTGGGTCGGCCCCGACATCACCAGCAGGCTGCCGGGCGGCAGTTCCAGTGTCAGTCGCGCATCCGGGCGGATCCGGTGCTTGAGCAGGAAACGCCGCGTCGCCCCCAGGCTGACCGAAGCGATGACCGGCTCCGGGCCGAGTTCGGGCTCGTCGTCGCTGTGCCAGCCCATCGCGTCGCGGCCGTCGCGGTACAGGTTGGCCAGTACGCTGTTGAAGTCCACGCCAAGTTCCCTGCGCAATCGTGCCCGCACGGACAACAGCGCCTCAGGCCACGGATGCGGCTCGAACAACGTGCCGGAATAGCGGTAGCGCGCACCGGCATCCCCGATCCAGCAGCTCAGCCGTGGCGAGGCATGCATGCGGCCGAACAGTCGGATGCGGTGCACCTCCCAGGCGATCCCATCGCGCAACTGGTGGAACAGCGCTTCCGCATCGCGCCGGGACAACCATTCCGGGTCCATTTCGATACGGGCATCGGGCAGTCGGACGGGAATCATCCGGCAGAGTCTGGAAGTGCACCGACCGAGTGTCCAGAAGCCGGTGGCCACCCCTGCAGAATTCCTGTGGAGCGGTTTGGCTGGTATTCCACGCTGGCAGGCCGGAGTTTTGAGACAATGCCAGGTCGATACCCAAGCAAGCCGCGAGCGGAGCAGCCAGCATGAGCGAAATCCAACCTGCCGCCGAAGTCGAACCGGTCGAGCGTGACGTGATGGAATACGACGTCGTCACTGTCGGCGCCGGTCCGGCCGGACTGGCGTTCGCGATCCGGCTCAAGCAGTTGAACCCCGAGATCTCGGTCTGCGTGATCGAGAAGGCCTCGAGCGTCGGCGCCCACATCCTGTCCGGCGCGGTGATCGAGACCGGGCCCCTCGACGCCCTGCTGCCGAACTGGCGCGACAACCCGCCGCCGATCTGCGTGCCGGCGACCGAAGACGAATTCTGGCTGCTGAGCCGCGACGGTGGCCGCAAGCTGCCGGTACCGCCGGGCATGAACAACCACGGCAACGTGATCGTCAGCCTCGGCGCGATGTGCGCATGGCTGGCGCCGCAGGCCGAGGCGCTCGGGGTGGAGATCTACCCCGGCTTCGCCGCCGCCGAAACCCTGCACGACGCCGACGGCAAGGTCATCGGCGTGCGCATCGGCGACATGGGCGTGGCCAAGGACGGTTCGCACAAGCCCGGCTTCACCGCCGGCATCGACATCCACGCCAAGGTCACCGTGCTCGCCGAGGGCGCGCGCGGCCACCTGACCAAGCGCCTGGTCAAGCAGTTCAGGCTCGACGCCGACAGCGACCCGCAGGGCTATTCGATCGGCATCAAGGAGCTGTGGCAGGTTCCGGAGGAGCGCGTTTCTCCCGGCAAGATCGTGCACAGCTTCGGCTGGCCGGCCGACAGCAAGACCTATGGCGGCAGCTTCCTCTACCACCTCGACAAGGGCCGGATCGCGCTCGGCTACGTCAGCGGCCTCGATTACAGCGACCCGGACTACAAGCCGTGGGAAGCCTTCCAGCAGTGGAAGAACCACCCGACGATCAAGCCGCTGCTGGAAGGTGGCAGCATCATTTCTGCGGGCGCGCGCGCGATCGTCACCGGCGGCTGGCAGTCGTTGCCGAAAGTGGAGATGCCCGGTGCGCTGCTGATCGGCGACACCGCCGGTCTGCTCAACGTACCCAAGGTCAAGGGCACCCACCAGGCGATCCGCAGCGGCATGCTCGCCGCCGAGCACCTGGTGGCATCGCAGCTGGAGCCTGAAGGTTTCGACGCCAAACTGCGCAGCTCCGATGCGATGGCCGAGCTGAAGAAGGTCCGCAACATCAAGCCCGGCTTCAAGCGCGGACTGTGGTTCGGCATGCTCAACGCCGCGTGGGAAACGATCACCGGCGGCCTGTCGCCGTGGACGCTGAAGAACAAGCCGGACTGGTCGTCGCTGGACAAGCTCGGTGAGCACGAGCAACCGAAGCGCGACTACGTCGAACGCACCCTGGAACCGCGCGACCGCCTCGCCGGCGTCTACTTCGCCGCCACCGAGCACGACGAGGACCAACCGGTTCACCTGCGCGTACATGACACTTCGGTCTGCGTGACCCGTTGTGCCGAGGAATACGGCAATCCCTGCATCCGCTTCTGCCCGGTCGGCGTCTACGAGATCGTCGAGGACGAGGCCAACGGCAAGCGCCTGCAGATCAACGCCGCCAACTGCGTCCACTGCAAGACCTGCGACATCAAGGATCCCTACCAGATCATCGACTGGGTGACGCCGGAAGGCGGCTCGGGGCCGAACTACCAGAATCTCTGATCCGGCGTCATCTTTCCGCAAGCGGCGAGGGAGCGGCTTTCCAGCAAACTATCCAGACGCAGCCGGACATGCCTTTGCATGACCGTCTGCGGCATGGATGCCGCAGCCGAGCCCCAAGGATGGGTTTACGGCGTGTCATGCAAAGGCATGCCCGGCTGCGTCCTGCCGAAATGTCACCACAGCAGCTCCCTCGCTACGCTCGGGATGACATGCAAAGTGTCAATCAGACAGCAACCGGAACGCCTGTCTTTTCGCGCACGTCGCCTTCGGTCACGTCCGGCGCCAGCTCGACCAGCTTGAGGCCTTCGGCGGTCACATCGAACACGCCCAGGTCGCTGATGATGCGATCGACCACGCCGACGCCGGTCAGCGGCAGGGTGCATTCGGGCAGGATCTTGTGGCTTCCGTCCTTGGCGACGTGCTCCATCAGCACCACCACGCGCTTGACGCCGGCGACCAGGTCCATCGCCCCGCCCATGCCCTTGACCATCTTGCCGGGCACCATCCAGTTGGCGAGATCGCCCCGGTCGGTGACCTGCATCGCGCCGAGAATGGCCAGGTCGATGTGACCGCCGCGGATCATGGCGAAGCTGTCGTCGCTGCCGAAGTAGCTGGCGCCCTGACGGGCGGTGACGGTCTGCTTGCCGGCGTTGATCAGATCGGCGTCGACCTCGTCCTCGGCCGGAAACGGGCCGATGCCGAGCAGGCCGTTCTCGCTCTGCAGCCAGACGTCTATGCCGTCCGGGATGTGGTTGGCCACCAGGGTCGGCAGGCCGATGCCGAGGTTGACGTAGGCGCCGTCGGTGAGTTCTTTCGCGGCGCGCTGGGCCATCTGGTCACGGTTCCATGGCATGTCTTCTTCTCCTCAGGCGGCGGCGCGCACGGTGCGCTGCTCGATGCGCTTCTCGGGCGTGGGGTTGTGGACGATACGGTCGACATAGATGCCGGGCAGGTGGACCTGGTCCGGGTCGATGGTGCCGACCTCGACCACCTCCTCCACTTCCGCGATGCAGACCTTGCCGGCCATCGCGCAGGCGGGGTTGAAATTGCGCGCGGTCTTGCGGAACACCAGGTTGCCGGCCTTGTCGGCCTTCCATGCCTTGACCAGCGACACGTCGGCGGTCAGCGCGGTCTCCAGCACGTAGTGCTTGCCGTCGAACTCGCGGGTTTCCTTGCCTTCGGCGACCACGGTGCCATAGCCGGTGGCGGTGAAGAACGCCGGGATGCCTGCGCCGCCCGCGCGCAGGCGCTCGGCCAGGGTGCCCTGCGGGTTGAACTCCAGCTCCAGCTCGCCGGCCAGGAACTGGCGCTCGAACTCCTTGTTCTCGCCGACATAGGACGAAATCATTTTGCGGATCTGCCGGGTCTCCAGCAGCCGGCCGAGGCCGAAGCCGTCGACGCCCGCATTGTTGGAAATGGCAGTCAGACCCTTGACCCCCGAGTCATGCAGCGCCTCGATCAGCGCCTCGGGAATGCCGCACAGGCCGAAGCCCCCGACCGCAAGGGTCTGGTTGTCGGCGACGATGCCGTCGAGTGCGGACTTGGCGTCGGGGTAAAGCTTGCTCCTGGCTTCGCCAGCGGCGGACTGGGCCATCGGTACGGCTCCTTGCGGGTCGGGCTATACGGGTGGGCAAGTGTATCGCGCCCACATGACCCGACCGAACCGTACGTTCGGGCAATGGGCCCGGCCCGCCGGCAACCGGCGCTCACGAACGACCGTACACGTCCTCCAGCCGGACGATGTCGTCCTCGCCCAAATAGCTGCCGGACTGGACCTCGATCAGCTCGACCGGCTCGGTACCGTTGTTGCGCAGCCGATGCACGCTGCCGAGCGGGATGAAGGTACTTTCGTTCTCGCGCAGGTCGAACACGCTGTCGTCGCAGGTGACCTCGGCCACCCCGGAAACGACCACCCAGTGCTCGGCGCGGTGGGCGTGTTTCTGCAGGCTCAGCGCGGCACCGGGCTTGACCACGATCCGCTTGACCTGAAAGCGCGGACCGACGCCGATCGAGTCATAGCTGCCCCAGGGGCGATAGACCTTGCGGTGGAACAGGTGTTCCTGCCGCCCCTCGCCCTTGAGACGGTCGACGATCGCCTTGACGTCCTGCACCCGGTCCTTGCGCGCCACCAGGGTGGCGTCGGCGGTGTCGATGATGACCAGGTCCTCGACACCGAGGGTGGCGATCATGCGCCGCTCCGAGGCGCGCACGAGACTGCCCTTGGTGTCGACCGAGATCACGTCGCCCTCGTGGAGGTTGTCGTCGGCATCGCGCTCGGCCACCGACCACAGCGACGACCACGAGCCGATGTCGCTCCAGCCGCAGCTGACCGGCACCACCGCAGCGCGGTCGGTTTTCTCCATCACCGCGTAGTCGATCGAGTCGCTGGGACTGGCGGCGAACATCGCCTCGGGAATACGCGTGAAGTCGAGATCGGACTCGGCCTGCGCATAGGCCTCGCGTACTGTCGCCATCATCTCCGGCGCATGCTTGCCGAGCTCTTCCAGATAGCGATCGGCGCGAAACAGGAACATGCCCGAATTCCAGGCATAGGTGCCTTCGGCAAGATAGCGCTCTGCGGTGGCCAGGTCGGGCTTCTCGACGAAGCTCTCGATCCGGTAGCCGCCATCCGTACCGAGTGCGTCACCGCGGAGGATGTAGCCGTAACCGGTCTCGGCGTAGTCGGGCTTGATCCCGAACGCGACCAGACAGCCCTCGTCGCCCAGCGCACGGGCGGTGTCGACGGCGGTACGGAATGCGGCTTCGTCCTCGATCAGATGATCGGCCGGCATCACCAGCAGGGTAGCGCCGGGATCGCGTGCCAGCACGTGCATTGCCGCCAGCGCGATCGCCGGTGCGGTATTGCGCGCGACCGGCTCCAGCACGATGCCGCCGCTGGGCACGCCGACCGCCTGCAGCTGCTCGCCGACCATGAACCGGTGGTCCTCGCTGCAGACCGTCACCGGTGGTTGCACGCCCTCGAGGGCATGCGCGCGCAGCACGGTCTCCTGGAACAGCGACCGGTCGCCCATCAGGGCCAGGAACTGCTTGGGCTGGTTCTGCCGCGACAGCGGCCACAGGCGGGTGCCGCTGCCGCCGCTCAGTACCACGGGATGGAGCATGATTCGCCTCGTTCCTTGTCGGACTGCGTGACCGGCACAGCATAGACCAGTCATCTCCCCATCCGGATTCACGCCAAGGCAGACACGATCCGGCCAGGCACACCCCGCCCAACCCGCAGTCGCAGGCGATGGAATTCGCCCCGTGAACCCCCTGGGCCTCCCTTGTGGAACGCGGGACATTCGCATGCGTATGGATTCAGACTCGGCTAGAATCCGGGACCCTCGGCCTCTTTCGGCATGCAATCCAAAGGAACCCCCACTCGATGAAGATCCTGGTCGGTTACAAGCGCGTGGTGGACTTCAACGTCCGCATCCAGGTCAAGCCGGATGGCTCCGACGTCGTCACCGACGGCGTCAAGCTGTCGCCCAACCCCTTCGACGAAATCGCGCTGGAAGAAGCCCTGCGCCTGCGCGACAAGGGCGTTGCGACCGAGGTCGTGGTCGCCACGATCGCGCCGGCCGACGCCCAGGCGCACCTGCGCAACGGCCTGGCGATGGGCGCCAACCGCGCCATCCACGTGGTCAGCGACGGCCCGATCCAGCCGCTGACCGCCGCGCGCACCTTTCTCAAGCTGATCGAGAAGGAGCAGCCGGATCTGGTGATCCTCGGCAAGCAGGCGATCGACGACGATGCCAACCAGACCGGCCAGATGCTGGCCACGCTGTGGGGCCGCCCGCAGGCGACCTTCGCTTCGAAGCTGGACATCGCTGACGGCAAGGCGACCGTGACCCGCGAGGTCGATGCCGGCCTGGAGACGCTGGAAGTCGACCTGCCGGCCGTGGTCACCACCGACCTGCGCCTGAACGAGCCTCGCTTCATCAAGCTGCCGGACATCATGAAGGCCAAGAGCAAGCCGATCGACACCATTGCGTTCGCCGACCTGGCCGTCGACACCGGCGACACGCTGAAGACCACCGCCTACGCCCCGCCGCCGAAGCGCAGCAAGGGCGTGATGGTCAAGGACGCGGCCGAACTGGTCGCCGCACTGAAGCAGAAGGGGTTGCTGTAATGAGCAAGGTACTGATCGTCGCCGAACACCTGGACGGCAAGCTGAACGCCTCCACCGCCAAGTGCGTGTCCGCCGCGCAGGCGCTTTCGCCCAAGTCCATCGACATCGTCGTGCTGGCCGCCGACCCGTCCACGATCGCCGCCGAGGCCGCGCAGATCACTGGCGTGTCCAAGGTGCTGGCCGTCGCCAACGACGCCAACGCCCACGCCGTCGCCCAAGTGCTGGCCCCGCAGGTCGCCAAGCTGGCCAACGGCTACAGCCATGTGTTCGGCCCGTCGACCACCTTCGGCAAGGACCTGATGCCCTGCATCGCCGCCCTGCTCGGCGTCGCCCAAGTCTCGGACATCATGGCGGTCGAAGGCAGCCACGTCTTCAAGCGCCCGATCTACGCCGGCAACGCGATCATCACCGTCGAGGCCCCGGCCGACCACACCGTGGTCGCGACCGTGCGCACCGCCTCGTGGCCGGAAGCCGGCATGGGCGGCAACGCCGCGGTGGAAGCGGCATCGGTCGACGCCGAACTGCCGACCCATACCCGCTTCGTCGGCCTCGAGGCCGGCAGCAGCGATCGCCCCGACCTGCAGAGCGCGAAACGCGTCGTCTCCGGTGGCCGCGGCGTCGGCTCGGCCGAAAACTTCAAGATCATCTTCGATTTCGCCGACAAGCTCGGCGCCGGCGTCGGCGCCTCGCGCGCCGCGGTCGATGCCGGCTACGTGCCGAACGAAATGCAGGTCGGCCAGACCGGCAAGATCATCGCCCCCGAACTCTACGTCGCCATCGGCATCTCCGGCGCGATCCAGCACCTGACCGGCATCAAGGATGCTGGCACCATCGTCGCGATCAACAAGGATGCCGACGCACCGATCTTCGAGATCGCGGACATCGGCCTGGTGGGCGATCTGTTCAAGGTGTTGCCAGAACTCGAGCAGGCGCTGAGCTGACAAGCATCGTTGGACTCAAAAGCGATGGAGTGCAGGCTACCAGACACCGCCAAGGCGGTTGATGCAAATCCCGGGGCAGCGATGAGTGTCCCGCGGATTGCGGTGGTAATCCCGTGTTACCGCGTCCGCCGGCACATCCTGGACGTCATTGCCAGCATTCCCGCGTTCGTCGAGCTGATCCTGGTGGTCGACGATGCCTGCCCTGAAGGGTCCGGCGATTTCGTGCAGTCGCAATGCAGCGACGGCCGTGCCGTCGTGATCCGCCGTGAAACCAACGGCGGCGTGGGCGCTGCAGTCATCAGCGGCTACCAGGAAGCGCTGGCACGCGGCGCCGACATCATCGTCAAGATCGACGGTGACGGCCAGATGGATCCCGCGCAACTGCCCGCCCTGATCACGCCGTTGCTGCGTGGCGAGGCCGACTACGCCAAGGGCAACCGGTTCTTCGACGTCGAAGTGGTACGACGAATGCCGAAGCAGCGCCTCGTCGGCAACGCCGTGCTGTCGTTCATGAACAAGATGTCCAGCGGGTACTGGAGCCTGTTCGATCCCACCAACGGCTACACCGCCATCCATGCGACCGCGCTGCGATGCCTTCCACTGGACAAGGTCAGCCCGCGTTACTTCTTCGAGACGGACCTGCTGTTCCGGCTCAACACGGTCAACGCCGTCGTCGAGGACGTGCCCATGCCGGCGCACTATGGCGACGAGATCAGCAACCTGCGGATCGGGCGCGTGATCGGACCGTTCCTGGCCGGGCACCTGCGAAATCTGGGTAAACGGATTTTCTACAAGTACTTCCTGCGCGATTTTTCGGTGGCTTCATTGCAACTGGTCGCAGGCTCGGCATTGCTGCTGTTCGGCATGGCACATGGCAGTTACCACTGGTGGCTGTCCGTATCGACCGGGATCGCCGCAACCACCGGGACGGTGATCCTCGCTGCGCTGTCGGTCCTGGCCGGTCTGCAACTGCTGCTGGCTTTCCTGGCCTACGATATGACCACGGTGCCAAGACGTCCGTTGCAGCAGAGGGATTGAGTCAAGGACGGCCCACCACGAAGTACGCCAAATACATCTGGCGCAGGGCATCCACGTTGATCGCCACCACCACCAGCAGCATCCACGCCACCAGCAACACGCGGATGCCGGCAGGCGAGCGCAGCGAGCTCCAGGTCAGGGCGAATGCCGCCGCCGGGATGAAGTACCGCCCCTGCAATCCTTCGATCGCCGGGTGGCCAAGCGGAGTCCACAGGAAAAACAGCGGCAAGGCCACCAGGACCAATGACCCGAGCACGGCAGCCCACGCCAATCCAAGGACGCGCCACGGCTCCCGCGACACACCATTGGCCCAGAACGCAGCCAACAGCGCCGACATGCCTGCAGCGTAAGCCCAGCCCGACAACCTGACATCGAGCCAGCCCAGCACACCAATCATCCGCTCCAGCTGCAGCAGCCCTCGTTCACCTGTATAGGTACTCACCAACATCCGCAGGAACGTCACCGGCTCGCTTGCAAGCAAGGCCAGGTTGGCCGCCGGGTCCACGCCCTTCAGTACCGGTGCGTTGTCCGATGCCGACAATGCCCACGCCACGTGGATCGCCCACGGCAGGGCGACATGCAGGGCCAGCGCACGAGCAAAGGATTTTCCGGCCCGGTCATAGGCGGGCTTGCAGAACAGCAAGCATGCCAGTACCCACGCCGCGCCTGGCTTCAACAATGCGATCACCAAGGCCAGCGTCCACAGCGCCGGGGCCGCTTTCCCGGGCGTGACCTTGCCCCCCGCGATCCCCGACACCAGGCCTAGCCACGCCAGGCTGGCGGCAATCGTCAGCGAGTCGGCCGAAATCGACGCCATCTGGAACAGGCTCATCGGCAGGAGGGCCACCAGCAGCAACGCCCACTTCCCGCGCACAGCCTTCGACAGTCCCCACGCGACCAGCGCCGTGGCCAGCAGCAGATTCAACAAACGCGACAGGTAAAGGAAGGTCCCGAACGACGCCCCTGTCATGCACGAGGCCTTGAACAACCCGGCCGGCAGCAGGTGCTGGTGCGGAAAGTACCCGTCCGCACCGCGGGGTAACGCGACCGTTTCCGGCTCGCAGGCCAGCGGCTGGTTCGCCTGCTGCTGCAACTGCCCGTACGTGAAGGGCGTCTTGTTGATCAAATAGTCGCTGAAAGGACCGTACATCGCATGCGTGCTCGGCATCGGCCGACCATCGGCATTTCCAAACGGCACGCCTTCACCGATCTTCACGATCTTGGCCAGGTGCGCCGCCTCATCCGGCACCGCTCCCGGTGGAGTGATCGCGATGAAAGCGATTCCGAACGCCAACATCAATGGCACGCACACCAGCACGATCCGTCGTTCCAGCACAAAGAAGCCGGGCCACGTCGGCATGGACTCGATCGCTCGCGACCACGATTTCCTGTGCACGACCGCAAACGTTGAGAGGAACACGCCGATCAGGAGCAACGCCCAGTCACGGATGCCACGCCAGTGTCCGGCCCTGTCGATCGTGTCGAGCGAGGCACCGGTGAAACGCAACGAGAACAACGGATCGACCGCCTGCGGCGACGTCGTCACCACTAGACAGTCCTGCGAACGTTGGAGTTCGACGCGGTCGCCCCCCAGGATTTCGAACTGACCCGCCACTCCCGCAACACTCAGTCCACACAAGCGGGTCACGTCACCATTCGGCGGATCCACTCGCAGGAACCTCGCATCCTTTCCGCCTACCTCCAGACGCCGGGCCGTCGTGGACGGGCCGACGGGCCACCAGCGCGACCGCCTCTCGGACCAACGCCCGGCCCTGTCATGGAAAACTTGGAGCCATCCGGTCGACTGCGCCTGCAGGGTGAACTCAATTGCTACCCGACTGCGGACGTGCGACATCAGGGCCAGCCCGACCAACGTCGCCAGAATCAAGCCGACAATGATCCTGCCGTGGGGAATGCGAGATGTGGCATCCATGCGAATGGCCTGGATCAGGGCGCGATATCCCGCCTGCCATCGGCATTCCTGGGCGGGAACGACAACGCAAAGTTGAGATCCTGCAAGCTCAGGTTGGGGTTATAAGCGGGATCGCGCAGCAACATACCGTCCCATCGATTCATCATGAACTGGACCTCTCCTGAAAATCGCTTCTTCTTAGCCTCGGTATCTTCGCTGCCACGCGATGCAGATTCATGGTGGTACAGCTCGGCGAACGGCGTCCAGACGTTGCG
Organism: Lysobacter alkalisoli; assembly: GCF_006547045.1. Lineage (NCBI taxonomy): Bacteria > Pseudomonadati > Pseudomonadota > Gammaproteobacteria > Lysobacterales > Lysobacteraceae > Marilutibacter > Marilutibacter alkalisoli. The sequence continues at coordinate 3,099,819 of NZ_CP041242.1, forward strand.
ATAACCAGCCTCGCGCAGGCGAAGGCAGAAGTCGATGTCATTGAAGGCCACCGCCAGCGTTTCATCCAGCCCGCCAAGCTGCTCGAACCTCTCCCGCTTGACCAGCAGGCAGGCGCCCGTAACGGCTGACAGGCCCTGCGCAACCCGCACTCGCCCACCATGCCCAGGGTAGCCCTTCACCATTCCGGCATATGCGTGCGCCGCCACCCCGTGCACACCGAGGATCACGCCCGCATGCTGGATCGTGTCGTTGGGGTAGTACAGCATTGCTCCGACCGCACCTACATCCGGACGGATCGCATGCGACACCATCTCCTCCAGCCAATCGGGGGTGATCACCTCGATGTCGTTGTTGACGAGCCCGATTACTTCGCCATCGCACTGTGCGATTGCCCAGTTGTTGATCGCCGAGTAATTGAATGGCGCGTCGTAACGCAACACGCGAACCTGGTCGACACCCCTCAATGACTCCAGGTACTCGACCGCATCGGGCTCGGAGGAGCCATTGTCGACGACCACGATCTCGAAGTCGCGGTACGTCGAACGCTGCAGGATGCTGTCGATGCAAAGCCGCAACAGACCGGCCTTGTCCCGCGTCGGCACCACCAGGCTGACTTTCGGCCTGGGTGAGGGCAGCGGCCAGCGCACCCGATAGTGGCCGTGCGACAGCTCTTCGGCCCGTGCGCCCGTGCCACTCCGGGACAGCTGCTCGTCGACGGCACGAACACCTGCTGTTGCGGCGTAGTCCTTCGCATCACGTGTCAGGGCCGTAGACCCCGGGATGGCCCGCCAGTGATAGAGCACCTTGGGGATGTGTCGGATCTGCGACGGCAGCAGGCATTCGGTGCAACGAAGGATGAGGTCATGGTCCTGGCTGCCCTCGAACCCCTTGCGAAAACCGCCCACGGCACGCACCAGCTCCGTCCTTATCACGGTCAGGTGGCAGACGTAGTTCTGGCTACGCAGCAGGTCCGGATCCCAGTCGGGTTTGAAGTAGGGGTCGAAACGGCGACCTTCGGCATCGATCTTGTCCTCGTCCGAATACAACAGGCCGATATCCGGCGCCTCCATGATGGCCTCGGCCATTTCAAGCAAGGCGTGTGGCCGCAGCTCGTCATCGTGGTCGAGCAACGCCACGAAATCGCCACTGGCCATTTCCAGCGCCGAGTTCGAGGCTTCGGAAATGTGCCCGTTGCTTTCGCGGCGAACCGCGACTATGCGTGGGTCGGAACCTGCATATTCACGGATGACCTCCATGACCTTCGGGTCGGACGATGCATCATCGGCAATACAGAGTTGCCAGTTCGGGTACACCTGCGCCTGCACGCTTTCGATGCACTTGCGCAACCAGCGTTCCGGGGTCTGGTAGGTGGGCAACAATACGGAGATCAATGGCTTCACGGGGCCGAGCCGGGCGACGCGATCACCGAGCTCGCCTATCATCGCGCTGCCCAATGTGTCGAACCGCAACACCCAGCCCTCGTAGTCGCCAAGTTCACGTGGATGCAACCGCTTCCGGTAGCTGGAGAACAGTCGCGCCGTTGCCGTCGAGACACCTGCGCCCAAGCAATCGCTCAGGAACCGCCCACCACGGGCGAGGGCTCTGGCGAGGCCGGAGCCCTCGCCCTCCAGCGGCACCAGCATCTTCCAGAGGGCGTTCGCCCGGGTGAGCCGGCAAATGCCGAACCTGCCCATCCGGAATCTCAGGATCCCGCTTCCGGGAGAGAAGCGGAGCCCCGTTACGTCGTATTTCAATAGGACCAGGGCCCTGACCCGACCGTTTCTGTCCGGATCGGGCAGAAGGATCTGGTGGTCTCCGTCGCTTCCAGGCACATACGCAAGGTACAGGCACGGCACTAGAGTCGATTCGTCCGTGGAATTCAACTGCCCGCTGACCTCGTACCAGCCGGCAGGCAAGGCGAACGAACCCTTCGTGCCAAAGCCAGAGCGCTCGCCACGCGACCGCCATTCAGGACCATCTTCGCCATCGATCGGCTCAAGGAAGGCGTCCGGCCACAACTCGACCGCGACCGGGGGTTCTCCCGCGCGAGCCACGACTTCCCAGCGCACGGCCTCCTCCGACTTCCTCGACACGACCCTCGGCACCAACGCCCTCCAGGATGTTACGACGGCCGACAATGCCGCACGGTAGCCGGATAGCTTATCCGCAGTCTCTCGCCTGCCCAAGGCTCCGCCCTCCCGAGCTTTCACCCGGTTCAAGGTAGAATGCCGCCCCGCAGGGCCTGCCGGCCTCCGCTGGACCACGTATCCCGTAAGGAACTGAATGGGCGAAATCACCAGTGCTTTCGGCTGGCAAGGCTGGCTGACCATCGCGGTCATCGTCGCGACCCTCGGTTTGTTGTTGTGGGAGCGCTTCACCCCCGACAAGGTGCTCGCGGGGGCGGCAGCCGTGCTGATGGCCAGCGGCGTGCTCACCCCCGCACAGGCGCTGGGCGGGTTCTGGAACCCCGGCGTGCTGACCGTGGCCCTGCTGTTCGTGCTGGTGGCGGCGCTCAAGACCACCGGGGCAATCCGCTGGATCGGCGACTGGGTGCTTGGCCGGCCGAATGGCACGCTGCATGCACAGGCACGTCTGGTCGGTATTTCCGCCCCGCTCAGCGCCTTCATCAACAACACCCCGATCGTGGCAATGCTGACCTCGGCAGTGGAGCAATGGAGCCGGCAACGCGGCATCGCCCCGTCCAAACTGCTGATGCCAATGAACTACGCCACCATCCTCGGCGGCATGTGCACCCTGGTCGGCACCAGTACCAATCTCATCGTCTCCGGGCTGGTATTGCAGGCGGGCCTGCCGGGCCTGCATATGTTCACCCCGCTCGGTGTCGGCGCCGTGGCGGCGCTTGCGGGCATTGCCTACTTGTTGACGCTCGGTCGCTGGCTGCTGCCGCAGCGTCGCTCCACCCTGCAGCAGGCGGTGGCCGATGTCCGCGAGTACACCGTGGAGATGCTGGTCGAGGATGAGGGCGGGCTGGCCGGCAAGACCATCGATGAGGCCCGCCTGCGCCACCTGTCCGGCTCCTATCTGCTGGAACTGGTGCGTGGCGACATCGTGCATGCCGCGGTCAGCCCGCAGGTCAGGCTGCGCGCTGGCGACCGTCTGGTCTTCGTCGGCCAGACCGACGCCGTACGTGAGCTGCGCCAGCTGCCCGGCCTGCGCCCAGCGACCGAGCAGGTGTTCAAGGTCGACGACGCCGGTGGCCAACGCACCCTGGTCGAGGTCGTGCTGTCACGCTTCAGCCCGGCGGTCGGCCGGACTCTGGTCGAGTCGGCCTTCCGCAGCCGCTACAACGCGGCGGTGATTGCGATCTCCCATCATGGCCAGCGCCTGCATCGCAAACCGGGCAGCATCGTGTTGCAGCCGGGCGACACGCTGCTGATCGAGACCGACAGAGGCTTCCTCGAACGCCATGGCCGCTCGCCGGACTTCCTGATCGCCAGCCAGATCGACGGTCCGGCCCGGGTCGATGGCCGCCGGGCGCTCACTGCGCTGGGCATCGTGGGGCTGATGATTCTCGCCAATACCCTGCTCGGGGTGAACATCCTTTACTCGGCGCTGGGCGCCGCGGTGGCCGCGATCGCGGCGCGCTGCGTCAGTCTGGCCGAGCTGCGCAGCAGCCTGGACCTGCGCCTGCTGGTGGTGATCGCCTGCGCGTTCGCGCTGGGCGCGGCGCTGAAGCAGAGCGGCGTGGCAGAGGTGGTAGCGGCATCATTGACGGACTGGGCTGGAGGGGACCCGTTCTGGACCCTGGTGCTGGTCTACGTCGCCGCGGTCGTGTTCACCGAGATGCTGACCAACAACGCCGCCGCGGTGCTGATGTTCCCGATAGGCATGGCCGCCGCCCAGCAACTGGGAGTGGCACCAATGCCATTCGTGATCGCGGTAATGATGGGCGCCTCGGCCGGCTTCATCACCCCGATCGGCTACCAGACCAACATGATGATCTACGGCCCGGGCGGCTATCGTTTTTCCGACTACGTGCGGGTCGGGCTACCCTTGTCCATCACCGTCGGAATCGCGGTACTGTGGGCGATTCCGCGTTTATGGCCGTTTTAATCGGGTGGCAGGACCGGCATTGGTCGCGGAAACCTGCCCGCGTTATGGGCTTATCACCCCGACTCATTTTCACCAGTCGTACGAAAGCTGAATACTGCATTCTCCAGCGTGGCCGGGTCGCGCTCCTCTGTTAACCTTCCCGTCTTTCCGGAATCACATCCCACAAGGCTCCCGAAACCGCAATGCTTTCCACCTCGCAACTGTCCCACCTCGACCGGCTCGAAGCCGAGAGCATCCATATCCTGCGCGAGGTCGCCGCCGGGTTCCAGAACCCGGTGATGATGTATTCGGTCGGCAAGGACAGCTCGGTGTTGCTGCACCTGCTGGTCAAGGCGTTCTACCCGGCGCGGCCGCCGATCCCGCTGCTGCACGTCGATACCGGCTGGAAGTTCCGCGAGATGATCGCCTTCCGCGACCGCCGTGCGGCGGAGACCGGCACCGAGTTGCGCACCTGGATGAACCCCGACGGCGTGGCCCAGGGCATCGGTCCGATCAGCCACGGCGCCACCGTCCATACCGACGTGATGAAGACCCAGGGCCTGAAGCAGGCGCTGGACAAGTGGGGTTTCGACGCCGCGATCGGCGGTGCCCGCCGCGACGAGGAGAAGTCGCGCGCCAAGGAGCGCATCTTCAGCTTCCGCAACGCCCAGCACCGCTGGGATCCGAAGAACCAGCGCCCGGAACTGTGGAATCTCTACAACACCCGCATCCACAAGGGCGAGTCGGTGCGCGTGTTCCCGATCTCGAACTGGACCGAGCTCGATGTCTGGCTCTACATCTACCGCGAGAACATCCCGGTGCCGTCGCTCTACTTCGCTGCCGAACGTCCAGTGGTCGAGCGCGACGGCGCGCTGATCATGGTCGACGACGAGCGCCTGCCGCTGCGCGACGGCGAGACGGCGATGGTGAAACAGGTCCGTTTCCGCACCCTCGGCTGCTACCCGCTGACCGGTGCGATCGAGTCCGATGCCGACAGCCTGGAGAAGATCATCGCCGAGATGCTGGTCTCGACCACGTCCGAGCGCCAGGGCCGGGTGATCGACCACGACCCGTCCGCGTCGATGGAGAAGAAGAAGCAGGAGGGGTATTTCTAATGGACACGATGAATGCCGACGCCCGGGCCGCCGTCGCCGCCTACCTGCAGCAGCACGAGACCAAGAGCCTGTTGCGCTTCATCACCTGCGGCAGCGTCGACGATGGCAAGAGCACCCTGATCGGGCGCCTGCTGCACGATACCAAGCTGCTGCTCGACGACCAGGTGGCGGCGCTTGAAGCTGACAGCCGCAAGCACGGCACCCAGGGCGAGGACATCGACTTCGCCCTGTTGGTCGACGGCCTCGCCGCCGAGCGCGAGCAGGGCATCACCATCGACGTCGCCTACCGCTTCTTCGGCACCGACCAGCGCAAGTTCATCGTCGCCGACTGCCCCGGCCACGAGCAGTACACCCGCAACATGGTCACCGGCGCCTCCACCGCCGACCTCGCCATCGTGCTGGTCGACGCACGCAAGGGCCTGCTGACCCAGACCCGCCGCCACAGCTACATCGTCTCGCTGCTCGGCATCCGGCACGTGGTGCTGGCGGTCAACAAGATGGATCTGGTCGGCTACGACCAGAAAGTGTTCGACGACATCGTCGCCGGCTACAGCGAGTTGGCCGGCCAGCTCGGCATCGCCAACGTCACCTGCATCCCGCTGTCGGCGCTGAAGGGCGACAACATGCTGGAGGCCTCGTCCAACACCCCGTGGTACGACGGCCCCAGCCTGCTGCAGCACCTGGAAACCGTGGACGCCAGCCGCGACGACGGCCGTACCGGCTTCCGTCTGGCGGTGCAGTGGGTCAACCGACCCAATCAGGATTTCCGCGGCTTCGCCGGCACGGTGGTCGCAGATGCGGTGTCGGTGGGCGAGGAGGTAGCGGTGCTGCCGTCTGGGCAGCGCTCGAAGGTCGCGCGCATCGTCACCGCCGATGGCGACCTGCAACGCGCTGTCCCCGGCCAGGCCGTGACTTTGACCCTGGAGGACGAGGTCGACGCCAGCCGTGGCGACGTCATCGCCGCCGCCTCTAATCCACCGGAAACCGCCGACCAGTTCGCCGCCCACCTGATCTGGATGGGCGAGCAGCCACTGCTGCCCGGTCGTCCGTACTGGCTCAAGATCGGCACCCGTACCGTCGGCGCGCAGATCACCGAAATCAAGCACAAGATCGACGTCAACACCCAGGATCAGCTGGCGGCCAAGCACCTGGAATTGAACGAAGTCGCCTATTGCAACCTCTATCTGGACCAGCCGGTCGCGTTCGAGAAATATGCCGACAACCGCGAGCTGGGCGCGTTCATCCTGATCGACCGCCAGAGCAACGGCACCGTCGCCGCAGGCGCCCTCGACTTCGCCCTGCGCCGCGCCGGCAACATCCACTGGCAACACGTCGACGTCGACAAGGCCGCGCGTAGTCGGATCAAGCACCAAATCCCGCGCTGCCTGTGGTTCACCGGCTTGTCCGGCTCCGGCAAGTCGACGATCGCGAACCTGGTCGAGAAACGCCTGCTGGCGATGGGCCACCACACCTATATCCTCGACGGCGACAACGTCCGCCATGGCCTCAACAAGGACCTGGGCTTCACTGACGAGGACCGCGTCGAGAACATCCGCCGGGTCGCCGAGGTCGCCAGGCTGATGGTCGACGCAGGCCTGATCGTGCTGGTCAGCTTCATCTCCCCGTTCCGCGCCGAACGGCGCATGGCGCGGGAGATGTTCGACGAGGGCGAGTTTCTTGAAGTCTTCGTTGATACGCCGCTGGACGTGGCCGAACAACGCGACGTCAAGGGGCTCTACGCCAAGGCGAGGGCCGGGGAGATTAGAAACTTTACTGGCATTGATTCGCCGTACGAGGTGCCGGAGGCACCCGAGGTCCACTTGAACACGGTTTCCGTTTCGGCGGTCAGCCTTGCAGAAAGCGTCATTGCCTCACTAAGGGACGGCAAACCACCAGCTGTCGACGCTTGATTTATTCGCCACAACTATTCCATAGGCATAACAATGAAGAAAACGTCTCTTCTCCTTACCGTCGCCCTCGTCGCACTCACAGGTTGCAATAAACCCGCACCAGCCCCGCAGAATACGGCGACCGTCGAGACTGAAGTTGCGACGGATATTTCCGGGGCTACGGCCGCAGCGAACTGCCCAGATACGAAAGGGTACAATCCATTCCCGGACGGCCTCGCACCAGAGTTTGCGTACCACCTGCGCTCGGACCGGATCTATACGCACAAAAATGACCGCGTCCGACGGCGCGTGACGATGGAAGTACTCGAATCCGATGCTGCCTCGGCCCTGGTTTCGCTACAGAAGAACCTCACTGATATCGGCTACAAGGAGCGGCAGCGCAGTGACGGGAATGAAGGTCGTGTCAGCGTGCACTTCTCCAAGGCACGCGCCGGTTCCACGATCCTAACCGCGGACTCTTCACCTGGAAGCAACCCCAGCAACCCCAAGGCAAACGGCATAATTTCAATCGACTTCGCCTATACCAGCAACATGGACGGGGACAACATCAGCAAACAGTAGGGCGCCGCCCCTCGCTTCATCCCATTTGGATTGAACCAGGAAATCCATATTCATGCCGAAAGAAATTCTACTGCATGCCGGGCACGGAAAAACAGGCACCAGCTACATTCAGGGCGCCATTATTGAATCGCTGGATCGGCTGAACGCGCGAGGTATCGAGTATCCAATCGCTGAAAGGACCAAAAAGCGCGCTCTGGAGGGCCTCGTCACGCACGGCAACATCCGGCCCGTCACCGGCGCATTCACGGAATGCATCGGATTTTCCACCGCCGATCTAGCAGGAAGCCGGCTTCTGATTTCCAGCGAGAGTATCTTCAAGACTCTTCATACCGAGCTATTGGACGAGATCCGTGCGCAGTACCCGAAGACGCCTATCTCGGCGCTGCTACTTGTGCGCGACCCAGTCGGAAACGTCGCATCGTCCTATCAACAGGCCGTGAAGAAGGGTTTCAAGGGGGTGTCCTTCAAAAAGTATCTTCGCGCTTTCAATCAGCCGAAGAAGGCCGTTGCTTTCTATCTTGCCTGTAAAGCATCCGGGATAGACATCCGCGTCGAGAGCTTCTCCAGAAACAAGAGCAATCTGCTGGAGATTGTCGGAGATTGGCTCGGAGTTCCTGAAGGCACTCTGGTATCGCCAAAAATGAATGTCATCAACCGCTCCCTTACCCGATCCGAGATGTATTTTCAGAGCGCTCTGAACGACCTTCTGCCGTACAAGGCAGCCTTCCTCAGTGAAGCGCTTTGCTCCAAACTGCCAGACATTCGACATGACAATCCCAAGGAGTCACGCGACACGCTCGAAACTTTTGCCGCAAGGATGCGGGCCGATATCGAGGTCGCGAACGAGCTGTTTGGCAAAGAGCTGTATTGCCTTGACTCCATCGAGCCGTACGTAGGCGACGAAGAGCATGAACCGCTGGCCTTCTCGCAGGAGCAGTTGGACGTCATTGCCAGCGCCATCGCGGAAAAGTTCCTCGCCCTTGAAGCAGGAACCAGAAGCAAGCAGGTAGCGGCGCAAGTCTAGGGCATCCCTGATGGCATCCCATCCCGGATGGAAAAAAAACGTAGCTCCAGCACCCTCCCACCGCTCGCCGGGCGTCTCGCGGCTCACCTGACTGGGCGACCGTTCATAGACATCGTGTCCCATTCGTCCAGCAGATTGCGTATGGCTGGGTGAGGGGACGATCAGTGGCTTCCCGCCCCTCATCCCACGACCTTTATGAAACGGTGACGTCCTATGTATATCGCTCCTCTCAAACCTCTCGCACTAGCCGCTCTGGCGATCGCAGTGGTGGGCATTTCCAGCAATGCTGCAGCGCAGCAGTTCACTGCAGCTGATGACAAGTCATTCGCACCCGCGGCTTGCATGCCAGCTCTTGGCGCCGCTTACGGTGACTGGGATATCCGCGCCACCTATATTCAGAATGTATCCCCAGGCAATCGCTGGGTCGCGTGCAGCCTGACGATGGATACCGAGCAAACCTGGAAGTTCGCTGACAGCACGACCACCCCTGATAGCGGCAGGGGAGTCATCAGAGTGAGTGTGAAGTATGGCAGCACCGCCGGCACTTCGGTCTGCAATGCACAGATCGCAAACAGAGCCACCGGGACCATCGTAGAAACAGCATCGGTCACCATCGATGGCACTCCCGGCACCGCATACTCTCGAACATTTCCTGACATGCTTGAAGGAAACAGCGACAACCGGGTGCTAGGCGTCAACTGTCGCCTGACTCCGGGCGTGAGGCTTTTTGGCTTCAACCTGGAAGAATATTCGGACACCCACCCTGAAATCGTCTTCTGACCAACGAGCCTCCTGCCGGCAACCATGTTGCCGGCAGGAAGATAGCGTCTTTCGACGCCGATCTCCGGCTTATGGAGGGAGAATCCGCGTCCTCCACATCACCATGTTGGACAACCGCCCATGAAGACGACAATTCACCAAGGCTTCGCGATTTCGCCCCTAGGCATCCTGTTTACCGGCTTGATCTGCTTGGGGGTTGGTGTAGGGGGTAGTTATCTGTTCTTCCGCACTCCCAATACAGCTCCCCCGGAAGTATCTCAACAGCTCCGCACTTTGATGGATCGTCTCGACGCGATAGAACAACGACAGACCGCCTCGCAGGCACCCTACCATTCCGCCAAGTCCCGCAGTACGCCGGGAGTGGTCGCCTACGTCGCGCAGCGGCAGCATGTTGAGCGACTCAGGAATGATCCAGAGTACGCCAGGCAGGAAGAGCAGCATCGGCAGGACCGATTAGAGAAGGCATACCTGGACGAGCCGATCAATGCCGCGTGGGCAGCCCAATCGGCAGTACTTGTGGACAGCGCCCTCCTCGATGCCTTCGAGCAATCCAATCTGAATGTACATGCCAGCTCGGTCGATTGCCGCAGCCGGAGCTGCCGGATCAGAATTGACGGTATTGACGGTGCCGATGCCTATGATGACCTGGTGACCTTTTTAAGCGTCAACATTGCCGACACATTGCCGAAAGCGCGGCTGGTAACCACTATCGGGCCGGATGGAAAGCAGGCTCTCGACATTTTCGCTAGCGCTGTACCCGAGGGAGCACAACACTGGGAGCCATAGCTGGCCGGAACCCAGAGCCAATACTGATCCGACTACGGAAGGGTGGGAGCAAGCTCTTCTTAAACACCACCGCCTCACTTACTCGACTACGGCACAATCAACTGCGCCATGTCGCATGTTCCGTCAGCTTCCCATTTCGCACTGTTGCGTCGAACGCGGCGCCAAATCCGTCGCTCGGTTGAAGTACCCGCCCCTTCGACAATGGATATGACAAGAAGTGCGGACGACGATCATCACTCTCGCAGCTGGAAAGATAGCGCTCGGCCATGCCGGTGAATATGGCGTCCGGCGCGATGGCCTGTACCAGCTCGTAGTGGAAGAAACGGGTCCTGCAGAAAACTACATGAGAAAAGAAGAACGCCAGATAGGGAATTAACGCGCGGAAATAGCTGTCGGCGAACAGCAGGACACGCTTGTCGCTTATGGCGTCTGCATTGCTTGCGATCATCATAAGCCCGTCGTTTCCGCTTTGCATGCCGTTGCTTTCCATGGAGAATCCAGGGAAACGGCGCAACGCCGTTGCACTCTCGATGATTGGTGGGTCGAACTTTCTGCCGAGGTCACCGCAGAAATTGTTCTTACGCACTGTGTTCCTGGACACGATTGCGTCGAACTGATCGAGCCTTTCACCGAAAAGCGGGCTTGCGATCCTTCTCGCACAGGCATGATTGCCTTCAACGCTGTAGTGCGTATCCGTCTTGGGAAACGGCGCCTCGCAAGATGCCAGCTCAGACCCCAGGTAGTGACATTTCAGGTTTGGCGCCAGCGCATAGCCGTTTTCGAACAACGACACGGGGCTGAACGGCAGCAAGTTGCCCAGTGCCGGCATCTTGTCCGGGAACACGAACGCTTCAAAATGGATGCCATGTCGTTCGCAGTATGTCTGCCTGTGCTCGATGTTCTCGGCCAGGTTGCATCGCGATGCCTCGCTTGGCTGCTTTTCGCCGGAGAAGAGCTTGATCACTTCGTGCCGACCACCGGCCAGAAACAACGTGCCATCACTGGCCATCAATACGTCATCCTGCGTGCCGTGTGCTACTCCTCGCACTATCTCCCCGTCGGAGTTACCGCCCATTGCGCTCACCAGTTCTTTTGCTTGTCCAGGAAGGTAGGCAACTGTTTCCACGTTGCCAACGATCTTCCGATCAGACGCTCGGTCTGCTCGACGTCGTCACTGAAAGAGGCATGCAGGTCTTCGAGTTCCTGGCGAGAAAAACCCACGCCTTCCAACCTCTCTCCCTGTTCATTCATTGCAACGAGGGAGTCGCCATCCCAGCAAAGTTCGAAGCCGCGATTGACTGGCTTGTCGCGCAACTGACAGACGTTTGGAATCCCCAGGTAGTCGCAGGCTTCGCCAACGAATGCCGTAGGCGATTCAACCAGCGTATCGAAGAGCATGAAATGCATGTTGTCCCCGTATTCCTCCAACCACCGCTCGATATGCTTGGCGTACAGGCTGGAAGTTACGGGTGATACACGCACGTCGCCGAGAGAGTGAGTCAGTACCTCGGCACCGGTCAGGCGCTTCTTGCGGTAATTATGCAGATAGAAGGAAACAGCGCGATCGGTCGGGTGACGCAGGCACACGATCATCTTCAAGTCGGTGCCCAGGTACTTCTTGATGTTCGGCAATGCATTGGGCCACTGGAAATACACAGTGGAGCCTTCGCCAACGAGCGGCTGGTCCCCGGCAGCAGTGAAATTGTTGGACAGATAGTCGTCGAATGTCTCTGCTGATACATCCTTGCGCTGGAAGAACAGCAGTTCTTTCGGATCGGAATGAAATACCTGAGGGTGCCTGGATAGCGCCGCACACAGATAAGTGGTGCCGCACTTCTGCGCCCCGATGATCATGAAGTTGGGCTTTCTGATACTCATTCGACAAGTGTTCCTGTTCCGGCATGCAGTGCCTGGGCCTTCTGCCACAATTTCCCGACCCCATCTCCGAAGGGTAGCCTGCAACTCCATCCGGTCGCATTCGCGAAACGGCTGCTGTCCAGAACAATGGCCGGCACATCGTATGTCCTGCCTGGCAGGTACTTGGCATCCAGCGCTCTACCCGACGCCTCTCGGATCGCGTCGATCACTTGATTGATGCTCGTCCCGACGCCGCTACCTATGTTGTATGCACCAGAACGGAGGACTTCCGAAGTCAGAGCCGCATGGAAAGCCGAAACCACGTCTTCGATCGCGATGTAGTCCCGCACCACGCTGCCATCGCCCCAGACTTCCGGGCTTCTTCCGGCCATCACTTCTGAAACGTAGCGCGCGATAACGCCAATTGTCGCGCCTCCCAGTTGATAGGCGCCATATGGGTTGGCCACGCGCAAGCTGATGCCCTCAAGCCCGGAGTAAAGCGCTAGGTAGTTCTCGATGGCGAGCTTGGAAACGCCATAAGCACTCAGGGGAAGAGTCGGGTCGGTTTCGACTACGGGCAGGCGCTGCGGCGCGCCATAGACGGTCCCGCCGCTGGAGGCGAACACGACCCGGCGCACGCCTGCCTTAACCGACGCATCGAACAGCCTGATACTGGGTGCGATGTTGGATTCCGCATCCCAAGCGATGCTCTCCATGGAATGAGCCGGGTTGGTGGTGCATGCGAGATGCACCAATGCGTCCGCGCCTTCAAACAGGGCCTCCGCATTCCGATCCATGGTGAAGTCGAACGTGGCCGTCGCGATGTCTCGCAGCGTTTCATTGGCCTTGGCCAGGCGTGTCGCGGTATCTAGTACCAGCGGCCGCAGACCTTTCGCCAAAAGCGACTGCGCGAGCGCAGAGCCGATAAAACCTGCACCACCTACGATCACGACACGCATTGGGCCACCTCGATCCTGCGCCCGACATAAAGCGGCGCACTGTCGTACCGGACCACGCGACTCGAAAATCGCACCTGCTCCAGGCTATGCAGGCCACAAGCGCCCTTCAACAACCCGGGAACGTCGATTGCATGCTTTTGGCGCACGAGCAGTATGCCATCGCTGGCGAGAATCCGGTCCAGCTCCTTGAGTACCGGGCCATCGGAATCGGTACCATCGAGCACATCATCAAGGTACGCGACCTTGATCGAGCCGGCTCGGAATTCCAGTGCGCCCTTCTGCGCCAGTCGGCTGCGGAGCTCAGCGCCGCTCATCATCTGTCCCTGGAACTGCTTCTTCCAGATGTCAGTCATGGCATCTCCGACGTTCACACCCAACGCGGTCAGGCGCCTGTAAGTGAGCATGGACTCGGCCAAGTACCGGTACAGGGTCCGATCGACGGGTGTGGAGCCACAGGCACTGCAGCACCTGAGATCATTGCGCAGTTCGAACGCATCTCCATGCCAGCCACAGACATTGCAATGCGCCGCCTGCCTCCCTGCTATGCGATCGAGCAGTGGCAAGTCCTCGAGCATCGGCGGGTGCGTCGCCGCGATCGATTCATCGATGCGCGAGAACAGATCCGGACGGGTCTTGTTGAACAGGGCAAGCAATCGCGGTGGCGTCCCCAGCTTCCAGCCTTCGCTCTCAGCGTAATAGCTGTATTCGACATCGGTATAGCTATGCGGGACGCTGTTGCTGAATCCACCAATGGCGTCGTACATGGCACGACGAATGACGAAGAAGCCACCCTGCACATGACTGAAGCGCCGTTCGGGATTGTCTTTCGCGAACTGCTTGTTTCGGAACTTGTCGAAGAGAGGAATGGCCTCCGGATACCTGGCTCCGGTGAGATAGCTTGGCGAATAACATTGCGTACCAGCCAAGCCAACATCTGGATTGGCATCCATGTAGTCAATCAGGCTCTTCTCCCACCCATAGTCGAGTACAAATCCTTCTTTGCCGCATACGTACACTGCATAATCGGAGTTGCCGTGCTGCAGGCAGATATTGGTACCCGGCCCAACATAGGCGTTTTCGCGATTGAATATGATGCTGGTGTTGTCATGCTTGGCGTGTACGTCGCACAAGAACGCCGCAACATCGGGCGCGCTTCCGTTATCGCAGACCAATAGATGAAAAGGCAGCCGCGTGAACTTCTGCAGGCGCCCGATCACTTCGCGAAGTTGCGGCAAGTTGTTCCAGCTGACGATCATCACGTCGATCGTCCGGCGCTGCCACAACCTCAGCAATGCAGAAGTCAGCCGCGTGGCGTTGAAGTCGCGCCTGATCAGGGCCTTGGCATCTTCGATGATGCCCCGTACCTGCGTATCAGACATTGCATAGAAGCGCCGCACGGACTCGGCGATCGAAGCCGACGTCGCCTCACAGACAATGCCCGTGATTTCATCCTGTACCAGATCGGGGATGCCCGAAATGTCAGTGGTGATTACCGGCATGCCGCTGGCCATCGCCTCCATAAGAACCGTCGGGATGCCATCCATGTCGCCATCTGCGGCGCGTACCGATGGGCATGCGAACAAGTCATGTTCACGGAACACTGCGAGCATCTCGTCGCGAGACTTTATCGGGCCATGGATGAACACATTGTCCAAGCCATCTTCGTCGATCAGCTTGCGATAGGTTTCTTCGAGATCACCATAACCGTACAGATGGATGGAAATACCTTCGACAGCCAACAACTTGCCAGCGCGAATCAGGTGCTCGAGCCCCTTCTTCTCGGTGAAGCGATGCACCGCGCATACGCTTCGCCTGGCTCGCGTCGCGCGCTCGACATCCTCACTGCCAACGTAGAGTTCCGGGTCGATTCCGTTGGGGTTGATCAACAACTTCTCGGCCGGCACGCCGCGAGCTTCGACGTAGTCCCGGTGGAAGCGCGACGGGACCAGCACCCGCAGGCACCAGGGTGACCTTCCAATCTCTCCTATCCGGTTCTTCTCATCATTACGGTAGCGGAATATGTCCTGGGCATGGGCGATAAAGGTGAAGGGCACTTTGGCCGTTTCGCATGCTGGCCAGACCATCTCCGTCACGGTCGGATAGGTGAAATGCGAATGCACGATCTGGCGTCCACTTTCCATCAGCTTTCGAGCCAGATCATCCGCATCCTCGACGCGCGTCCATTCGATCGGGAAGTCTGGCTTGAACTCCTTGTACGGCGACTGGCGGCAGAACACGAGTACGTCGTGCCCTTGTGCGACCAGGATGCGAAGCTCGTTGAGGACGAAAGTCTCCGAAGGTACCGGGAAGTGCCACATGAAATATGCGATGCGCATCGGTTGCTGCGCGTCCGTGGCCGCGGCAAGGTCGCGTGCCGGCAGGACCAATCTTGGCACTGACCCTTCGTCTGCGTGCCTGAATACTTTCTCGTACGCATCCTTCATGTGTGCAGCGTACTTCGATTTTCCGTACACAGCCGTTGCGCGCTTCCGACCGGCCTCGCCCATAGCCCGGAGAGCATCTCTATCCAGGCACAACTCCTTCACTTTGTCCGCGACTGCTGAAACATCCCTGTACGGGACAACATGACCGGTGATGCCGGGCACCACCAATTCCCCAAGCGCGCCCCAGTCGTACACAACCACTGCACGGCCCGCGGCCATCGCTTCTACCACCGACCTTCCAAAAGACTCCTGGAAGTGCGAGAGGTTGAGCAGGATGTCAATCTCCGACATCGCTTGGACCGGGTCCGCGCGGTAACCCGCCAGGACGATATTGCCCGGCATCTCACCCGTCTCCTGCTGCGCTTCCAGTGCGCGCGTATGTTCGTTTTGTGGCCCGATGAGAAGAAAGCGGGCATTTGGAACTTCATCTTCAAGCAATCGCGCAACCGCAACGAAGTCGAGGATTCCCTTCTTCGGCAAGTTGCTGCTCACCATTCCGACATTGACGACTTCATCGTGCGTGGCCTGCACGGAAGCAAACGCAGCGGCATCGACGGTATTGGGAATTACGAAAGTCGCTTCCCGCTTGGGGAACGCCTGCGCAGTTGCTTCGGAATTGGCCACGACCCAGTCCGCTGACCCAAGTACTTCCGCAGTGATCTGCTCTGGCGTCTGCCCGAGCAGGTCATAGAGGGCAACGTCATGCGCGATAAGTTCCCGCACGTGCACGATTGCCGGAATGCCGACACGACGGGCGGCGATCAGCGGCTCGCGCAGCATGATGGTGTTGGCGTGGACAGCGTCGACGCCGTGATCGGCGATGACACGAGCAAAATCGGCAATGCTGCGCTCATCCAGTGGATTGTTGTCTCGCCACCACCGGTAACGGAACGATACGACGCTGACGCAACGGTCACGCAGCGCATCGAGGTACTCCAGGTTGCCAATACCCGGGGTTGTAGCAACGGCGTTATAACCCGCGCTCTGCAATCCATCCAGGATGTCAAGAAGGCTGCGTTCGCCGCCGAACAGGTGCTTGCCCGCGACATGGGCACATACAAGAATCGTGCGCGCGCCCTCGATCTGCGGCAAGCGACCCGGAAACTCCCGGTACGTCCCTTGGACACGCTGGCGGCGATTGTCCTCCATGGGCGCCGCAGTGCGTTGATCCGAAGAAGTTGGCGGAATGCATCGCCTGCCCTCGCTCCTCCCATAACGAAGGAAGTGAACCAGCGGATTCATTCCCGACCTGACGACGTCGTTGTTTGAAGATAAATAATAGGCCGTATGAAATGCCGGTCCGGGATCGCGCAGCAACCGCGCACCGATCCTGAGGTAATGCTCTGCTCCATCCATGCCCAGGATGGCCACATCCGGATATCGAGCCAGGTACCACTCACTGTTAAAAAGATCCGTGCCGTGGACCGCGGCCAAATCCGGCTTGCGAATACTCATCGTTCTGTCATCACCCTATCTCTCCCGGACGCGATTCGACCCTCTTGTCGCCCATGCTCGATGTAGTGGAGCAATGGATTGACACCGGCGTGGCGAACATCCGGGTAACGGGCAAGGTAGGACAACGTCTCGAAGCCGGGGCCGGGATCGAACCCGAGAAGGGCGCCGTGGACCAGGTAGTGTTCTATGGGTTCCAGGCCACTTTCACGAACCTCCGGATAGCGGGAGAGGTACCATTCCTCGTCGAAAATTCCGGAGTCGCGCAACTTGCCTTCCTGCTCCACCTGACGTGCACGCGGCGCAAGTGACTGCTCGGCCTCGGAATGAACGCCGCCCCGCCCCAGACTCTTGCGTAGCTTCCAGAGCCGGCTACCGACGATCTTTTCCAGGTGTGCCCGGTACTCGGAAGACAACTGCCTTTCGGCTGCCGACTCGGCCGCCAGGCGGTACTCCGACAGAATGGCGCCTCTCCTTGATTCCTCCAAGGCATGAAGCGCCTTCTGTTCTCGCTCGACCGCCTTGTCGCGTTCACTGCTGATCGCGCGGCGTTTGGTTTCGGCATCGGAAAGCAACTTGTCCTTGGTTGCAACCGCCTTCTCCAGGTCCAGGACCATCCGCGTCAGCTTGGCTGTTTCCTGGAAGCGTGCCTCGATTGTTTCTTCACATTCACGCAACTTGTCGCGAAGTTCGGCAAGATCCCGCGCCTGGGCCTCACCGGACGCTTCCGCAGTCGTCAGCGCATGCTGCGTGGCCACCAGTTCTTTCGTCTGCGCAAGAACCTCGTCGGCCAGCTTGGCATACTTGGACGACAGGCCTTCGCAGGCTGCCGTCTTCTCCGCCAACAGGGCGCTCGTCCGAGACAGCGCTTCCTTGTGTTCGCGGATCAGGTTGGCCTGCATCCGCTCATGCCCTGACTGGAGGCTTTCGATCGCAGTGGCCAGCGCAGAGATTTCATCTCGTTGCTTTGCGAGAGCGTCCTGGCCCTGTGCGTGCCCCTGCACCACTTCCTCGTGCTTGCCAGACAGGTCCTGCAGCTCCCTGGTTCTCTCCGCAAGACGTGTCTTCACGTCCGCGTATAGGCCCTCGACACGTGTTTCGTGCTCCCGCACTACTGCCGCGTAAACACCCGAGGTGCGATCGAACTCGTTGCGAATCCGATCCAGGGTTTCCCTGTCCGCCTGCGATTCCTTTGCTCCATCGGCAAGACCGTCCAGGATGCGGTGGGCCGTCCCAATCCAGTCCGACAACTCCATACTTGCAGCGACCGGCGTGCCCGTAGAATGATGATGGCGCAGCTCGGCAGACAGGAAGTCCGCGATAAGAGCCTCCGTGTCGCTCGACATCTTCGGCCACTTGAGATCAAGGTCCGTGGCGATCTTTCCGGCCACATTCTTCCAGTTGTCAAGTAGTTGGTCGTAGCCGACAAAGGTGCGCGTCACGGTACGCGAACTGGCCTCGGCATCCAGCATGTGCCGGAGCCATAGCAGGTACGAGCGATCACGGCCAAAATGGTCACGCAGCTCCAGAGACCTCGCGACATCAAGCGGATGCCTGACCGGGATGATCGCTTGGGCGGTAATCTTGAGTTTCTTGAGCACCTCGAGCCAGAACGGAAAGAAGCGGCATATCCGCGGGTCCTTGATCAGGATCAGCGGATGGTCGCCGAACTCCCGCTCAACCAGTGGTTCGACCAGCTCTTGAAACTTGACAGCAATCTCCGTATCGGCCCAGTCCGGGTTGAATGGGCCCCAGTCGTTCCACCGACTTCCCGCAGCCCTCAACATCTGGTCGTGCGCCTGCATCAATGCCGACGACTCCCAATAGCCGCGGGGATTGGCTGCGGTGGGCTCCATGAGCGACTTGGGCGGCTGGGCGCCTAGCTTGGCAAGCACGCCGCCAAGTGCGGAAGTTCCAGAGCGGTGCATTCCGAGCACGAACAGTGCCCGCCGCCCAGTCAGACGTCGCTTCGAAGTCGCCACTCTGATCCTCTGTTTGTCACAACGCCAACAACGAAGGTGTTCATTGGGCCTGCTCGGCAATGACCGGCCTGTCCAGCATGGAAGGGCGAATTCTAACCCATCCCAGGTCTAGGCAGCATCGTACGGCGGCCCAGTTATCGAGGCCCGTTCAACATCAGCCCACGGTAAATATCGACATACTGCCCAGCCATCGCGGCCGTGCTATCGCTTCGCCCATGGGTGATTTGCCAGCGGCGGACGTTACCGGCCTTGAGCACACGTTCCGGCGTGGATTCACGGATGGCAACAAGTGCCTCAATCAGAGCCTGCGCGCTCGCCGGCGGCTGAAGCAGCCAGCCCCCCTCGTGTCGACCGATGCGCTCACCAACAGCCCCAAGCTCGATGCCCAGGACAGGGACCCCGCAAGACCAGCATTCCGTCAGGGTATGGCACCAGGTTTCTGGCCAGATGGACAGCACGGCGGCGATATGCGGCCTGATCGCTGCCACCCGCTCGGCAAACTCTTCCCTCTCATACGGCCCATGATCGACCACGTGGCTGGCCAATCCAGGTCCAGCCTTGCCCAGCAGGTGAAACTCGAACTTCCCCGACGTATCCAGCTCCTTTGCTTGCTTGACCAGTTCCAATCCCTTCTGGAGGCCGATGTTTCCGGGCAGCAGGATGCGCAAGGGTTCACCTTGCCCGATGTCCGACAGGTCGGCCATCTGTGTGAATCGCTCGAAGTCCCGGCCGTGCGGAATGATGTGAAAATCCGATGAGCGTTGCACAAGCAGGGGGAGTGCGTTGGCGAGAATTTCCTTGGCGCTCGTGCTGGTGGTGATGTAGGCATCGCAACCTCCCAGCATTCCCTGCATGCGCTGTTTCCAATGCGCGAGCCAGGCCTCGTTCATTCCCGTATCGGTGGGATCGTTACGCCACAACGGATTGCGCGCACCTTCGGTCACGCCGGTCGAATGATAGCTACCGTCTTCTCCAACCAAGGTGACGGAGGGGCAGATGGAATAAAAATCGTGAAAGGAATGGACGACAGGGATATCCAGACTCTTTGCCACGTCAACCAGGTTCAGGCTGTGCCATGCGACATGACGGATGTGCAGCAGATCGATTCCCCAATCTACGAGGATACGGCGGACTATATCGTCGTACTCACTGCTGACATGAGTGGCGAAGCGGACAGGCTCAGACAACGGATAGCGTTCGAGGGTCCTGTAATCGCTTCGGCCCACCTGCATGACCTCGACGCAATGGCGGTTGCACCATAGTGCATAGCAGTCGTAGTCGCCGGCGACCGCACGCATCAGATCGGCGTTCGTTTGTGGCGTGCCTCCGACGCGGGTGGAAATCACGTACATGATGCGCGGCTTCGGCTTGCACCCACTCCGCGTCGCCCAATCCAGCTTGCGGGCGATCCGGTACCGGGCCAACTCGAAGTCGCGCGACAACGCGAGCGCGCGCTTGGCACCCGCAAGCTCCGGACACGCCCCCTCGACGCAGGCCTCGACCGAGACCTTCGGCTCATCGGACGGTTGCGAACCGGACTTGCCCACGTAGGTTGCAGGATCGACGCGATGACACCACCCGACCATCAACGCACGCATGCAGAACTCGTCTTCTCCCATGCCGCCTAAGGGTGATGCCCTGACATCGAACATGCCGATATCGTCGATCAAGGCGCGTTTCACATACAGGCAGAAGCCACCACCGATGGGCACCTCGAATGGCGTGCGGATCCGACAATCGGAAACGATCCTGGCCAATGCTTCGACGTCGAGCCCTTCGGGCGCTTCATTGAGCCCTGGGCGCGGCACGGAGTACGCGCCTGCATTGTTGGAGACAGGCGTCACCGTTCCAGTGCGATCCGTGCGATATGCCGCAATCTTGAGGTTGCGCAACCAATGTGGCCCAACCACCGTATCGCTTCCGAGAAGGACTACGTCATCGCTGCCGGCCAGCTCGCAAGCCATGTTGATGCTCCGGCTACGGCCCAGCCTCGACGAATTCCGAATCACATCGACACCGGGATTCTTGGCAAGGCGCAGCAACTCCTCATCAAGATCATGCCCCCCCCAGAATCAACGACGACCAGCAACCGATTCGTCGCTCCGAGCGGCGTATGCCGGAGGACGCTATGGATGCTATCGAGCACTCCAGGGCCTGCGCTGGCCACCGGGACGATCACGGCTACCCGCACTGCACGGCAATCGATGATCCTGCCTGCAGACGCATGTGCGCCGGTGGCATGATGCGTCTCCCTTCCTTCCAGCACGCCCCTTGCCAGGTAGTGCTCCAATGGAGTCAGCCCCGATCGGGCCACATCGTCATACCTCGATGAATAGAATCCGCCGTCGAAAAATGCCGATGTCCTGGTCATGCGGCTATCCGGACTCCGCAAATAGTGGACCAGCGGATTCGTGGCATCGTCGGGAGACTGGTAGGTGGCCCGATACATGCGGGTGGAGAACCAAGGGTTCGGCTGGCGCCCCTCCTTTGCACCGTACTTGACGTAATGCAACAGCGGATCGATGCCGTGCCTTGCGACATCCGGGTTGGCCTCAAGGTAGTAACTGCGATCGAACAGCAGACTCTCGCGCAGGACATCCATGTTGCCCTCGGCGCCTCCGCCTTCCTGTCCAGCCGTACTCGCATCGTCCCCCACCGGCTGTGAGTCCAGCACCGGAATGCACGTCCGACCTTCATGCCGCCCGAACGCAAGATAATGGACGAGCGGATTCATCCCTGCAGCAGCCACATCGGGATTGCTCTTCAGGTAGTCCCGGGCGCTGAATCCAGGGCCAGGATCGCGCAGCATGGCGCCTCCCATCCGGACATAGTGCTCCGCCGCGCTGACCCCAAGATGCCCAACATCGGGGTACCGCTGCATATACCACTGTGAGTCAAGGAGCCGCGATGATTCTACCAGCGCAATGTCGTCGGCGAGCAGGCGCATTGGACAATCCCGTTCTACACTCCATCCAGAATACGGGGCACAGCTGACGGTTCCATTTCAGCGCGCCGCGGAAAGCAAGGTCTGCTTGATCGACGTGCTCGAAATATCCTCTGTGCGCGGCAGGTAGATCACCTCACAGTAATCGCCCAGGAAGTCGAACTCCCCTTTCCAGTCATCACCAATGACAAAGGCGTCTACTGCATACTTCTTCACGTCGGAGACCTTCTGCTCCCATGTCTCCTCCGCAATCACGAGGTCAACATGCCGTATGGCCTCCAGCACCACCTTCCTGTTGCCGTAGTCAAGCAAGGAAGCCTTGTGTTTCTTGGCGTTGAAAGCATCTGTGGAAAGCCCGACGATCAAACGGTCTCCCAGTTCGCGCGCGCGTCGCAGCAAGTTGATGTGGCCAACATGCAGGATGTCGAAGGTTCCATAGGTAATGATGGTCCGCATCATAGTCTCCAGTCCGTCTCAACGTCGTCGCGGACGTAGAGCTGCCTGACCCTCTTGGCGACCCGCCAGGCATTCCCGTCGTCAATGTGATCGAAGAACAACTTTCGCTTCCAGCCGTAGCTCTCCATCTCCAGCTCATCGCGCGGCGTGAAGACCCTTTCCAGGGCGGTCATGAGCTGCGGGAAGTCCCGACATACGGGCCCCGGGAACACATGCTCCATGTCATAGAAAAGCCCGCGCTCCGCATTCGCATAACTGTCATGATCGTATGCAAAGCTGATCATGGGGCGCTCAGTCAGCATGAAATCAATGAAACAGCTTGAATAGTCGGTGATCAATGCACTGGCCAACCGGTACAGCATCTCGACATCGGGGAACCTGCGGTCCGACAGATCGATGGTGTCGACGCCACGCAACTGGCTGTAATAGTTCCGGGCCTGGTCGGCCATGTGCTCTCGCACCCCAAGCACCGCATTGTTGTCACCCAGCCATGCATGCAGATGGGCAAGCTCGCTTGGAGAGAAACGATAATAGGCATCCTGCTGGTCGGCCTTGAAGGTGGGCACGAAGAGGATCAAGCGGCGCCCCGCACACAAGTCCTTCAACCGCTCGTACTGCACTCGCAGGTCGCTTGGCAGCTGATCGAAGTCGCGCACGATGAAATCGTTTCGCGGCAGGCCTGTGCACCACACCTTGTTGTAGCTCAGTGGATAGAACGCAGATGCCATGGCCATGCTGTCGATCTTCGACGAACTGATCACCGCCCGGCATTTTGCGTGTTCCCCACCAATCGCCCTGAGCTTGTCCTGCATGTCAAGGGACGCATAGCCGATGCGCTTCAGCGGGACGCCATGCCACAAGTTGATCAGGTTGTGCAGCGAAGACGAAACAGGAAACACGAGGTTGCGGCTGGGGCTGTGCTTGATGAAGATCTGTCGGGCACGCAGCAGGTGGTATTGACCCTCCGGGCTGCGCAGCGGAACCACGGTTACGTTCTCGCCATCAATTTCAATGTTCTTGCCGCGTGTCAGCACGACCTTCTTGATTGAAGGGTCGCTGCGCACTTCCTCGAACAAGGCACGTTCGTTGCCCGCGAACGTGTTGTTGAACGCACAGGCCGGAAATGCCCACCAATGATCGAACTTCGGCGTTTCCTGGTCCGCCTTCTTGAACTCCTCGTCATTCAGCATCTTTGGCACGACTACCTGCCCGCGGGCATCTTCCACGATCCGGAAGCTGCGAATCAGCTTGTCATGGTCCGAGACCCTCCACAGATTGCGCTCCATCATGTCGACGTCCGCATCGGGGACCAGATTGCGTATCGTCTTCTTCCAACCGGCCAGTCCCGGCGTGTCGTAGTGGTTCTCGGAAAGGAAGTAGCGCTTGAGGAACGGATAGCCATCCCTGATCAAGTCGAAGTGATAGCGCGTGTAGATTGGATGGAAGGGATAGAGCCGGTCGATGAATGTATCGAACGCAAATTGCTTGCCGATCAGATAATGAGTGAAGCCGATCTCGTATTTCTGGATTATGCGGAGTTTGGATTTCTGAGGACGTACGGCATCGAGCAGGCGACGAAAACCGGCGTCCTGTACCACGGGTTGCCGGTAGACCACAAAATAAGAACCGACATGGAAGTCGTAGAGGTAATCGTCCTCGTAGCCATCGACAAGCCGCGTCTTCACCTCATTGAGTGGAATGGGCTGTGAGAACTGGTTGGACGGGTTGTCGCGGGTTCGTGCCAACCCCTTCGTGGCCTGCATCCCCCACCAGTCGCAGGCCTTGTCGTCCATCCTTGCGAAGACCGATCCAAGCTCACTCAACAGATAGCTGCTGTCATTGACCAACAGCAGCTCGTCATACCTTTCGATGAGATCCCAACCCACGTAATCCCTGGCCAGTGCCGACCATGAGCCAAAGTCATAGGCACCGTGGCGATGGGCCCAACAGCCCTTGGTGTACGGTCGCAGCTTGTCCAGCTCGCCATCCTGCATGGCGCAGTCGGCCAGGTAATACACATCGGCGTAGCGGCTCAGCTCGCGCAGGAAGGTCACTACATAGTCGTCGACAATGCCATCCGGGTCGTAGCCAGCGAACAGACAGATGCGGCGCACCTGTGCTCCTGGTCGATGGGCGTGGCCAGCTCCCGGGACATAAGGCTTCGGGTGTTCTCGATAACCGGCGACCTGCCCAATCAGCGCGTAATGCACCAGTGGATTGATGACTTCGCGCGCGGGATCCAGATAGGTCACCCAATACCACCAGACATCGAAACCAGGCCGAGGCCTGCGCAGATCCCGCCAGCCGTACCGGCAGAAGTGGTACAGCGGATCGACGCCCTTGGCGGCCACATCCGGGTTGTGGTCCAGGTAGTAGTTCGCATCGAACAGGCCACTGGCCGCGATCAGGTCGATTTCGGCCTGCAGTTGCGGGTCGTCGTCAGCTGGCAAGTCAGTTGCCTGGGAGGACGGGATAACCTTCCTCTGGTTGAGCCCGTCGAGGAACGGGTTAGGCGCGATGCCCTGGCGCACCCCGAAAGTCAGGTAGTGGCGCAGCGGGTCGGCATCGCCGGCAGCGGCTTCCGGACAGCGCTCCAGATACCAGTCCCGATCGAACCACCCGGACCGCTGCAGGAACGCTTTGCATGCCAGGATGACCCCGGCGCCTTCGGGCGAATGCGCCTTCATCGGAACGGCGCGTTCAGCGTCGATGATGTCCCCGGCACTCATGCCGGCGACTTCAGCTGCGACTGCAGGTAGTGGACGAGCGGATTGACCCCGGACTGCTCGCACTCGGGGTGTTGTGCGAGGTAGTCGCGCGTGCTGAATTCTGGACCCGGATCCCGGCCCTCGCGCGCGCCGCACAGGAGGTAGTGGGTGGCGGGGCTGATACCCGCCGACACCACATCGGCGTTCTGCTTCAAGTACCACGCTGCCTGGAACAGCGACGACGACTCGATCAGGCGCGTGTGCTCAGCTTCCGCCAGGGCGGCCGTCGACCGCCATCTCTGGAGCAGGCTGCGCAACCACGGCCATCGCGAAATCAGGAACCGACGCCAGGTAATTGGGCTGCGGGGTTCATGCATTTCCCAGTAGGCACGCGAGAGGTGCTCGGCCAAGCCTTCAGCTAGGTACGTCGAGACTACTTCCACGCTGGTGCTTTCGGCGCGCCACTGGCTACACTGCTCCATCAGCGGTTCCTGCATCTGACGTACCTGCGCGAGCTCGCGCTGACAAAGCAGCAGCGCCTCGGAAAGCTTGAGATTTTCGCGTTGCACTGTATCGATTGTCGGTAGCACTGGTTTCTCCTGCCGTGGTCGCACCGGCCGCTCATGATCGCCGCCATGTCGCCCAACCACACGTTAGCCTTCAGGACTCATCGGGGAGCACTACGCCCTTCACGAACTGGGCAATCCAGAGTGACCGGGCTCGACGGTCCTCGTCACAGCGACAAGCGCCCCGTCCTCGCCTTCCACGACCGTGCGGTATTCTGTCTGCTGTATCCGTACATCGCGATTCGCGCGTTCGCGGGCCGGATTGGACCAGTTGCTGATCGCCGAGCCATCAGCACTGGCCCGATACGCCTCAGCATGCTCGTGGGGATACCAGTCCAGGTGCCGTGCGTCGAACGGGTAGTACATCCTGACACCCTGCCTGAGCCGTCGGAAGGGTTCACCTGCTCGGTACACTGCAAGGGTGGTGTCGATGGGAGCACGCTGGAACGCGAGCCGGCGCCCCCGACCAGTGCCCATTGCGGCTCCTTGGACCAGAACCGGCGGATGTGGCGGTTGAGCATCGCGTTGTAGAGCGGATAGGAACTTGGCACGTCGTCGATGCGGAGCATCGGGCCAACACATTCGACGTCAGGCATCGCTTGCAGAACATCCAGGTAGACCTGAAGCGTCGCAGGAGAACTCTCCGCGATAGACACGTCGCAGTCCGAGACAGCGTACGGTGAGGCAGGCCGAGTCTGAAAAATCCTCTGTACGGATTCGTCCACAAGGTTGAGCTCCTTGGGCGAGCTAATCTTGGAACGTCGAAAAACCACCACGCCTTCGTTTTCAAGCTGCGTGAGTATTCCACAGGTCTCGGGATCATCACTCCCGTTGTCGTGAATGAAGATGTCGACAGGAATGCTCTGACTCCGGTAGCCGTCGACCACCCTGCGCAACATTGAGCCCCGGTTGAATGATATGAGAACCACGGGCAATCTGAAATCTGGCGATGCAGCGGACCGTGAGTCCTCTGAGCTCGCCGGGCTCGGAGCGCGGAGCACCACCCCCACGTCCGCCGCGCTTCGCGACTGCAATGGGCCAAGGACGGAATACGGGAACGCGTCGATCAGGGCGGCCGCGTCGAAGTTGCTTCGCGGAACTCTAGCCTTCTTCGCGATGGCCGCAAAATCAGCGCTCTTCAATTCTTCTACAGTCAACGTAGTGGCTGCAACGTTGTCTCGATCAAGCGTAGTGAAAAAGTCTTCAAACTTGAACGCATCGCCTGCAAGTTGCTTATCGGCGATCCGCAGCCACACCCATGGCACGCCATAAGCCTGGGCAACAATGAGTCCATGAAGCGAGGTAGAGATGACCGCTCGAGAGTTGGCGAGCTCCGTCACGACGGTTTCTGCGTCACGCTGCACGTCGACGAGACGTGCGTGCCCCCGCAAATCGGCTCGGCCGGCAATGTCCTTCATATGCAGGTAGTGAGGGCACACCGTATAGGCCGCGTCCACAGCAGATTCCGTTGAAGGCGCGTACAGGCGCTCCAGGAGCAAGGCTGGATCTCCGTAAACCTCAGGAACTTCCCAACCGAGCTGGGTGATCAACTCATGACGGGTGCGCTTGCCGCGGACCGCGAGAATGTGCTTCGGCACGCGGCCCTTCAACCGTTCTCGTGTACTCGCAGTAAGTGGAGCTATCAACCCCGACCCCAGATCGTTGTACCGGGACGTTGGAGCGATGTGATCAAGGATCCGACGCCGACAAGCGCGTTGCCTGCGTTGGGGAGGCCAATGGTGTTATGGCTCGGCCTCCCGGAGAGCATCTCAACGATCCAGGGGCCAATCAGATCGCCGAAGTTTCGGCGATGATCCACCAATATGATGGGATACTGCGCGGCGGCGCCCACGGCGACGGCGTGGACATTGCAGTGTTAGCTCTCTGCAGATGGCCGACCGCATCGATTGCAATTGTGTCGATTGGCGTCGAATGGCGCCACCACTTCAGCTCGATGCGCCTGTTGCTATCGATCAGCTTGCCGAACGCGCCGCATCTCTTCCGAATGCTGTGGCGGGACGAGTCGTCACGTCCAACGATCGCCACGCTGACGCCCCGTTCCGTTACACGGAAGTCGAAAGCGTAGCGGATTCCCTCGGACGACCTGTAGTCGAGTGTCAGGATATCGTCCTGGAAGAACCATAGTTTCTGAAAGCCTGCCGCAATCCTGACCTTGGGATTGATCAGTGCTACCAAACGAGACAAGGTCTCGCGGGGTCCAGCGGCGCGATCGGGTGGACGATCACCGACTTGACAGATCGGCTTGGAGTGGTCCTGTGCCAATGTGGGTCTGCTCATTCTGGGCGGGGTTTCCATCGACGGTCGGCAGAACCGTCGTCGTCGTCGTCGTCGATGATCTCGAGGTTGAGGCAGCTCCGCTCAACCATCGAACTCAGGTACTCAGGCAGTCAATATCCCCGGTCCGAACCGGGAGCTTATTCTCAATACTGACTTGCACAGTTCAAATTACGGACTCATTGCTGGGTATCTTATATTTTCATGCAGACACCGTCATATGATCGTGTGCTCAATCCAGCATGGCCGTCCTCAGCCGCTCGACAACCTCTTCTGAAAGGAGCAACGGCGCACCCACATGCCCGGGTTCTAATCCACCGAGCACCTGCAGGTCCGAAGGATTTTCCGTATCCAGACCTTCAGACAGTTTGAAAACCGACGACTTCGATAATATAACCGCCATTGTCTTGGCCCGCCAATTTCGAGACACCATCGCAGGCTTTCGCTCTCCGCCCCGAGGGTCAGGGCGCCACCCCCCGGAAGATGCTGTCGATACTTCCGGCAAGGGTGAAGGTGATGCCACCAGGCACGCACACCTGAAGACCGCCCACATCAGACGCCGTGAGCACCTTGGGTGCCACCAGGCTCATGCGGTAACCCACCAGCGCATGCGGCAATCCCAGGTGTTTCTGTACATCCGGCCGCATCTGTTTCTCAACCGCAGTCACCTGCAAACTCCGACGACCAAGCTTCGCTCCCATCCGCTCCGGCAATACGCCCCGCTTGTCGATGGCCCAGCCCCGGATAATCAGGCTGCCCGCTTCAACGGAAATTTCGTCGACGAAACCCGCGGGCTCGAATCGCCGCGTCTTCTCGTCTGCCACTACACCGGAGGCAGGCTGCAGCATCGACAGATAAAACGCCTCGGAGTATTGGGCCAGCGCTTCGTCTGGCATCGGAGCGGCGCCCACACGCTCCCACCCCAGGCGCACCGGTAGATAACCACGTGCCTGCAGCAGCCGCTCGACGCTGTCGTGATGCTCTGGAGGCACGTAGACATCAATCGCCACATCGCCTTCGCCCGCCCCCACCAACCAGATATCGACCAGCTCGGGGCCCATGCCCTGCTCGAACACCGCGCGAATGATCCGATCGAGTTCGAACGGCGAGTAATCCTCCGCAATCGTCTTGCGCAACGGTTCGGAGGCTTCGATGCGACCTTTGCCGACCAGTGCGACCTGGTGGTCACCGGATATCACTGGAACTCCAGCGGGAGCGAACAGCCCGGCGGCGATGCTGCTCTTGCCGTATCCAGGCGGCTGCATCAGCAGATAGGCCACCGGTCGACGACGGCTGATATGGACGACATGACGGGCAACAGGATCGCCCTGTTGCGAAACGCTCGGCCCCATCCATTTCCATGCATAGCCGGCCAGGACCTGGCGCAGCATCGCCATGCTGGGGAACAGGCGCTCGTCGATGCCACGCTTGACGCGCTCCCAGGCGGCCTTCCGTACGGATACGATGCCCAGTTCGAGTACCAGCACGCCATCGCGCGAAAGCTTGTTCACCAAAGCCTGTATCAGCGCCGGCTGGTCCTCTGCATAATGCAGCGCGGACGCCAACAGGATGACGTCGAACTCGCCGTCCGGGAGCGTTTCCCAACCCTGGCAATGGAACTCGCAGTCGGGAAAGCGTTTGCGGGCACGCTTTATGAACTGTGCGGAGTGGTCGATGCCCACCACGCGCGCCGCGCCTTGGAAGCGGGCAAAACCGCAGAAGAAACCTTCGTTGCAGCCCACGTCCAGGAACGCCTTGCCGGACAAGCCAGGCAACCGGAGCGCCTTTAGCTTGTCAAGCGTGAGCGAGTCGCCGGCAGCATCGGGAAAGGACTGGTATTGGGCCATTGTTGCAGGGATTTTCCTTGAGTGTGCTGGCATCCCCAAGGGAGTCCGCACGGTTGTCTTTTACGAACTTGAGCGCAGGGTTTCAATCACCGCTGGTGCCATGCGCAATTCCGCATCGACCAGTTCCGGGTTTGCACCGCCGAGTACCCGCACATTGCGGCCCAGCTCCGACGGCTGTGACACCCCGGGCACTGCCACGACCGCAAGGAAGCCGCACATGTCGTTGCTCAGACCAAAATGTTTCACCACGTCCGGCCGCCGACACCATCTGAGATCACTTGTGGTGTACAGGTGCCCATCCCGCTCCAAGGCTAACCCGGCGGGAACCGCGCCGTCGGTATCGACCATCCAGCCCTTGAGCACGAACTGCCCGGGTTTTTTCGCCGGACGGATCTCCTCGATGGCGCCATAGACATGCGCACCATCGGCCGGCGCCTCGATCATGGCCTGCCGCTCCGCACGCAACCGGGCCAGCAGATCGTGGTAGCACTTGAGCGACGAGGTGATGTCACCCGCATGCACGAGCCGGCCACCTTCAAGCACGATGCCCTTGTTGCAGATGTCGCGCAGCAGGCCGACGCTGTGGCTGGCCAGCACCACGATCTTGCTGCCGCTCACCCGCCCTCGCATGCGCTCCCTGGCCTTGGCCATGAAGTCGGCGTCACCGGTGCCAACCCACTCGTCCATCAGCATGATGTCATGCTGGACCGAGGTCGATATGGCGAAGCCCAATCGCAGCCTCTGCCCGGAAGACAGCGTGCGCAGGCGGTGGCCGACCTTGTGCTGCAAACCGGCGAATTCGAGGATGGACTCAACTTGATCGCGCAGGAACGAGGATTTCAGCCCCATGGCCACGCCGCGCAGGAAGATGTTCTCGCGCACGGTGGCCTCGCCATTGAAACCCAGCGACATGTTCAACAGGGCCTGGCAGCTGCCCTGTATTTCCAGTTGCCCGCGGGTGGGCTGATAAACGCGGTTCAACACCCGCAGCAGTGTGCTCTTGCCGGCCCCATTGCGACCTAGGATCGCCAGGCGATCGCCTTCGCGGACGTCGAGATCGAGGTCTTCCAGCAGGCGGATCGTCCTGCGCCGGGGCGGGTCGAACGCCGCCCCCATGAGCATGCCGGCCCAGCCCGTGGCCTCACGATCGGGCTGCAGGAAGATCGGTACATCGAGGGTCAGGTTGCGAGCCCGGATATATGCGCTCATCGGGTCATATCCACAACGGCACATAGCGCGCGTAGCGCCGGTACAGGAATGTCGCCAAGGTCAGGCCGCCGACGGTCATGATCCCCACATACCAGTACGTGCCCGGCTCGACCGGCTCGCCGAGGATCGGGTTGCGGAACATTTCCACGAAATGGAAGAACGGGTTGAAGCGCATCAACTGCCCCCTGATGCTTTCGGGCGGCATCATTTCCGGATACCAGATGATTGGCGTCAACAGGAACATGAAAATCGACACATTGCCGAGCAACTGCCCGAAATCCGGCAGCCGCGCACCGATCACCGCGAACACGGCTGCCATCCACAATGCATTCACATAGAGCAAAAATAGCGTGGGCACGGCCAGCAGCAGGCCCAGCGGGTTGATGTCCCCCGCCAGCCAAAGTGCAAATGCAACCACCGGCACGTACATGCAGAAGTCGAAGAATGCCTTTGCCAGCGCCTGCAGCAAGTAGTCGGTCAGACGCATGTGGCCGTCCATGATGAAAGCCCGGCTGCCAACGAACACATTGGCACTGCCGATGATCGTCGACATCAGCGTGCGGAACATCATCGCCCCCAGCGCCACATGCGCGTAATACTCGCCGGACGAGGCGCCGGCCCTGAGCCCGCGCATGCTCATGAAAAACGTACCGAGCCCAAACACGTACACGACCGCGGGCGCCATCAACCAGAAGATGCCGAGCCGCGACTTGCGCGCGCGCACGATGATGTCGAGCCAGCTCGACAGCGCCCAGAAATCGGGGTGGCGGAAACTTTCGGTCAGTTCGCGCCAGAAGTATCCCGGAGCGCCGGTGCCGCGGGCGTCTGCGCGGATGGAAACCTCATTGCTGCTGTCGATGGATTCGTTCACGACAAGGCTTCGTCAAGGTCCAGCTGCAGATCCCGGTCACTCTCCACCCCCACACTCAACCGCACCAGCGCATCACTCAACCCCAGCCGCTCGCGCCGCTCCGCCGGCACCGAGGCATGGGTCATGATCGCCGGATGGTTGACCAGGCTTTCGACGCCGCCGAGGGACTCGGCCAGCGCGAACAGTTCGGTGCGTTCGCAGAAGCGCTTTGCAGCTTCGACACCGCCCTTGAGGACGATGCTGATCATGCCGCCGAAGCCGTCCATCTGACGCATGGCCAGTTCATGTTGCGGGTGCGACTTCAGTCCCGGATAGATCACTTTCTCGATGGCCGGGTGGGTTTCCAGCCATTCCGCCAGCGCCAGCGCGTTGTCGCAGTGAGCCTTCATCCGCAGGTGCAGGGTCTTGAGGCCGCGCAAGGCGAGGAAGCTGTCGAAGGGCCCCTGCACGGCGCCGATGGAGTTCTGCAGGAAGGCCATCTGCTCGGCCAGTCCGGCGTTGTCACCAATCACGACGATGCCACCCACCATGTCGGAGTGGCCGTTGAGGTACTTGGTCGCCGAGTGCATGACGATGTCGGCGCCCAGTTCCAGCGGACGCTGCAGGATCGGCGAGCAGAAGGTGTTGTCGACCACGACCAGCAGGCCATGCCGGTGTGCGATGGCGGCGATCTGCTCGATGTCGACCAGCTTGAGCATCGGGTTGGTCGGGGTTTCGATCCAGACCATGCGGGTCTCGGGGTGGATCGCGGCCTCGAAGGTGGCCACGTCGCTGAGGTCGACCCAGCTCACTTCCAGCCCGGCACTGCGGCGGCGGACGCGTTCGAAAAGACGGTAGGTGCCGCCGTACACATCATCCATGGCGATGACGTGGCTGCCGGCATCAAGCAGTTCCAGCACGGTCGAGGTCGCCGCCATGCCCGAGGCGAAGGCAAAGCCGCGGCTGCCGCCCTCAAGCGCCGCCACGCAGCGCTCGTAGGCGAAGCGGGTGGGATTATGGGTACGCGAGTACTCAAAGCCCTGGTGCTCGCCCGGGCTGGCCTGGGCGTAGGTCGAGGTCGCGTAGATCGGCGTCATCACCGCGCCGGTGCTGGGGTCGGGCGCCTGCCCGGCGTGGATCGCGAGGGTGCCCAAGCCTAGTTTGGGCGTCCCGCCATCCGATTGTCGTTCTGTCATTGGCTGGTATTCCTTCAGAACCATGCCCGGGGGCATGGCGACCGCCAAGTCTACCATCGGGCACCGCGATCCCGGACCCGGTTTTTGCCCGGGATTCAGGGACTTTCCCGTCACCTGAACGATGGTTGAGGCGACGGCAAATCCATCGCGACAGGGGTCACGGATTCGATGCTTCGGTGAGATTTCGCATCCCGCCTGCCGGGCAGGACCACGTCATTGCACCCGTCGCCGCAGGTAATTCAGCAGGTCGATACGCGTGATCAGGCCGATGAAGCGCTCGCCGTCCATCACGATGGCGACGTGGCCGCGGTCGAACACCGGCAGCAGGGCCTCGATCGGGGCGCCGACCTGGAC
Source organism: Lysobacter alkalisoli (assembly GCF_006547045.1). NCBI lineage: Bacteria > Pseudomonadati > Pseudomonadota > Gammaproteobacteria > Lysobacterales > Lysobacteraceae > Marilutibacter > Marilutibacter alkalisoli. The sequence continues at coordinate 3,133,168 of NZ_CP041242.1, forward strand.
CTTGTCGAGCTTGCTGACCATCGCGGTGGAAACCGGGTCGCGGAACCGGGCTTCGTCGCCGTAGACGTGCAGCAGCACGTCGCTCTCGTCGACGATGCCGACGATGCTGTCGCCATCCATCACCGGCAGCTGGGAGACGTCGTACAGCTTCATCCGCTGGTAGGCGGTGACCAGCAGGTCGCCGGGGCCGACCACCACGGTGTCGCGCTGGCTGTACGGGCGCAGGATCAGGTCGCGCAGGTCGCCGCTCGCTTCGCGCGCGAGGAAGCCGTTGTCCAGCATCCAGTAGTCGTTGTACATCTTCGACAGGTACTTGTTGCCGGTGTCCGGCACCAGCACGACGACCTTCTTCGGCTCGGTCTGCTCGTGGCAGTACTTGAGCGCGGCGGCGAGCAGGGTGCCGGTCGAGGAGCCGCCGAGGATGCCCTCCTTCGCCAGCAGCTCGCGCGCGGTCAGGAAGCTTTCCTGGTCGCTGATCGAGTAGGCCTTCTTCACCCGGCTGAAATCGGAGATGGTCGGCAGGAAATCCTCGCCGATGCCCTCGACCATCCAGCTGCCGGACTTCTCGCTCAACGTGCCCTCGTTGATGTACTCGGTGAGGATCGAGCCGACCGGGTCGGCGAGCACCAGTTCGGTGTGCGGCGAATGCTCGGCAAAGCAGCGCGACAGGCCGGTCATGGTGCCGGAACTGCCGCAGCCGAACACGATCGCGTCGACGCCGCCGGCCTCCTTCATCTGCTCCAGGATCTCCGGGCCGGTGCCGAACTCGTGCGCGGCCGGATTGTCGGGGTTGCCGAACTGGTTGATGAAGTAGGCGCCGGACGTCTCGCGGGCGATGCGCTCGGCCATGTCCTGGTAGTAGTCGGGATGACCCTTGGCGACGTCGGAACGAGTCAGCACGACCTGCGCGCCCATCGCCTTGAGGTTGAAGATCTTCTCCCGGCTCATCTTGTCCGGGACCACCAGGATCAGCTTGTAGCCCTTCTGCTGCGCGACCAGGGCAAGACCGATGCCGGTGTTGCCCGCGGTACCCTCGACCAGGGTGTCGCCGGGCCTGATGTCGCCGCGCTTCTCGGCCGCCTCGATCATCGACAGGCCAATGCGGTCCTTGATCGAGCCGCCCGGATTCTGCGATTCAAGCTTGAAGTACAGCTCGCAGACGCCGGCATCCAGGCGCTGGGCCTTGATGATGGGAGTAGCGCCGATCAGTTCGAGTACGGAGGCGTGGATTGGCATGCGGTCGGCCCGGTTTCCTTGAGCCGCAGAAGCGCGGCGAGCCGGACAATTCTAACCGGCCGGGACTCAAGGATCCCGGACGGCAGGCCGACGAGGAGGCCCGCCGCCCGGGAGTCACGCTCAACAACACCATGGGCACACGATTACCCCGCATTGCCCAACCAGCCCCCTGAGTCAGGGGGCGATTCGCGTCGAAGGCGCGAATGGGGGTATGGCAGTGCACGGCGGGGCCCAAGGTTTGCAAAGCAAACTTTGGGGGATTCCCGGGCACGGCCCGGGGATCCTGCCCCCCTGAGTCAGGGGGCGATTCGCGCCGCAGGCGCGAATGGGGGTGTGGCAGTGCACGGCGGGGCCCAAGGTTTGCAAAGCAAACTTTGGGGGATTCCCGGGCGCGGCCCGGGGATCCTGCCCCCCTGAGTCAGGGGGCGATTCGCGCCGCAGGCGCGAATGGGGGTGTGGAAGCGCATTGACGGGGCCCGAAACCTGCGCAGCAGGTTTCGGGGTTTACCAAGCGGGCTTGGTAAACGTCCGCGGATGGGGGTATGGCCGTGCTCGGCGGGGCCCATGGTTCGCAGAGAACTTTGGGATTGATTGCCGAGCACAGCCCGCAATCAATGCACTTCGTCGTAGATCCGCAGCAGGCGATCCTTGGCTGCCAGTTTCTCGCGTTTCATCTGTCCGAGGGTAACGTCATCGATCGGCAGCACGCCGAGCTCAGCTGCGGTGACCTTCTTGTCCAACAGCTTGTGGCGCTGGTAGAGCTGCTTGAATTCAGGGTTTGCCTTGATCAGCGCCTCGATCTCGGGCTGCGGCTGTTCTTCGAACATGGAAACCTCCTTTCAGCAAATCGTGGGGAACGTCTGAAGAGCACGGATGGCCCTGTGGAGGGCCTGCAAACGAAAACGCCCCGGCCGGAGGCCGAGGCGCAGCATGCAGGTCAGCGATGCGAGCAGGCAGGGGATGGATCAGCACGACTCCTTTATCGCGTCCCCACATCTCGGCCACGACCCGGTCACGGGCGATGGGGCGGGACGGAGAGGGCGCGTGCTTCATCGTACCTGGCTCGACTCCAAGCGGGTGGGAGCCGCTTGAATATATGACCCTACTCCTCGAAAACGGGAGCGGCAAGCACCCAGAAATGAACAGGGCAGACCGCCCCAATAAGCCTAACGCGCCCCTCCCCGAAACCGGGCCCAGCCCCCTGACTCAGGGGGGACGTTCACCAGGCTCCGCTTGGTAAACCCCGAAATCCGCCATGCGGATTTCGGGCCCCGTCAGGGCACGACCACCTCGAGCCGCGTGCCGCCGCCGGCGGTCTGGATCCGCGAGGCCGGCACACCGGCCGCGGTCAGGGCATCGCGGACCACGTCGGCGCCCTGCCCGGCGACCCGGACCGTGCCACTGCCGCCCATGGCCTGGATATAGGCGGCCAGCGCGCGGACATTGCCCTCGGCAGACGAGGTCAGGGCCGCCCGTCCGGAGGTGAAGGCATCGGTGGAAAGGGTGAACACGTCGCCGCGGCGCTCGCGCTTGAACGGTGGCAGCTTGGCCCCGGCGACCAGCTCGGCCTCCTCGCGGGCGAGCCTGGATTGACGCTCGCGGGCAGCAGCCAGACGAGCTTCCTGTGCCCCGGCCACGCCTTTCAGGGCGACCTCGACATCCTGCATCGCCGCCTCGCCGGCATCGGCCTGCTCACGCAGGCGGGCAGCCTCCTCGGCCTGCATCTGCGCTTGCAGGCGCAGACGCTCGGCCTCGGCGCGTGCGCTGGCGGCATCGCGGCGGCTGGCCTCTATCAGCAGGTCGCTGCGCTGGCGTTCGAGCTGCAGCAGCTCGCCCTGCATGGCCTGATTGCGAGCAGCCAGCTCGGCAATGGTGACCCGGCGCTCGGCGACATAGCGGGCCGCTTCCCGGTCGGCGCTGCGGGCCTTGTCCAGCGCTTCCAGCGCCTCCCGGGCCTGGAAGCGTTCATAGGCCCCTTGGCTGGCCAGCTTCGGATCGGCATCAAGCACAGCCAGACGCTGGCTCAGCGCCTCGTACGTCTGTCCCTGCTGCTGGGCCCGGGCCGCCGGCATGCCGGCCGTAAACATGACCGCCGACAGCAGTGCGACGGCAAACATCGATTGCCTCTTCATCGACCATCCTCCTGCCCGAGGCGCTGCTGCAGCCGGGCGATTTCGGCGCGGCGCTGGGCGAGCTGTGCATCCAGTTGGGTCGACTCGCTACGCATCCGTGCCAGGTCGGCATCGGCGTTGGCAGCCAGGGCGAACTTGCGGGCATCGGCCGCGCGGCCATCGGCCATCGCCGCCTGCGCCCGACTCAGCGCCTCTCGCGCCTGGGCCAGATCCTCCGCCGCGTACATGTCGGCATCGGCGTCCGACGCCTTGGCGATCGCCTGCTGGGCGGCGGCCAGTTCGGAGGTCGGCGGTGGCATGCTGGCACACGCGAAAAGCCCGGAAGCGAGAACTGCGGCAATCAGCAGGCTGCGGAAGTATGCGAAGCTTGGAGTCATTGGGGAGGCCATGCGGTAGCGATATCGCCCGGCCATTGTCTGAAGCCGGTGGCCGGCTTGCAATGCCAGCCATCGCTCATGTTGTGGTACCAGTCTGTTTGGGGGCAGCAGTATGGACATCGGCTATTTCCTGAAGCTGATGACGGAAAAGAACGCGTCGGACATGTTCCTGACCACCGGCGCGCCGGTCTACATCAAGGTCGAGGGCAAACTCTACCCGCTTGGCAACACAGGTCTACCGCCGGGCATGGTCAAGAAGATCGCCTACTCGCTGATGAACGAAGGTCAGGTGCCGCAGTTCGAGCGTGATCTTGAGCTGAACATGGCGCTCGCCCTGCCCGACGCCGGCCGCTTCCGCATCAACGTGTTCAAGCAGCGCGGCGAGGTCGGCATGGTGATCCGTGCGATCCGCAGCGTGATCCCGTCGATCGAGGAGCTGCAACTGCCGCAGGTGCTCAAGGACATCATCATGGCCCCGCGCGGGCTGGTGCTGATCGTCGGCTCCACCGGCTCGGGCAAGTCGACCACGCTGGCGTCGATGATCGACCATCGCAACAGCAACACGTCCGGGCACATCCTCACCATCGAGGATCCGATCGAGTACCTGCACAAGCACAAGAAGTCGATCGTCAACCAGCGCGAGGTCGGCCTCGACACGCATGCCTTCCACAACGCGCTGAAGAACGCGATGCGCGAGGCGCCGGACGTGATCCTGATCGGCGAGATCCTCGACGCGGCGACCATGGAGGCGGCGATCGCCTTCGCCGAGACCGGCCACCTGTGCCTGGCCACCCTGCACTCCAACAACGCCGACCAGACCCTGGAGCGCATCCTCAACTTCTTCAACGAGTCCGCGCACAAGAACGTGCTGATGAACCTTGCCCTGAACCTCAAGGCGGTGGTGTCGCAGCGGCTGGTGGTCGGTACCGACGGCCGCCGCCTGCCGGCGGCCGAGGTGCTGATCAACACCCCGCACATCCGCGACCTGATGCGCCGCGGCCAGGTGCACGAGATCAAGCAGGCGATGGAGGAAACGCTGGAGGAAGGCATGGAGAGCTTCGACCAGTGCCTGTTCCGGCTGGTCAAGGAAGGCAGGGTCGAGATGGAAGAAGCGCTCAAGGCCGCCGATTCGCGCGATGGTCTGGCGCTCAAGTTCCGCCTGTCCGAAGGTTCGGGCGCGGAGCACGATCCGTACGCGGACGTGTTCCAGACCAGCGAACACTGAAACGAAGCAAGGCCGGATTTCCTCAGCCGCACAGCCCGGGCAAGGCCGAAGGCCGCGCCCGGGAGCGGCCGGTCTGGATTGGGCCCGGGTGCGCTACGCCTATCCGGGCTGCAAATAGTCCCCTATGGCGCTCGTCATTCCCGCGAAGGCAGGAATGGCGGCCTTTGTTCAAGCCCCCTACTCCACCGCGTCAGGCTGGTTCTCCGGCCGTGCACCATCGAACGCGGGCAATTCGAGACAGGCGGCTTCGACCCGTTCGATGTTCGGGTATGGTGCCATGTCGAGCTTGAAGCGGCGCGCGTTGTAGACCTGCGGTACCAGACAGCAATCGGCCAGGGTCGGGGCGTCGCCGTGGCAGAAACGGCCGCCAGCAGGGGTGTCGAGCATCGCCTCGATTGCGGCAAAACCAATGCCGATCCAGTGCCGCACCCAGGCCATGCGCGCGTCCGCATCCTGGCCAAGCGTGTTCTCCAGGTACTGCAGCACACGCAGGTTGTTGAGCGGATGGATGTCGCAGGCTACCGCCTGCGCCAGCGCCCGCACCCGTGCACGACCGACAGCATCGGCCGGCAACAACGACGGCTGCGGCCAGGTCTCGTCGAGGTATTCGAGGATCGCCAGCGACTGTCCGAGAACGCGCTCGCCGTGCTGCAGCACCGGCACCAGTTCCTGCGGATTGGTGCGGCGAAACGCCTCCGCATGCTGCTCGCCCCCATCCCTGACCAGATGCACGGGCACGGTCTCGTACGGCAGCCCCTTGAGGTCGAGGCCAATCCGCACGCGATAGGCGGCACTGGAGCGCCAGTAGGAATACAGCTTCAGCGGTTCAGTCATCTGCGTGCTTCCCGGAGATGTCATCCCGGCGCAAGCCGGGCTGAGGACGGGCCGTATGCGAACCACTGGTTCGCGGCCCGTACGAACGCCCTGGCACGATGCGCCAAGGCCGGAGATCGTAGATCCGTTTGAACTTGCCGCCAACCGGCAATCTCGAACAAGCGAGAATGGCTCGACTTCCGCCGGGGCGACGGCGAAGAGTCAAGCCTTTTCGATCTTCTGCTCGATCGCACCGAACACGCTGTTGCCGGCCTTGTCGAGCATTTCGATCCGCACGCTGTCGCCGAACTTCATGAACGGCGTCAATGGCTTGCCGTGCTCGAGCGTCTCGACGGTCCGGCGCTCGGCAAAGCACGACGCGCCCAGCGAGGTGTCCTCGTTGGCGACGGTACCGGAGCCGACGATGGTGCCGGCCGACAGCGGCCGGGTCTTCGCCGCGTGCGCAACCAGTTGGGCAAAATCGAACTGCATATCGATGCCGGCTTCCGGCGCGCCGAACCATTCGCCATTGATGTGCGTCAGCAGCGGCAGATGGAGTTTGCTCCCCTGCCAGGCATCGCCGAGCTCGTCCGGGGTCACGAACACCGGGCTCAGTGCCGAGCGCGGCTTGGATTGCAGGAAACCGAAACCCTTGGCCAGCTCGCCCGGGATCAGGTTGCGCAGCGACACGTCATTGACCAGACCGACCAGTTGGATATGTCCGGCGGCCTGCTCCGGGGAGGCCGACATCGGTACGTCGTCGGTGACGACGACGATCTCGGCCTCCAGGTCGATGCCGAACTCCTCGCTCGGCACCCGCACCGGATCGCGCGGGCCGTAGAAGCCGGCGCTGACCGCCTGGTACATCAGCGGATCGGTGTAGAAGCTTTCCGGCACCTCGGCGCCTCGGGCACGGCGCACGCGCTCGACATGCGGCAGGTAGGCGCTGCCGTCGACGAACTCGTAGGCGCGCGGCAGCGGCGCCGCCAACGTGGCGTGGTCGAGTTCGAACGCGTCGTCGGCGTTGCCGTTGTTGAGCGCGTCGGACAGGGCGTTCAGGCGTGGCGCCAGGTTCGACCAGTCCTCCAGTGCACGCTGCAGGGTGTCGGCAATGCCGGTGGCGCGCACCGCGCGGCTCAGGTCTCGCGAGACCACGATCAGGGTGCCATCACGGCCGCCTTCTTTCAGGGAACCAAGCTTCATCGGAACTCCATCTGCATGTCTGGGTGGCGCCGGAGCGCAATGGTTTCAATTGTAACCTGTTCGCCGACGCGTTCCGGCAACGCCGGATAGGTCCGCAAATGTGATCGGCTGCCGGATACTGACACCGTCCGACCCGGCTGGTGCGGCCCCGCTGGTAGTGTTCCATCGTGCGGCCGGGAAAGACCTGCGATGCTACCCCCTCTCCAGACATTTGCCGAACTGCAGGACTGCCAGACGGCGATCGAATTGACCCGGGCGGTGGACCGGCTGACGGCGGCGCTCGGCATCAGCCACTGGCTGTACGCGCTGGACCTGCCCCTGGTCGACGACCGCCGGCATCAGTTCACCCTGGGCGGCTATCCGCCGGCATGGGTGGAACGCTACCTGGAGCAGGACTACCTGCGCATCGACCCGATCGTGGCGCACTGCCACGACCATTCGATCCCGCTGCAATGGCAGGACGCCATGCGCAGCGATCGCCGCGTGGTCGACCCGCACCTGCAGACAGTGCGGCAGATGTTCGGCGAAGCCAGCGAGTTCGGCATGGGGGCCGGCGTGAGCGTGCCGATCCATGGTCCGGGCACCAGCTGGGGACTGCTGTCGTTTGCCGGGGAAGCCCGGATGGCTCCGGTGTTCGCGTCCCACCTGCCCTATCTCCATCTGCTTGCGCATTTCATCCATGAAGCCGGGCGCCGTTTCGCCCGGACCCGCCCCGGGGCCGATATTCCCGAGCTGACCGGACGCGAGCGCGAATGCCTGTTCTGGGCCTCGGCCGGCAAGACCAGTTGGGAAATCGGACACCTGCTTGGAATCAGCGAGCGCACGGTCGTCTTCCACCTGCAGAACGCGAGCCGAAAGCTCGGCGTGTCCGGCCGCCAGGCGGCTGTGGCCCGAGCCGTATCGATGGGCCTGATCGCCTCCTACTGAGAGATTGATCACAATCCTCGCGCTTTGCGCACGACCACCCTGTCAGTCCTTGCAGCTGTAACGTCTACGGGCTTGCGCTCCTCTGTCGTCTCCAACCACGACAGGGAGTTCGAGCATGATGACGACGATCACGATCGGCCGCGCCGGCGACCGCCATATCCCCGCTTCGCTCATGGACGGCATGCACCGGCTGCGGGCCGACGTATTCCACCATCGCCTCGGCTGGGACGTCGAGGTCGTCCATGGCCGCGAACGCGACGGCTTCGACCTCCTCCGCCCGCATTACCTGCTTGCGCACAACGCCGGCCACGATCGGCCACGTGGGTCGCGGGTACTCGGCTGCTGTCGGGTATTGCCGACATTGGGGCCAAACATGCTGCGTGACGTGTTTCCCGAGTTGGCCGACGATCACGGCATCCCAGCTCGCCTGGACACATGGGAAGTGAGCCGGTTCGCAGTAGCCGAAGAGGTCTGTGCAGGCGGTTACGGTTTCAGCGCCCTTCCGGCCCGGATGGTCGGCCACCTGCTGCTGTTCTGCGCCAGCCGCCGGATCGGCAGCCTGGTCGGCGTCACCAGCGCGCCGTTTGAACGGATGCTGCTGCGATTGGGGCTGCAGGTTGAGAGGCTGGGCCGGCCCCGGCGTATCGGGCGGGTGATGAGCCTGGCATTCGCTCTGCCGCTGGATGCCGGCAACCTTGCCGTTGCCGGCGCAATCGCCGCTGGCAACGGCATTGGACCTGACCGGATGCCGGCCACGCTGCCACGAGCTGCGTGAGATCGCTTCCAGGTCCCAGGGACGGCAGGTCCGTCCATGGCGGTTGCAGCCATGTGGCTGCAACCGCGACCGTGGCCCGATTGCCCGGCAGATCGCGTTGCTGCGGGGCAGTGGGTGACACGCCCTAGGCGATCACCGTTGCCTCGGAAGCTTCTTCCCTGAAAACACGTGTGCGGGTATGCCGCAGCAATTTCTGCGTACCGTCCCAGAGCGCATGCCGCGCCAGCAGGGCGTCGCGCGCGGCACGCCGCGCCGTGGCCAGACGCTCGGGCTCGCGCAGGAGCATGCTGCCGATCATCTGCAGCGCTGCCGGTCCGTGGGCATCGCCATCGAGCTCGATATGGCGCTCCAGGTAATAGACGAAACCCGGTGCCTGCTTGCTGTCGATGTTCCAGCGCTCGAGCAGGCCCTTGAACATGCCCGGGATGATGTTCTCGCGACCGTATAGAAAGCTGGCCGTCACCTCCAGCGTGCTGCTCCCGGTCGCGGTTTCGATCGTGCCCAGCACGAACTCGCGCACGAACGCGGGCACATTCGCGGCGTCCAATGCCTGCGCGCAGTCCGCACCGTCCTGCAACTCGGACAGGAAGCGGGTGATCGCTCCGGTCGATGCGCCGACGTCACGCATCGCGGCAAGGTACAGATCGAGATGACTCGCGGGCCGACCCTGTGCATCGACATCGCTTTCCTCGGCCAGGACGATGTCGTTGATCAGCCGGGCACTGGCCGGGTCGGCCGGCGGCATCCATGGCAAACGCACACAGGTCAGATCCTGTTGAAGGCGTTTGACCAGCGACATGAAGTCCCACACCGCGAAGACATGCACCTGCATGAATGCTCGCAACGACTCGATATCGCGAAGCTCGTCGAAGACCCCGTGGCATTCAAGGCCACGGCGCAGTCGGTTGATCTGGGGCGTCAGTACGACATCTCTTTCCATGCGCAACTCCTCCCGTGCCGGTGTCGATTTGGTCGTGTGACTGATGGCCTCGAACGGCTCTGCGGCCCTCAGATCGGCTGGTACAACGGGTACAGGCTGGCTTCCTCGCGCTGGATGCGCTGGGCCAGCAGATCGCCGACGGCCTCGTAATCGGCCATGAAGGCACGGCGGGTATCCACGTCGAAGCGGGCCAGCTGATATTTCTTGACGAAGTCCACCACTCCGCGCGCGATCGCGTTCATCTCGCGCCGGAAGCTGCGGATCAACAGGGTGTTCTCGCTGTCGCCTTCCAGGGTGCGCTCGACGTAGTTGTAGAAACGCACGTTCTCGGCGATCAGATGGGCCTCAAGATTGGTCTTGAACGAGACCAGCAGCTTGGGAATGTCATCGAAGCGGTCCAGCTTGGCGCAATGGCCGATCTCGCTGAACAGCGCGACCAGATCGTGGTGATCCTGTTTGAGCGCGGGCACCAGCGCCGGGTCGTAGGCAATTGGACGCGCTTGACCGGTAGTGCCGAAGGCCGGCGCGGTCACGGCGGGCATGGTCCGTTCAGGAGCCTGCCCCATCAGCTTTCGCATAAACCCCAGCACCGAACCCCCTTCGTACATCCCCAGATCATTCCACGGGAAGATCATCAACCTTGGGAAATCTGGGCAAGCCAGTCCATGGCCTGCCCAGACGCCACCCTTCCAGCCTGCGCCGGAAGAGTTACCGCAGTCCATATACATGGCCGAACCACGGGCAGACCTTCCTGGTCCACTCCCATCCCGGACGATCGTCCGGGCGTCCCTGCGTTCAACCTTACCGCCGGCACCCTGGATCAGATACCTGTCAGCCCTGACAGGGTGGCGAACAGGGATCGGGAAACGAAAAAACCCGCCTTGCGGCGGGTTCTTCGTCCGGAGCATCGCTGCCCGGAAGCACTACTTGAATCTGGCAGCCCCGGATGGATTCGAACCACCGAATGTCTGAGTCAGAGTCAGATGCCTTACCACTTGGCGACGGGGCTATGGAACTGATTATAGCGTAACGACAACCGCGTTGATTAGCGCTTGGAGAACTGGGTCGCGCGACGGGCCTTGTGCAGACCGACCTTCTTGCGCTCGACCTCGCGGGCGTCGCGGGTCATGAAGCCGGCCTTGCGCAGTTCGGACTTCAGGTTCTCGTCGTACTCGACCAGCGCGCGGGCGATGCCCAGGCGGATCGCACCGGCCTGGCCGGTGGTGCCACCGCCGATCACGGTGACCTTGATGTCGAACTTGTCGGTCGACTGGGTCAGCTCGAGCGGCTGGCGCACGATCATGCGCGCGGTCTCACGACCGAAGAACTCATCGAGCGGACGGTCGTTGACGGTGATGTTGCCGCCACCCTTGCGCAGGAACACGCGCGCGGTGGAGGACTTGCGGCGGCCGGTGCCGTAATTCTGCTGGATTGCCATGTCTGGTTACCTTAGATGTCCAGGGGCTGCGGCTGCTGGGCAGCGTGCGGATGCTCGGAGCCCTTGTAGACCTTGAGCTTGCGGTACATCGCGCGGCCGAGCGGGTTCTTGGGCAGCATGCCCTTGACGGCGATCTCGATGACGCGCTCCGGGTGGCGCTCCAGCGCCTGACCCAGGGTCTCGGACTTCAGGTTGCCGATGTAGCCGGTGAAACGGTGGTACATCTTGTCCTGCAGCTTCTTGCCGGTCACGGCGATCTTCTCGGCATTGATCACCACCAGGTAATCGCCGGTATCGACGTGCGGGGTGTAGACGGGCTTGTGCTTGCCGCGCAGACGACGCGCGAGCTCGGAGCACAAACGGCCGAGGGTCTTGCCTTCGGCATCGACGACGTACCAGTCGCGCTGGACGGTCTCGTTCTTGGCGGTAAATGTCTTCATGACTGCTCTATTCAGGTGAATCTGGTCGGGCGGATTCCGGGTCGGCGGGCGGCCGGAACTTTGCCTCGCGTTGTTGACCAGCGGGCACGTCAGAGACGGGCTTCGCGGACGAAAGAGGCGGGATCATAGCGACTATCCACAGTCCGTGCAAGTCAGGCCCCGTGCCGAAGCCATCCTGTTCATGCGCCCGCGGCCTGCGCGAAGCGCGCCGACAGGACCTAACATCGCAGACCATGCCCACCCCACTCCCTCCCGGTTCATTGCCCGCACCTGACCCGCTGTTGGCGCTGGCCGATCGCTGCGTACAGTGCGGACTGTGCCTGCCGGCCTGTCCAACCTATGCCCGCGACCGGCTGGAAGCCGAATCGCCGCGGGGCCGGATTGCACTGGCCCGGGCCTTGTCGCAGGGCACGATCGCCCCGACCGTGGCCACCGAGGCCCACCTCGACCACTGCCTTGGCTGCCGCAGCTGCGAGGCGGTGTGCCCGGCCGGGGTCGAATACGGTCGGCTGCTGGTCCTGGCTCGCAACCGCCAGCGCCAGCGTCGCCACGTCGGCCGCAAGCAGCAGCTGATCGAAGCCCTTGCCGCCCGCCCGGCACGACTGACCCGGCTGATCGGCCTGTACCGGACGCTTTTCCCGCTGCTGCCGGCCATGCTGCGGCCGGTGCCGAGGCCCCCGGCACCGGCCGCACTCCCGTCCCGATCCGGGTCGCGCCCCTCTGTGACCGTGTTCATCGGCTGCATTGCCCGCAGCTACGAGGCACCGTTGCGTGCAGCGCTGGCCCGGCTGCTGGACGTGCTCGACCTCGACCTGTCGTCACCATCCAGGCAAACCTGCTGCGGCAGCCTGCATGTCCACGGCGGCGACCAGGACCGTGCCCGGGCACTGGCCGAAGCCAACCGCACGGCATTCACCGGCTCCGGCACCGTGCTCACCCTGGCCAGCGGCTGCCATGAACAGGTGGCCGCGGCGATGCCGGACGGCAGCGAAACAGTCGATGCCCTTGTCTTTTTGCATCGACACGGCGAGCGGCTGCGTTTCCGCCGCCTCGATGCCCGCATCGCCCTGCACGTGCCCTGCACCCAGCGCAACGTGGTCGGCTCGACGCCGGCCCTGCGCGACCTGTTGGCGCGGGTGCCGGGGCTGGACGTGGTCGAGCTGGCCGCCGACTGCTGTGGGGCGGCCGGCACGCAGATGGTCACCGATCCCGATCGCGCCGCCGGCTTCCGCCAGCCACTGCTGGACCGGCTGCATGCCTCGGGTGCGACCCTGCTGCTCAGTGCCAACATCGGCTGCCGGCTGCACTTGGCCGGCGGTACGGCGCTGCCGGTGCAGCACCCGATCGAATTGCTGGCCGCGCAGGTGGACTAGGACCCAATACCGTCACTCCGGCGAAAGCCGGGGCCACCTTGACTTTGCCTTCAACGACCTGCACCAAGAGCAATGGATCCCGGCTTTCTCCGGAGTGACGCCCAATGAGGCGTAAACTTCCGCCCATGCAGACCCGCCGCCTGACCCCGCTCGACCGTTTCCTCGACGACACCCAGCGCGCCCTTGAAACCGTGCTCGGGGCGCCCGCCGCCGAACGTCCCAACCCGGCCGGCGACACCCCCGAGGTGGCGCTGGAGGAGGCCGAGCGCCGCCACGCGGCCGGGCTGATGCGGATCAACCACGTCGGCGAGGTCTGCGCGCAGGCGCTGTACTCCGGCCAGGCCGCGGTCGCACGCGACCCGGCGACCCGTACCCACCTGCTCGAAGCCGCGCAGGAGGAGACCGATCACCTGGCCTGGTGCGCCGACCGCCTGCGCGAGCTCGACGACCGTCCCAGCCTGCTCAACCCGCTCTGGTACGCCGGCAGCTTCACGATCGGCGCCGTGGCCGGATTGCGCGGGGACGGCTGGAACCTCGGTTTTGTGGTCGAGACCGAGCGTCAGGTCGAGGCCCATATCGACGAGCATCTCGATGAGCTGCCGGCCGCCGATGCCCGCAGCCGCGCAATCCTGGAAGTGATGAAGGCCGACGAGGCCCGCCACGCCGACAACGCCGAGGCCGCCGGTGCCCGCGTGCTGCCGCCGCCGATCCCGAGCCTGATGGCGCTGGCGTCGAAGCTGATGAAGACCGTCGCCTACCGGATCTGAGGGCGATGACCGGCATCGCCTGCGGTCCAGAAGATCTGGGGCTGCTGGAGGACTGGGGCGCCGGGGGCCATGCCGGAGGGCCGGACCCGCGAAGCGGGGATTCGTGCATGTCCCGCAAAGGCAGGGCCTCCGGCTTCTCCGCAATGGCTCCCGCTTCATGAGAGAAACAAAAAGCCCGCCATTTCCGGCGGGCTTTCTGTTATCCAGGGAAGAGCCTCCCTCAATCCACGAGGTTGCGCCCGTGGTAGAGCTCCTCGATCTCGCGCTTGAGCCGCGCCTCGATCTTCAGCCGCTCCTTGAACGACAGGTTGCGCGCCTTCTCTTCGAACAGGTAGGTGTCGAGGTCGAAGTCCTTCAGGTGCATCTTGGTGTGGAAGATGTTCTCCTGGTAGACGTTGACGTCGAGCATCTCGTAGCGCGACTTGATCGGCCGGGCCAGGTAGTCCTGGATCGAGTTGATCTTGTGGTCGATGTAGTGCTTCCGGCCCTTCACGTCGCGGGTGAAGCCGCGCACGCGGTAGTCCATGATCACGATGTCGGACTCGAAACTCTCGATCAGGTAGTTCAGGGCCTTCAGCGGCGAGATCACGCCACAGGTGGCCACGTCGATATCGGCACGGAAGGTCGCGATGCCGTTGTCCGGATGGGTCTCCGGATAGGTGTGGACGGTGATGTGCGACTTGTCCATGTGCGCGACCACCGCGTCGGAGATCACGCCCTTGGCGTCCTTCTTGTCGATCACCGGCTCTTCGGAAATCAGGATCGTCACCGACGCGCCCTGCGGATCGTAGTCCTGGCGCGCGATGTTGAGGATGTTGGCGCCGATGATCTCCGCCACGTCGGTGAGGATCTGGGTCAGGCGATCGGCGTTGTAGGCCTCGTCGATGTATTCGATGTAGCGCCTGCGCTCGTCCTCGGAGGCGGCGAAGCACACATCGTAGATATTGAACGAAAGGGCCTTGGTGAGATTGTTGAAACCCTGCAACCTCAGGCGAGGCAACGGCTTGACCACGTCGGTATTTCCCGGGGGACGGCTGAGGGGGCGAATTATGCGGCAATCGCCATGGCCACGAAAGCGAGGCCCCGCCAGACCGCCCCGGTCGCCAACATCCCGGTCTCGGCCATCTTCCCGACCTGCATGGCCCCCTTTCGCGACCGTCATGTCACGTCAGGATTTGCCCCCGGGCGTCGCTTGGGCCTAAGCTCCGTCGATTGAAGGATTACCACTAGACCAAATTCAAACTATGCCAGCCGATCCGGTCGCCCATCTCACCGCCCTCCGCCGCACCCACAGCCCGCTGACGCCGGACGCCGCCACCATCGAGCGGTTCCTGGTTCATTGCCACCGCCGACGCTACCCGTCGCGGACCGATGTATTCCGCCCCGGGGATCCGGCCAGCACCCTCTACTACATCGTCTCAGGCTCGGTCAGCATCATCACCGAGGAAGACGATGGCCGCGAGCTGGTGCTGGGCTACTTCGGTCCCGGCGAATTCGTCGGCGAACTGGGCCTGTTCATCGAAAGCGAGCAGCGCGAAGTGATCCTGCGCACCCGCACCGCCTGCGAGCTGGCCGAGATCGGCCACGACCGCTTCTACGACCTGTTGCTGACCCGCTTGGCCGGGGATGCGCCGAAGCTGCTGTACGCGATCGGTGCGCAGATCTCGCGTCGCCTGCTCGACACCAGCCGCAAGGCCGGACGCCTGGCCTTCCTCGACGTGACCGACCGCATCGTCCGCGCCCTGCACGACCTGGCCCGCGAACCGGAAGCGATGAGCCACCCCGACGGCACCCAGTTGCGGGTCTCGCGCCAGGAGCTCTCGCGCCTGGTCGGCTGCTCGCGCGAGATGGCCGGCCGCGTGCTCAAGAAGCTGCAGGCCGATGGCAAGCTGCACGCCCGCGGCAAGACCGTGGTGCTGTACGGCACCCGCGGCTGAAGGCCCGGACATCGCCGATGCATGAACGGGCGCCCTTCGAGGCGCCCGTTTTTTTTGGTTCTTCGCCCAATCGAGGGGAAAGCGCCGGGTCTGTTGGATGATCGGGGCGCCGGGGGCGAAGGCCCTTGGATGCGAATATCCCCCGGCACCGGCCAGGGCCGGCGCCTCCGCCTTGATTTCGCACCCAAGGGCCTTCGCCCCCGGCGTTCCAACATGGCTGATGGTCCTGGAAGCGGACTCCCGGGGGAGGCCGGCTTCACGTTCCAGCGTGGCCGCGCGATCCGACGTGGCCTGCCGGCCTTGACGGCGAAATAAAGGAGAAGGCCGCCGCAGCGGCGGCCGGGGGACATTCGCCGTCAAGGCCGGCAGGTCGCGTCGAGACAGCCAGGCAGCGGCGAGAACCGGCGATCGAACGCAAGCGGCAGCGCCCACGCCTTCGCTGAAGGCAAGCTCCCCCTCACATGGAAGAAGAACTTTTTTTGCTTCTTCCATCCCGGGGACAACGGCTTCGGCAGGAGTCGCCGCCCGTCGGGGTGGGGCTTCGATGACTTTCCCCGAGCGCCGGCAAGGCCTCCGGAAGCCGGTGGCCCTGCCTTTGCGGGCGTGGGCTATTGCACCGGATCGCCACCGCGGCCGGGACAGCCCCAGTTGAGGATCGGCGTGCCGGCTGGCAGCACTTCGCGGAACATCCGCACCCGCCCATGCTTCGGATTGACCACCACCGGCTCGGCCGCGGCTTGCAGCAGCGGAAGGTCGGCGGAGCTGTCGGAATAGGCTTTCCACATCGGACTGTCGAAGCCAGCCTCGCGCAGCATCGTCATCTTCATCTGATGGTGGCAATGCCGGCCCGGGCCGATTCCGCCCAGGCGTGGGCCGACCTCGGTGCCCACGACCGGCACGTCCTCGTGGGCGACGAAGGCGAGGATCGCGCGCGCCAGCTCGGGCGGCGCGCCGGTGGCGACCACCACCCGATCGCCGTTCTCGCGATGCTCGCGGAACACCTCCAGCGCGATCGGCAGCAGGCGCTTGCGGATCTGCTCGCGGTGAGCATCGACATATTGGTCGATCAGCGCATCGAGATCGTGACGGCCGTGCAAGCCAACCGTACCGGCCCAGACGAAGCCGGAAATGCCGAGTCGGCGGGTCGGCAGGAACGCCACCAGCGGCCCGAACAGCGGTGCGATCAACAGCGCCAGCAGGCTGCGCCAGACGCTGCGCCGGATCAGCCACAGGAACAGGTGGCTGCCGGAATCGCCGTCGTAGAGTGTGTGGTCGAAGTCGAACACGACCAGCGGCGCGTCCGCCCGCACGACGGGGTAGCGGGTGTCGGCGACGCTCATGCCGCGAACAGCCGCTGCAGCGCCGCGCCCGGATCAGGGTCGCGCATGAAGCTCTCGCCGACCAGGAAGGCATTGATGTCCGCATCGCGCATGCGGGCGACATCGGCCGTGGTCGCGATGCCGCTCTCGGTGACCAGGATACGATCCGGCGGCACCGCCTGCCTGAGATCCAGGGTCGTCTCCAGCGAGACCTCGAAGGTGCGCAGGTTGCGGTTGTTGACCCCGATCAACTCGCAGTCGGTCTGCAGCGCACGCTCCAGCTCGTCGATGTCGTGCACCTCGACCAGCACGTCCATGCCGAGTGAATGGGCGAGGTTGGCCATCTCGATCATCGGCCCGTCCTCGAGCGCAGCGACGATCAGCAGGATGCAGTCGGCACCGATCATCCGCGCCTCATGGACCTGATACGGGTCGATGGTGAAGTCCTTGCGCAACACCGGCAGCGAGCACGCGTTGCGCGCCTCGCCGAGATAGAGGTTGCTGCCCTGGAAGAAATCGATGTCGGTCAGTACCGACAGGCAGGCCGCACCGCCGGCCTCGTAGCTGCGCGCGATCTCGGCAGGCTTGAAGTCCGGGCGGATCAGGCCTTTCGACGGGCTGGCCTTCTTGACCTCGGCGATCACCGCCGCCTGGCCAGCATCGACCTTGTCGCGGATCGCGCGGACGAAGCCGCGCGTGGCAGGCATCGCCTCGGCGCGTGCGCGGACCATTTCCAGCGGCCGCATCCGGCTGCGCTGTTCGATCTCCTCGGCCTTGCGGGCGAGGATGGTGTTGAGGATGTCACTCATGGCCAATGAAGAGTTGAGAGGAATGAGAAAAGAGGGGGAAAAGCGGGTCGGTTCTACTCATTTCTCACTTCTCTCCACTCTCCACTCGCAGTTCACGGGTCAATGCGATGAATTCGTCCAGCTTGGCCTTGGCCGCGCCGGAAGCCATGACCTCGCGCGCGCGCGCGATACCGTCGGCGATGGAGTCGGCCACGCCGGCCACGTACAGGGCCGCACCGGCGTTCATCGCCACGATGTCCTGCGGCAGGCCGGGCTTGCCGGCCAGCACGTCGAGCACGATCGCTTTCGATTCCAGCGCGTCGCCGACCTGCAGGTTGCGGGTCGCGGCCATCGCGATGCCGAAGTCTTCCGGGTGCACGTCGTACTCGCGCACCTGGCCGTCGCGCAGTTCGCCGACCAGGGTCGCGGCGCCGAGCGAGAGTTCGTCGAGACCGTCACGACCCCACACTACCAGCGCGCGCCGAGCGCCGAGTTTCTGCAGCACGCGCACCTGGATGCCGACCAGGTCGGGATGGAACACGCCCATCAGGATGCTCGGCGCACCGGCCGGGTTGGTCAGCGGGCCGAGGATGTTGAACAGCGTTCGCACGGCCATCTCTCGACGCACCGGCGCAACCATCTTCATCGCCGGGTGGTGCACCGGCGCGAACATGAAGCCGATCCCGCAGCGGTCGATGCATTGCGCGACCTGCTCGGGCTGCAGCTCGATGTTCGCGCCCAGCGCTTCCAGCACGTCGGCGCTGCCCGACTTGGACGACACGCTGCGGTTGCCGTGCTTGGCGACCTTGGCACCGGCAGCGGCGACCACGAACATGCTGGCGGTGGAGATGTTGAAGGTGTGTGCGCCATCGCCGCCGGTGCCGACGATGTCCACCAGTCCACTGCGATCGGCAATCTCGACCGGGCGCGCGAATTCGCGCAGCACGGTCGCCGCGCCGGCGATCTCGCCGACGGTTTCCTTCTTGACCCGCAGGCCGGTCAGGATCGCCGCGGTCATGGTCGGACTGACCTCGCCGCGCATGATCTGGCGCATCAGTTCGACCATCTCGTCGTGGAAGATCTCACGATGCTCGATGGTGCGTTGCAGGGCTTCTTGCGGGGTGATGGGCATAGGGCGTGTTGACCATTGTCCAGTAGGTCGCGCCAGGGCTGTGTGCCCGCAGCGCTAGGAAGAGTGAGGAAGTGTATGTCGATACACGACTGAGCGATGACACGGCGATGCGGGCACACAGCCCTGGCCCTCCGGGTGGCCCCTGTGCGGCCGCCATGCCGCGTTGCGCACCTTGACCGTAGAATGACTACGGCACGGCGGTGCGCGCCTTGCCTGGCAACCGCACAGGGGCCACGCGACCTGCTGGACAATGGTCAACACGCCCTAGTGCCTCTCCAGGAAGTTCTTCAACAGCGCATGCCCGTGCTCGGTCAGGATCGACTCGGGATGGAACTGCACGCCCTCGACCGGATGCTCGCGGTGGCGCAGGCCCATGATTTCGTCGAAGCCGCCATCGCCATCCTCGGTCCAGGCGGTGATTTCCAGACAGTCGGGCAGGCCGTCGCGCTCGACCACCAGCGAATGGTAGCGGGTGGCCTCGTAATGATCCGGCAAACCGGCGAACACGCCCTCGCCACGATGGCGGATGCGCGAGGTCTTGCCGTGCATGATCTGTTTTGCGCGCACCACCCGCCCGCCATAGGCCTGGCCCAGGCTCTGGTGGCCGAGGCAGACGCCGAACAGCGGTACCCGCGAACCCAGTTCACGGATCACCTCGACCGAGACGCCGGCCTCGTTGGGCGTGCACGGCCCGGGCGAGACCACGATCCGTTCGGGTGCCAGTGCCTCGATCTGCGCGACCGACAGCTCGTCGTTGCGGACCACTTTCACCTCGGCCCCGAGCATCTGCAGGTACTGCACGAGGTTCCAGGTGAAGCTGTCGTAGTTGTCGATCATCAGCAGCATCGGACGCGGCTCGTTGCAGACATGGAGGAACACCCGACCATCCCGGACCGGCGCGGCATGGACGCCAGACGGGTCGGGAAGGAAACAGGAAGCGGGAAGTGGCGGGGACCCGGAATCGGGTCAGGTCGGTACGCGAGGATCACGCGGCAGGCTCTCGATGGGCGGCAGGACGGGGCGGATGGGGCTCAACGCCACCATCGCCAGTCGTTGCCGGCCATCGGGCCGAGGGGCATCTGCGTGATCATGGGCGGTACTTTAGCCGCTCCACGCGGCCAGCGCGACCGTTGCGGCCGATACGGTTGCCCGCAGGCGCGGAGTGCGGTCGGGGCTCAGGCGGCGCCGGAGCGGTCGCGCCGCAACGGCACCGGAGCGGTCGCGATGCGGCGCTTGAGGTCGTCCATCGCGCCCGGCATGACCACCAGGTAGTCCACCAGCTGCTCGACCAGCTCCAGCATCAGGTCGACGCCGACCCGGTCGATGGAGGCTTCGTCCTCGAACTGGTGGCCCAGGGTGCCGTCCGGCTCCATCAGCGCGGCGATGTCCTGCAGCGGCCGGGACAGATCGAGGTCGCGGCTGAGCGCTTCAAGCCGGTCAGGCAGCGGCTGCTGCCGCTGATCCCCGCCCAGCAGTTGCACGGTGAGGCCGGCGATCAGGTGGCGCACCATCAGCGCCGCCGCACCCCATTCGCCATGGTTGTAGAGCTTGAGCGCGGAGTCGTAACTGCGTGCCAGCGATGCCGACAGCGACTCGAGGTAAGCCACACCTTCCATCGCCGCACGCCCGCCTGGGGCCGGGTGGCAGTACAGCCCATCGTCCTTGCAGATACCGTCACCCTTGAGCAACTGCACGAACAGCACCGTCTGCTCACAGCGCGAACAGGTCAGCTCGCTGGCCACCAGTTGCTGGCCGTGTTCCTGCCAGTTGCGTGCCTCGAGGATCGAAAGCTTGAAGCACCGCGGGCACAACAGTTCCACCGTTCGGGGATAGGTGTTGGAGAAACGGGTTTGCACGAAACGATCTTCGACCAGATGCATCGCCTTCACCTCCTGATGGACAGCTCTGCGAACCTCCCGGGAACATTGATGCGGACAGCCAATGAATGCGCCTTCAATAAACACGGCCTGCCGTGAAGAACGCGTCTGACGTTCATCTGTGAATACAGGTGCCTGTCCCCATCGCGCCCTGGCAATGTGCTGTTCTGCGGGCCTTTCCACAGTTCGCAGGTAATCATGAGAACGGGCATTCCTGGACATCCCGGTCACAACGGCCGCCCGGGCAGGCGGTCGAAAAACAGCCTGCCCGGGCGGCCATGGATAGCCTGCCGACGAAGCAGGCGTGCCAGCGATGGGGTCCGCAGGGAGCAAGTCCGGGCATGTGCCAGACTCGCGGCCTGGAGAACGCAAAGGGAAGGCGTTCTAGAGACCGCGGGCAGCCTCGGCGACGGCACGGAACAGCGCGCGACCTTTGCTCATCGTCTCCTCCCACTCCTTCTGCGGGTCGGAGTCGTGGACGATGCCTGCGCCGGCCTGCACGTACAGGCGGCCGTCCTGGATGACGGCGGTGCGGATCGCGATCGCGGTGTCGGCATCGCCATGCCAGCCGATGTAACCCACGGCGCCGGAGTAGATGTTGCGCTTGATCGGTTCCAGCTCGCGGATGATTTCCAGCGCGCGGATCTTCGGCGCGCCGCTGACGGTACCGGCCGGGAACGTCGCGCGCAGCACATCGGCGTAGCTCATGCCCTGCTTCAGCGTGCCGGTGACCTCGCTGACGATATGCATGACGTGGCTGTAGCGTTCGATGGTGAACTGCTCGCCCATCTTCACCGTGCCCGGCTCGGACACACGACCGGTGTCGTTGCGGCCGAGGTCGATCAGCATCAGGTGCTCGGCGCGCTCCTTGGGGTCGGCGAGCAGCTCGGCCTCGAGCGCGTCGTCCTCCTCCGGCGTGGCGCCACGCGGGCGGGTGCCGGCGATCGGACGCACGGTGACGGTATTGTCGTCCAGCCGCACGAGGATCTCGGGCGAGGAGCCGACCACCTGCATGTCGCCGACGTCGAGAAAGTACATGTACGGCGACGGGTTCAGCGCCCGCAGCGCGCGGTACACGTCGACCGGGCGCGCCTTGAACGGCACCGACAGGCGCTGGCTGAGCACGACCTGGAAGATGTCGCCGGCGCGGATGTACTCCTTTGACTTCTCGACCGCGGCGATGAAACCCTCGCGGGTGAAGCCGGAGACGAAGTCGGCCTCGTCCAGGCCGTTCGGATCCAGCGTTTCGGGATAACCGGCGCCGGCGTGGCGCAGGCGGTGGACCAGCTGGTCGAGGCGGCGCGAGGCCTTCGCGTACGCCTGCGGTTCGCGCGGATCGGCGTGCACGATCAGGTACAGGCGACCGCGCAGGTTGTCGAACACCGCCAGTTCCTCGCTGAGCATCAGCAGGATGTCGGGCGTGCCGAGTTCATCCGGCTTGTCGCCACCGGCCAGGCGCGGCTCGATGTAGCCGATGCATTCGAAGCCGAACCAGCCGACCAGTCCACCGGTGAAGCCGGGCAGACCGTCGATCTTCGGCACCGAATGCTCGCTGCGCAGACGCTCGACCTCGGCGAACGGATCCTCGACCTGGCGATGCTCGACCAGTTCGCCGTGCTCGGTCACGAACAGGCTGTGGCCGGCGAAAGCATACACCCGTCGCGCGGGCAGGCCGATGATCGAATAGCGGCCGAAGCGCTCGCCGCCTTCGACCGATTCGAACAGGTAGGTATGCGGGCCGTCGGCCAGTTTCAGGTAGACCGACAGCGGGGTGTCGAGGTCGGAGAAGACCTCGCGCACGACCGGGATGCGGGTGTGGCCTTCGGCGGCGAGGCGCTGGAATTGTTCGAGGGAGTTGGCGGCATCAGATCGGGCGGGCGTGGTCACGTGGCGATTCCTGGGTGGTCGACGGGGCGATGGCAAACGCGGCTTTCGGCCGCCATCGCCAACCCCTGCTGCCACGGCCCGTGCTGCCACGGCAGGAAATCATGTTCGCCCGATTCATCATGGCGGCTACTGTAGCCGAACGACGCGGCGCGACAAATGGCGTTCCCGACTGGAGGAATAACCGCATCGCCATCCCGGCGTAATCATCCTGTCATCAAGCGTCCGGAACATGGGAGTCCATTACCAAGGACGATGGGCGGAGGCAGGATCGCCTCCAAATCTTCCGAAGGGCGATGCCGGGCGGCGTCGCCCTTCCAGTTTTTGCAAGGTTCTTCTGCAAGGTTCTTCGCCCGATCAAGGGGAAAGCTCCGGGCCTGTGGGATGACGGGGCGCCGGGACACCCAGGCAGCGGCGAAACCCTGCGATCGAGCACAAGCGGCAGCGTCCACACCTTCGCTGCAGGCGAGCTCCCCCTCACTTGGGACAAGAACCTTTTACAAGCGGCTCAGCCGCGCACGCCGGCCACGGCGGTCTTCATCCGGCCGATCACGTCGGCATAGTCGTCGGCGTTGAAGATCGCCGAGCCGGCGACGAAGGTGTCGGCGCCCGCCGCCGCGATTTCGGCGATGTTGTCGGCCTTGACCCCACCGTCGATCTCCAGCCGCACGTGCGGCGCGCGCGCATCGATCATCGCGCGTACCTTGCGCAGCTTGTCGAGCGTCGAGGGAATGAAGGCCTGGCCGCCAAAGCCCGGGTTGACCGACATCAGCAGTACCAGGTCGAGTTCCTCCAGCACGTAGTCGAGCACTTCGACTGGAGTGGCCGGGTTCAACACCACGCCGGCCTGGCAGCCGCTGGACTTGATCAACTGCACCGTGCGATGGACGTGGCGGCTGGCCTCTGGATGGAAGCTGATCAGCGAGGCTCCGGCCTTGGCGAAGTCGGGGACGATGCGGTCGACCGGTTCGACCATCAGGTGGACGTCGATCGGCGCGGTCACGCCGTGCTTGCGCAGCGCCTCGCAGACCATCGGGCCGATGGTCAGGTTGGGCACGTAGTGGTTGTCCATCACGTCGAAGTGGACCCAGTCGGCGCCCGCGGCGAGCACGTTGTCGACTTCCTCGCCGAGCCTGGCGAAGTCGGCGGACAGGATGGACGGGGCGATCACGGTCGGTTGCATGGTGTTCTCGATAGCCGTAGGAGCGCCCTTGGGCGCGATAAAGCACGCGGTGTCGCGCCCAAGGGCGCTTCTACCGTTTGCGCAGGAATTTGATGCGGTCGTAGGCGGCATTGAGCTCGCGGGCCCTGGCTTCGGCCTGCTGGCGAAGCTCGGGAGCGGCGCCTTCGAGGCGGTCGGGATGGTACTGGGCGATCAGCCGGCGGTAGGCGCGATCCACCTCGTCGTCGCTGGCACGCTCGTCCAGGCCGAGTGCGGCATAGGGGTTGGGACCGGCGCGGCGCAGCCTGAACCAGTCGGCGTCGAAAGCGTGGCCGATCAGCAGGCCGATCAGCGCCCCGAGCAGGGGGTTGAAGCGCAGCAGCAGCGCTCCTGCGATCAGGCCCAGCAGTTTTCCGTACCAGCGTGTCATGGCATCTCTGTCGGTAATCCGGGGAGGGCACGGGGCGCCATCGCCGGCCGCGCCCAGGGGCCATCCAAAGCCAGACGGCAGTGTACCTGCACACCGGCGCGGACAGGCGTACACTGGCCGGCCCTGTCGCGTGGGCGCGGCTTATCCGGTCACCCGCGCAAGGGGATGCATGCAAGCCAGATGCGTACAACCGGGGGTACACCGTTGTCCATGTTGTCCACGCCACTGACCCGAAACACTCCATCCAGGACCGTGCTGTCCGAATCAGATCTGCCGGGGCTGCCCTTGCGCCACCGCGGCAAGGTCCGCGACGTGTTCGACCTGCCGCGCGAAACCCTGCCCGACGATGCGCCAGGCGACTGCCTGCTGATGGTGGCCACCGACCGCCTCAGCGCCTTCGACGTGGTGCTGCCCGACCCGATCCCGGGCAAGGGCGCGATGCTGTGCCAGATCAGCAACTTCTGGTTCCACAAGACCGAGCACATCGTCCGCAACCACCTGACCGGAATCGATGTCGCCTCGGTGCTGCCGGAAGGCGTCGACCCGGCGCCATATCTGCAGCGCGCGGTGGTGACCCGCCGGCTCAAGCCGGTGCCGATCGAGTGCATCGCCCGCGGCTACGTGATCGGCAGCGGCTGGAAGGACTACCAGCGCACCGGCCGGATCAGCGGCATCGCCCTGCCCGACGGCCTGCGCCAGGCCGAGAAACTGGCCGAGCCGATCTTCACCCCCTCGACCAAGGCCGCGGTCGGCGACCACGACGAGAACATCGACTTCGACACCGCGGTCAGGCTGTGCGGCGCCGAGCTGGCCGAGGCGGTGCGCGACGCGACCCTGCGCCTGTACCGCTACGCCGCCGATTTCGCAGCCGAGCGCGGCATCCTGCTGGCCGACACCAAGTTCGAGTTCGGCACCGACGCCGACGGCCGCCTGTACGTGATGGACGAGATGCTGACGCCGGACTCCTCGCGCTACTGGCCGGCCGACGAGTACGAGGTCGGCACCAGCCCGCCGAGCTACGACAAGCAGATCATCCGCGACTACCTGGAGACGCTGGCCTGGGACAAGGCGCCACCCGGCCCGCGGCTGCCGCCGGAGGTGATCGAGCGCACCCGGTCCCGCTACGCGGAAGCGCTGCAGAAGCTGGCCGGGATCGGAATCGATTGAGCGGCCCGGGTTCAGCGTAGACTGGACCCGAGCCAGGGAGTCCGCCATGAACACCGCCACCGACACGCCCCGTGAGCCGGCCACGTCGCGCCGCCAGATCGATGTCTGGTTCGACAGCTACTCCGCCGACCACCGCAACCCGGCCAACCAGCTCATCCACGTGATCTGCGTGCCGGCGATCCTGTGGAGCGTGATCGCGCTGCTGTGGTGCATCCCCTCGCCGGGCACCTGGTTCCGCGCCGGGTTCTGGGCCGGGGTGGCGATGTTCGTCGCCTGGGCCTATTACTACCGCGCCTCGCGCCGGCTCGCCTTCGGCATGCTCGCGGTATTCGTGGCGATGGCCTGGGCGACCCGCTGGCTGCACGGCACCTTCGGCACCATGAACCTGCTGTACCTGGCCGTCGGCGTCTTCGTGGTGGCGTGGATCGGCCAGTTCGTCGGCCACAGCAAACTGTTCGAGGGCCGGAAGCCGAGCTTCCTGACCGACCTGCGCTACCTGCTGGTCGGGCCGGCCTGGGTGCTGGCCAAGCTGTACCGCAAGCTGGGCTGGGGTTACTGAGCGCGCGGCGCTCATCCCGTGATTCGCCTTTGATCGTCATCCCTGCGAAAGCGGGGATCCATGGACTTCGCTTTTCGACAGGCCCACGTCCACAGGTTCCCGCCTCGGCGGGAACGACGGTGCCCCTGACTCCGTACCGGCTGCGCCCATGTCTCCACGCGACCTCCTGCTGATCCTGATCGTCGTGCTGGCCTGGGCCGGCAACTTCCTGACCTCTGCGCTGGCGATGCGCGAGATCCCGCCGGTGCTGTTCACCGCGCTGCGCTTCGCCCTGCTCGCGGTGCCGCTGGTGTTCATGCTCAAGCGGCCGGCACCGGGGCAATGGCCGCGGCTGGTAGCCGTCTGCCTGTGCGTGGGCGTGCTGCATTTCGGGCTGAGCTTCACCGCGCTGAAACTGGCCGGCAACCTGTCCTCGCCGGCGATCGTGATGCAGAGCTACGTGCCGATGACCGCGCTGCTGGCCTGGGCGGTGCTGGGCGAACGCTTCGGCTGGCGGACCGGGCTGGCGATCGCGATCAGTTTCGCCGGCGTGCTGGTACTGGGCTTCGACCCGATGGTGCTGGAGCGACCGCAAGCACTGGTGGTGATGCTGGTCTCGGCGTTGTTCCTGGCCATCGGCACGGTGCTGATGAAGCCGCTGCGCGGCCTGGACATGTTCAGCCAGCAGGGCTGGACCGCGGTGTTCAGCGTATTGCCGCTGGTCGCGCTGAGCACGTGGCTGGAGCCGGGCGCGATCGCGACTCTGCCCTCGGTCAGCTGGGTCGGCTGGACCGGCGCGCTGTATGCGGCCTTCATCTCCTCGCTGCTCGGCCACGGCTTGTACTACGTGCTGATCCAGCGCCATCCGGTCGCCCAGGTCACGCCGTGGCTGCTGCTGGTGCCGCCGCTGGCGATCGCGCTCGGCATCGCGTTCTGGGGCGACCGCCCCGGGCCGAAGCTTTGGCTGGGCGGCGCGATGGTGCTGGGCGGCGTGCTCGGGGTCGCACTGCGGTCGCTGCGCAAGAGTCGCCCGGCACCGGTCGCCGAAGAGATCTAGCCATGTGAGGCGCCTCCGCCGTAGGCATGGGATCGGGTAGGTGCACCATCCGGGCACACGCGTCGGCCTATGATGACGACTGGTTGAACAGGGCCGCAGCGGCAGACGCCGATGCTTCGCCCTCCGGTCGGCGACTCCACGTCCATGTACAACGAGATCACCCTGCTGCTGTTCGCCACCGCCGTGCTCGGCGTGGTCGCGCTGCGCCTGAAGCAGCCGGTGATCGTGGCCTACATCCTGATCGGCATCATTGCCGGCCCGTCGGTGCTGGACTGGGTCAGCGCGAACGAACCGATGGAACTGCTGGCCGAGATCGGCGTGACCATCCTGTT
Organism: Lysobacter alkalisoli; assembly: GCF_006547045.1. Taxonomy (NCBI): domain Bacteria; kingdom Pseudomonadati; phylum Pseudomonadota; class Gammaproteobacteria; order Lysobacterales; family Lysobacteraceae; genus Marilutibacter; species Marilutibacter alkalisoli. Next base: position 3,160,437 of record NZ_CP041242.1, read on the forward strand.
GTTCGTCGTCGGGCTGAAGCTCGACATCCACCTGATCCGGAAACTCGGCGTAGTGGCGCTGGCGACCGGCCTGGGCCAGCTCGCCTTCACCATCGTGCTCGGCTTCCTGATCGGCCTGGCCCTGGACATGGACTGGCTTCGCGCGTTGTACGTGGCGGTGGCGCTGACCTTCTCCAGCACGATCATCATCGTCAAGCTGCTCTCGGACAAGCGAGAGATCGACTCGCTGCATGGCCGCATCGCGATGGGCTTCCTGATCGTGCAGGACCTGGCGGTGGTATTGGCGATGATGGTGATCGGCACCCAGGGCGGCGCCAGCGAGGGCACCACCGTGCTGGCCCAGGTCGGCGAGATCCTGCTCAAGGTCGCCGGCCTCGGCGTGGTGGTGGCGATACTGATGCGCTGGGTCCTGCCGCGCGTGCTGCACTGGATGGCCGCCTCGCAGGAGCTGCTGCTGGTGTTCGCAGTGGCCTGGGGTACGACGCTTGCGGCAGGCGGCGAATGGCTCGGCTTCAGCAAGGAGGTCGGCGCGTTCCTGGCCGGCTTCTCGCTGGCCTCGCTGCCGTTCCGCGAGGCGATCAACGCGCGCCTGGCCAGCCTTCGCGATTTCCTGCTGCTGTTCTTCTTCGTCCACCTCGGCACCCAGCTCGACATGAACACTCTCGGCGCCGAGGTGCCGGCCGCGATCCTGCTCTCGCTGTTCGTGCTGGTCGGCAACCCGCTGATCGTGATGGCGATCATGGGGGCGATGGGCTACCGCAAGCGCACCGGGTTCCTGGCCGGGCTGACCGTGGCCCAGATCAGCGAGTTCTCGATCATCTTCATCGGCATGGGCGTGGCCGTCGGCCACGTCGACCCCGCTGCACTCGGCCTGGTCACGCTGGTGGGTTTGATCACCATCACCCTGAGCACCTACATGATCCTCTACTCGCACCGCCTCTACGCGCTGTGCGAGCCCTGGCTGGGCGCGTTCGAGCGTGCCAACCCGTGGCGCGAGAAGAACTACGACGAGCAGCATGGCCGGGCCGACGTGATCGTGTTCGGCATGGGCCGCTACGGCCTGCGCCTGTCCGAGCGGCTCTGCGCCGCGGGCCTGGACGTGGTCGGCGTGGATTTCGACCCCGAGGTGCTGGCGCGTGCACGCCCGGGGCCGATCCAGGTCCTGTTCGGCGACGCCGGCGACGATGACTTCGTCGCCGGCCTGCCGCTCGATCGCGCCCGCCAGGTGGTCAGCAGCCTGCGCGATCCCGACCTCGACCGGCAACTGGTCCACAGCCTGCGTCGTTGCGGCTACGAGGGGCCGATCGCGGTCACCGCGCATTCCAGCGTCGAAGGCAAGCGACTGCTGGAAGCCGGCGCCGACGAAGTGTTGCTCCCGTTCCACGACGCCGCCGACCACGCCGCGCGCCGGATCGGCGACGCGCTGCAATCCCGCCCTGCCCCACGGAGCCTGGAAACATGAGCCCGACCGGCCCCCTCGCGTCACCGTCCTCGATCCTGCTGGCGACCGACCTTGGCGCCCGCTGCGACCGCGCGCTGGCACGCGCGGTCATGCTCGCCCGCCACTGGAATGCGCGCCTGGTGGCAGTCACGGTCGCCCCATCGGAGCGCTCAACGGAACTGCGCCGGGAACTGTTGCCGTCGCCGGCCTGGGCACGCCCCGGAACACCGGCGCAGGACGCCGAACGCGAACTGCGGCGTGATCTGGACGATTGCGGCGCGGGTGTCGAGGACGTTGAGGTCGAAGTGCATGTCGAGTCCGGAGAAGTGGGACCAGCCCTGCTGCATGCCGCCGAACGGCATCGCTGCGACCTGATCGTCACCGGCATCGCCAAGGGCGGCCCGCTGCTGTCCTCGCTGCCCGGCGCCACCATCCGCTGGCTGTCCCGGCACGCACCGCAACCTCTGCTGGTGGTGCGCGGACGCCCCCGCCACGCCTACCGCCACATCGCCTTCGCCAGCGACTTTTCCACCCCGGCCGGACACGCGCTGGCAGTGGCCGCGCGCTGGTTTGGCGACACCGCCACCGCGGGCGCATTGGTCCACGGCGCGGACGTACCGATGCTGGGCCTGGTCGAAGCCGGGACACGACGCGAGGAACTGATAGCTGACACGCTCGACGAGGCCCTGGAACAGGCGCGCACGACATTGGATGCATCCGGCCTGCCCGCCCTGCTGCGCGGCAACGTCGTGCCAGTGGTCGAACACATGGAGCCGGCGCGGCTGATCCGGGAGTACGTGCGCAGCCGCGATGCCGACCTGGTCAGCGTCGGCAGCCACGGCCGCAGCATGCTCTCCGACGTCCTGCTGGGAAGTGTCGCGCAGCGAATCCTCGAAAGCGCGCACTGCGATGTGCTGCTTGTGCGCCGGCCGGCGGGCTGACCGCAGCAACCCGCTTCCGCGATGGCTACGTTCGGCGCCCGAACATCTGCGGCGTCGGTTTGAACGGCCGCGGTGCGTAACCGAGATCACGTTGTGCCGGCGCGGCGTCGAACACCAGGTCCTCGCGCATCCGGGCGACCACCGCTTCGCCGGGCGCTCGACCTAGCAGGCGTGCAGCATGCAACGCGAGCGAGAACACTGGCGACGGCAGTTCCACCAGCCGCGCCGGCGGCTGCAGGCTTGCCAGCACGCGGGCGACCATTTCGCGATACGGCAGGGTTTCGCCGCCCGGCAGCGCATAGACGCGGCCGAAACTGGCCGGGGCGTCGATGCAGGCCACTGCGACGGCGGCCAGGTCGTCCACGTGCACCGGCTGGCGCAGGCCGTTGGCGCCACGCGGCAACGGGAAACGCCCCCATCGCGAGGCCAGTGCCGCGATCCGGGTCAAGGTGGCGTCGCGACCGGCACCGTAGACCAGGGTCGGTCGCAGCAGCGTCGCCGGGGTGCCGCGCGCCGATGCGGTCGCCAGTACCGTTGCCTCGCCTTCGCGCAGACGGCGGGCGACGTCACGCTCGGCGGCATCGACGGAGTCCTGCTTGACCTCGACACTGGTCGAACCGAAGGCGACCACGCGATCCGTCCTGACGCCCGTCCGCGCGTACCAGCGCGCGAACGCATCCAGCGGTCCGGCACTGATCACCGCATCGACCCGGGCCGGCAACGCCGGCAGCGCATCGAAACCGCCGCGCAGCCAGGTCACACCTTCGGCGCCCGCCCGGGGCTCGCGCGACAGCGCAAGCAACCGCCAGCCGCCGTGCACCAGGCGCCGCAACAACGGTCGCCCGATCTGTCCGCTACCGCCGAAGATCAATGCCGTGCGCATATGCCGCTCCGATCGGGAGAACCATTATTTCCATTCCGTCCGGGCGCGGCCCATATAAATATGCTCGCGCGCGATTCGCGGAAAAGCGGGATCGATTCCAGTGCCATGCGCACAGCATAGCGGCCGGCCGCAACGCACGGCCGGCCGGTTCGCATCGGGTAGAATGGCCGGCCATTGCGGCACGCGCGAACACGCTGCAGTGCCCCTCCCCTCCACCCCACGCGCCTGTTGGAGCGAGATGCTTGAACTCCTGCTAGCCCTGCCGTTCGTATTCGCCCTGTGGGTGATGCTGCACCGTTCGGCTTCGCGCCGGACCACGGCCTGGCTGGCCGGTGCCGCTCCATTGCTGGGCCTGGGCCTGCTGGCCCTGTTCACGCCACAGGTGCTGCGCGGCGAAATCCCGGCATCGGTCCACCCTTGGATGCCACAGCTCGGGCTGATGTTCTCCCTGCGCCTGGACGGCCTGGCATGGATGTTCGCGCTGATGGTGCTGGCGATCGGCGTGCTGGTGGTGATGTATGCGCGCTACTACCTGAGCGAACGCGAGGATGCACCGAAGTTCTTCGGCTATCTGCTGCTGTTCATGGGCTCGATGCTGGGCATGGTGCTGGCGGGCAACCTGCTGCTGCTGGCGATCTTCTGGGAGCTGACCTCGATCAGCTCGTTCCTGCTGATCGGCTATTGGTCGCAGAAGAAGGAGGCGCGCGAAGGCGCGCGGATGGCGTTGACGATCACCGGTGCCGGCGGCCTGGCGCTGCTCGGCGGCGTGATCCTGATCGGCCAGGTGGTTGGCAGCTACGAGCTCGACGCGGTACTGGCCGCCGGCGACGCGATCCGCGCCCATGCCTGGTATCCGGCAATCCTCGCTCTGGTGCTGGCCGGCATCTTCACCAAGAGCGCGCAGTTCCCGTTCCACTTCTGGCTGCCGCACGCGATGGCGGCGCCGACCCCGGTCTCGGCCTACCTGCACTCGGCGACGATGGTGAAGGCCGGCGTGTTCCTGCTCGCACGCCTGCACCCGGTGCTTGCCGGTACCGACCTGTTCTTCTACGTGGTCACCGCGGTCGGCGCCGCGACCCTGCTGGTCGGAGCGTGGAACGCGATCTTCCAGCACGACCTCAAGGGACTGCTCGCCTATTCGACGATCTCGCACCTGGGCCTGATCACGATGCTGTTCGGGCTGTCGACGCCGCTGGCGGTGGTCGCCGGCCTGTTCCACATCCTCAACCACGCGACCTTCAAGGCCTCGCTGTTCATGGCCGCCGGCATCATCGACCATGAGACCGGCACCCGCGACATGCGTCGGCTCGGCAACCTGCGCCGCTACCTGCCGTTCACCAGTGCATTGGCGATCATCGCCACCCTGGCGATGGCCGGCATCCCGCTGCTCAACGGCTTCCTGTCCAAGGAGATGTTCTTCGCCCTGGCGCTGGAGATCGAGGGCCATGCCGGAGTGCGCACCGCCGCTTCGGTCGTGGCCTTCCTGGCCGGCGTGTTCGGCGTGGCCTACAGCGTGCGTTTCGTCCACGACACTTTCTTCGGCAGCGGCCCGCGTGCGGTCGATCGCGAGATCCACGAGCCGCCGCGGTTCATGAAGATCCCGGTCGAGGTACTGGTGGTGCTGTGCCTGGCGGTCGGCATCGTGCCGGCATGGACGGTCGCGCCGGTGTTGCACGCAGCCGCTACCGGCGTGCTCGGCGATGCGGTTCCCGACTACAGTCTGGCGATCTGGCATGGGCTGAACCTGCCGTTGATGATGAGCTTGGGTGGCGTGATCGGCGGCATCCTGCTCTACCTCGGCCTGCGCCGGCTGTTCAACATCCATGCGATCGCCCGGCGGGCGATAGGCCGCCACTTGTTCCGGGTCAACACCCGTGCCTTGCTGGTCAACGCCCGCCGCTTCACCTTCCACGTCACCGACGGCAGCCTGCAGCGCTCGCTGTGGTGGGTGCTGGTGGCGGTGCTGGCGCTTGCCGGTGCGCCGACGCTGGCGGCGCTTGCCACCGCTTCGGGTACCAGCCAGCCGATGCCACCGCTCGGATGGGCGATGTGGCTGGTGACGATGGCCGCCACGGTGGCGACCGTGGTGCTGCATCGCAAGCGTCTGGTGGCCCTGGTGGTGATCGGCGCGGTCGGGCTGGCGGTGAGCATGATGTTCGTGCTGATGTCGGCACCGGACCTGGCCCTGACCCAGTTGCTGGTGGAGATCGTCACCATCGCGCTGATGCTGCTGGCGCTGAACTACCTGCCGCAGGAATCGGCACCGACCGACAGGCGCATGCGGCGTTGGCGCGACGGCGTCATCGCGGGCGTGGTCGGGCTCGGCATCGCTGGCCTTGCCTACGCGATGATGACCCGTCCGCTCGACACCATCGCCACCGAATTGCTGGCGCGTTCGCTGCCCGAGGCCTACGGCAGCAATGTGGTCAACGTGATCCTGGTCGACTTCCGCGGCTTCGACACCTTCGGTGAAATCACCGTGTTCGGTATCGCCGGACTGGTCGTGCATGCGTTGCTGCGGCGCGCGAGGATTGCCGCCGATGAAGTGATCCCCGGTCCCGCGCATACGTTGCCGATGCCGGCCAACCTCAGCCACCTGCTGTTCCCACTGGCGCTGGCGGTGTCGATCTACCTGTTCCTGCGCGGCCACAACGCGCCGGGTGGCGGCTTCATCGCCGGCCTGGTGCTGGCGGTGCCACTGCTGCTGCAGTACGTACTGCTCGGCTCGAACTACGTCGAGGCACGGCTGGGCTTCGACTACGCGCGCTGCATCGGCCTGGGATTGCTGATCGCGGCGGCGACCGGCCTGGTGCCGATGCTGATGGGCTACCCGTTCCTGACCAGCGGCCATGTCGGCCTGCAGTTGCCGCTGATCGGTGAAGTGCCCTTGTCCAGCGCGATCGGCTTCGACATCGGCGTGTACCTGGTCGTATTCGGTGGCGCGATGCTGATCCTTTCGATGATGGGCACGGTCAAGCCGCCGCGCTCCCCCGCTCCAGCCCAGCAAGTTCCAGCCCAGGAGGCCGGCTGATGGAATTCGCCCTCGCCAGCATCATCGGGGTGCTCACCGCCGCCGGTATCTATCTGCTGCTGCGCTCGCGCAGCTTCGACGTGATCCTTGGCCTGACCCTGCTTTCCTACGCCACCAACCTGCTGATCTTCTCGGCCGGACGGCTCGCCATCGGCAAGCCGCCGGTGCTGGTCGATGGCATGGCGCCCACGCTGGCCAACCATACCGACCCATTGCCGCAGGCGCTGGTGCTGACCGCGATCGTGATCGCCTTCGCGATGACCGCGGTCACCATCGTCATCGCGGTACGCAGCCGTTCCGACAACGGCAGCGACCATGTCGACGCCGGCGGTGAGGGCATGCCGTGATCGAGACGATCGGTACCCATCTGCCGGTCCTGCCGGTCCTGCTGCCGCTGCTGGCCGGCGCACTGCTGCTGTTGCTGGAACGCCATGGCATCGGCGTCCAGCGCGCGCTCTCCACGGTCGCGATGGTGGCGCTGCTGGCGACGTCGGCGGCGCTGCTGCGGGCCGCCGATGACGGCACGGTCACGATGTACCTGCTCGGCGATTGGCCGGCACGGCTCGGCATCGCCCTGGTCGCCGACCGCACCAGCGCGCTGCTGGTGCTGACCACGACCCTGCTCGCGATCGCCAGCCTGCTGTACGCCTGTGCAGGCTGGGACCGCCGCGCACTGCACTTCCATGCGCTGTTCCAGCTGCAGCTGGCCGGCCTCAACGGCGCCTTCCTGACCGGCGACCTGTTCAATCTGTTCGTGTTCTTCGAGGTGATGCTGATCGCCTCCTACGGCCTGCTGCTCAGCGGCGGGCGCGGGCCACGGATGCGCGCCGGCCTGCATTACGTGGTGTTCAACATCACCGCCTCGACCCTGTTCCTGATCGCGCTGGGCCTGCTGTACGGGATGCTCGGCAGCCTCAACATGGCCGAGCTGGCGTTCCGGATCGGCCAGGCCGACCCTGCCAACCTGCCGCTGATCCGCGCCGCCTCGGGCATCCTGTTGGTGGTGTTCTGCGCCAAGGCCGCGCTGGTGCCGTTGTACCTGTGGCTGCCCAACGCCTACTCACGTGCCCCGGCGGCGGTGGCGGCGCTGTTCGCGGTGATGACCAAGGTCGGCGTCTACACGGTGTTGCGCGTATACACCCTGGTATTCGGCAGCGAAGCCGGCGAGCTGGCCGGCTGGGCCTGGACCTGGCTGCTGCCGGCCGGCCTGCTGACCCTGGTGCTGGCCAGCCTTGGCGCACTGGCGAGCAAATCGCTGCGGATGCTGGTCGCGTTCCTGGTGATCGCCTCGGCAGCGACGCTGTTCATCGCCGTTTCGCTGGATACCGTGGAAACGGTCTCGGCCGGACTCTACTACCTGGTCCACAGCACCTTCGTCGCCGGCGCACTGTTTCTGGTCGCCGACCTGGTCCGCCGCCAGCGCGGCGTGGCCGGCGACAACCTCGATGTCGCCGGCCCGCTGCGCCACAGCGCCCTGCTCGGGGCGCTGTTCGCGGTGGCCGCGGTGTCGACCTCGGGCATGCCGCCGCTGTCGGGCTTCCTTGGCAAGGTGCTCCTGCTCGAAGCGGTACCTGCCACCAACGTGGCCTGGGTGTGGTCGATCGTGCTGGTCACCAGCCTGCTGACCGTGGTCGCGCTGGCGCGCACCGCCAGCCAGGTGTTCTGGCGTGCGCGGCCGTGGCCGGAAACCGCCTCGTCCCCGGCACCGCCACAACCGGCACAGGTCGCCGCAGCGATATTGTTGCTGGGGTACGGTATCGCCATGACCCTGTTCGGTGGCCCGATCATGCGCTACACCGGCGACGCAGCCGCGCAGCTGCTGGCTCCGGCCGACTACATCAACGCCGCCCACGGGACTGCGCCGCAGCTGCGGGAGCCGTCGCCATGATGCGCCGGCTGTCCTCGCTGCCTCTGAGCCTGGCGGTGTTGCTGCTGTGGCTGCTGCTGGTCGCCGAACTCTCGCCGGGGCAGGTCGCCCTGGGGGTGGTGCTGGCCCTGCTGCTGCCATGGCTGGCCGGGCTGCTGGAACCCGAGCGCGCCCGCTTCGGCAGCATCCCTGCCTTGATGAGGCTGCTCCGGCGGGTGCTTTGGGACATGATCCTGTCCAACATCGAGGTCGCCCGTCGCATTCTCGGCCCCGAGCGCGTGCTGACCCCGGGCTTCATCTGGGTACCGCTGGACCTGACCAGCATCCATGGCATCACCGCCCTGGCCAGCATCATCACCCTGACCCCGGGCACCGTTTCCGCGGAACTGAGCGCCGACCGCCGTTACCTGCTCGTGCACTGCTTCAACCTCAAGGATGCCGATGCCCAGGTGGCGGAGATCAAGGCCCGCTACGAGTCGCTGCTGAAGGAGATATTCACGTGACCGTCCTCTCCACCTCCGTTCTGAGCCTCGCGGTCAACATCTCCCTCTACATCGTCGCGGTGGCGATGCTGTTCAGCCTGTACCGGCTGCTGGCCGGTCCCGCCGTGCCGGACCGGATCCTCGCGCTGGACACGCTGTACATCAATGCCATCGCCGCTCTGATTCTGTTCGGCATGTACCTGGGTTCGTCGATCTATTTCGAGGCGGCGCTGATCATCGCCATGCTCGGCTTCGTCGGCACGGTCATGCTCAGCAAGTACGTGCTGCGCCGTGACATCGTCGAATAGGAAACCCGCGAATGAACGTCGTGCTCGAGTACCTGCTTGCCGCGCTGCTGCTGATCGGCAGCGGCTTCGTCCTGGTCGGTTCGCTCGGCCTGGTCAAGCTGTCGGATTTCTTCAAGCGCCTGCATGGCCCGACCAAGGCCAGCACACTCGGCGTGGGCTGCATCCTGGTCGCCTCGATCGGCTGGCACGCCTGGCACGGCGACGGCCTCGGCCTGCGCGAGATCCTGGTCACCCTGTTCCTGTTCATCACCGCCCCGATCAGCGCCCACCTGATGTCGCTGGCGGCGCTCAAGCTGGGCATGGAACAGCGCCCCTCCAGGCTGGCGGAAGACGGCGACAACCGCCCCGATTGAACGACTGCCCCGGACGCAAGTCGCTGTTCCAGAACGGAAATCAGCCTCCCGGCGGTTGGCGCCGCTGCATCGGCGACCGGATGCACAGTTCCTGAAAGACAACCGGTCCGCCGCGGCCATCCGGATCACAATGAGGGTACGATTGATCGTTTAAGTGGTTTTACCTGAAACCACGCGTGTCCTGCGTACCGCCGTGATACCGATGACGAAAACACCAATCACCTGCCTATGCCTGGTCGCCAGTGGACTGCTGGCCGCCCTTCCATCCCCTTCCGATGCGGCGTCCGCCAGCGCGGGCCGCAGCAAGGACATCCTCGGCTGGGTCGAATGGGTGGAGGTCGGGCAGGCCCCGCTGCAACTCAAGGCCAAGCTCGACACCGGCGCCACCACTTCGTCGCTGACCGCCGATGAAGTCGAAGTGTTCGAGCGGGATGGCAAGCGCCATGTGCGCTTCGTGGTCCGCGACCCGGCCCGCGACGTCGACCGGACGCTTGAGGCCACCCTGGTCCGCCATGTTCGCATCCGCCGTCATGGTGGCGAGGTCCAGCGACGCCCGGTGGTCTCGCTGGAAATGTGCCTGGGCACGGTCCGACGCAAGGAAGAGTTCACCCTGATCGACCGCAGCTCGTTCGTGTACCCGGTGCTGGTCGGGCGCAACTTCATGAAGGACCACGTGATTGTCGATTCCGGCGCGACCTTCATCCAGCGGCCCGCGTGCGAGAGCGACAAGGCCGAAATCGCCGACACGGGGATGCGCCCGGCATGAGGCGCTGGCACCTGCTGGCCCTGGTGGTGCTGCTGGTGGCCACTGCGGTGTCTCTGATCGGCTACAAGACGCGCGTGCTCGGCTATCCGTTGTCGCCCGCGACCGAGGTGGAAAGCTGGGTCGTCGAGGCGCGGCTGGCGTTCGAGCCGGGCAGCGGACCGGTCAAGGCCGAGATGGCGATCCCGCTCGCACCGGTCGGTCATGTGCTGGTCGACGAGAACTTCGTCTCGCGCGGCTATGGCATCCAGACCGAGAGCCGTGACGACAACCGGCTGGCGCTGTGGAGCATCCGTCGCGCTTCCGGTCCGCAAACCCTCTATTACCGCGCCACGGTGGCCCGCCAGGAAGGTGTGCGCAAGCCACAGGGCGTGCCCGCGCTGGAGCGCGCGCCCGAATACGGCGACCTGGAAGGCGCTGCAGTCGAGGCGATCCTCGACGAGGTGCGCGGCAAGTCGGCCGACATCGCCACCTTCTCCTCGCTGTTGGTGAGGCTGCTCGCCAGCCCGGCAGCGGACGGCAATGTGGAACTGCTGCTGCCGAAGCCAGCCTCGCCCGAGGCACGTACCCGTACCGCGATTCAGGTCCTGGCCGGCGCACGCATCCCGGCAAGGATGGTGCAAGGCATCCGCCTGGGCAGCGGCGCCAGCAACCTGCAGCCGGAGCCGTGGCTGGAGGTCAACAACGGCGACCGCTGGATTCCGATCAATCCGGCCGACGGCTCGCATGGCTATCCGAAGGACTTCCTGATCTGGTGGCACGGCGACGAGCCGCTGTTCTCGGTCGAACACGCCCGTCAGCCGCGGCTGCAGTTCTCGGTGACACGATCCCTGGAACCGGCACTGGACATGGTCACCCGCCAGGCCGAACTGGCGCATTCGCCGGTGATGGCGTACTCGCTGACCACCTTGCCGGTGCACGTGCAGAACGTCTACCGCGCGCTGCTGCTGATACCGATCGGCATCCTGCTGATCGTGTTCCTGCGCAACGTGGTCGGGGTGCGGACCTTCGGCACCTTCATGCCGGTGCTGATCTCGCTGGCCTTCCGCGAGACCGACCTCGCCTCCGGCGTGATGCTGTTCTCGATGATCGTGGTGCTCGGCCTGGCCGTGCGCTTCTACCTGGAGCACCTCAAGCTGCTGCTGGTGCCGCGGCTGGCGGTGGTGGTGATCGTGGTGATCATGCTGATGCTGCTGGTCAGCCTGCTGGGCTACCGGCTGAACTTCGACGTCGGTCTTTCGGTGGCGCTTTTCCCGATGGTGATCATGGCGATGACCATCGAGCGCATTTCGATCGTCTGGGAAGAACATGGTCCTGCCGATGCCATCAAGCAGGCGATCGGCAGCCTCGTGGTCGCGATTGCGTGCTATCTGGCGATGTACCACCCGCAGGTGGAGCACTTCGTGTTCGTGTTCCCGGAAGTATTGCTGATCGTGCTCGCGATCACCCTGCTCCTGGGCCGCTACACCGGCTACCGTCTGAGCGAGTTGCTTCGCTTCCGCGCATTCGGGGAAGTCGCACGTCGATGAGCTGGTTCGTGCCGCCGTGGAAGTTGCGCGAGGCCGGTGTGCTCAGCCTCAACGCGCGCAACGCGCTGTACATCGCCGAAGGCAATCCACGCCGGCTGTATCCGCGCGTCGACGACAAACTGCTGACCAAGCAGCTGGCGCTGGACGCCGGCATGGCGGTGCCGGACCTGTACGGGGTGGTGTCGAACTACCACGATGCACGGCGCTTCGAACGCATCCTCGATGGCCACGACGACTTCGTCATCAAGCCCGCCCGCGGCGCCGGCGGCGACGGTATCGTGGTGGTCACCGCCCGGCTCGGCGAGGGCTTCCTGAAAATCAACGGCGCACGCCTGTCCCGCGACGACATCGTCCACCACCTCGGCAACATCCTGTCCGGGATGTACAGCTTCGGCGGCCGCCCGGACCAGGCGATGGTCGAGTACCGGGTACAGCCGGACGACGTGTTCGCCGCGATCTCCCACCTCGGCGTGCCCGACGTGCGGGTGATCGTGCACCGGGGCTTTCCGGTGCTGGCGATGCTGCGTCTGCCGACGCGGGTATCCGGCGGCAAGGCCAACCTGCACCAGGGCGCGGTCGGTACCGGCATCGACATCGCCACCGGGCTGACCGCGCATGGCGTCTGGCACGAGGACAGCATCGACCGCCATCCGGACACGATGCAGCCTCTCAGTGGCATCACGATCCCGGGCTGGCAACGGATTCTGGAACTGTCGGCGCGCGGCTACGAACTGACCGGCCTGGGTTACCTGGGCGTCGACATCGTGATCGATCGCACCCATGGTCCGCTGATTCTCGAACTCAATGCCCGCCCCGGGCTGTCGATCCAGATCGCCAACCGCCGCGGCCTGCGCAGCCGGCTGGAGCTGATCGACCGCGAAGGCGGCAAGGATCTCGACTTCGCTGCGCGTGCCGCTTTCGTTCGTGAACGCTTCGCGGCCTAACTGTTCAGGAACAGCAGTTCCAGCGCCACCCAGCCGGCGAATGCCGCCACCAGTACCCCGCCCTCGCCGCGGCTGAGGCGCAGGTCGCCACGCAGCATCGGCACCAGCATCAGCGCGATCAGCAGCGCCGCCGGCAACTCGAAGCGGATGAACGAGACCGGTATCGGCACCGGCCGCCACAGCGCCATGCCACCAACGATGACGAACAGGTTGAACAGGCTGGAGCCGATCACATGACCGGCCACCATCTCGCCCTGCCCGCGCCGCGCTGCGACTACCGCCGCGGCCATTTCCGGCAGGGCGGTGGCGATCGCGACCGGCAGCAGGCCGGTCAGCAACGGCGTCAGGCCCATGGCCGAGCCCAGCACCAGCCCGTGCCGGATCACCAGCACGGCGCCGAAATACATCAGCACCGCCGCAATCGCCAGCCGTATCAGATTCAGGTCGAGCCCGGTCCGGGTTTGCGCATAGGCGGCGATCGCATCCTGCAGTTCCGGAGCTTCGCGACGGGTACGGGCGATGGCGAACGCGAGCACGGCGACAAAGGCGACCAGCAGGAGCAGCCCATCGATCCGTCCCAACGACCCGTCGAGGCCAAGCCCGATTACCGCCAGCGTGCCAAGCAGCAGCAGGAGCAGCAGCGGCGACAACGCACGCCAACGCACCAGCAACGGTGCCGCCAGTGCAGCCGCGCCGAGGGTCAGGCCGAAATTGACGATATTGCTGCCGACTGCGTTGCCCAGCGCCAGTCCCGGTTGCCCCTCCAGCATGGCCCGGAGATTGACCGCCAGCTCCGGCAGCGAAGTGCCGAACGCGACCAGGACCAGTCCGGCCACGAACGGCGAGGCGCCAAACCGCCGGGCCAGCCCGGAGGCGCCCTTGACCACGGAATCGCCGCCCAGCGCGAGCAGAACCAGGCCGAGGACGAACCACAAAATGGCAGCAGGCATATCGTGCTCCCCTCACCAAGTGACGCGGGCCAGCAACATCTGCCGGCGCAGACTGATAGTCCCGGATCGAGCCGGCCCGACCGTTCCCCGGCCGGGGTTACGAGCAACCTTCGACGTAATCGACCTGCGGCGGCAGGCCCACGCGCCAGCGGCTGACCTGGCCGGCTGCATCGACCTCGAATACCAGCACGACGTCATCGCTGTCACCGGCCACGCGCAGGTACTGTCCACCCTCAACGTACTTGTGCGGAATGGTTTCGTGGCCGGCATGCAGCGCGCGCACCTCATCGGCCGGCATTCCGACACGGCCGCCTTGCGGCGCCTCGATAGCGGCATCTGAGATGTCGTAGCGGACGAACCGGCCGCCTTCGATCATGAAGGCCGGGCGGGTTTCAGGCGTCTCGCTTTCCGGCCACAGGTAGCGGCAGGCCCCCTCTTCCACGGCACCGCCGGCAGCAACCAGAGACAACCCATCACCGCCTGCCGCGTGCATCTCTTCGACGCTCATGCCGAATCGCAGCGGGCCATAGCCATCCCGCCGCGCGAGGGCGGGCTCGCGCACCGACGGCAACAGGGCCGCGGCGGTGGCCGGGGGAATGTCCTCGACGGGCTGATCGTCGAACAGGCTCTCATGGACTTCACCGGAGTCGTCGTCCTGCGCGTCGCCGTCGCCAGGTCCGGCGGCGGTGTCCGCCCCTTCCAGCACCGGCGCAGACGGCTCACCGGCGGTTGTGACCTCGCTCCCCTGCGGCTGGCAGCCCGCCAGCACGGCAACAGCCAGCGCAAGGGATAAAGCGGTGGCAACAGCCGGGGTACGACAAACGGAAACGACAGGGTCCATGGACTGCCTCATCAGGGGAGCCCCGGGCTGCATCCGGCCCGCGGGGGACTAAAGCCTACCGCATCGGGCCGGCAGGCAGGCGTGAGCCGGACCTGCCTGCCCGGGCATTCGCGGATTCCGCGGGGTGTGCATCAGCCCGGTGGCGTGAAGTGTTTCTCCAGGCCGGCCCAACAAGCCTGGTAGTCGCGCTGGCGATGCGCCGCTTCGACCGCCTGCCGGGTCGGCCGGATCACCGCGCGCGTCTCGAACATGAAAGCCATGGTGTCGGCGATCACGTCCGGCTTCGACAGATCGGCGCTGCTGGCCTTGTCGAAGGTTTCCGCATCCGGGCCGTGTCCGGTCATCGAGTTGTGCAGCGAGGCGCCGCCGGGCACGAAGCCCTCGGCCTTGGCGTCGTAGGCGCCGTGGATCAGGCCCATGAACTCGCTGGCGATGTTGCGATGAAACCACGGCGGCCGGAACGTGTCCTGCGCCACCAGCCAGCGCGGCGGGAAGATCACGAAGTCCAGGTTGCTGGTGCCGGGGGTATCGCTGGGCGAATGCAGCACCAGGAAGATCGACGGGTCGGGATGGTCGAAGCTGATCGAGCCGATGGTGTTGAAGCGGCGCAGGTCGTACTTGTACGGCGCGTAGTTGCCGTGCCAGCCGACCACGTCGAGCGGCGAATGGCCGATCGACGCACGCCACAGGTGGCCCTGGAACTTGGCGATCAGTTCGAAGTTGCCTTGCTTGTCTTCGTATGCCGCATTCGGGGTCAGGAAATCGCGCGGGTTGGCCAGTCCGTTGCTGCCGATCGGGCCGAGGTCGGGCAGCTTCAGCAGAGCGCCGAAGTTCTCGCAGACGTAACCGCGTGCCTCGCCGTCGGGGAGCGAGACCGCGAAACGGATGCCGCGCGGCACCACCGCGATCTCCTGCGGCTCGACCTCGAGCACGCCCAGCTCGGTAGCGATGTGCAGCCGCCCCTGCTGCGGCACGATCAGCAGTTCGCCGTCGGCGTCGTAGAAATATCGCCCGTCCATGTCGCGATTGGCCGCGTACAGATGGATGCCGATCCCGTGCTGCGCGGCCGGCGAGCCGTTGCCGGCCATGGTGAACAGGCCGTCGATGAAGTCGGTCGGCCGTTCCGGCGTCGGCAGGGGATTCCAGCGCATCTGGTCCGGGCTGACCGGACCGTCGCCGAAGTCGTTGTGGAACCTGCCAATGGAAGCCGGGGGCTGCATGCCTGGCGCGCCCAGATAGCGCTCGAACGAGCCGTGCACCGCCGCCGGGCGGATCCGATACAGCCAACTGCGGCGGTTCTCGGCTCGAGGCGCGGTGAACGCGGTGCCCGACAGCTGCTCCGCGTACAACCCGTGCGCGACCCGCTGCGGCGAATTGCGCCCGACCGGCAGGGTGCCGGACAGCGCCTCGGTGGCGAACTCGTTGCCGAAGCCTGATTGGTAGCCGTTGCTTGCGATTGCCATGTTGAAAACACCGCTTGAATCCCCTCTCACTCCGGGAGAGGGGTTGGGGTGAGGGTCTGGCGGCCAGCGAAGTTGAAGATCGCCCCAACCACCGCTTCCGTTTGGTTCAAAGCATCGTTGTCAGAACCGCATTACCGTGATCCCCTGGGATTCCAAACAGTCGGTACGCGCTGCATCCACCTCGGGATCGTGCTGCGAACCATCCAGAAGGCGGCGCCGATTACAGCACGCCGCGCTTCATCTGGTCGCGCTCGATGCTCTCGAACAGGGCCTGGAAGTTGCCCTCGCCGAAGCCCTCGTTGCCCTTGCGCTGGATGATCTCGAAGAAGATCGGACCGATCGCGTTCTGGGTGAAGATCTGCAGCAGCTTGCGTTGCTGGGTCTCCGGGTCGGCGTCGATCAGGATCTTGTTCTTCGCCAGCCTCGGCACGTCCTCGCCGTGGTCGGGAATACGCTGGTCGATCACCTCGAAGTAGGTGTCCGGAGTATCGAGGAACTCCACGCCCTGCGCGCGCATCGCCTCGACGGTGGTGTAGATGTCGTCGGTGAAGCAGGCGATGTGCTGGATGCCCTCGCCCTTGTAGGCATCGAGGTACTCGTTGATCTGGCTCTTGGGGTCATTGGACTCGTTGAGCGGGATGCGGACGATGCCGTCCGGCGCGGTCATCGCCTTCGACACCAGACCGGTCTTTGCGCCCTTGATGTCGAAGTAGCGGATCTCGCGGAAGTTGAACAGCTTCTCGTAGTAGTCCGACCACTTCTGCATGTTGCCGAAGTACAGGTTGTGGGTCAGGTGGTCGATGAAGGTCAGGCCGAAACCGGCCGGATTCGGGTCGGCACCTTCGATCGCCTCGTAGTCGCCGTCGTAGATGCTGCCCTTGTCGCCGTACCTGTCGACCAGGTACAGCATGCAGTCGCCAATGCCCTTGACCACCGGCGCGTCGACGGCCTTGCTGTCGGCTTTGTCGGTGATCGCCTCGCCGCCGTTGCCGACCACGGTGTCGAACACCTTGCCGGCCGGTTCCTTGAAGCGGATCGCGAAGCCGCAGGCGCTCGGGCCGTGCTTGGCGGCGAAGTCGGCGGCGAAACCGTCCGGATCTTCGTTGACCAGGAAGTTGACACCGCCCTGCCGATACACCGTAATCGGACGGCGCTTGTGGCGCAGCACGGCCGTGAAGCCCAGCTTGCGGAAATAGTCGTGCAGGGATCCAGCCTGGCCTTGCGGCGCGGCGAACTCGACGAACTCGAAGCCATCGATGCCGAGCGGGTTCTCGAAGGTGGTGACCTGCATGCCAAGGTTGGGTTGGGCGCTCATGGGGACTCCTGGGTTCTGCCTGGGTTGCCTGGGATGGCTGGATGGGCGGCGCGCACTGTCGCGCTTCATAATCACCCTTTATAGTTTCAAATGAAACCATACGCAAGGCCATCGTACGCAATGAACACGTCCAAGCCGGCAACCAAGCCCCCGCAGGGCCGCGGCCCCACCCGCCCTGGTCACGCCCAATTGGGTCACGCCCAATTGGATCTCGAGCATTTCCTGCCCTACCGCCTGTCGGTGCTGTCGAACCGGGTCAGCTCGGCGATCGCGCAGGTCTATTCGCAGCGCTTCGCCCTCAGCATCACCGAATGGCGGGTCATGGCCGTGCTCGGCCGCTACCCGGACCTGTCGGCCAACGCGGTCGCCCAGCGCACCGCGATGGACAAGGTCGCGGTAAGCCGGGCGGTTTCGCGGCTGGTCGAAGCCGGACGGCTGGAGCGCGAGATGCACGACGACGACCGCCGCCGCTCGGTGCTGCGCCTGAGCGAGGACGGCTACAGGATCTACGACGAGATCGTGCCGCTGGCGCTGGACTTCGAGCGGCGCCTGCTCGGCGGCATCGGCGAGGACGAGCGCACGGCGCTGTTCAACCTGCTCGACCGCCTCGACGAACTGGAGCTGCAGGCCGAAGCCGACGCAGCCGGAGGTTGAAGGCACCGGTACTGCTTCCCGGCCGCTGAGACTGGGCCAGCCTGCAAACCACCCACACCCGATACAACGAAGAACGGCGGCCCAAGGCCGCCGTTCTCGATTCGATGACCACCCGTCGCCACCCGTACCCGCGATGCGGGCACGGGTGTGGATCGTCACTTCAGTTCTTCTTCCGGATGCATGCCGGCAGCGGCCGGTTCTGCAAGTTCGCCCACACCGGCAAGCGCGGGGTTGTCATCCTTGAGCGTGTCCAGGTGCATCAGCTTGCGGATCAGCGGCGCCACGATCATGAAGCCGACACCCACCGCCACCGCGACCCAGCCGACCGTGGTGTACACCTCCAGCACCACCTGCTGGGCGGCATCCTCGCCGGACGCGGCTTCCGAACCCGTCGCAGCCGCGATCAATCCGGCGACGAAGTTGCCCGTGGCCGACGCGAAGAACCAGCAGCCCATGATCAGACTGGCAAGGTGCGCGGGCGCCAACCGGTTCATCGCCGACAGCCCAACCGGCGACAGGCACAACTCGCCGGTGGTGTGCAGCAGGTAGATCAGGAAGATGAAGAGCACCGGCGTCATGTTGCCGGTGGCGACACCCGCTGCGCCGGCCACCAGCACCAGGAAACCGAAGCCAAGCTGGATCATGGCCAGTCCGAACTTCGCCGGTGCGGGCGGCTCCAGCCCCCGCTTGCCCAGCCACGTCCACAGCATCGCGAAGAACGGCGCCAGCAGGATGATGTACATCGCGTTGATCGACTGGAACATCGAAGCCGGCACGTCCCAGCCCAGCATGTTGCGGTCCACGTAGCGGTCGGTATAGAGGTTCAGCGACGAGCCGGCCTGTTCGAACAACGACCAGAACAGCACCGAACCGATCATCAGGATCATCGCCGCGAAGATGCGATCGCGCGCATGGCGGTCGAGCTTGGTCACCGCCGTCCAGATCACGTATGCCAGCAGCACGATGCCGCTGACGAACAGCGCCCAGCCCACAACCTTCTGGTTCTGCACCATCCACCAGCAGGCAACGACGACGAGGATGCCGAAACCGTAGAGCAGCCATTCGAACGGGATGCCCGCGATGCGTTCGCGCAGCTTGGCCGGCGCCCTGGACTCACCGCGCCCCTGCAGCAACGGCTTTCCGATCACGAACACGATCAGGCCCAGCAACATGCCGACGCCGGCGGCGCCGAAGCCGTACTTCCAGCCGTACACCTCACCCAGGTAGCCGCACAGCAGCGAACCGAGGAAGGCGCCGAGGTTGATGCCCATGTAGAAGATCGTGTACGCACCATCGCGGCGCACGTCGGTGCGCGGATACAGCTGCCCCACCATCACCGAGATGTTGGCCTTGAGGAAGCCCGAGCCGACGATGATGAAGGCCAGCGCCAGCCAGAACGCATCGAGCGCGGGACTGCCCTGCCCACCATCGCCTTCGAAGCCCATCAGGAAGTGGCCGATGGTCAACAGCACCGCGCCATACAACACCGCCTTGCGTTGCCCCAGGTACTTGTCGGCCAGGTAGCCGCCGATCACCGGGGTGATGTAGACCAGCGCGGTATAGGCGCCGTACACCACCGAAGCTTCGCCGTCGGAAAACAACCAGTGCTTGGTCAGGTACAGGACCAGCAGCGCGCGCATGCCGTAGTAGGAGAAACGCTCCCACATTTCGGCGAAGAACAGCATGAACAGGCCGCGTGGATGGCCGAGAAGGGTCTTGCCTTCCTCGCCGACGGAACCGGGTGTGGAACTCATGTGTGGTGGACTCCTGCGGGCCACGGATAGCCCTGGGCAGACGGATCGGACGCCCCCGGCCGGAACCGGGGGCGTGAAAACGACCGCAAGGTGTAACCGCTGCGACTCGGCGGAGTCAAACCGGCGGCGTATTGCGGCAGTGCAGCATTTCCCTCGGGCAGTCGTATCGGATGTCCGGTCACGGGTCGGTTTCCTGTTCTGGATGGACACAAGCCCGTCGTACGCCGGGCGGCAAGGAGACACCCCATGCCCGCATACTGCCCGTCCATCTCCCGCAGCCTGCTGGTCGGCCTGCTGGTCGCCTGCGCCGCCTGTTCCCGCGGCAGCGACGCGTCGGATAGCGCGATCGGAGTCGATGCGGACCTCGCTCACCTGATCGCCCAGCCAGACCCGGCCGAAGCCGCGGTGGCCGCGGCACCCGACACCGGCCCCGACCCGACGCTGATCGACCCCTGCGCGCTGGTCACCCAGGAAGAGGCGGAGGCGATCGTCAAGCTGCGTCTCGATACGCCGCAGTCGTTCAACCTCGGCTCGGTCCGGCCCAGCTGTGTCTACCCCGGCTTCCCGGCCGGACCGGTGGCCAAGGTCGATGTCGCGATCGGCGAAGGCGCGCAGACGCTGGTCGCCACCGACCGCCGGCTCAACGAGCGCGACCCCGACGCCTTCACCGCCATCGACGACCTCGGCGACGAGGGCTGGCTGCGCCGCAGCACGGTCTATTTCCGTCGTGGCGAGACCTGGATCGTGGTCGGCGCAGTCCGTCTGATCGACGAGACGCTGCTGCACGAACCGCTGGTCGCCGCGGCGCGTTCCGCCGACGCCCGGCTGCTGGCCGGGGAGGCCGAGCACCGGCCGTGAGCGGTTTCGACCCTGGCCGGGACCGTCCGATCTGGATGCCGGGCCGGCGGGCGTTCTGCCAGGGCGCCGCCCTCGCCGGCCTCGGCGTGTGGCTGGCCGGCTGCGGCCGCGGACCGTCCGAACCGCGCCTGCTCGGCGCTGCCGAGCTCGGCGAGGCCGAGCTGCGCTATGGCATGGCACCCGCCGAGGGCGACATCCACTACCAGCCCGACGTGGTCATGGTCCGCGACGGCGCATCCAGCATCCTCGACCGCGGCGACGACGGCCTGACCTGGGTCATCGATGCCGGCGCCCGCGGCGCCTCGCGCCTGCGGCCCGGCGCAGTCGCCCTGATCACCGACCGCTGCGCCGGGCGGGTGCTGGCGATGCACCGCGCCGGCGATGCGGTGGTGGTGGTGCTGGGCCCGGCCGAGCTGACCGACTACATCCGCGACTGCGACCTGGCACTGGAGCAGCCGGTGGACCTGTCCCGCGCGATCGTCGAGGTGGCCCCGGGCCTGCCGGGCACCGACATGAACCTGTCGCCGGCGGTGCCCTGGCGCGAACGCGACGCCGAGGAGGAACTGGCCCGCGCCGAGGCGTTCGGGGTACTGCAGGCGTGGCCGCGGGCATGGCCGGCTGCCGCAGGCCGCCTGCCGCTGCAGATCGGAGTGATCCCCGAAGTCGGCGCCGGCGGCATCGGCATCCGCACCGCGCTCAGCAACAGCCAGGCCAACATCGAATTCGTGGCCAAGCTGCGGCTGCAGGCACCGCGCGTGCACGTGCGGCTCAGGATCGGCATCGGCAAGCTCAAGGAGGCCAGCCTGCGGCTCAGCGGCGCGGCCGGTCTGCGGCTGGGCTTCGTCGCGACCACGCAGGGCAAGGTCGACGCCAACATCAACACCCTGGGCCGGCTGGTGCCGGTAGCGATGACCCTGCCGATCCTGCTCAACATCGGCAGCCCGCTGAGCCTGTCGTTGCACCAGCGGTTCATGGTGAAGTCGGCGTTCAGCGCCAGCAACAGCGTGCTCAAGGCAATCGGCGACTACGGCCTGCAGGGCGACCTGCACTTCGGCTACCGCGACGGCCGCTTCGGCCAATTCGGCGGCCCGGTCATCCAGACGGTTAACAGCGGCATGGTCGAGGGACTGCGTGGAATTTCGGTCGGCGTCAGCGGCATGGTGCTCGCCCACCAGTTGCGGGTGCTGGCCGGGATCGGCGGGTTCGGCTTCCGGGTGGGTCCGTACATGGCGATGACCTCGTCGGTGGGCGTCTCGCGCGGCTCCAATCTGGCCCTGCCGCTGCAGCCCAA
This sequence comes from Lysobacter alkalisoli, assembly GCF_006547045.1. Lineage (NCBI taxonomy): Bacteria > Pseudomonadati > Pseudomonadota > Gammaproteobacteria > Lysobacterales > Lysobacteraceae > Marilutibacter > Marilutibacter alkalisoli. The sequence continues at coordinate 3,182,105 of NZ_CP041242.1, forward strand.
CGTCTGCCGTGCGGCGACGCTGGCGATACATGTCGCCCCCGGGATCGGCTGGCAGGTTCCGCAACTGATCGCCGACGGCGTCAATGCGATCCTCGGCCTGCTGCGGACCAGGAAGATCGAAAGCACGGGTGGCGTCCATTCCGAGGGCAAGCACGTCCTAAAGCGCACGGCCTACGCGCCCGACACGCCGCTGTGCCGCGAGGCCGCTGGCGGCGGACCGGCGGGCCAGGCACAAGGTGGTGGCCGGAGCAGCGGAGGCGGCCCACCCCCATCCTCGCCGACGAAGCCGAAGCCCCCGCTGCCCACACCGGCATCGCCGGCGGACACACGCTCGTTGCCGCCTCTGGACCTGGGCCGCGCCTGCGACAATCCGGTATTGCGCAGCCAACTGCAGCAGGCCGGTCTCGACATGACGAAGGCCTGCCGCGGGATCGGCCGGCCAACTTGACCGCCATCCACCCCCGCGTGCGGCGCTATCCTTGGCAGGCTGTTGAAGAACAGCCTGTTAGACCGCCGCCAGTCCGCGCGCGGTGGCACCACGAGGACGGGTCCGCCGATGAAGCACCAGGCTTCCTGGGAACGGATCGAGCAGTTGTTCGCCGCTGCCAGCCGCCTTCCGCCAGCGGCACGGGCGGCGTACGTCAACGCCGTCTGCAGCGACGAGCAGGTGCATGCGGAAGTGATGTCGCTGCTGCAGGCCGATGCCTCGGCCGAAGGCTATCTCGATTCATCGCCCGCACCCGCATCCGGCATGACAGACGCCGGCTTCACCCTTTCGTCCGGCGATCGGCTCGGTCCCTGGCTGGTGTGTGCGCCGCTCGACCATGGCGGCATGGGCGAGGTCTACCTGGGCGAGCGCGCCGACGGCGCCTTCCACCAGACCGTCGCCCTCAAGCTGTTGCGTCATGAGGCGGTGGCCCAGGTCGAGCGTTTCCACGCCGAACGCGAGATCCTCGCCCGCCTCGAGCATCCCGGCATCGCCCGCCTGCTCGATGGCGGCATCAGCACCGATGGCCGGCCGTGGGCGGCGCTGGAGTATGTCGAAGGCGAGCCCATCGACCGCTACTGCCGGCAGCATGCGTTGCCGGCGGAAAACCGCCTGCACCTGCTGCTGCAGGTCTGCGATGCGGTCGACCATGCGCACCGCAACCTGGTCGTGCACCGCGACATCAAGCCATCCAACATTCTGGTCGACGCCGCCGGCCGCGCACGCCTGCTCGACTTCGGCATCGCCAAGCCGATCGTCGATGCCGCCGCGCCCACCCTCACCCAGGCCGTCCTGACCCCGGACTGGTGCGCACCCGAGCAACTGGCCGGCGAGCCGGTCACCACCGCAACCGACATCCACGCGCTCGGTCTGCTGCTGTTCCATCTGCTCACCGATACACGCCCCTGGCCGCTGCAAGGGCAACCGCTGGTGCGGACGGTGCGGCTGATGCTCGACACGCCCGCGCCACCGATGCGCGCGGTCGCCGCCGCGGGGACCGCATTGGCGCACGCGCCGCACCGGTTGCGCAGCGACCTGGAGGCGATCGTCGCGCGATGCCTGCGCCGGGAACCGGAACGCCGCTACGTCACCGTGGACGCGCTGCACCAGGACATCCAGCGTGCGCTCGACGGCGCCCCCGTGGCCGCACGTGAAGGCGCACGCCTGTACGTGCTCGGACGCCTGCTGCGCCGCTACCGCTGGCCGGTCGCCGCCACCGCCACGCTGCTCATGACCCTGACCGCCGGACTGGTTGGCACGGCCTGGCAGGCCCGTCGCGCCGAGCAGCAGGCCGCCCAGGCCACCGCGATCAGGAATTACCTGGTCCAGCTGTTCAAGGCCAGCGACCCGCGGATCGCGTCGGACCGCCCACGCGGCCAGATCACCGCGCGCGAACTGCTCGACATCGGCAGCGCACGCCTGGACAGCGAGTTCGCCGATCGTCCGGAGCTGCAACTGGAGATGCTAGGCCTGACTGCGGAGATCTACCGCGCCCTCGGCGAGCGCGAACGCTACGCCGCGCTGCAGGCAAGCCAGGTCGCACTGGCACGGCAACTGCACGGCGACCACCACCCGGCAGTGATCCACGCCCTGCTGCTGGAGGCCGACGACGCCCGCCAGCACGACGACCACGCCACCGCCCTGGCCCTGGTCGAACGCGCCGACCCGCTGATCCGCCGCGCCGGCCTGGACCACAGCGCCCTGCGCGCACGCTGGTGGCTGCACCGCGCCAACGCGCTGGAAGCCGACCTGTCGCAATGGCCGGCGCGGGTGCAGGCGCTGGAGGAGGCGACACGACTGTTCGAACGCACCGCCCCCGACGATTGGGACCGCGTGATAACGCTGGCCAACCTCGCTACCGCGTACTGGGAACGCGGGCAGCACGGCGACGCGGCGCACAGCCGCGACTGGCTGCGCCGCGCCTTGACCGTGGCCGAATCCGCACGCGAGCGTGACGACGGCGAACTGCAGGTGATGTACGCCAACCTAGGCCACCTGGAAGCCTTCCTCGGCAGTGCCGCCGATGCCGAGGCCGCCTTCGCCACCGCCGCCTCGCTCACGCAGCAGACCCATGGCGAGCACAACCGCCGCTACTGGCATGCCGCCGCCGGCTGGGCCGGGCTGCTGCACGAAATCGGCGAGCGCGAGCGCGCACTGGCGATCTTCGAGGCGCTGCAACCGCTGCTGCCGGCAGAACCCGCCGCCGACGAGCGCGGCACCGTCGCGCTGGCCCGCGCCGCGCACGGCATCGCCCTGCTGCGCGAAGGCCGGCCACAGGTCGCGTTGCCGCTGCTGGAAGCGGCCGAACGCGACTACCGGCTCAGCGCCGCCCACCGTTACCAGATCCACTACGCCCAGCAAGGCCTTGGCGAAGCACTCGCGGCATTGGGCCGCCATCCGGAAGCCCGCCACTGGCTGCAGCAATCCCTGCAAGGCCGGGAGGCCGACAATCCGGCCGACAGCGTCCCGGTGCTGGACATCCGCTCACGCTGGGGCGGTTTCCTGCTGGCCCGCGGCGAAATCGGGGAAGCCCGCCGCCAGCTCACCCGTGTTCTGGCGGACGCCGGACCGCGCCGGCTGCCCTCGGTCGCGCTGGCGCAGGCCGGATTGGCACGGCTCGCCCTCGAGGAAGGCGACACTGCGGCCGCGCTGCGCCACAGCGGCGACGCCCTCGCCACCCATGACCGCAGCGAGGGCCTGCGCGATGCCCGCCTCGCCCCGGAACTGTGGTGGCTCCATGCACGCGCACTGGCCCAGGCCGGGAACGCGGCGCAGGCGCGCGGATGGGCCGAACGCGCGGTCGATGGCTACCGTCGCCACCATCACCCCGACAGCGCTGAACGCGCCGCCGCCGAAGCCTGGCTGGCGCGGCTGGAGCGGGCGCCGTGAGCCCGCTGACCGGAGATTGCCCGGTCCCCGTGCTTCGGCGCTCGGGAGGGCTTGCGCGGCGCGCTCGCGCTGGCCCTGCTCGCACTGCTGCTAGCGGTCGCCGCGGTGCCGATGCGGGCGCGCTGGGAATGGCTGGCATCCATGCACTGGTGGGCGTGGCCTGATCGACGGCCTGCGCCGGCCTTGTCCTGTTTCGGCACCATTTCCGGTTGTCATACAGAGGCGTCCCGGCATCGCAGCCGAGTCCACCTTCAATCGTCAAGGGCATCGGCCATGAACAGCAGCGCTCCTTTCGATGTCCAGGCGTCACCACCCCACCTCGCCATCGGCACGCTGGCCGAGCGGCGCTTCTTCGGCGCAATGGCATGGGCGATGCTGGTTGTCGTCTTCATCGGCTTTTCGCGCAGCTTCTTCCTGCGGCCACTGTTCCCGGACCATGCCGCTGCGTCCGAGACGATCTTCTTCGTGCATGGCGCGGTGTTCGCTGCCTGGTTCGTGCTGCTGGTCGTGCAGACGTCGCTGGTCGCCAATGAGCGCATCGGGGTGCATCGCCGGATCGGTCCCTTCGGGGCGTTGCTGGCGGTGGCGATGCTGGTGTTGGGGTTGTGGGGCTCGCTGGTCGCCGCGGCGCGGCCGGAGGGGTTCGTCGCGGTGCCGGTGCCGCCGCTGCAGTTTCTCGCGATCCCGATCTTCGACGTCGGCCTGTTCACGGTTTTCGTCGCGCTGGCGCTCGGCCAGCGGCGCAATCCGCAAGCCCACAAGCGCTGGATGCTGCTGGCCACGATCAACCTGCTGGCCGCCGCCATCGCCCGCTGGCCGGGCGTGCTGGACTACGGCCCGCCGGCCTTCTGGGGACTGACCGACCTGTTCATCGTCGCGCTGGCGCTGTGGGATTTCCGTTCGCGCGGCCGACTGCACCCGGTCACGCTGTGGGGCGGCCTCGCCATCATCCTGTCGCAGCCCTTGCGGATGGTCCTAGCAGGTACCGACGGCTGGGATGCGTTCGCGCGCTGGGCCACCGGATTGGTCGGCTGAGCGAACGGTTGCCGGCGTGGCCTGATCCGGCGCCGTTTCCTGTTGCATGGGGGTGAGGCTGTCCCGATCCGCTCGGGACGGCGTGCCCGGAGGAGCTCCATCCATGCGCATCCCGATCCCCGCCATCGCCCGTTCCGCACTGATTCTGGCGACCGTCTTGATCGCGGCCATTGCCGGCTGCGACCGTCCACAGGCAGATTCGACCACACAGGGCTCCGATGGCCTGTCCAGCTACAGCGCGCCCGAATCCTGGGGCAACGAAACCTGCAAGCTGCTCAGGGACAGCGAGATCGAAGCCGTCATCGACGAACACACCCCCGGCCGGCAGGACCTGCTGTTCGGCGGTTGTATCTGGCCGTCGAAGACGACGCTGTCCGATGGCCGGCCCGAGGCCATCCACGCCGCCGTACTTTCCGAAGGGGAATACCGCCAACTGGCCGAGATCGGCGAACCGATCGACGGCTTCGGCGAAGGCGCGACCTGGGCCGAACTGTATGGCGAGCTCTGGTTCCGCTGCGCCGGTGGCCGTTACTGCGGGATCAAGGTGGTGACCGCATCCAGCGAGTACCGGCGCGAACACGCCGAAGGACTGGCACGCGCACTTGGCAGCCGGGTCCGGTAGCGGCCACCGCCATATAGATCGAAACAGGAGCTGCGTGCCATGAAAACCATCCTTCTCTCCCTGTTCCTGCTGGTGTTCTGCGCTAGCTGCGACGCCTCCACGCAGGCCGATGCCCCCTCCCAAACGGCAGACGTCTCCACGCGAACTCGCCTCTCCGCGCAGGCATTCGAAGGCAGGCTCGTCATCGGCTCGTCGATGGGCGAAGAACGCATCACCTATTCGATCAAGGGCGACAACGTGCGGATGGAGGCCGGTGGCGAGGAGCCGATGATCGCGCTGCGCAACATTCGCCAGCCCACCGTGCGCATGCTGATGCCCCAGGAAAAGGCCTGGGTCGAGATGCCGGTGCGCGACATGAGCCCGTACGCCGAAGAAAGCGATGACAAGGTCACCAGGACCGGCGAGACCCGGACGATCCACGGGTACGAATGCGAGAAATGGATCGTGAGCGTCAATGACGGCCGCACAGAAATGTGGGTTACGAAGCAGCTCGGCCTCGACTTCGCCGCGCTGTTCATGCCGATGATGCAATCGTCCTCGTGGAGGACGGGACTCGACGGGCACTTTCCGATGAAGGTCAGCGGCGACAGCGGCGACGGAAGGATGGAAACCGTCTGGGAAGTGCTGTCGGTGGAAAAGCAGCGCATCGACGACGCCGTGTTCGCGATCCCGCCGGATTACAGGAAGATGATGTAGGCAGGGCGGGCGCTCAGGCGCCCTCCTCCAGCTCCCGGTACAGCCACGCCCGTCCCAGTTTCCAGTCGCGGCGGACGGTGCGCTCGGACACGCCCAGCGCGCGCGCGGTCTCGGCCTCGTCGCAACCGCCGAAGTAGCGGCATTCGACCACCGCGGCCACCCGCGGCGCATGCCCGGCCAGGCGGTCGAGAGCCTCGTGCAGGGCGAGCAGGCGCTCGTCGGCCGCATCTTCCGCCGCCAGTTCGGGGGCGAGGTCGAGCGGCACGTGGGCGGCCCCGCCCCCACGCTTGGCGGCGCGGCGCTCGCAGGCGTGGTTCACCAGCGCGTGGCGCATGGCCAGCGCGGCCGACCGCAGGAAGTGCGCGTCGTCGTTCCAGTCGCGCGCGTTGCGCAGCTTCAGGTAGGCCTCGTGCACCAGTTCGGTGGTCTGCAAGGTGCCGCCCGGGCCGCCGCGCACGCGTTCGCGGTGAGCGATGCGACGCAGGTCGTCGTAGAACAACGGAAGCAGTCGGTCGGCCAGCCGGCGCACTGCTTCGGTCGGCGTGTCGGCCGGAGCAGTGCCCTCGCGCGGGTCCGGACGGGTGTCGCTCACGGCCGCGCCAACCCGGCCTCAGCCGACCGGGTACGCATAGCTCGCGCCGATGCCGAGCGGCAGGCCCAGTGCCCAGAACGCCAGCAGGAACGCGGTCCACAGCACCAGCAGCACGACCGAGAACGGCAGCATCAGCGCGATCAGGGTGCCGATGCCGCTGGACTTCACGTACTTCTGGCAGAACACCACGATCAACGGGAAATACGGCATCAGCGGGGTGATGATGTTGGTGCTGGAGTCGCCGACGCGGTAGGCGGCCTGGGTCAGGTCGGGGGAGACGCCCAGCTGCATCAGCATCGGCACCATCACCGCGCCGATCAGTGCCCACTTGGCCGAGGCCGAGCCGACCATCAGGTTGACGAAGCCCGACAGCAGCACGATGCCGATCACGGTCACGCCCATCGGCAGGTTCATCGCCTGCAGCAGCGCGGCGCCCTCGATCGCCAGCAGCGCGCCGAGGTTGCTCTGGCCGAAAGCGTAGATGAACTGCGCGCAGAAGAACGCCATGACGACGTAGTAACCCATGCCGCTCATCGCCTTGCTCATGCCCTTGATGATGTCGCGGTGCGAGGTCGCGCTGCCGGAGACGTAGCCGTAGACCACGCCCGGGATCAGGAAGAACACGAAGATCAGGCCGACGATCGAGCGCATCAGCGGTGCCGCCGCGGTCAGCAGCGGGTTCATGCCGGCCAGGACCTGGTCGGCCGGGGCCGCCCACGGGGTGCCCGGCCAGGCCAGGGTGACCACGAAAAGCGCGATCGCCACGACCATCGCGACAACCGCCGCGATCAGACCGCGGATTTCCTGCGACTTGAGGGCATCCATGGTCGGCATGTCCGCCGGGTCGCCGTCGACCTCGGTGCCGCGCAGGCGCGGTTCGATCACCTTGTCGGTCAGGAACCAGCCGACCGCGACCACGAGGAAGGTGGAGGCGGTGGTGAAGAAGTAGTTGTTGAGCGGATTGACCTCGACCGAGGTATCGGTGATGTGCGCCGCGGCCTGAGTCAGGCCGGCCAGCAGCGGGTCGAGGCTGGACGGCACGAACATCGTCGCCGAGAAGCCGCCGGACACGCCGGCGAAGGCGGCGGCGATGCCGGCCAGCGGATGGCGGCCGGCGGCATAGAAGATCACCGCGCCGAGCGGGATCACCAGTACGTAGCCGGCGTCGACCGCGACGTGGCTGAGCACGCCGACCGCGATCAGCATCGGGGTCAGCAGCATCTTCGGGGTGACCGACATGATCGCCCTGATCATCGCGTTGATGAAACCGGTGTGTTCGGCCACGCCCAGGCCCAGCATCGCCACCAGCACCACGCCCAGCGGCGGGAAGTTGACGAAGGTCGGCACCAGCTGGCTCATGAACTCGACCAGGGCCCCGCCGCTGAGCATGTTCCTGATCTGGATCGGGTCACCGCTGCGCGGATCGACCGCGCTGAAGCTGACGTTGGACAGCAGGGCCGAGACGACCCAGACCACCAGCATCAGCAGCAGGAACAGCATCGCCGGGTCGGGCAGCTTGTTACCGATGCGCTCGACGCCATCGAGGAAGCGGGTGACGAGGCCGCGCGAGGCAAGCGCGGGGGTGGGTGTTGACTGGCTCATGGCGACTCCTGGCTACGTTTTGCAGGTGGCAACTGGGTGCAGCTGGACGCGTGGGGAAGGAGGAATCGGTGCAGTCTCAACCCGCCGGCGAAGGCGCGGCACCGTAATCGGCCGCCGGCCCGACCGAGGTGCGCACGTCGAACAGTTCGGGAAAGAAGGTCAGCTCCAGCGCCTGCTTGAGGAAGCCGACGCCACTGGAGCCGCCGGTGCCACGCTTGAAGCCGATGATCCTCATCACCGTGCGCATGTGGCGGAAGCGCCAGAGCTGGAACTGGGTTTCCAGGTCGACCAGATCCTCGCACAGCGCGTATTCGCGCCAGTAGCGGTCGGTGTCCTCATAGATGCGTTCGAACACCGGCACCAGCGCCGGGTCGTGGACGTGGGTCTGGCGCCATTCGCGCTGCAGGTGGCGCGCCGGCACCTCGTGGCCGAATCGGGCCAGGTACATCAGGAACTCGTCGTACAGGCTCGGCGCATCCAGCACCCGCGCCAGCCCGGCCTGCGCCCCGGGATCGTAGGCGAACACCTTGAGCATCGAGGCGTTCTTGTTGCCGAGCAGGAATTCGATGGTGCGGTACTGCAGCGACTGGAACCCCGACGACGACCCGAGCCGGTCGCGGAAGCCCATGTATTCGGATGGGGTCAGCGTCTCCAGCACCGACCATTGCTCGGTCAGCTGGCGCAGGATCTGCTTGCAGCGGGCGAAGCCCTTCTGGCATTGCCAGACCTGGTCGCGGCGCAGGTGATCGAGCGCGGCACCCAACTCGTGGATCATCAGCTTCATCCACAGCTCGGAGGTCTGGTGCTGGATGATGAACAGCAGTTCGTCGTGGTGCGGCGGGTCCGTCACCGGCTCCTGCGCCGACAGCAGCCGGTCCAGGTGCAGGTAGCCCCCATAGCTCATGCGGCCGGCCAGGTCGGTATGGATGCCCGATTCCAGCTCGCGTTCGTTCTTGTTGACGGTCATCTCGATCCCCGGCTTGAGCCCGTCCGCACTCACCGCGCAGCTCGCATGGACAGGCTCTGGAGCGCGCAAGGGTACCGCATCGGAGCTCCCGGCCGGTCCGAGACCGCATCGGCCACGCGGAGTTCACCTTCCCGTAATATGCCTCCGGCAGGCTCACAGGCCCTGCGCCGTCCGGGACCGGGGCCGGTTCCGACAGGGGGACGGACATCTCACGCTCACTGGGGAAGGAACCATGCATATCCCATCTGGCCGACCATCCGGCCAACTTCTGGCGGCTGTTCTCGCAATCGCCTCACTGGCCGGATTCAACGGTCACGCCAACGCCCAGGTCGTCGTCAGCCAGGTCTACGGCGGCGGCGGCAATTCCGGCGCCACGTACACCCACGACTTCATCGAACTGCGCAACAACGGCGACGAGGCGGTCAGTCTCGACGGCTGGAGCGTGCAGTACGCCTCCTCCAGCGGCTCCAGCTGGCAGCGCACCGAGCTGGCCGGCAGCATCGCCCCGGGCGGCTATTACCTGGTGCAACAGGCGCAAGGCGCGGGCGGCACCACGCCACTGCCGACGCCCGATGCGATCGGCACCATCCCGATGGCAGCCGCCAACGGCAAGGTCGCGCTGGTCAACGGCGGCGGCGCACTGTCGGGCGGTTGCCCGCTCGGTGAGATCATGGTGGTCGACTTCGTCGGCTTCGGCAGCGCCAACTGCTTCGAAGGCAGCGGCGCCACACCGACCCTGAGCAACACCACTGCCGCCCTGCGCAAGGGCGATGGCAGCGTCGATACCGACGACAACGCCGCCGATTTCGACCGTGGCGCCCCCGACCCGCGCAACAGCGGCAGCGAACCGCCTCCGCCGCCTCCGCCGGCGCAGGAACTGACCATCGCGCAGATCCAGGGTCACGGCCTGGTCTCGCCGTACGTTGACCAGCCGGTGGTCACCGAAGGCATCGTCACCGCGCTCAAGTTCAACAACGGTTTCTTCCTGCAGAGCGCCAACGACGATGGCAACCCGGCCACCTCCGAGGGCATCTTCGTGTTCACCGGCAGCGCTCCGAGCGTCGCCGTCGGCAACCGGGTGCGGGTAACCGCCACCGTCACCGAGTTCACTCCCGCCTCCAACCCCAACCAGCTCAGCATCACCGAGCTCGTCGACCCGGCCATCGAGCTGCTGGATACCGGCGTCGCCCTGCCAGCCCCGGTCGAGCTGACCGCCGCCGAGCTCGGGCCCGATGCCCTGCCCGGCACCCTGGAGCGACTCGAAGGCATGCGCGTGAGCGTGGCCGAGGCTGTCGTGATCGCGGCCTCAGGCGGCTTCATCAACGAGCGCAACGCCACCGCCTCCACCGATGGCGTGTTCCACGTCACCCTGCCCGGTATCGCGCGGCCGTTCCGCGAAGAAGGCATCGGCGTGATGGACGTGATCCCGATCCCGGCCGACAAGAACCCGCCGCGCTTCGACACCAACCAGGAACGCCTGATGGTGCGCAGCCGCGGCCAGGTTGGCGCGCAGCCGATCGCGGTCGACACCGGCGCCGAAGTGGCAGGGCTGGTCGGCGTGCTCGATTACTTCGCCGGCACCTGGGCGCTGCTGCCCGACGTGGCCACCCCGCCATCGGTCGCCGGCGGTCGCCTGCCCGAGGCGGTCAACGATCCGGACTACGATCAGGTCACCATCGGCAGCTTCAACCTGCTGCGCCTGTTCGACGAGATCGCCGACGGCAACGGCGCGCCCACGCTCACGCCCGAAGCACTCGACAAGCGCCTCAGCAAGACGGCGCTGGCGATCTGCGACTTCCTGAAGGCGCCGGACATCCTCGGCGTGGTCGAGGTCGAGAACGCCCGCGTGCTGCAACTGCTGTCCGAACGCATCGACACCACCTGCGCCACCGCGCCCGGCTACGTGCCGTACCTGGAGCCGGGCAACGACGTCGGCGGCATCAATGTCGGCTTCCTGGTCAGTACCCGTGCGGTCGATGGCGGCCTGGCACGGGTCGAGGTTCTCGACGTCACCCAGTTCGGCAAGGACGCGACCCTCGCCAACCCCGACGGCAGCACCAGCCTGCTCAACGATCGTCCGCCGCTGCGGCTGCGTGCACGCGTGCACCAGGACGGTGCCGGCAGCTACCCGGTCTCGGTGATCGTCAACCACCTGCGCTCGCTCAGCGGCATCGACAGCGTCGCACCTGGCAGCAGCGGCTGGGCCACCAACGGCGAACGCGTGCGCGTCAAGCGCGGCGCGCAAGCGGCCTACCTGGCAGGGCTGGTCGAGCAGATGCAGCAAGCCGACCCCGACGAGAAGATCGTGCTGGTCGGCGACTTCAACGCGTTCGAGTTCAACGACGGCTATGTCGACGTGTTCGGCATCGTCAAGGGAGAGCCGGCCGCGCCGGAGCAGGTACTGACCTGGGTCGACAGCCCGCTGACCACCCCGTTGGTCGACGGTTCGGAGCTGATCGCCGATCCCGAACAGCACTACTCCTTCGTGTTCGCCGGCAATGCGCAGACCCTCGATCACGTGCTGCTCAACGAAACGGTAGTGCTCGAGGCCGGCAGCCTGCAGGTCGACCACGCGCGGATCAATGCCGACTTCGGCGTCGACAACTTCGATGACGACACCATTGCGGTGCGCTCCTCCGACCACGATCCGGTGCGGTTGAGCATCGGCGTCCCCGGCTTCCGCCGCGCCGACCTCTCGGTGGCCGCATCGACCGATCTTCATCGTGTGAAGACCGGCAACAGCGTGCGTTTCAACGCCGCGGTCGCCAATGCCGGCCCGGGCGCCGCCGAGTCGACCGCGGTGGCGTTCGCGTTCGATGCCGTACTGTTGCCGTCGATGGCCACCGTTCCGGCCGGCTGGTCCTGCGCCGCACCGGTGCAGGACGACGACACCACCGTCGTCACCTGCACCACCGCTTCGCTCGCAACCGGCAGCAACGCCGCGTTCACGATCGACGCGATCGCACCGGGCGCCAGCTCCGGCGATGCGCTGCGATTGGGCGTGGCCGCACACTCGCAGGTCACGGACCCGGCCAATGCCGACAACGAGACCAGTGTTTCGGTGGCGGTGCATGGGCCCAAGAAGGACAAGAAGCCGAAAAAGGACAAGAAGAACAAATAGTCCCGCAGCTTCGGCAGCAACACAGGGCGCGGTCATGATGACTGCGCCCTTTTTGATGGTTCTTTGAATAGGGGCTTGGGAACGAGTCGCCCAATCGAGGGGAAAGCGCCGGGTCTGTTGGATGACCGGGGCGCCGGGGGCGAAGGCCCTTGGGTGCGAAATCAAGGAGGAGGCGCCGGCCCTGGCCGGTGCCGGGGGACACTCGCATCCAAGGGCCTTCGCCCCCGGCGTTCCGACATGACCGGTGGTTCCAGAAGCGCACTCCCAGGGAGGGTCTGCTTCGCGTTCCAGCGTGGCCGCGCGATCCCCCTCACTTTGGAGAAGAACCGCTTTAAAGCCCTACCCTTCAAGGAGAGGGTTGGGTGGGGATGGTTCTCCCGGCACATGCCAACCAACTGTCCAGAAGCTGGTGGCCATGGGTTTGCGGGACCTTCGGAGGCAAGGATGCCGACGATGAGCGTACATGGACGTACTCACAGCGTGTCCCGCAAGCCCATGGCCACCGGCTTCCTCGCAGAGCTCCCGCCATAGCGTTTTTCCGGCCCGCATGCATGCCGCACCGCGCAACGATCCCTTACCGTCGCTTGGTTATGATCGGAAACCTGTTTCAAGGGAAACGATCGCGATGACCATCGCCGCCAAGTTCGAGATCGAGTATCTGCAATACCTCGATCCACAAGGAAAGCCGGTCGGCAAGCTGCCGCCCGCGTTCAAGGACCCCAAGGCACTGCTGCCGCTGTTCAGGCAGATGCTGTTCGTGCGCACCTTCGACGACAAGGCGATCCGCCTGCAGCGCACCGGCAAGCTCGGCACCTACGCCTCCTGCCTCGGCCACGAGGCCACCCACGTCGGCATCGGCGCCTCGATGCAGGACGAGGACGTGTTCGCCCCCAGCTACCGCGAGTACGGCGCGCAGTTCATGCGTGGCGTGCAGGCGCGCGAAATCCTGCTGTACTGGGGCGGCGACGAGCGCGGCAACGACTTCGCCGGCCCGCGCAACGACTTCAGCTGGTGCGTGCCGATCTCGACCCAGTGCCTGCACGCGGCCGGCTCGGCGCTGGCCTTCAAGCTGCGTAACGAGAAGCGCCTGGCCGTGGCCTGCTGCGGCGATGGCGGCTCGTCCAAGACCGATTTCTACGCAGCGCTCAACTCCGCCGGCGCCTACCGGCTGCCGCTGATCCTGTGCGTGATCAACAACGGCTGGGCCATCTCGGTCCCGCGTTCGGCCCAGACCGGTGCGCAGACGCTGGCGCAGAAGGGCCTGGCCGGCGGCCTGCACTGCCTGCAGGTCGACGGCAACGACCTGATCGCAGTGCTCGAAGGCATGCGCCGCGCCGCCGAGCGTGCGCGCAATGGCGAGGGCGGCAGCGTGATCGAGTTCCTGACCTATCGCCTGCACGACCACACCACCGCCGACGACGCCCGCCGCTACCGCGACGATGCCGAGGTCAAGGACGCCTGGACCCGCGACCCGATGGTCCGCCTGCGCAATTACCTGACCGCGCAGAAGCTGTGGAGCGAGGACGAGGAGAAAGCCTGGATCGAGGAATGCGCAAAGAAGGTCGACGTCGAGATCAACGCCTATCTCGAAACGCCGGTGCAGCCGGTCGAGGCGATGTTCGACTACCTCTACGCCGACCCGCCGCCGGACCTGCTGGAACAGCGCGAGGCCGCGATCCGTCGGGAGGGCCGCGCATGAACAAGCTCGAAGACAAGAGCCCGGCCGCGAGTACCGACATGCAGACTGCACAAGCCATTACCCTGATCGAGGCGATCACCCAGGCGCTCGCCTGGGAGATGCGCAACGACGACAGCGTACTCGTCCTGGGCGAGGACGTCGGCGTCAACGGCGGCGTGTTCCGCGCTACCGCCGGCCTGCAGCAGCAGTTCGGCGACGAGCGCGTGCTCGACACCCCGCTCGACGAAACCACCATCGCCGGCCTCACCGTCGGCCTCGCCGCGCAGGGCATGAAGCCGGTCGCCGAATCGCAGTTCGACGGCTTCATGTACCCGATGGTCGACCACATCGTCTGCCACGCCGCGCGCCTGCGCTACCGGACCCGCGGCCGCCTGACCTGCCCGATGGTGCTGCGCGTGCCCTGGGGCGGCGGCATCCGCGCGCCCGAGCACCACAGCGAGGCCAACGAGGCGATCTTCACCAACGTGCCCGGCCTGCGGGTGGTGATGCCGTCCTCGCCCGCGCGCGCCTACGGCCTGCTGCTGGCGGCGATCCGCGACCCGGACCCGGTGATTTTCTTCGAGCCCAAGCGCATCTACCGCCAGTACAAGGAAGTCGTGCCCGACGACGGCGAAGCGCTGCCGCTGGACGTGTGCTACGTGCTGCGCGACGGCAGCGACGTGACCCTGGTGACCTGGGGCGCGCAGGTGAAGGAAGCGCTGGAAGCGGCCGACAAGCTCGCAAGCGACGGCATCAGCGCCGAGGTCATCGACGTCGCCACGCTCAAGCCGCTGGACTTCGCCACCATCGCCGAGTCGGTTTCGAAGACCGGCCGCTGCGTGATCGTGCACGAAGCGCCGAAGACTGCCGGCTTCGGCGCCGAGATCGCCGCACGGCTGGCCGAAGAGTCGATGTACGACCTGCTCGCCCCGGTCGAGCGCGTCACCGGCTACGACACCCACATCCCGCTGTTCCGGCTGGAGATGAAGTACATGCCGGGCGTGGACCGCATCATCGCCGCCGCCAAGCGTACCCTCGACCACGGCTGATCGACCTGCAAGGACCAAAATGAGCGACAAGAAGACCTTCCTGCTGCCCGACCTCGGCGAGGGCCTGCCCGACGCCACCATCGTCGAGTGGTTCGTCAAGCCCGGCGACACCATCCGCCTCGACGACAACCTGGTGTCGATGGAAACCGCGAAAGCGGTGGTCGAGGTGCCCTCGCCGGTGTCCGGCAAGGTGCTCAAACTCGCCGGCGAGGCGGGTGACGTCATCGTCACCGGCAAGATGCTGGCCGAGTTCGAGCTCGACCCGTCGATGCCGCAGCGTGCAGAGGGCCAGGACACCGGCCACCATCACGGCGGGAACGACCGCGACACCAGCGTCGGCAGCCAGGACCCCGCACCCGACGACCGCGTGGTTGCGTCCGACGAAGGCGGCGCGATCCGCGATGACGGCGAGCCGGCGGCGAAGAGCAATGCGGAACGGGCCGACAGCGGCACCGTGGTCGGTGCGATGCAGTCCTCCGACACCGTGCACAGCGAACAGGCCAGCAATGCCGGCGGGGTCAAGGCGATGCCGGCGGTGCGGGCGATGGCGCGCAAGCTCAAGGTCGATATCGCCCGGGTGCGCGGCACCGGTGCCGACGGCGTGGTGACCATGGCCGACGTCAAGCGGGCCGCGGCCGATCCGTCCGCCTTGCTCCCTTCTTCTGGCGGCGACAGAGGGGCCGGCGGTGAGGGGGCTACGGCAGCCCAACCCTCACCCCAACCCCTCTCCCGCGAGCAGGAGAGGGGCTCGACTGCACAACGCACGACCCTGTCGCAGTCCGGCCGGCCGATGCGCACCCAGCCACCGGGCGTCGCCGCCAGCGGCCAGCCCGAGCAGCTCAAGGGCGTGCGCCGCAACATGGCCCGGGTCATGGCCGATGCGCACAGCAAGGTGGTGCCGACCACCCTCGCCGACGACGCCGACATCCATGCATGGACGCCCGGCAACGACATCACCGTGCGCCTGATCCGCGCGATAGTGACTGCCTGCAAGGCGGTGCCGGCGCTCAATGCCTGGTTCGATGGCGACAATCTGGTCCGCACCTTGCACCCGCACGTCGACATCGGCATCGCGGTCGATACCGACGACGGCCTGTTCGTCCCCGCGCTGCGCAACGCCGACGTGCTCGACGCGCGCGGCGTGCGCGAAGCGGTCAACCGGCTGCGCACGCAGGTCGAGGCGCGCAGCATCCCGGCCTCGGAGCTGACCGGCTACACGATCTCGCTGTCGAACTTCGGCATGTTCGCCGGCCGCTACGCCACCCCGGTGGTGGTGCCGCCGTGCGTGGCGATCGTCGCCGCCGGCCGCGGCCGCCACCAGGTGATGCCGGTGATGGGCGGCTTCGAATCGCACAAGGTCATCCCGCTGTCGCTGACCTTCGACCACCGTGCCTGCACCGGCGGTGAGGCCGCGCGCTTCCTGCGCGCGATGATCGACGACCTGGCATTGCCCGGCTGAGTGCCGGGGGACCGGAATGACCGTGCAGAGACGCCCGCGCTGACGCGGGCGTCTCCATTTATGACAGAGATTTACCTTGCTGGAATAATAAATTGCATAACCAGTCACAGAATAACCGCACGTAACCATTAGCTTGAGCTGGCGCCGACCCATCGCGCATTGTCGCCGGGAGGACAGGGGGCCCGGTATCCATGGACCATTCCTGCAATGGAGAGGAACAAGCTAATGACTCCAGTCAAACGTTTGCAGCTCCGCCTGTCGTCACTCGTCCTGCTCGGCGTGTTCGTCACCGCTGCGCAGGCCGCTCCCAACTTCCAGTTGCCGGTTTGCGGCAAGAGCAGCACGCAATGGCGGGTTAGCAACTGGAAAGGCCACAACCCGGCACGCGCGGCCGATCTCAACTGGGGATCCGGGGACGCCGATCTAGGCAAGCCCGTCGCAGCGGCGGCGGCCGGTACCGTGATCAAGGCGGCCTATGACACCAATACCGGCTACGGCAACAACATCGTCATCGACCACGGCAACGGCTGGCGGACACGGTATGCGCACCTGCGCTCGATGGCCGTCTCGAAGGGGCAGACGGTAAAGCGTGGCCAGAGGATCGGCGCGGTCGGCAAGAGCAGCGCGAAATACACGTTCCCGGCACATCTGCACTACGAACAGATCTACAACGGCACCGTGCGCGACCCCATCATCAACGGCGTGACGGTTGCCTACGGTACCGTCAGATACTTCTCCGCCGGGGACTGCAACACCGGCACCAGCACGGCGACCGGCACGGTCAAGACCAACGGCGCCAACCTCAACGTGCGGTCGGGCCCGAGCACCAGTTATTCGGTCGTCGGCAGCCTCGCCAACGGCACCAAGGTGACGATCTACTGCCAGAAGAGCGGCCAGTCGATCACCGGCTACTACGGCACCAGTTCGATCTGGAACCGAATCGGCAGCGGCAAGTGGATTCCGGATGCCTACACCTACACCGGGTCAAGCGGCTTCGTCGCTCCCAAGTGCTGATGTTCCCCATCGTGGCGCCGGTGCAGATCGGCGCCACGGCATCCGGACCCGTCGACCAGCACGTTGGCGAGTCCTGCATCATCCAGGCATGGCAGGACAGGTGTAACCGCAGATGATTCGATTGCGCACGGGTATCGCCATATTCGGCGCCATCGTCATCGGTGGCGCGATGCTCGCATGGTCTTCGATATCGCGTCGGGACGATGCGCCATCCCCGCAGATGGCGGAAAAACCGGGGCCACGGGCGGCGGGCACGATGCCGGACTCCCGCAATCGCATCCTCCCGCCCGGCTCGCGGACCGTGAGCGACGACCTCGATGGCGAGGTCGGGCGAGCACTGCGCGATCCGGCCTACCTGCAGAAGCTGCTGGCGATGTACGCATCCGAAACCGATCTCGACACCAAGGGCGCGCTGCTGGCTGTCCTGCACGGTGCCGCGAACGGCAACGAGGAGATCCTGCGCTTCGCCCTCGGCCTGTCCGACAGCGCGGACCCGGCCAGACGACAGGACGGTCTGGCGCTGCTGGAGGCCTATCCGCTGGACAACGCGGAAGTGCGAGAGCTGCTCACCCGCCAGATCAGCGAGGAGAACGACCCGGCCATGCTGGGCCGGCTGGTCGGGATGCTGCAAGCCGCCGTGGTACCGATCGAGGACGCAGCCCCGGTCGCCGAGCAACTGACCCGCCTGCGCCAGCACCCGGACCCGGAGGTCCGCGCTGCCAGCCTCATGCAGTCGGTCTCGTGGGACAAGGGCGG
Source organism: Lysobacter alkalisoli (assembly GCF_006547045.1). Taxonomy (NCBI): domain Bacteria; kingdom Pseudomonadati; phylum Pseudomonadota; class Gammaproteobacteria; order Lysobacterales; family Lysobacteraceae; genus Marilutibacter; species Marilutibacter alkalisoli. Next base: position 3,200,072 of record NZ_CP041242.1, read on the forward strand.
CAATCTCGAGGACATCCTCCACCAGGCCATCCTCGATTCCGCGCCACAGGTACGGCAAGCGGCGATCGGTGGCGTGACCGCGGCCGGCGTGCGCTCCGACCGGCTCAAGGACGCCCTGCTCGAGATCGCCGCCAATCCCGGCTCCGGTGACGATGAACGGTTTGCGGCAGTGCTTGCCCTGCAGGACTTCCCGCTCGATCGCGCGGAATACGCGATCTATCTGCAGGCGGCCCGGATGGACACCCACGACGACCAGGACGGGCACGATCACTGACTTTTCGTCCCTGCGGCATCGCCATCGACGGCGGTGCCACAATCGTGGCCTGCCCACGAATGGAGCAACGCCATGGCCCACCGCAGCCGCCTCGCCGGCTTCATCATCGACTGCAACACCGACGACCTCGACGCCGCCGCCGATTTCTGGAGCCGGGCGCTGGGCGTGAGCATCGCCGACCGCGATGCCGGTGATGGCAGTGCCGAATACCAGCAATTCGGCGACACCCCCGGCGACCTGCACATCGAGGTGCAGAAGGTCAGCCACGAATCGCGCGTGCACCTGGACATCGAGGCCGATGATGTCGACGCCGAAGCCGCCCGGCTGGAAGCGCTGGGCGCAAAGAAGATCGCCTTCGTCAAACGCTGGTGGGTGATGGAAGCCCCAACCGGGCAACGCTTCTGCGTGGTGAGGATGAAACACCCCGAACGCGGCACGCCGCCAACGCGGTGGACCGACTGACGCAAGCCGCACCCGTCGCAGACAGCCCTACCCCCGCAATGGCGTGTCGTCCGCGACCACCCGGTTGCGGCCGGTAGCCTTGGCCCGGTACAGGGCCTGATCGGCGCGATCGAACACCTGCTCGATCCCATCCACCCCGGGCTCGGCGCTGGCGACGCCGACCGACACCGTCAACGGGAACGGCAACGGCGCACGCATGACCCCGCGGCGGATGCGTTCGCCGACCTCGACCGCCCCGGCCAGGCGGATCTCCGGCAACACCACCAGGATCTCTTCGCCACCGAAGCGCACTGCCACGTCGCCGCGACGGATGCTGGTCCCGACCGCATCGGCGACCGCCTGCAGGGCACGGTCGCCGAGCAGGTGCCCATGACGGTCGTTGACCTGCTTGAAATGGTCGACGTCGATCAGCATCAGGCTGAAGGGCGCGCGCGCCAGCCGTTCCAGCACGGCCGGATCCTGCCGCAACTGGGACAGACCAACCCGGTTCAACAACCCGGTCAACTGGTCGTGGTGGGCGCTGTGCTGAAGCTGTTCGTTGCGACGCTGCAGGTCCGCCCGCGCCTCCTCCAGATGGCGGGCGGAGGACTCGCGCTCGGCCAGCAACCGTCGTTGCTCCTGTGCGTAACGACGCAGTTCCAGCAGGTGCTGGGCCTGCCGCGCGAGTACCTGCAGGCCTTCACGCTGGGCCGCGCTCAACTCACGGGGCACGGCGTCGAGCACGCATATCGTGCCGAGCGCATGGCCCTCGGGGCTGCGCAACGGCGCTCCGGCATAGAACCGCACCGGCTGGCCGGCGACCTCGAAGCCAAGCCTCGAAAATCGTGGATCTGCCCGGAGGTCTGGCACTTCCATCAATCGATCCGCGCTGCGGATGGCGTGGTCGCAGATGGCCTCCTCGCGTGGCGACTGCACAGGTTCCACTCCAAGCCTCGCCTTGAACCACTGCCGCTCCCGGTCGACCAGCGAAATCAGCGCCCCGGGCGTGCCGCAAAGGGTGGCCGCGAGCCAGACGATGTCGTCGAACGCCTGCTCGGGTGCGCTGTCGAGCACGCCATAGGCATCCAGGGCCACCTGGCGCCGGTGCTCGGACACGGCATCGGTCGACTCCTGGGCAGCATCGGGGGCTTTGGAACGCAGGCGCACGGCGGACAGGGTGGAGGGACAGAGCCAAAGCCTACCGCCATCAGCAGGGTCACAGGTGATGATGGCGATACCCTCAGCTGTGTGCGGCCTGCCCGGACTGCCGTTGCAGCCAGACCTCCAATCCCTGGGCGTTGAGTTCGATGTCCATCGCCAGCACCGCACGGATTCCGTCGTCGGGCAGGGTCACCCCGTGCGCGCGCACCTGCTGGAGGTACAGGGCCTCCAGCGCAGAGACCAGAGTCGCGTGCACGTCCTCGGCATGGGCGGCTTCGCGTGCGGCGGCGACCATCGCGTCGATCTGGTCGGCCAGCAGGCCAGCGAGGCGCTCGACTCCGGTCACGCGCCCGTAGTGGGTCACGTACATCGCCTCGGGTCCGGCATCCAGCAGGCGCCCGATCGAGGCCTTGAGCGCCTCGGGCTCGAACTGCACCGGGGTGGTGGTCGGCAACGCGAAGGCGCCATTGACGGTATCGAACTCCCGATAGGAGAGACCGAAGGTGTCGCCGGTAAACCAGCTGCGACTGCGCGCATCCCACAGGCACAGGTGATGGCGCGCATGCCCCGGGGTGTCGATGCAGCGCAGCGGCCGGCCCGACAACTCGAATTCAAAGCCGTCCGGCGCCTCGATCACGCGTGCGGCCGGCACCGGCAGGATCGTGCCGTAGCTGCGCGCCATCTCGGCTTCTCCATACACCGCAGTGGCGCCGGCGATCAGTTTCGACGGATCGACCATGTGCGGCGCGCCGCGCGGATGCACCAGCAGGCGCGCGTTCGGCAGCTCGCGCATCAAGGCGCCGGCGCCGCCTGCGTGGTCGAGGTGGACATGGGTCAGCACCAGCCAGTCGACATCGGCCGGAGACAGGCCATTGCCGGCCAGCGCCTGCAGCATCGCCGGCACACTGTGGTTGGTACCGCAGTCGACGAAAGCGCCGCGACCGTTCTCGACGATCAGGTAGGCGGCATCGAAGTTGGGCCGCTGGAAACCGGTGTCGATGGTGGTGATGCCGTGCTCGGCCAAGTGCTGTGCCTCCGTATTCACCTGCGGCCAGTGTAGGCGGACACCGTCATGGCGACGATGCCGCTTTGGTCGGAATGCGTCATTCCGGGCGCTGTGCGGGATCTGCTTTCCGACCCACTGTCCAGACGTAGCCGGGTATCGCTTTGCATGACCGTATGCGGCATGGATGCCGCATCCGAGCCCCCATGGATGGGTTTACGGCGTGTCATGCAAAGCGATACCCGGCTGCGTCCCGCCACGAAACCTTCAAAGCAGATCCCGCGCAGCGCCCGGAATGACAACCCAAGCCAATGGACGGCTCAGGCCTCCTCGGCGAACTGCGCCAATGCGGCCACCAGTTCCTCGACCAGCACGCCCTCGCCAAGATGCCCGACCAGGTGCCCACCCAGGTGCACGCCCTTGTCGAGCACGTGGTGGACCTCCGCGCCGGCGGACTGCTTCAGTTTCGCAACCAGCTGGCCCGCATCGCGCGGCGACTCGTGGCCCTCACTTTGCAGCAACACACGGTCATCCTGCGCAAGCTTGAAGTAGAAGCGGCCGTCGGTCTCGCGGTACTGCTTGAACACCGGCGGCTTCGATGCCTCCGGCTCCGGCGTGGACGCACGCACCGTTAGCGCGGCACCAAACCCGCCCAGCCCGACCGCGCGCTGCAACTCGTCGAGCAGCGGCGCAGCCACCGCGCGCGCCTTCTCCGCCCCGGCCTGCAGGACGTTTTCCAGATGATCCGGGCGCGCGATCAGCTCGCGGTAGGATTCGCGCATCGGCGCCACCGTCGCCTCGATCCGCTCGAACAGGCGCTGTTTGGCATCGCCCCAGCCGATACCGTCGGCATAGGCCTGGCGCATCGCCTCGGTCTGTTCGGTGTCGGCGAACGCCTGGTAGAGCTGGAACAGGCTGGAGCCTTCCACTTCCTTCGGCTCGCCGGGCGCGCGCGAGTCGGTGACGATCGACATCACCAGCTTCTTCAGCACCTCCGGTTCGGCGAACAGCGGAATGGTGTTGTCGTAGCTCTTGGACATCTTGCGCCCGTCCAGGCCGGGCAGCGTGGCGACGTGCTCCTCGATCTCCACCTCCGGCAACGTCAGCGGTTCGCCGGCCTTGCCGGTCAGCGCGCGCCATGCGTCGCCATGAAGGTGGTTGAAGCGCTGGCCGATGTCGCGCGCCATCTCGATGTGCTGGATCTGGTCGCGGCCGACCGGCACCCGGTGTGCGTTGAAGGCGAGAATGTCGGCCGCCATCAGCACCGGGTACATGTACAGCCCTGCAGTGACACCGGCGTCCGGATCCTCGCCCGCCTCGGTGTTCTTGTCCACCGCCGCCTTGTAGGCATGGGCGCGATTGAGCAGGCCCTTGGCGGTGACGCAGGTCAGCAGCCAGGTCAGCTGCGGGATCTCGGGGATGTCGGACTGGCGGTAGAAGGTCACCCGCTCCGGGTCCAGGCCGCAGGCCAGCCAGGTCGCGGCGATCTCAAGCCGCGAGCGCGCGACCCGGGCCGGGTCGTCGGCCTTGATCAGGGCGTGGTAGTCGGCGAGGAAGTAGAAGCTGTCCACCTGCGGGTCGAGGCTGGCGGCCACCGCCGGGCGGATCGCGCCGGCGTAGTTGCCCAGGTGGGGAGTGCCGGTGGTGGTGATGCCGGTCAGCACGCGGGTGCGGCGATCGGAAAGGCTGGCTGCTTGCATCGAAAAGTAACGCCTGCGAAACGACGCTGCAGTTTACCGGAGCCCAGCCCGGAGATTTCGCCACCGGAGGTTTCACCACTTTCCTTCGCGCGGCGCTCCGAGGAAAGGCCGCAGCAGGACGGTGGCGAAATCTCCGGGCGATCAACCCCGTTGCGGCCACCGGGACGTTGCTACTGACACGCTTCCACGGAGATGCCCGCATGCGCACGCCGTTTCGCCTCCTCGCCCTGCTGGTGTCGACCGGCCTGTCGTTGGCAGGCCTGCCATCGACCACCCACGCCCACAGGCCGATCGAGCCGGTCCTTCCCCGCCCCGGCCACCTGGTCGAAGTGACGGTCGTCGACCGCGACCTCGGCGACTGGCTGCCGGTCTACCGCCGTCGCGGTGAATCCTGGGTCGCCGGCACCCCCGGCCATCGCTACGGGGTGCGGCTGGCCAACACCACCGGGCAGCGTGTGCTGGTAGTGCTGTCGGTGGATGGCATCAACGCGGTCAGCGGCGAAACCGCCGATCCCTCTCAGGCCGGTTACGTGCTCGGGCCTTGGCAGAGCACCGAGATAACCGGCTGGCGGAAGTCGCTCGGCGACGTCGCCCAGTTCGTGTTCACCGACCACCGCGACAGCTATGCCAGCCGCACCGGGCGACCACGCAATGTCGGCGTGATCGGGATCGCGGCGTTCACCGAGGTGGCGCCCATGCCCTCCCCGCACCGCCCGCTGATCGGCAGGATCGAGCACCCCGGCGCCGATGATGCCGCCCCGACCGCCGAATCCCGCGCCGCCGCACCGGCCCGGCAACGTATCGGCACCGGCCATGGCGCACGCGAATGGTCGCCGGCCTCGCGCACGCATTTCACCCGCGCCAGCCGGCATCCGGCCCAGGTCAGCGAGATCCGCTACGACACTCGCGAACGACTGATCGCGCTCGGCATCATCCACAACCGACGGTCACCTCAACCGGAGGCGCCGCAGGCATTTCCGACTGGATTCGTGCCGGATCCGCCGGGCTACTGAGCCGGGTGGGCCCGCGACAAGGCCCAACAACAACGGGCCGGCGAATGCCGGCCCGCAACGTACGCTGGGAAGGAGGTCGTTACTGCTCGTCGATCAGTGCAGGGTCTTCTCGAACTCGCGCACCTCGCGTTCGGCACGCTCACGCGCCCATCCGTACTGTTCCTGCAGTTTGCCTGCCAGGTACTCGGAGTTGCCTTCCGCGACATCGAACACATCGTCCGTCAGGTCGCCCCATTTGGCCTGGGCTTGACCTTTGATCTGCGTCCACTTGCCAGCAATGATGTCCTTGTTCATCTGTAATTTCCTCTGCGTTGGGGGAGCAGTCTGATGTCGACTGCTCGCCCAGCTTCGCAGCCCCGGCATTCGCATCGAGTCGGTATTGCGTTATCCCGCCGTAGAAGATGGTGAACCACAGAGAAACACCCCCTGCACTCGCAGGTTCATGGCGCCCTGAACAGCCGGACAAAAATGGAAAAGGCCGGATAACCGGCCTTTCCCCACTTTCTGATGTCGGCAGATGCAGCATCGCCGCACCGCCGGATTCAGCACTTGCCGTCCTTGCAGTCTTCGGCCTTGTCCTCGACTTTCTCGCCGACAGCCTGCACGTCCCTGCCGGCACCTGCCATCGTGTTGCAGGCGCTCAGCGTGGTCACCGAGAACGCCGCCAACAGCATCAATACGACCAGAGCTTTCATCTCACACTCCTTCATCGCGGTAGCTGGGGAACTTCGGACATGCAGCGGCATGTCGCGCGTCACCATCCCACAGCAGACCCCATGCAAACAGCGTGAAAACCGCGATAGACGGTCAGCCGGGCGACAGCTTTGGCCGCCGCTGTTCAGGTCGGCGCACTCAATCGCGCATCAGCGTCGACTTGCCGAACAGGCTTTCGACCAGGTCGACGGCGAGCTTGCCGGTGCGGTTGCGCTTGTCGAGCAGCGGGTTCAGTTCGACGATGTCCAGCGAGGCCATCAGGCCGGTGTCGGCGATCATCTCCATCACCAGCTGCGCCTCGCGGTAGTTCGGCCCGCCCGGCACGGTGGTGCCGACGCCCGGGGCGATGCTCGGGTCGAGGAAATCGACGTCGAAGCTGACATGCAGATGGGTGTCGGCGTCGAGCCCGTCCAGCGCCTCGGCCATCGCCCGTTTCATCCCGACTTCGTCGATGTAGCGCATGTCGTAGATGTCGAGGCCGTGCTCCTTGACCAGCCGCTTCTCGCCCTGGTCGACCGAACGGATGCCGATCTGGCGGATCACATCCGGAGTGATCGCCGGGCCTTCGCCATCGAGGTGGGTCAGCGTACGCGGGCCGATCCCGCACAGGCAGGCCACCGGCATGCCATGAATATTGCCGGACGGGGTCACGTTGCTGGTGTTGAAGTCGGCGTGGGCGTCGAGCCAGATCACGCGCAGCTTCTTGCCGGTCTCACGGCAGTGGCGCGCGACCGCAGTGATCGAACCCAGGCCAAGGCAATGGTCGCCGCCAAGCAGGATCGGCATGCGCCCATCGCGCAGTTCGGCCCGCACCGCGTCCATCACCAGCCGGTTCCAGGTCGCGACCTCGTTGAGATGGCGGTAGCCGTCGACCGGCGGCTGCCAGGGATTGCGCGGGCCGTCGAGGTTGCCGCGATCGACCACGTCGACACCGCGCGCGACCAGCGCCTCGCCAAGCCCGGCGATGCGCAGCGCCTCGGGGCCCAGCCGCGCGCCCTGGTGCCCGGCACCGATGTCGGTCGGGGCTCCGATCAGGGAAACAGACGGGTACTGGCGACTCATCCGACGCGCTCCTTTTGCGATTCGATGGTGCCGGCTGTCAGATTCGAACTGACGACCTACCGCTTACAAGGCGGTTGCTCTACCAACTGAGCTAAGCCGGCATGACTGTCCATTCTAACCGATGGAGCCAGGCGCTACGGCTGCGGTTCGCACTCCAGTTCCTCGTGTCCGGGCGCACGGGCTGCGCTGCGGGCCTGCTCCGGGTCGAAGCGCGGTCCGGCCTCGACGTCGAACCAGACCCGCGGGGTGCCGCTGCCGATCGGCGCGGCACGGGCGGTGAAACCGCTCCCGGCCAGTGTCTCGACACGGCGGCGGGCGGCCTCCTCGGTACCGTAGCGGCCCAGCGCGATCGAGTTGGCTTCCACCCCGTCGCGGACCACGAACATGTCGCCGACCCCGGCCTCCGACAGTGCGCGCGCGGCCGCCTGCACCGCGTCGGGACCATCGAATGGCGGCATGTAGACCCGCCAGCCGCGGATCTCGCCATCGCCCTGCTGACGCGGCACGATGCGCTCGACCAGCGGCCCCAGCGCCGATCGTGCAACCGCGGCGGTGTCGTTGTCGAACGGGCCGAAGCTGAAGCAACGCAATGGCGCGTCGGCGTTTTCCTCCGCGACCGGGAGTTCGCCGGGTGCGACTTCGCTGACCAGTTGCAGCCGCGCGACCCCCAACGGCAGCGGCTCGGATGCGGCCGGCGCGGGATCGGAGCGGAAGATCCACCACGCGGCAACACCCAGGTTGAGGACGGCAAGGAAGACGATCAGGGCACGGATCAGCATGCGGCGATTCTACTGGGCATGCCGCGAATGAGCATGCTCGACGCCGGCCCAGCACCCCAGCCCTTGCAGCACCAGCCCGGGCTCCCAGCGTGCCGCCGGCAGCATCGCGCGCAGGCGCTCTCCGCCGCCGCCATGCAGGTACAGCGTTGGCATTTCGCCAAGCAGATGCGTGGCCTCGGCCAGGCTGCGCCCGACCAACGCCAATGCAGCGCCATCGCAACCCGAAGCCAGCGCATCCTCGGTGTCGTCGGCGAATTCGCGATAGCGTCCGCCTTCGGCCGGCAGCTGCGAGGCGCGCGCATGCAGCGCCTCGCGCATCAACTCCGGCGACGGCGCGATGCGGCCGCCGCGATGCAGTCCCTCGCCGTCGAGCAGGTCGATTGTCAGCGCGGTGCCGACGCCGCAACACAGCGCCGGGCCGCCGCGTGCGTGCAGCGCGACCAGGGCCAGGAAGCGGTCGACGCCGAGCTTCTCCGGTCGTTCGTAGGCGATCCGCAAGCCACCGAACCGGCGCTGGGTGCACGCCCGCGAGATCCGCCCGCAACGCCGCGTGAGCGCATCGATCACCGCCGTGGTCAGCGACGGCGAAGCGACGCTGGCCAGGTACGCGACTTCGATCCGCGCCGGCAACGCGACCTCCATCGCCGCGGCGACATCCTCGGCACTCGCGGCCTGGTGCGGAAGCGCCAACACCTCGCCGACCGTACCGTCATCGTGCAGCCGCGCGCACTTGAGCCGGGTATTGCCGAGATCGAACAACCAGACGCTCATGCCGATGCTCCTGCGGTTGCGCGGCGGACGCTGACCTCGCCCGAATGCACGCTGCGGGTTTCCCCACCGGCCAGCCTCACCCGCAACGCGCCGTCGCCCGCAAGGCCGAGCACGACCGCTTCACGCTCGCCGGTTTCCGAATGCAGGATCACCGCGCGACCGGTCAGCACGTCGAGCGCTGCGTAACGGTCGAGGAAAGGGGCCAGACCGTCGGCGTCGAACGTGTCCAGCGCCGGCAGCCAGTGCGCGAGCACCGTCGCGGCAAGGCGGTTGCGGTCGCAGGCCGGACCGGCATCGAGCCCGGCAAGGTCGCACCACGGCTGGTCGATACACGGCGCGACCGCATCCCCCGCCGGCATGCGCACGTTCAATCCAAGTCCAATTACCGCATGCGCCGGGCCACCGTGCTCGCCGCCCCCCTCCACCAGCAACCCGCCCAGCTTGCGCAACACGCCGTCGGTCTCGACCACGATGTCGTTGGGCCACTTCAGCCGCGCCTGCTCCACACCCAGCGCATGCAGGGCCTCGACGGTGGCGACACCGGCCACCAGGCTCAGGCCGCCGAGCCGGGCCAGGCCGGCCTCGAAACGCCGGGCCAGCGACAGGTACAGGTGCGCCGCCAGCGGCGACACCCAGTCCCGGCCACGACGGCCGCGACCGCCGGTCTGGCGTTCGGCCAGCAGGGCCACGGCACCGCCTTCCAGTCCGGCCGCACCGCGGCGCAGCAGCTCGCTGTTGGTCGAGTCGATGCTCCAGGCCACTTCCAGCGCCTGTAGCCGGGCGCGCACGGCCGGGTCGATACCGGCCTCGATCGCATCGGCATCAAGCAGATCCAGCGGTGTTGCCAGCGAATAGCCACGCCCCGGACGCGCCAGCACCGGCACCCCGGCCTCGCGCAGCGCCTGCACCCGCTTCCACACCGCCGCCCGGGTCTGGCCGGATTCGCGCGCCAGGGCGTCCCCGGACACGGGGCCGGCGCTCAGGCGCTGCAGCAGGGCGCGTTCATCCACGGACCAGCCTCCCACGCAGGTTGTCGCCGGTTGCCGGCACAGCTATGAAAGATGCACGGAGAGGGGCGGCGCTTCTCATCGGCGGCATTATGCGCGACGGCCACCGTTGCCGCAGCGCAACAAAACATCCGTCACGAAATCACGCTATATTCGGCGTTTGCCGGAATCCGCCCGGCCTGTGGCAAGGACCCACCATGCACCGGATCTGCCATTGCCTGACCGTCCTCGTTTTCGTCGCCGCGACCGCCGCGGCGCCGGTGCTTGCGCGCGATATCCAGCACAGCGGCCCGAACAGCGGCAGTTGCCCGGAAACGTCCCGGCTGGCCCAGGACAAGTCGGAGCCGACCCCGGACACGACCCCTGCCACGGTGCCGGAACGGGAGACCCGGGCCCGGCCCAGCGTGCACGGTGACGCACCCTCGAACGGGCGCCCGTCGCCGCGGCGCTGGCACAGCTTCCTGCCCGGCATGGTGCGCTGAGCCCACCGCAAGAGGCGTACTTGCTCGGTCTGTTCAAACGGCTGCGCCGCCCCCCCGGGCCCTGCCGCCCGATCTGTGGCGGGATGCATGCCACGGCCTGCCGTGGGTGCTCGCGCTGGACGAGACGCGCCAACAGCGCCTGGCGGCCTTGGTCTCGCGCTTTCTGCACGAGAAGACCATCACTCCGCTCGGCGACCTGACGCTGGACGAGACCGCACGCTGCCAACTCGCCGCACTGTGCTGTCTGCCACTGATCGAATTCGGCGCCGAGGGCCTGCATGGCTGGAGCCAGCTGATCGTCTACCCCGACGCGTTCCGGGTGAAACGCAACCATATGGACGCTGCCGGCGTACTGCACGAATGGCATGACGAACTGATCGGCGAAGCCTGGGAACAGGGTCCGCTGATCCTGTCCTGGGCCGACGTGCAGGCCGATTGCGCCGACCCGCGTGCCGGCTTCTGCGTGGCCGCGCACGAGATGGCGCACAAGCTCGACGTGCTCGACGGCCTGCTCGACGGCACCCCGCCGCTGCCGCGGCCGTGGCAACGCGAATGGGCGCGCGACTTCCAGACCGCCTTCGACGCCCTGACCGCCGCGGTCGATGCCGGCGAAGAGATCGCGATCGACCCGTATGCTGCTGAGTGCCCCGAGGAATTCTTCGCGGTGGCTACCGAATACCACTTCAGCGACCCGGCGCTGCTGCGCGTGGAAATGCCAGCGGTGGCGAAGCATCTGCAGCGACTGTACGGGCCGCCACCGTTTGCCTGACTCTTCGCAACTCCTGTCGTGTCGCGCACAACACGGAATCAGCTTTCCCGCCAACTTGCCCAGACGCATCCGGGCAGGGCTTTGCAGGACCTTCCGAAACATGGATGTTTCGGATGAGCCTCCAAGGATGGATTTACGGCGTGTCCTGCAAAGCCCTGCCCGGATGCGTCCTCCGCAAACTTTCAAAGCAGATTCCGCGTTGCGCGCGACACGCCACTACAACCCCGGCGGCAGCCTCACCTCGAACCGCGCCCCGCCCAACTCCTCCGAGCGCGACACCTCCAGCGTGCCGCGGTAGCTGCGCACCACGTCCTGCACCGTGGCCAGGCCGATGCCATGGCCCTGCACACGCTCATCGCCGCGCACCCCGCGCTGCAGGACGCGCTCGATCTTGTCCCCGGGAATGCCGGAACCATCATCGTCGACCGCCAGCAACAGGCCGGGGCGCCGGCTTGGTTCCGTTTCGCCCGGCTTGACCGTCAACAACACCCGCGAAGACGCCCACTTGAACGCATTCTCCAGCAGGTTGCCGAGCACCTCCTGCAGGTCGCCCGGCTCGCCGTAGAACGCGATGCCGGGATCGAGGTCGAACTCGCAGAACACACCCTTGGACGCGTAGATCTTCTCCAGGCTGCGCACGATCTGATCGGCATACGGCTCGATCTCCACCGGTGCGGCGAACAGCACATGGCCCGAGCGCGCGGCACGGCCGAGCTGGTAGGACACCAGATCGCTCATGCGCCGGACCTGGATATCGATCTCCTCGCGCAGCTCCTCGGCCGGGGCCTCCTCGGCAATGCGCGCGCGCAACACCGCCAGCGGCGTCTTCAGGCTGTGGGCGAGGTCGGCCATGGTGTTGCGCTGGCGCTCGAGGTTTTCGCGCTCGCTCTCGATGAAGGCGTTGATGCTCTCGGTCAGCGGTTCCAGTTCGCGCGGATGACGCCCGCTCATGCGCGAAAGCAGGCCACGCTGCACGCGCTTGAGCTCGTCGACCACGCGCTTGAGCGGACGCAGGCTCCAGCGCAGGATCAGCCCCTGCAGCAGCAACAGGATCAGGCCTGCGCCGCCGAGGTAACGCCACAGCGCCTCGCGGAACACAGCGACCTGGCGGCCGAGCTGGGTCGTGGTCTCGAGGATGTAGATGGTGTACGGAATCTCCTCGCCCACCTGCCCTACGTCATGGATCACACCGTAGCCGTAGCGATAGACCTCGCCGATACTGCCGTCCAGTTCGGTCACCGAAAGTCTCTTGTCGAAACTCTCCCCGCCCGGCTCGAGCATTTCGCCCGGCGGCAACTCGGGACCGACGGCCGAGGCCGAGTCCCAGCGCGAATGCTGCAACACCACTTCCGCGTACAGGCCGCTGCCAGGCATGTCGAAGCGCGGGTCGACCGCGTCGTAGGGCGGGATGTACTCGCCGTTGCGGGCGAACTCGCCCTTGCCGGCATAAGCCAGCGCATACCCCTTCAGGCGCTCGCGCAGGTTGCTCTCGGCGGTCTCAAGGAAGGCGCGGTCAAGCGCGTAGCCGGCCAGCGCCAGGAACGCGAGCAGGCCCAGGCTGGCCGCCAGCAGCTGGCGCGCCTGCAACGACCTCGGCTGCCCCCAGCTCACGGGATTCCCCCGCCAGACGACAACTTCAGGGTCGCTATCGAGAGGAACACCTCCGGAAGGAGTCGCCGCCCTGAGGAAAGAAGACGATTCTTTTCCCGATTGCGGGGGTGTTCGTAGGGAAGTCGGGGGTTGCGGAGAGTGGGCCAGGAGGGTCGACGCCCCGCCTTTGAAGCATGGAACGCCGATCGGCGGGCGGCGGCTGCATCCGAAGTCGCTTCCCCGCCAATCGGAGAAGAATCGAAAAAACAGCCATTGGAAACAAGGTTTGGCATACGGCGACAGCTTACCGGCGCGGCGGCCCGGCTTGCACCGGAAGGGGAATCGCACGGCGGAGTGCGTCGTGGAAATGAAAAGGCGCGGACAAGGGCCGAAACCCTGTCCGCGCCCATCGGCAGTGGTCCGTCAAAGGAAGAGCCGGGGATCGCTACTCCCCGCTGCGCGGGATTGCGAAGCGGTAGCCGCGGCCACGCACGGTCTCGATCGGCTTGAGCGCGCTCTCCGGATCGAGCTTCTTGCGCAGGCGGCCGATGAAGACCTCCAGCACGTTGGAGTCGCGATCGAAGTCCTGCTGGTAGATGTGCTCGGTCAGGTCGGCCTTCGAGACCAGTTCGCCGGCATGCATCATCAGGTATTCGAGCACCTTGTACTCGTAGCTGGTCAGGTCGACGTTCTGGCCTTCGACGCTGACCGTCTGCGCGGCCAGGTCCAAGGTCACCGGCCCGCATTCCAGGGTCGGCTTGCTCCAGCCGGCGGCGCGGCGCACCAACGCGTTGATGCGCGCCAGCAACTCCTCGACGTGGAATGGTTTCACCAGGTAGTCGTCGGCGCCATGCTTGAGCCCCTCGACCTTGTCCTGCCAGCTCGAACGCGCGGTCAGGATCAGGATCGGGAACTTCTTGCCCTCGTCGCGCAACGCCTTGATCAGCTCCATGCCCGACATCTTGGGCAGGCCGAGATCGATGATGCCGAGGTCGAATGGCACCTCGCGGCCCATGTACAGCCCTTCCTCGCCGTCCTGGGCGGCATCGACCGCGTAGCCGTCACGCTTGAGGCGGGCGGCCAGGGTTTCGCGCAGGGGGGCTTCGTCTTCTACAAGCAGGATTCGCATGGGAACTCCATTCGGGGAACTCCGTGGGTGGAAGGACCGCAACAAGCCGGTCCGGGCGCTGCCTACACCTTAGTCGCTTCAGTCGTCGTCATCACGTGTACGACGCGGATCAGGGCGGCTGGGCAGCTGGCGCGGCTGGCGCGTGGAGCTCGGGTCGTCCATGAATACACGAACGCGTCCCTGTTGATCGACGACCTTGACACGGCTGACGTCGCGGCCGTCGAACGGCACGCGCTCAGCGCTCAGGACCCGGCCACCGGTACGCCGTTCGACCCGGCGCACGGCATCGCTCAGGGCACGCTGGTCGTCGCCACGGCTGTGGCGGACCTGCGGCGATTCCCGGCTCACCTTGTCCGGCGGGCCACCCTTCTGGGCCATGGCCTCACCCGCCACCACGGCAGCCGCGACCAGCAGAACCAGGGCAGTGGTACGAACGAGCAGGCTGGGCATGGGTCTCCGGTCGGATCGGAACAGGGGACAGCAGGCGGGCGGGAGCCGTTGTGCAGGGAGCGTCAAGATGACACCGCAGGGGCATTCTCTGAACAAGGCGGTGAATCCGGTCTGAACTTTTCCGCCCCCCGATGCGCCCCATTCAGCCATGTACCGGCGGCCGCCGCAAGCACCCATGGAAATCGCGTGCTGGCGCAGCAAGTCCTTGACCGGATTCACAAAATCCAGACCCGCTCTGAAAACATCAGTAGATTTCGCCGACACAGCAACGCAACGACCCGCCAGCGGCCTCGATCGTATCCAGCGCCACGGTCTCGATGCGGAACCCCGCCGCCTGCAGCCGCTCGTGCTGCGGCGAAACCAGCGCCTGCCCGGCCCGCGTACTCATCCATACGGTGTCGCCCAATGCGATCGCATTGCCGGCAAACGCCGCCCGCTCCGCTGCCGACAGCCGCACCGTGTGCGGTACGTACAACGAGGCGATCGCGTCGGCGGTGGCCGGATCGGCGAAACCGTCAGGGCACACCAGCAGCGCCCGTCCGGCCAGCACGGACAGGACGACATTGGCGTGATATTCGCCCGGGGCGAGATCGAACATCAGGGTCGCGCGCAGGCCGAAGGCGTCGTGCATGAGCCGGGCGCCTGCCTCGTCACAGCGCTCGGACAGGCCACAGAAGCCGAGCCCGCGGGCGCGGTCGATGACCAGCGAACCGGTCAGTTCGCACGGATGCAGCTGTCCGGACAGGTCGTGCAGACGGTAACCGAGCACGTCGGTGAAGAAGCCGCGGATGTCGTCGCGGATCGCCTCGCGCCGGCGTACCGGATGGCGCATGCGGCCGATGATCACCCGGCCCGCGCCGCCGCCGGCCGCATCCGGATGAGCGGTCGCGAACACGTTGTTCGGGAACACCGCATCCGGCGTGGCCGGGTCGCCGGCGAAGCAGATCGTCGGCAGGCAGCGCGACAGCGCGCGATGCAGCCCGCGGTGTTCGTCGAGCGCGCACGCCGGGTCGAAGGCCGGGGCGTCGGCCATGTAGATGTTGTCGCGCGCGGATTCGTCGGCGCGGGCGAAGCCGTCCGGCGAAACCAGGAACGCGGCGCGGGCAGTGGCGGGGCCGAAGTCCGGCGCGCTGCCGTGAGCGAAGCGCAGGAAGGCGTCGGTGTCGCGGGTGATCATGGGCCGTGGCTCAAGCCGGCTGGCGGTCGCTGTCGTGCGCCGTGGCGAACGACTCGGTGATCGCGATCGCCCGTTCGACCAGCGACCAGTCGGCACCGGGCTTGTGCGCGCCCTCGCTCAGCACCTGCCGGAACGCACGGCCGCCGCGCTCGTTGGCGAACAGGCCGAGCAGGTGGCGGGTGATGTGCTTTAGAAACACCCCACGCTCCAGTTGTGCCTCGACATAGGGCCGCAGCGCGCGCAGCAGCTCGGCGCGCGGCTTCACTTCACCCCCGAACCAGGCCACGTCGAGCCGGTGCAGCAGATACGGCGTGTGATAGGCGGCGCGACCCAGCATGGCGCCGTCGGCATGGTTCAAGTGCGCGGCCGCCTCGCCGGCATCGGCGATACCGCCGTTGACCACCACCTGCAGGTCCGGCCGCTCGCGCTTGAGCCGGTACGCCCAGTCGTAGCGCAGCGGCGGCACCTCTCGGTTCTCCTTCGGGCTCAAGCCCTGCAGCCAGGCATTGCGCGCGTGGACCACGAACATGCCGCAGCCGGCATCGGCGACGATGTCGATGAAGGCGCGGAAGCAGTCGTAGTCGTGGTCATCGTCGACCCCGAGCCGGCATTTCACCGTCACCGGAACATCCCGCCCCGAAGCCGTGCACGCCGCGACCATCGCCGCGACCGAATCGGCCACCAGCGCCGGCTCGCGCATCAGGCAGGCGCCGAAGCGCCCGGCCTGGACCCGGTCGGACGGACAACCGCAGTTGAGGTTGATCTCGTCATAGCCCCAGTCGGCACCGATCCGGGCCGCCTGCGCCAGCAACTCCGGCTCGCTGCCACCCAGTTGCAGCGCGACCGGATGCTCGGACGCATCCATGCCCAGCAGGCGCTCGCGATCGCCATGGATCACCGCGTTGGCGTGCACCATCTCCGTATACAGCCGCGCATGCGGCGCCAGCAGGCGATGGAAGACCCGGCAATGCGAGTCCGTCCAATCCATCATCGGGGCGACGGACAGGCGTAGCGCCGCGGGATCGATACGTGGACTGGCTGCAGGCTGGCTTGGGGAGGTCATGGTCGACACAACGGGATGACAGGGACCCGGAAGTCCACATTCTCCCCGGTTGCGCGCTGCGGGTCGAATCGGGCTGGAACATGAACTCGACCCATTTTTTCTGGTTCTTCTTCCATGTGAGGGGGGCTCGCCTTCAGCGAAGGCGTGGGCGCTGCCGCTTGCGTTCGATCGCCGGTTCTCGCTGCTACCTGGCTGTCTCGACGCGACCTGCCGGCCCTCCCCGGGATTCCATCTTTGGAACCACCGGTCATGTCCGAACGCCGGGGGCGAAGGCCCTTGGGTGCGAAATCAAGGAGGAGGCGCCGGCCCTGGCCGGTGCCGGGGGACATTCGCATCCAAGGGCCTTCGCCCCCGGCGCCCCGGTCATCCAACAGACCCGGCGCTTTCCCCTCGATTGGGCGAAAAACCTTTCTTCTCTGGGTGTGTTGTTCGCTTGCGGGCCCATCAACCCTGCGACGCGTTTCCCGACTTGCGTCCCGTCAATGGCAACGTAACCACGAATTTGCTGCCCAGGCCCGTACCCGGGCTACTCGCCACCACTTGACCGCCGTGTGCATCCACCAGCTCGCGTACCACCGTGAGCCCGATCCCCAGGCCAACACCATTGAAGCCAATAGCGTGTTTGTCCTGCACGAACGGCTCGAAGACCTCGGCCAAGGCCCCGGCGGTGATGCCGATGCCACTGTCGGACACGCTCATCACGACAGTATCGTCGGCGACGACGACCGAAAGCCCGACCTCCCCGCCATTGGGTGTGTACTTGGACGCGTTGTCGAGCAGGTTCCTCAGGACTTGCGCCAGGCGGACCGGATCCGCGTTCAGTTCGATGGCGCATGCAGGCACCTGGACGCTGAAGTGTTGCAGGCGCGTATCCATCGCAGGCCGGCAGGCAGCGACTGCTTCGTCGATGATGTCGGCGAGGTCAACCCTCCGGCATTCGATCCTGAGCTTGCCCGTGTTGACGCGGGACATGTCCACCAGGTCGCTTACGAGGCGGACCATGTGTTCGACCTCGTTCTCGATGATGGCTTGGTAGCGCGGTATTTCCTCCGGACGCGCCAAGCCCAGCATTTCGGCCGCGATGCGGATGGGCGTCAGCGGGTTGCGCAACTCGTGCGCAACCACGGCCAGGAACTCCTTCTGCTGCCGCTGCGCCCGCTCCGCAGCCGCCTGTAGTTCCTGCGCGTCCAGTGCGGCCAATACCAGCTCGCCATTGGCTTCGCGCAATTGCATGTAGTGCCGTTCGTATTCGCTCGACGCCTGTTCGTGGTGGATGAAGGGAGGTTGCAACGACGTCAGCGCTGGCGCCTGGCCTGCAGGCTCTTCTCCATGGAAAAGAGAACTGCCAAACCCCTGACGTTTGGCGCAGTACATGGCGGCGTCGGCACGCTCGATGAGCGTATGTGCGTCGTCGCCATCATCGGGATAGATGCAGATGCCGATGCTCGCAGTCAGGCGAAACACATGCTCGCCTACGCGACAGGGAGAACCCAGGGCCGCAATCAGCTTATTGGCGACCAGGACCGCATCGGACGGCTGGGATATCTCCGCGAGCAGGATCACGAACTCATCGCCACCGTAGCGGCTGATCGTATCCTCATCGCGGACAAGAGAAGCCAGACGATGTGCTGTCAGCCTGAGCACCTCATCGCCGATGGCATGGCCGAGTGTGTCGTTGATCTGCTTGAAGTTGTCGAGGTCCAGAAACAGGAGTGCCATCCGCGTGCCATGACGCTTGGCGAAAGCGATGGCACTTGCGAAGCGGTCGAGCAGCCGCGTGCGATTGGGTAAAGCCGTCAAGGCGTCGAACTCGACGGATCGCGCCAATTCGTCGACTGCCCGTGACGCGGCTTCGGCATCGCTCCTGGCACGCAGTGCGGCGAGCACCAACCGCTCGTTCGCCTCGATCAGTCGTGCCGACTGGTTGCCGTCCAGTCGGCTCTCCGCCTCGGCCACGTCCCGGTGCAACCGGGCCAACGTCACGCGTGCCTGCTCGGCCTGCTGTCGCAGTTGCGCGAGTTTGCGCTCGGCTTCCGTCAGGGCGCTGTCTTTGTCGCGAGGCGTCTTGGTCATGGCACAGGCTCAACTGCCGTCGGCGCCGCGGACTTGCTTCGTCGTCGGCCTGCCACCGAGCAGCCCCTCCTGATCGGCAAGTATTTCGCCAATGTGGATACCGTCGTCATCGATGCTGAACTCGCGCAACTCGTCCGAATGCGCGCTTGCACGCACCTTGACCACCGCCATCACGCGACGCAGCCGGCTGTCGACCTCGATATAACGCTGCACGATGATGGCGTCGGTCAGGAACGCGGTGCCATACGGGCTGAAGCGCAGATCGATGTAGCGGTCTTCCAGTTCGGATGTCATCAGCACGGTGACGCCGGCACCACTCAGGGCGGTGACCAGGCGCAGCAACGACTCGCGGAAGTCTTCCCGGAAGGTCGGTGCCAGGGCGAGCTCGAATGCCGACAGCGAGTCGATGACGACGCGGCTCGCATCGAGCCTGCGGATCTCGTTGAGCAGCAGTTGCACGATCTCGTCGATAGACAGGTCGGGTGCGCGGCTGTCCACCAGGCCCACGCGGCCGCTTTCGATCAGGTCCGTGAGCAGGCGGTTGCGCGACCGGTTTGGACGCTGCTCGAAGACCGCAATGACGCCGGTCTCGCCGCAACGCGCGCCCTCGGCGAGGAATGCGGCGGCGAGGATGCTCTTGCCGGATCCGGAAGGGCCGGCCACGAGCATCGAATAGCCGCACGGCAAACCGCCCCCCATCATGTCGTCCAGATGCGGCACGCCCATCAGCAGGCGTTTGCCGGCCGACCGCGGGTTCGCTTCGGCATGCGCCGCTAGCGCCACGCGCGCCGGCGCGAACACTTCGATGCCGGACGCCGTGATGCGGAACGTATGCAGTCCCGGCAGCGTCGGCTGGCCGCGCATCTTCATCACCTCCATCTTGCGCACCATGGAGTTGCGCTGGACGCTCTGGCGCAGCCAGATCAGACCATCGGCCACCGTCAGCACCGGATTGGCGTCGGCCTCGGTTTCGGTGAAGTATTCGCCGATCAGGAAGGTCGTGGCCTGCCAGCTGGTCATCAGCATGCCGAGTTGCTGGACGAACTGCTGCAGGTTGTTGTGCGGCTGGCCCTCGCCGCGACTCGCGTGCACCACGGAGCGGAACGAGTCGACGAACACCAGTGCCGGACGATGTGCTTCCACCTCGGCGACCATGCGTCGCAGGACCTGGTCCAGGTCGCCCGCCGAAGCGTCGTCGGACAAATTGATGAAGTGGATCGAGTGGTTGATCGCCTCGCTGTCGAAGAACTCGAACTGCTGCTGATAGCGCAACATCTTCAGGGGCGGCTCACCCAGCACTGTGAAATAGAGCGCCGGGCGCTCCTTCGTGGCCAGCGCAAACATCATCTGATGCGCCAGCGTGGTCTTGCCGCAACCGGGCGGCCCGGCGATGAGATTGAACGAGAATTCCGGCAGCCCCCCACTGAGTACTTCGTCCAGGCCAGGCACGCCGGTTGCCAGGCGGTTGATTGTCACTTTGGTGGTCATGACGAAGTGTCCTGCGCGGGCGGGCCGCTTGAAAAGGGGGCCCATACGGGACGAAGCAATCGCTCGGTGAGCGAGAGCCCGATGAGACTGGACAGCAGCTCGTGGAACGTCTGCAGAAATGCGCCGCCAGCGACGGCGGCATCGGTGCTGCTTTGCTGCGCAAAAACAGATCTCAGTGCCATCAGATCCATGGTGGCCTGGCTGTCTTCATGCATACCCGCCAGCCACGGATGGGCGTGGCCGGCGAGGTAGAGGCTGCGCTTGTAGAGCACGGCAACGCCCCGCTGGCCGATGATGGGGCTCAGGGCGGCATCGATGGCCTGCCATGTCGAGACCATCGTATCGGCAATCTGCCCGGCAGTCTCCGCCCTGCGCGCCAGGACAATTGCGATCCGTTGGCTTTCTTGGCTTTCCACTGGATCCGCCATTGGCCGTTGGCTACAGGTCTCTTGATGGTACGCCTTTGGGGGTTGTCCTGCCTCGGCACCACAAAGGCCCGGGATGCGCGCCAATGCCCGGGAGGTCTTGACTCGATCGGGAAGGCTCATGCTTGCGCGACCCGCGCACGTTCGGGACCGCGAGGTGGAAAGGCCCATTCCCACCACGTCCACATTGAGTCGTTGGCCAGCCCTCGAGCGACTTCCTTGCAACCTGGCACAGAACCACTGACCCAAGCATTTGTTTTAGCTGATTATTCTTGAGCACACGGTCCAATCCATCATCGGGGCGACGGACAGGCGCACCGAAGCCGGATCGGGCATCGGACCGGAGGACGAAGAGATGGGAGCGGTCATGGGCACGGCAGGGGGTGATGGGGCGGTCAGCACCTGAAGAGGGCGGCGACCAGCAGGTGGACCGGCCCTGGCCGGCGCAGCTCACGTGGCGACGGCAACGTATAGCGCCGCCTCAGTCGAGGCGCTTGCCCATCCTGCGGAGTTCGCGGGCCAGCAACCACAACGCGCCGGCAAGGTACGGCAGGCATGACGGTACCCACATGATCAGCCCCGCCAACTGCTGGTCGTCGAACGCAGCAATGCCCAGTTCCGTCGCGCGGTCGGCATAGACCGGGTACACGATGCGCTGCGAGAACGTCAGCAACGCCCCGAGGAACCCCATCTGCATCATCACCACGACGATGGCGATCGCGCCCGACAGCGCGCCCGCCACGTCGTCGCGAATGCGCTGCCACAGCAAGGCCCACAACCACAGGCCCGCCAGCAGGAAGCTGCCGTGCATCACCCAGTGCGCCGGTCCGCTGCGCATCACCAGCGCCAGCGCGGCAGGCGCATGCCAACCCCACATCACCGCAACATTGGCGAACGTGGCCAGCGCGAGCGTGCGCCCGAATCCGGGCGCCAATGGCAGCAATGCACGATGCAATGCCTTCGACCAACGCGGCGGCAGCGCGGCGGCCACCGCCGCCATCGGCCGGCCCGCCAGCAGCAACGGTGGCGCCAGCGCCAGCAGCAGCATGTGCTGACCCATGTGCGCGGACAACAACCATGCACCGTATGCATCGACCGGCCATACCATTGCCAGCGCCAGCACACCCATGCCTGCAAAGAACAGCGCCGCTTCGATCATCGCGATTCCGCGCCCCGGGTGCCCGTCGCGCCACAAGCGCCATAGCCCGGCCGCATACAGCATGGTCATCAGCAACAGCGCGGGAACGACCGGCGACAGCGACCAGGCGGTGGCCAACGTCGGCACCTCCCCGGAAAATTCGCCTGTCGCCCACGTGCGACCCGGCAAGATGGCCAGCATCGGGGCGACACGAGCCATCCGGCCCGGCGTCGTCCCCCTTCCCATGGAGCCTGCACGATGTACTTCTGGCTGAAGGTCGCGCACATCGCCAGCATGACGGTCTGGTTCACCGGGCTGTTCTTCCTGCCGCGGCTGTTCGTTGCGCGACACCTGCGCGAACGCGATGCGCGAGCCGGCTTCTTCAATCCGGTGGCGAACCACTTGTTCTTCCGCATCGCCACACCCGCGGGCGTGTTGACGATCGCATTCGGGATGGCGTTGATCCCGTGGGTACAGCCGGGCGGGTGGCTGGTGGCGAAACTGGCCGTGGTGACACTGGCTGTGCTGTTGCACCTGTACCTCGGCCTGCACCTGTATGCGTTGGGACATGGCCACGACAAGCACAGCGCGATGTTCTACCGGCTGCTCGGCTGGTTGCCGCTGCTGCTGTTGCTGGCCGCGGCCGCGCTGACCGGCGCCAAGCCGCGCAGCTTTGGCGAGGCACCGGCCCCGGGCGATGTGGCGATGGTCGGACATGCTCATTCGCCGGGCGCGTCGTCGACGCCGTAGTCCTTCGAGGCATGGTCGTACACGCCGATGCCGTGGCCGAAGGTCAGCGTGCCGCCCAGCCAGCCGACCACGATCACCATCAGCAGGCACAGCGACGATTGCACCACGGCCCAAGGCCAGATGGCGGCGGGATCGGCCGCGCGCAGCCACACCCCCAGCGCGGCCAGCGCCAGCAGCATGACCCCGGCGACGAAGTGGTTCCATACCGAGACATGCCGGCGTGCGACGCGGATCAGGAACATGTCCAGCATGCCGAACACCGCGGCGAACAGGCCACTGGCCAGCCCGATCAGGTTCAGCCACCACGACAGGCGCGCCCAGAACCCGTCACTTGTCCACTGGTAGACCAGGTCCGAGGGCAGGAGCAAGCTCAGGCACACGATCGGATAGACCACCAGGATCGGATGCAGCGGATGGCGCTTGAGCGCCACCCGGCTTTCCACCGTCGGGCTGCGCTTCTCCGGAACCGGCTGTTTCAGGCTCTTGCGCATCGCCACTCTCTCATTCGCATGGCGCCAGCAACACTACCGGCAACGCAGTGAACAGGATCGCCACGGCCGACAGCAGCGACAGCCATACCACCAGCCTCGCCGCGAACCGCGTCGCGCCTGGGTCGTCGGCTGCAGCGGCCAGCGCGCGCCGGCCAAGCGCACCGAGCCACGCCGTGGCGCCCCAGGCCAGCACGGTGAGCGCCAGCATGCCGACCACGCCACCGACCTGGTTCCAGCCGCGGGCGCAGACCAGACCCTGCAGGCTGTAGATCGCCACGAAATGCAGCGCCCACGGCAGCATTGGCGCGGCGATCCAGCCGAAGCGGCTCCGGCGCACCTCCGGCTTCATCCCTGCACCACCGGAAACAGATGCACCACGGCCCAGGCGATCGCTGCCTGCACCAGCGTGTAGCGCAGGAAAGCCAGGGCCACGCGCCATTCCAACGGACGTGCGCCATCGACATGGCCGCAGGCCACGCGTGCCAGCACGAAGCCGCAGATCAAGGCCGCAATCGCGACATGCACCACGGCGAACCCTGCCAATATCCAGACCACCGAGGCATAGGCATGCGCCTGCGGAACGGCGACAAGACCCGTCACCGCCGACGGGTAGACCAGCAGGTACGCGCAGGCCGTCGCGATGGCGAATGCCGCCAACGGCACATGCCGCGCACGGCGCCCGCCCAAAAACGCCCGGCCGGCGAAATGCGAGCACGCCCAGCACGCCGCGAGCAACGCCAGTGCGGCCAACGACCCCCATGTCAGCCGTGGATCGCCAGTGCCGGCGGGCGGCCACGCCCCGGCGCCGAGCCAAAGGTAGAAATACGCGAACACCAGCGATGCGAACAGGGAACCATCGATCAGCATCGTGATCACCACCGCCCACCAGCCGGGAGCGTTGCGGCTGGCCGATTGCGGCGGCAGCGAAAGTCCGCTCCCGGCATCGACCCGCAACGGAGCATGGCGGTGGCCCGTCGTCCACATCCATGCAAGGAACCCGCCCGCCAGCGGCAGCAGGCATGCCGCCGATAGCAGGTAGTACCCGGCGATGAAGAACGCCAACATCGAGGCGATCAGCATCGCGCAAACCAGCGGCCACCACGACGATGACGACAGGAACACCACCTGCTCCGGCTTCGCGGAGACCGGCCCGGTACCCAGCAGTTCGCGACGTCCGCTTCGCGGATCGCCAAGCAAACCACCCGTGTCGACCGTGCGCGCGGCAAGGTTGCGGTCGTGCCACAGCGGATACCGCGCGCCGACGACCGGGATCGACGCGAAGTTGTAGTTCGGGACCGGGCAAGGCACCGCCCATTCCAGCGTGCCGGCGCGCCACGGGTTGCCGCGTCCGCGTCGTCCATGCACGAAACACAACGCCGCATCGACCAAGATCGCGATGATCCCCACCGCCAGCACGAAGCCCGCCGCCGTCGACAGCAGGTTGAGCCACTGCACGCCCAATTCCTCCGGATAGGTGTAGGCGCGGCGCGGCATGCCCAGCAGCCCGGTCAGGTGCATCGGCAGGAAGGTCAGATTGAAGCCGATGAATACCAGCCAGAACGCGGTACGGCTGGTGCTTTCCGACGGCATCCGCCCGCTGGCCAGCGGCAGCCAGTAGTACAGCCCGGCGAACAACGGGAACATCATCCCGCCGATCAGCACGTAATGCAGGTGCGCAACGACGAAGTGGGTGTCGTGCGCCTGCCAGTCGAACGGCACGAAGGCCAGCATCACCCCGGTCAGCCCGCCGAGCACGAACACCACGAAGAAGCCGAAGATGTGCAGCATCGGCACCCGCAGCCACGGCCGCCCGGACCACAGCGTCGCGATCCACGCGAACACCTGGATCGCGGTCGGAATCGCCACCGCCATGCTCGCCGCGCTGAAGAAGGCCAGTGCCAGCAGCGGGATGCCCACTGCGAACATGTGGTGCACCCACAAGCCGAAGCTGAGGAAACCGGTGGCGACCAGGGCCAGCACGATCCACGTATAGCCGATGATCGGCCTGCGCGCGAAGGTCGGTACCACCATCGACACCACGCCCGCCGCCGGCAGGAAGATGATGTAGACCTCAGGGTGCCCGAACAACCAGAACAGGTGCTGCCACAACAGCGGATCGCCACCGAGCGCCGGGTCGAAGAACACGAAACCGAAGGCGCGCTGGATCTCCAGCAGGATGCTGGCCAGGATCAGCGGGGGAAAGCCGAACGCGATCATGAACGCAGTCACCAGGATCGCCCAGGCGAACAGCGGCATCCGCCGGATGTCCATGCCCGGCGCGCGCGTCACCAGCACCGCGACGATCAGTTCGACCGCCGCAGTCACCGCCGCGATCTCGGCAAATGTCACGCCGATCAGCCAGAAGTCGGGCCCCTTGCCCGGCGAGAACGTGGCATCGGTCAACGGCACGTACATGAACCAGCCGCCGTCGGGCGCGGCATCGAACAGCAGGCTGGAATACAGGAACAGGCCGCCGAACAGGTAGCACCACCAACCGAACGCGCTCATCCGCGGGAACGGCAGGTCGCGCGCACCGATCATCTTCGGCAGCAGGTACATCGCGAAGCCTTCCATGATCGGCACCGCGAACAGGAACATCATCGTCGTGCCGTGCAGGGTCACGAACTGGTTGAAGCGCTGCGGATCCAGCACCTCGGCGTCGAACCACGCCAGCTGCAGACGAATGAACATCGCCAGCAATCCGCCGACCAGCAGGAACGCGAAGCCGGCGGCGATGAAGCGCAGGCCGACGGTGCCGTGGTTGACCGCCCGCAGCTGACCGACGAGTCCAGGCTCGTTGCACCAGATGCGATCGAGTTCCGCCAACCGGCGCGCGTTCTCCTTCGCGTCGATGACAACCGGATTCATTGCGCGTTCCCGTCCGCCGCCACGCCGGCATTGGCCCGCAGCCACGCCGGCAACTCATCGGGGTCCAGCACCACCACGTCGAATGCCATCGTTGCGTGGTCCAGCCCGCAGAACTCGGCACACTGCCCGCGCATCGGCCCGGGCTGGTCGGCGCGCAGCCGGATCACGTTCTCGCGGCCCGGGATCGCGTCCATCTTTCCGCCCAGTCGTGGAATCCAGAAGCTGTGGATCACGTCCCTGCTGCCGACGCGGAATTCCACCATCTGTCCAGACGGCAGCACCAGGCGGTCGAAGGTCGACGCGATCGTGGCACCGTCGCCGTCGAGATAATCGAACTGCCATTGCCATTGCCGCGCGGTCACGCGCACCACCAGGTCGACATCGCTGCCGCGGCCAGTGACGCGGTCGCTGGTGCGCGTGCCGTAGACCAGCAATGCCGCCAGCAGCACCGTCGGCACCAGGACGCCACCGATCACGATCAGCTTCCTGCCCGCAACCGGTGCCATGCCGCGTCCGCGCCGCATCGCCAGCAACAACAACCCCATCACGATCGTCCACACCGCCGTGGCCGTGCCGAACATCAGCCACCATGTGGTAGCTATGGCGGACGCGGCCGGCCCTGCCGGGTCCAGCGCGGACTGCGGTCCCGCGCACGCGGACAGGAGCATCGCGGCGATCGCGATGCAGGCTTTCCCGCCCCAGTTCCCGCATGGAACGACGATGGTTCACCCTCCTGCTGCGCCAGCCATGTGGGCCGCACGCCACCGGCATGCATGAAAGCGCAGTCTGTACAGGCGGTCGTGAAGTCGGCGCGATTCCACTGCGTGCCGATGGCAGCCGTTGGGTGCTCAGCACCGATGATGCCGCGGCCGCGATGTGCGCCAAGGTATCGACGAGGCGTTGTCGACCTTCATGCGAGAGGACGCGGACGACTGAATGTGCGACTTGAGGGGCTGGTGCCTTCGGTATCCGCTGCGTTGTGGATGCGGATCATCCGGAGTATGTTGCTGGGCAATGCCCCATGGCCCCTCTCGCGAGGCTTGGCGACGCTGATGGCGCGCCAGGCGGAACTCTCGGCGTGGACCTCGGCTCACCCATGGCAGGCGGCAGCGGTCTTCTTCACGGTCATATGTTGCGGCGGCCGCGCTATCGATACCGGACGCTGCAGTGCTGACGCTGGCCGCCGGCGCGATCTTCGGCCTCGGCCGCGGCATGCTGATCGTATCGTTCGCCAGTTCGATCAGAGCCACTCTGGCGACGCTGGTCGCGCGATACCTGCTGCGCGAACCGCTGAAGAACCGCTACGGCGAGTGCCTGCGCAGCAACGCAACTGGCGCGCATCGAATCGCCGGGTGACGTGCTCTGAATCGCCGTCGCCAGCGCTGCTACGGCCGCACTGCCGGCCAGGGTTCGAGCTGGGTACGGCGCCGGAAGCCAGCCCTCGGGCAGGGTCTGCGGCAACGCGGCGCATGAGATCTGCCCCGTCTGGATGGGCACCCCGGTCAGGGCATACTGGGGCTGCCGCGACCCTTCGGCGACGCCCGGTGGCGGATCCGCGGTCGCGGCGGCCTTCGCGCGCACGGCCGACCTGCTGGAACGACGGCTGCAACGCCTGCTCGCCCTGACCCTGGCGACGATGGAACCGGCCACGCTGGCCAGGGAATTGAACGCGATCTAAGACGCGATACCGGAATGAGGTGACGCATGGTCTCCCCGATCGACGCATCGTTGGCCTGGCTGGGACGCGGGCTGGCCCGGTTCCTGGCCCAGCGCGTGCAGACCCATGGCGTGGCGCCGGAAACACCGCGGGATTTGCTGCTGGCCGCCCTGCGTCCCGGCGACGTGCTTCTCGTCGAAGGCCACAGCCGGATCAGCACCGCCATCAAGTACCTGACCCAGTCCACCTGGTCCCATGCCACGCTCTATGTCGGCGGCTACCTGCAAGCGGCGCACGGCAATTCCGCGCATTGTTTCGTCGAGGCCGACATCGTGGATGGCGTGCGCAGCGTCGGTCCCGAGGAGTACGCCGGGCACCACACCCGAATCTGCCGGCCGGTGGGGCTGGGCGACGACGCCAGGCGCGCGGTCTGCGCCTACGTCATCGAGCGCATCGGCGCGCACTACGACCTGCGCAACGTCGTCGACCTGGCCCGCTACCTGCTGCCCACGCCGCCGGTGCCGACCCGGCTCCGTCGACGGATGCTGGCATTCGGCAGCGGCGACCCTACCCGCGCCATCTGTTCGACGCTGATCGCGCAGGCGTTTCATTCCATCCGCTATCCGATCCTTCCGCTCGCGATCCGACGGGACCGGGCGACGCCCGATTGCCCGGACTGCTTCGACGAGGTGCTGCATATCCGCCACCACAGCCTGTTCGCGCCGCGGGACTTCGACGTCTCCCCCTACTTCCGGATCATCAAGCCGACGCTCGATCAGGGTTTCGATCACAGGTCAGTGCAATGGAGCGACGACTGTTTCGCTGCCCAGGAGGAAGCCCCGACGAATCGTTCGACCAGATGACGCCAGTGCTTGGCATCTGCTGCGCGATCAGGGCCGTCTGCTGACGCTGCGACGGCCATGAGCGGGTTGCGGCCAGCGGATCAGGATGCGGCAGCGGTTCCAGCGGCGGATACGACAACGGCGGCCGTAGCCGCCGTTGTCGATCGTTGCCGGTGCCAGTATCAGTCGCGTTCCTTGCCTTTGCCTTTGCCCTTTCCTTTGTCGTTACCTGGTCGGCCGTTGTTGCCCCGGTCCGCTGGCGGTCCCTTGGCGGCATTGCCCGACTTGCCTGCCGCGTCCCTGCCCTGCGCGCCCCTGCCGCGACCGGGGAAATCGCGCTCCAGTTCGGCGTCGAGGGTGATCCCGCGACCCCAGCGGTCATAGCTGGGCACGAACCCCTTCTTCAGGCGATGGAATTCCGGCGAACCGGGCTTGATGCCCAGATCCTTGGCGACCACGCCCCAGCCCCTGCCATGGTCGCGCTCCCAGATGTCGGCCACGTAGCGGCACGGGCGGCCGATGATCGAGGCGATTGTGCAGGCCATGTAGACGTCGCCCGGCGCCCAGCGGCGCGTGCCCAGCAGTTCGCTGACCAGGTCGCGCGGCGCGCCGTGGTAGCGCACCATCTCGTCGACGAACGGCTCGCGGTAGCGGCTGCCGTAACGGTTCATGTCATCCAGCCAGTTGTCGACCCAGACATCGCCGGAACGCGGGTTCCAGCCGAAGGTGAAGTCCTGGGCCGCGGCAATGCCGGGCAGCATGGCCAGGCCGGCGGCCAGCATGGCCGTGAAGGCGAATCTGCGGGTGGGGGCAAGCATCGTCGTGGCTCCTCTTGTGTATCGCGTGCTTCGGGCCGGACGGATCAGCGCGAAATCTCGAACTTGCCGAATGCCACGCCAAGATCCCAACCCTTGCCGGTACCGGCCAGGGCCAGCGAAACCTCGCCCTTGGTCACCACCTGCGCCTTGCTCGACTTGACCGCGCCGGCATGCGCCTCGGCGCTGACATAACTGCCAAGCAGTTCGCTGATGTTGTTGACGGCGGAAAACTCGCCGACTCCGTTCTCGATGGTCGACTTGCCAAAACTCAGGCCGCCACCCTTGGTCCTGATCCGGACGGTCATGCTCTGGCCATTGCTGCAGCTGATGGTGCCGGTGCCGGAGGCGGTCTTGTAGAACACCGACCAGCCGGACAGGTTGAACCTCAGCTTGCAGTCGATATCGCGGGCCTGTACCGGGGCCAGCGAACTGCCAGCCAGCAGAAGCGCGCCAAACAGCAGCGACACGGGGGTCATCGACAGGCGTTTCATGGTCACCTCCAGAAGGTGGGCGCGGCAAAGAGACTAGCAGGTCGGCGACAAGACGCCGTCACGCCGGCACGACGGAATGCAGCGGTCGGGCCGATGGGGCGGTGGCCCCTGCTTTGAACCGGACGTCAAGGCTGGACGCGACTCAGCCGCCCCAGCCACGGCGACCGTCGCGACGATCATCGCGACGACGGCCATCCCAGCGGCGATCGCTGTCACGGCGATCGTAACGGCGGTCGTAGCGGCGGTCATCCCGGCGCGGGTCGTAGTAGCTCACCTTGCAACGGCCCTTCCTGTCGCAATTGTCGCCCTTGTACTTCATCTTGCCCGGGGCGGTGCCGTAATAGCCGTGGGCGACGCCATAGGGCGGACCGCTGCGGTAATGGCGGCTGCCGTGATGGCGGGTGTAGTACGAACGCGGCACATGGCGGTAGTAGTTCGGACGGCCGCGATAGTCGCGGACCACCACGATGCGGTCATATGGACCGTAGTTGCCGTGGCGATAATAGGGATTCCCACGGTGGTAGATGATGTCGGCGACGTCGACGATGATCCGGACCAGGTCGTCGCTGGCACGAGCCGGCGCCGGCATCAGCGCGGCCATGCCCAGGCCCAGGGCAACGGCGACAGGGGCGATCCAGCGGGTCAGTGCAGCCATGGGTGGACTCCGGGTACGGGTGGATGTGGCTACACCCTGCCCCTGCCCTCGTGAACCGGTTTTTAACCCAGCCAGTTGGCCGCACCACGCCGGGACAGCCGTTCAGGTTTCTCCCCTCACAGCGTTCCGGCTCCACTTTCCAGGGCTTCGGTGGCAATGGCCTGCACTGCCACCGGCAGCTCGTCGGCACGGCCGACAACCCGCAGCCGCGGGGCATCGACTGCCACCGTCGCCTCGGCCTCGTGGGCCCAGGTCAGGTGGTAGGGCACGTGCACGCCCCAGCCACCAAGCTCGAGTACCGGCGCGATGTCCGAGCGCAGCGAATTGCCGATCATCACGAACTGCTCCGCCGGCAGCCCGAACTCTTCCAGCAGCCGCGTATAGGTCGACGGGTCCTTCTCGCTGACGATCTCGATACGGCGGAACAGATCGGCCAGGCCGCACTGCTTCACCTTCGCTTCCTGATGGAACAGGTCGCCCTTGGTGATCAGCACGATGTCATGTTCGGCGGCAATCGCCTCGACCGCCTCGGGAACATGGGGCAACAGCTCGACCGGATGGGCGAGCAGCTCCTTGCCGAGACCGACGATGCGGTGCAGGTGGGTGGCACTGATCCGCGACGAGGTGATCTCGACCGCAGCCTCGATCATCGACAGCACCATGCCCTTCACGCCATAGCCGAACAGGGCGATGTTGTTCTTCTCGATCGCGTACAGGCGCGCACGCACGTCGTCGAGTTCGACGTAGGTCGCGATGATGCGTTCGAATTCCTTCTGCGCGGCGTCGAAGTAGTCCTCGCTGCGCCACAGGGTGTCGTCGGCATCGAAGCCGACCATGCGGATTCCGGTCATGGCGCAAAGTATGGGCCGGCCAGCGCGCGGAATGAAGTACAGGATGAAGGGCGGCCCGGTCCCGGACCGCCCTTCGCCACCGGATTCCGCACGACGCGGCTTGCCGGTGGCCGGGGGGAGGAAGGAAATGTGCGGTACGGAGTCCGCTTCCTCAGTAGTTGTCGTCTTCCTGCACGTCGCTCTGGGACTGCGCGACGAAGTTGCGGTACTCCTCAGGAGTCAGCATGCCGTCTCCGTCGGCATCGGCCTGGTCGAATACCTGGGCCAGGGCCGGCGCGGCGGCGGCCTCTTCCCTGTTGATCGAGCCGTCCTGATCGAGATCGAGTTCGGCCCAGCTCTTCTGT
This sequence comes from Lysobacter alkalisoli, assembly GCF_006547045.1. Classification (NCBI taxonomy): domain Bacteria; kingdom Pseudomonadati; phylum Pseudomonadota; class Gammaproteobacteria; order Lysobacterales; family Lysobacteraceae; genus Marilutibacter; species Marilutibacter alkalisoli. Next base: position 3,231,548 of record NZ_CP041242.1, read on the forward strand.
GCCGGCTCCGCGGCGTTCATGGTCGCCGACTCGGCTTGATCCTGGCCGGTGGTCTCGTCCTGATACTCCTGCGCGAACGCCATCGGCGCGGCAAGTGCGACGGAAAGGGCCAAGGCAACAGCGATGGGCTTGCGGTTGTTGTGAGTCATGTCGACTTCTCCTGGAGAATGTCTGCAAGTGGATGTGCGTGCGACCGTGAAACTGTCGAGATGCGCTGATCGCACGGGGCCTACCCTGCATCGCTGCCAATGAACCCTCGCTCCCCCCCGGACCGCGTTCCAACAAGCAGTTAACCCGCTTCATCTCCATCCGCGCTATTCGCGCCAGCAGACGTGACACAGGTCGTCATGCGACGTGATAACGACCGCGTTTCGCGCACGGTTTCCGGGTGCGGGCGAATGAACACAACACAACCTTTACGAACAGGCCGGGGAATATCCGCGCCAATGCTGCGCTGCCGAACGCTGCGGACGAGAACAGACCGATACCTCCGGCATGGGTGAAGCGCGGGACGATGGATGCGAGAATCGACCATTGGACCTGTTCGTCCATCCCGCCCGGAATCCGGAGTCCAAGATGCCCCGCAACCTGTTGTCCATCGCCTGCCTTTCCGCCCTGCTGCTCGCCTGCGGCAACCGGGGCAACGACGTGGCCGCGAACACGTCCACGGCTGCCGCGCAGGAACCGGCTGCCCCGTTCGTCACCGTCGACATGGCCAGTTTCGACGAGCCGTGGGCGATGGCATTCCTGCCCGATGGCCGCCTGCTGGTCACCGAGAAGCGCGGCAAGCTGAAGCTGGTCACCCTCACCGGCGAAGACACGGGCAACGCGGTCGAGATCAGCGGCGTGCCCGAGGTCGCCTATGGCGGCCAGGGCGGATTCGGAGATGTGATCCTGCATCCGGATTTTGCCAACAACAATCTGGTCTACATCAGCTATGCCGAACCCGGCGAAGGCGACACCCGCGGCGCCGCTGTCGCGCGCGCGCGGCTCCAGCTCAACGCCCGCGGCGGCGGCCGCCTGTCCGGTCTGGAGGTGATCTGGCGCCAGGTGCCCAAGGTCACCGGCCAGGGCCACTACGGTCATCGCATGGCCTTCGACAGGGACGGCTACCTGTGGGTCAGTTCCGGTGAACGGCAGAAGTTCGACCCGGCCCAGGACATGAATTCGAACATGGGCAAGATCCTGCGTCTCAACGACGACGGCACCGCGCCGGCCGACAATCCTTTCGTCGACCAGGGCGAGGTGGCCGCGCAGGTGTGGTCGCTCGGCCATCGCAACGTGCTCGGGATCGCCTTCGATGCCGAGGGCCGGCTGTGGAACAACGAAATGGGGCCGAAGGGCGGCGACGAGTTGAACCTGGTCGAACGCGGCGGCAACTACGGCTATCCGATCGTTTCCAACGGCGACCACTACGACGGCCGCCCGATCCCGAACCACGACACCCGCCCCGAGTTCATCGCCCCGAAGATCACCTGGACACCGGTGATCTCGCCGTCGGGCTTCGTGATCTACGACGGCGACCGCTTCCCGCACTGGAAGGGCAACGGATTCATCACCGGACTGTCGTCGCAGTCGCTGGTGCGGATCGAGTTCGATGGCGAAGAGGCGCGCGAAGCCGAACGCTTCGACATGGGCAAGCGCATGCGCGCGATCCGGCAGGGTCCCGAGGGCAGCTTGTGGCTGCTGGAAGACGGCGCCAATGGCCGCCTGCTGGAGTTGAGCCCGCCACCGACCACGACCGTGGAAGGCTAGGCAACGCCATCGGGACTGGCCCTGTCCTGCCTGCGCGCAACCAGCGTGCCGAGGGTCCGCAGCGCCGCATCGGCACGCTCGTCGAGCGGATGACCGGCGTTCAAGCGCAGGCAGTGACCGAACTCGCGTCGGGCCGAGAAGATCGGCCCCGGCGCGAGACTCATCCCATGTTCCAGTGCCTGCCGATGCAGGGCCAGGGCGTCGTTGCCATGTGGCAGCTCCAGCCACAGGAAGTAGCCGCCTTGCGGACGCGTCACCCTTACGCCGTCCGGGAAATACCGCGTGATCGCGTCCAGATACTGCGCCTGCTGCGCGGCCAGGGTCGCGCGCAACCGCCGCAGGTGACGCTCGTAGCCGCCGCGTTGCAGGTAGCGCGCGATCGCCAGTTGCGCCGGCACGTTGGTGTTGAGCGTACTGGTGAGCTTGAGCCGGGCGATCGTCTCGCGATGACGGCCGGCCGCGACCCAGCCGATCCGGTAGCCGGGCGCGAGGCACTTGGAGAACGACGAGCAATGCAGCACCCGCCCGTTGCGGTCGAAGGCCTTGGCCGGCGGCTGCCGCTTGGGAGCATGATGCAGTTCGGCGTAGACGTCGTCCTCGACCAGCGGAATGTCGTGCGCGGCAAGCAACTCGACCAGCGCGCGCTTGGCGGACTCCGGCATGGTCGCGCCGAGCGGGTTGTGGAAGGTCGGCATCAGCCAGCAGGCGCGTGGGGCATGGCGCCCGATCGCGGCTTCCAGCGCGTCGAGGTCGACGCCTTCGCGCGGATGGGTCGGCACCTCGATCGCTCGCAGGCCACTGCGCTCGAGCGTCTGCAGCACGGCGTAGAAACAGGGTGACTCGACCAGTACTGCGTCGCCGGGCCGGGTCACCGCGGCGATGCTCAGGTTCAGCGCCTCCAGCGCGCCGTTGGTGATCACGATCTCATCGGCCGCCACCTCGATGCCGTCGACCAGATAACGCTGGCTGATCTGCCGACGCAGTTCGGCATGGCCCGGGGTCAGGTCGTCGACCGTGCGCCACGGATCGAGCTCGACCGCGCTGGTCGCGAGCGCGCGCCCGAGCCGTGACAGCGGAAACAGCAGCGGGCTCGGGAAGGCCGAGCCGAACGGGACAAGGTCGCGCTGCATCGCCGACTCCAGCACCCCGAACACCAGTGCGCTGACATCGAGCGTGCGCGAGTCGCCGTCCGGCCGCGACGGCGTCTCCGGCTCCGGCAACCGCGGCGGCGGGTGGGGGGCGACGTAGTAACCCGAACGCGGCCTTGACTCGACCAGCCCCTGCGCCTCCAGCAGGTAATAAGCCTGGAACACCGTCGCCGGACTCACCTTGCGGGCGGAACACGTCTGCCGCACCGACGGCAGCCGCTCGCCGGGACGGAACACGCCGGCCTGGATCGAACGCGCGAGCTCCTCGGCGAGGGCGCGGTAGCGGGTCATCGGTGCCGGGCGATCCTGGTTTTGGCGGGCCTGGTCTTGGTGGTCATGGGCTGAGCGATCAACTGATACGGTTTTTTTCACCGTTTCTGATTCTACTGAATCTGATCCTGCCTCCCTAGACTGTCACCACCTCTCCCAGGCCGGCCCCATGTCCCGGGCATCCAACTCAATCTCGCCCTGATCCTGTTCACGCCGTGGTTCGTGATCCTGTCGGTGCTGTTCTGGCGCTTCCCGCGCCAGCCGCGCGGATCGGCCCGCACCACATTCGACAGCCTCGCCCTGGCGGTGGCCACAGCCGCCGCGTTCGCCGGCATGCATTGGGGCATGCGCAACGCCGACGCCTCGTACGGGGCGATGTGGCCGCAGGTCCTGGCGACCTCGGTCGCCTACGGTCTGTACCTTACGGCGATGACGGTCGCCCTGCTGATCCGCATGCGCTGGCTGCGCCGCCGGCCCTCTCCTCTCCCCGGAGCACAATCATGAAGACCCTGCTGGTCGTCGGCTTCCTCGCCCTGATCCTCTACAACCTCGGCGCCGCGCTTTACTACATGCTCACCGACCGCGGCGAGAGCAAGCGCGCGGTCAATGCCCTGACCCGCCGCATCGCGCTGTCGATCGCACTGATCGGGCTGGTCGCCATCGGCATCGCCACCGGCTTCATCGAGCCGCACGGCATCGGCGCGTAGGCCTCACCCGTCGGCGGCGTCCGGCATTTCCATCAGCTGTTGCTGCAGGTCGTGCAGGATATCGGCGTCGCCCGGCAGCCATTGGCTGCCCGCCCCGGCATCGTCGGGCATGTCCGCATCGAGCCGGCACTCGATACCGCGGTAGCGGCGCTGGAACGCGCAGCGCGCGGCGTCCGGGTCGCGCAGGTCGTAGCCGATCAACCGCATCGCCAGCCACGGATCGAAGCCATCCGACGCCGGTGCGGGCGGCATGCGCGGCCATAGTCCGAAACCGGCCTCGGCCAGTCGTTGCCACGGGAAATGCGCGCTCGGGTCGCGCTTGCGGGTCGGGGCGATGTCGGCATGGCCCAGGATCAGATGGCGCGGAATGCCGAGCCGGGTGGTGATGTCCTCGAGCAGGACGATGATGGCCTCGACCTGCACATCCGGGAATGGCGAGGCGCCGTCGTTGTCGATCTCGATGCCGATCGAGTCTGAATTGAGGTCGCCGATGCCGCCCCAGCGGCTCGCGCCGGCATGCCAGGCCCGCTCCGACTCCGCCACCAGCTGATAGATGCGGCCGTCGGCGCCGATCAGGTAATGCGCGCTGACCCGACCGCCGGAGTTGCGGGTCTGCAGGATCTCCAGCGCCGCCTCGGCACCCTTCACCTCGGTGTGGTGGAGCACGATCACGCGCGCGCGGCGCTCGTCGAAGTTCGACGAGGGGCGCCATTCGGCCAGTGGATTGCGTGCCGGCGCGGTCGTGCAGGCGGCAACGGCCAGCGCCATCGACAGTGGCAGCAGGTATCTGCAATGCGCGGCAAGCTGGGACAGCACGACAACGTCCTTCTCGACCCGGAGTCGCACAGCCTAGCGTCCTTTCGATGCGCCGGCTTCTGTTCCATGACGGGCCGGTTTCCCGCACACCCTGCTGACACACTTTGTCAGCAAGGTGCACGCATACTGGCACCCAGCCTCCATCACGGGAATCATGGACCATGCGCCTACAGGGAAGCTGCCATTGCGGCCGCACGCGTTTTGAAGTCGACACCGCCCCCGCCAGCGTTACCCGCTGCACCTGCTCGATCTGCAGCAAGCGCGGCGCGCTCTGGGCCTACTACACCCCGGACAGCTTCCGTCTGCTGACGGATGGGGACGACGTGGCCACCTACCGCTGGGGCTCGGAGACGGTAAAGCTGAACTTCTGCGCGACCTGCGGCTGCGGCACCTTCAACGAGTCCCCGGACTGGTCCAAGGGCGAGCCCGACTTCGAGCACCCGAAGATCGGCGTCAATGCGCGCCTGTTCGACGACTTCGACCTTGATGCAGTGCCGGTGGAGACCATCGACGGCCGCAATCTCTGGTAACGCGCATCGGCTTCTGCCATCACCCACACCATGGACACCGAACAGCTCAAGGATTTCTGCGCATCGCTGCCCGGCGCCCGTGTGCAGTTGCACGACAACGGGCCGAACATCCTGGTCCATGACGTCGGCGGCAAGCGTTTTGCGTATTTCAAGACCAGTGAGCCTGAGCGCTGGCGCTTCAGCATCAAGGTCACGCCGGAGCGTTTTCTCGAACTGACCGGCGTGCCGGGCATCAAGCCGGCACGCTGGCTGGGGCGTTTCCACTGGGTCACCATCGTCGACGTGCGGACCGTGCCCGAGGACTATCTGCGCGAGCTGGTCCGCTGGTCGTACGACAAAGCCATCGGCGGGCTCACGCGGGCCCGCCGGCGGCAACTGCTCGGCGACTGAACGGCGCGGCGTTCAGCGCTCGATGCCGGCTCCCATGTAATCCAGCTTGCCCAGCCGGACGCCGGACTGGCGCAGGATCGCGTAGGCGATGCCGACGTGGAAGAACAGGTTCGGCAGCACGAAGTCGAGCAGGTAGGCCTGCCCCTTGTACTCGAGTCTTTCCTTGCCGAAATTCAGCGTGATGTCGCGGTCCTCGCCACCGTCGACCTGCTCCGGCTGCACGCTGCGCATGAACGCGATCGCACGTTCGACGCGCGCGTACAGTTCGTCGAAGGCGGTCTCGTCGTCATCGAATCGCGGCGGCTCGATGCCGGCCAGCCGGGCGGAGCCGTTCTTGACCATGTCGGTGGCGATCTGCACCTGCCTTGCCAGCGGCAGCATGTCGGGCGCCAGCCGTGCCTGCAGCAGTGCCTCGGGGGCATAGCCGTGGGCGACGGCATGCGCCTCGCCCTTCTTCAGTACATGGACCAGGTTCTGCAGGGTATGGATGAAGACGGGCACGGAGGCCGGATACATCGACAAGGAAATGCTCATGGCGGTACTCGGGAAGGTGGAGCGCAAACGCTACCCATCCGCCCCGCGCACGGCCAGAGGCCGGCGCGGGAATATCCATCCCGGACGCGGGTCAATCGCGGCGCAGGCAGTGACCCGGCCTTGCGGCCGGGACATGCTCAGCCCAGCCAGCCTCGTGCGTCGGCCTTCTTCGCGTACAGCCACAGCCCGAGCGCGATCAGCAGGATCACCGCCGGCATCACCAGGCTCGACGGCCCGAGCAGCGACCAGGCCGGGGTCGCCGCAAAGCTGCCGACGATCTGCAGCACCACCATGACCAGCGACACCATGAACAACATCACCGCCCAGCGCTTCCTGAGCAGCAACCCGAACGCGCCCAACACGCCGGCCGCCACCGCAGCGCCCCACAGCACGTTGATCCACGACGGCGTGGCCTCGTATACCTCGCGCTGGGCATCCGGCATCGCCGCCGCCTGTTCGGGCGTCATCGCGATCGTGAGCAGGAACACCAGCACGCCAAGCAGATTCCACAACAAGGCGATTACTGCGATCAACCAGTACGACTTCGGGCGTGCGGCAGCATTCATCACTTCCCTCCCCAGGGGTTGGCAGAACGGCGATGATGCGAGGGTACGCCGGTTCCGGTTTCCACGCAGCACCTGACGACATCGCCGCTGACAGGCCAGTCCCGCTCAGTGCGATACGGCCGAGGACGACAAGCCATCCGGCGTGGTCGGCATATCCCCGGCCCGCCGTTCCTGGCGCTCGGCTTCGAGCATCTCCAGGTACTGCGGCAGCGACTTGCCGGCCGCCATCGCCTCATGGGCGGCGGCGGCGTCCAGCGCGGCCGAAACATGCAGTTCCAGCTTGCGACCGGCATCGGCCTGCACCGCCACCGCGTGCCTGAGCATCGCAAGCATCATCGCCGCACTCTCGGTCCCACTCAGGGCCTTGCCGCCGAGCACCATCACCCATTCGCGATCGCGCAATCCGGCCCCGCCGACAACATTGCCATCGGCATCGATCAGCTGCGCGTGGGGCTGGAGGGTATCGCCGAGACGGCGGATCGGACGATCGGGAGCCTGCTTCCTGCGCGCGTCGCGCCGGATTTTGGAATGACGGGACATGGCGACCTCTCCGCACACTGCTTCACGCACAGTGTGCCGCATGCCGGACCGCGGTGGTACAGGAAATTACTCGCCGCCCGAATCCTTCCTGTCGAAACGGCGGTCGAAGCAATGGCGGTCGGCCGGATGGTGCCATCTGTCGAGATAACCACTGCCCCCAATCTCACGGGCGGTGTCGGTCGCGAACGTGGCGCACAGGCGGATCGAGCGCAGGCCCGTCACCTCATACCCGTAGGCCTCGCCATCGACCGGGTCGCCGGACGGCAGAGGTAGACCGGGGCGCCGGGCGAGGGCTGCAAGCGTCTCCGGCAGGGCGCCGTGTTCGTCCAGATGGATGCGCACGGCACGTTCGATACGCTCGAGGTCGCGCACGCGCTTCTCGTCGATCCGCATGTCGCGTCGGGCCGACGGCGGATCCATCACCACGACCGCTGTGACCACGGTGGCGACTACCACGACGCTGGCCACGATCGCCAGCCAACGCCCCTCGCCCGCAATGCCTCCACTCATGCCTCCCGCTCCTCGCGTCGCAGGTCGCCGAGGTAGTAGCCGAAGACTGTCCCGGCAATCACCGCCACCACCAGCACCTTGAGCACGAAGCGCAGGGTCAACTCGCCGCCGAGCAGGTTGAACACCAGCGTGATCATGTCGCCGACCAGCACGGCCGAGGCTACGAACAGGGTCAGGTAGGTCAGCCAACGCCTCACCGCCGACAGGCGCTTGACCGGACTGCGTGCCAACTCGCGGCCCAGATAACGGGCGACGAACAGGAACACCGGGAACGCGATGACCAACGATGCCACCGACCAACGCATAGATCGCTCCAGCCGGCCAATGACGTATTCGGAATCCGCCGGGTCCGGTAGCGCGCGGGTGATCAGGTCGAACAACAGGCTGCCCAGGTGATAGGCGGCGACGTACAACGTGGTGAACAGCACAAGGTAGAGGAACGCCTCACGTGCAGACAGGTATGGGCGCGGGCGCGGCACTGGAATCGCAGACGGGATATCCGCCCAGACATCCAAGGCACTCACTACCTGTTCGGGCGGCCATCCGGCCCGGGCCAGAGTGGCCCGTATTTCCTCGCGAGCGACGCCTGCCGCCAATGACTCGCGAACGAACAGTTCCAGATCCTGCGTTGCCGACGCCATGCGTGCTCCCTTCGCGGCTCGTGGCCCGCGTATCCGATGCCGGGAAATCTAGCAGATCACCGGCGTATCCGGCCTCAGCCGCGTACTGCGAACGGCTTGCCGGTCAGCAGGTTGATGTAGGGCTGGCGGTCGACATGGTGGAACAGGTAGGTCCGCCGCACCGCGCCGTCAGTGTGTGCCGGCACCAATCCGCGCAGGGCCGTCATCAACGCCGCGTCGCCCTCCGCGGTCGAATTGGGCCATCGCGGGTAGAAGCCGACGACGATGATGTCGTCCGCATCGTCGAGCAGTTCCAGCTCGTCGTAGAGGAAGCCGTCGTCTTCGTTCTCGTAGGCCATCCGCGCGGATTCGGCCAGCGAAACGCCGTCGCCAAGCCGGTAGGCACCGGTCGCGACCACCGGGACCCGGGCACCATTGTGATCGGTGGTGTCGACGACGATGTCGATGACGCCGGCCTCGGGGTGGCGTTGGAGGAAACGGGCAAAACCGGCCAGTGGCGATGGCGCGACGGCGGCGGACATGTTCGGAGCGGATTGGCGGGGCGGCATGGATGGACTCACGTGGCGGGGTCACGCGGGTTACATGAAGGCCTAGTGCAGGCGCCTGGACGCAACCTTACCCAACTCCGGGCCGGATTTCGCGGGGGGTGACATCCGGCCCGCGACCCGGTGCCCGGACCCGGCCACAATGACACCCTGGACAACGGCCCGGGAGCACGCGATGGGACATCTGCAACGTGGCAGTCCGAAAGGATGGCAGCAGACAGGAAGCCGCATGGCGCCTCACGCAGCAGGCATGCTCGCGATCGCCATGGCGGCGGTGCTGGCCATCAGCTGCAGCGCCGGGCCGCCGGCCGCGCCATCGGCCGATGACGCCCCGGCCACGGCAGGCGAGCCCCGGTCGGCCCCAGCCGATGAAGATCCGCTCGACCTGCCGCCTGTCGACGCGGTGTACGACCTCATCTCGCTCGCCCCCGAGGACAGTCCGCGCCCGGCACGCACCCCGGACGTGGTCTACGTGCCAACCCCGCAGGAGGTGGTGGACGCGATGCTGGAGATCGCCGATGTCGGCCCCGGCGACGTGGTCTACGACCTCGGTTCCGGCGATGGCCGCATTCCGATCACCGCCGCCCAGCGCTGGGGCACGCGCGGGGTCGGCATCGAACTGCACCCGCTACTCGTGCGCGAGGCCAACCTCGCCGCCCACCGCGAAGGCGTGGACGACAAGGTGACCTTCATCGAGGGCGACATGTTCGAGCTCGACCTGACCAGCGCGACCGTGGTCACCCTGTACCTGCTGCCCGACCTCAACCTGCGCCTGCGGCCGAAGCTGCTGCGGCTCGCCCCCGGCACCCGCATCGTCACCCACAACTACCACATGGGCGACTGGGTACCGCAGCGGCAGCGGATCATCGGCGACTCGGTGGTCTACTACTGGACCGTGCCGGAGGAGATTCCGGCGCACTTGCGCTGACGGCGCCGGATCAACGGATACGATCGGTATCAGCCCAGCGCTTCGAGCGCGGCCAGCACCTCGCGCTTGCCCTTGCCGCGCAGCGCGGCAATACGCTCCAGCTGCTCGGCCGGAGGACGGGTGATGCCCTTCTCCCAGTTGTAGACCGTTGGGCCGCTGACACCGAGCAGGCGCCCGAAATCCGCCGCCGCCAGTCCCAGCCGGTCGCGCAACTTGCGCAGGCCCGCGGGCGAGAAACGGCGCGGCTTGGACGAGCCCTTGGATGCGGCAACAGGCGGCGCGGCCGACATCGCAAAGCGGGAAGCTTTGCCCAAGGTCGTCAATTCCCTGCGCAGTTCGGCATTCTCACGCTTGAGCGCTGCGACATCGCGGCGCAGGCTCGCGACGTGCTTGCGCATCGGATCGATGGTCTTGCGCAGTTCCTTGCGCGCCAGACGTGCCACTTCCTCCTTGAGGGCACCGGCGAAATTGGACATGTGAAAGCCTCGCGCTATGGAAAGGGTGAGTGTCAGGATAGGCCGATTGTGCGGGAAATAGAAACGCAGGAATCCATCGCCGCCAGCTTATGGGCAATATTAGAAACGGCGCCGGGACCGGACACAGCTATCAAGGATCCGTTCAGGGCACCTCGCCGATCAGGCTCTGGCCCGCGCCGTTGCTGGCTCCGATCGGGCCGATGCGCGACAGATCGACGCCTTCGATACACGCCACATTGAAACCGTACTCCGTAGGAACACTGCGGCGCTGGTGGTGCGTGTAAATGCCGCAGATGCTGCAGAAATAATGCCTGGCCTGCATGGTGTTCCACTGGTAGAGCGAGAGCTTGTCCGCGCCCCGCACCACCCGAAGCCTGTCCAGCGGCACGGCGGCCATGATCGCGCCCTTGCGGCTGCAGATGGAGCAATTGCAGCGCCGCACGTTTTCGAAACCGTGCTCAAGATCGACTTCGAACTCCACTGCCTTGCAGTGGCAGGTACCTCGCTTTGTTTCCATCAGATCCTCTTTTTCATTTCAGCATGACCCCGCCTGACGGGTATGCCGCCCATGCCCGTGCGGCCAGAACGCCGGCAAAAAGTCGCCATCGCTCACCCCGCGCGACGAGGACGACGACGACCAGGACTATGGCATGGGCAGCTTATTTCAGAAAATGAGATCTTCGACAGGAAACTTCCGGAACAGCAGCACATCCATACTGGGCTGCCGTGGCTGTGCGCCCGCTCAGGCGGACAGAATACGCAGCAGCAGCCAGGCCGGCACGCCCACGTAGAAGACCAACCGCCCCAGCCATTCCAGCGCACGCCGGGCATCGCTCGCAGCAGCCGGGCGCAGCAGCAAGACGAACCCGGTGACAGCTTCGATGACGATGCGCAGCGCAGCGGCAAACAACATCAGGCCGATCGACCACGCCGTCCACCAGATCAGCAACCCGAGCAGCCAGGCCTTGGGGCCGTAGATGTAGTACTCGCCAAAGGTGCCGCCAAAGGCGATGTGTTGATGCAGACGGAAGGCGACCAGCGCGGGCAGCAGCGGGAACAGCGCGAACTTCACCAGCGCATGCTCGAACCACCGGCGGCGGATCGACGCGCGCACCTGTGCAAGCGCGGCCATGCGATCGGATGCGCCGCCGGCCATGCGCGCCGGCGATCCGGCCGCAGCCAACGCACGTTGCAGCGCACGGGGGTCGGGCAGGATGATACCCAGCGGCCAGCGCCTGCCCGAAGCCAGCTGCAGGTCGACGCCACTGTCCGGCAGGGGCACCCGCCATGCACGCAGGCCTGTGATCTGACCCACCGGAATTTCGACCCGCTGGGCACGCTGGTCGAGCACCAGCATCCCGGCCTCGATGCGCGCGGTGGCGGCAAACGCACGCCGGATCGCCCATGCGGCCAGCATCGGCGCCACCACCATCGCGGCGAACAACCAGATCTGCGACAGCGACTGGACCTGGGCGCCGTGACGCAGCAGCATGCCCAGTGCCAATGCGAGCAGACCGACGCCCGCGCATAGCCGCAGCAGCGCGGCAACGGCGCGCCACGCGGCCGGAAGGACGGCCACCTCCGCCGAAAAATGAGCATCGCCCCCCTGTGTGACCGTATCCATCCCGGCCCGGCGGCCGCTCACCGCGCGCCAGCCGGCAAACACGGCCAGTACAAGCAGGAACAGCAACCCGGTCCGGCCCACCCAGTCGCCCCAGCGCACCATCAGCGTGACCGGCGGATCCTGCGCGGCGAGAGTACCCGTGAGCACCGCCGGGTCGCCCATGGTCGTACTCACCCGCACTTCGCCGGTATCGTCGATGATCGCACTGAGGCCGTTGGTGGTGACCCGCAGCTGCGGCAGGCGCGTTTCGATGCTGCGGAACGCCGCGACCGTCAGGTGCAGACGGGCACCGTTCGGATACCGGGTAAACCAGGAATCGTTGGACAGGCCGATGATCGCCTGCGCGCCCAGCCGCGCGCCGTCGATCGCCAGGCCGGTGCGCACATCGTCCAGGCAGATCAGCGGGACCACATTGACCTCGCGCCCGTCTGTCGTGCGCAGTGGCAGCACGCGGGCGCCGTCGCCCGGCTGCCAACCGCCGGTCCAGGGCAGCAGGCGCCGCAACAGCGGGCCGTCCAGCCAGCCCGGCACATGCTCGGTCAGCGGGAACGGGTGGGCCTTGCGGTAGTGGCCGAGCAGGCCCCTGCCCGGCTCGACGAAGGCCGCCGCGTTGTATTCGCCGGCATCGTCGATGTCGTAGGTGCCGAACACCAGCGGCACGCCGACGGAATCGACGAAGTCGAGGATCTCGCGGTCCAGTGCCGCACCGTCCTCGCTCTTGGGATGTCCGAAGGTCGTCGGGTAAACCGTCTCCGACCACAGCAGCACGTCCGCATCGTGGTCGCGGATGGCTGAATTCGACAGCGCGTAATGCGTGTCCAGCACATGCCGGACCACGCCATAGGCGCCGATTTCCTCACGCAGGCGCTCGTAGTCGGTGATGCTCGCCTGCACCATTGCGACCCGCAGCGATGGCACGTCCGCGGCAGGCGGCGACTGCAATGCGGACAACCGCGCACCGCCATAGCCTGCCATCGCGACGACAATAGCCGCCGCCAGCGCCGCGGGCCGAAGCATGGCGCGCGCGCCGCCCTCGCGCCAACGCACCGCGATCAGGGCCAGGGCTTCGTTGACAAGGATCAGCAGGAAGGTGATGCCCGCCGCACCACCCAGGTCGGCAACCTGGCGCAGGTACGCCGAGGGAAACAATCCATGGCCGAGGGTGTCGCCAAGCAGCTTGGGCACCAGCCACTCGCAACCCACCCAGGCCGAGGCGCCGGCCAGTGCGCGCAACAACGGCCCATGGCGACGACCGACCAGGTGACGCACCAACGCGAATGCCAGCACCTGGCACTGCAGCAGCGGCGCCAGCACCAGCAGGACCAGGGTCGCCGGCAACGCGCCAACGCCGGTGTAGGCACCGATGGCGGCGCCGAACCAGATGAACACCGCCGCCATGAAAGCGACACTCATCAACAGCCCGCTCAGCAGCGCGCCGGCCTGTGTCCGTTCGCGATTGAGTGCGAGCAGCCACGGCAACAGCACGACGAACCCGAGCAGCCAGGCATGACCGCCGCGCGCGTAGAGGCCGAGCAAGGCGGCGCTGGCGACAATGCCGGCCAGCCTGCTCCAGCGAGGCCCCACAAATCGCTGCGAGCCCGGCTCGGTAATCGATTTTCTGATCAATCAGGAACCTTCGAAGAAGGAATGCGGACCCGCCGCAGCGGCAGGCCGGGCGGCGCCAGCTCGGGCGGCACGACGCGGTTCTCCGGCACCTGGATCGGGCGGCCCTGGTCGTCATGGAAGGTGTAGTCCGGCGAGAACATCAGGATCGCCTCGATCGGCTCGCCTTCGTCGGTCACCTGGTGGTGGCGGACATAGCCTTCCGGCAGCTCGTAGTCCTCGGGCACCGCCAGCCCTTCCAGCGGTGGGCTGGTACCCGGCGGATTGAATGCGGCGATGCCGCTGCGGATCCCGACGTGGTGCAGCGCGTCGATCACCTCGGCGACCGTCGGTTCCGGATCGCCGGGCCGTATCCAGGCGGCGATGTCATCGCGGTCCCTGCTGGGCAGGTCGACCGGGTCCTCCAGCGGTGCCGGCATCCGGCGCGCGGTCGGCATGGCGTCCGTGCTCCCTGCGGGCTGCCCTGCATCACGGGCTTCGCGCACCGGCGTCTCCGCTCCGGTGCCGGCGACCGCGCGCGGCGTCTTCGGCAACTGCAGCAGGCAGGCAATTCCGGCCCCGACCAGCACCACGGCCAGCAGCTTGTAAAACAATGCCGCACGACGCGCAGGTCGCGCCTTGGCGACCACCCGCACACCATCGCCGCCCTGGCCGGGCGGCGTGGTGTGCGAGTTGCCGGACGTGCTCATGGACCTGTCTCAACCGATGCCGGTCAGTTCGGTCCGGCCGGGTTGTAGACCGACAGCGCCCAGCCCATCCGCTCGTGCCCGTAACGGTTCCAGATGGGGCTGCGGCCGTCGGGGAAGCTGGTGTAGCGCGGCGTCACCGAACCCGAGCTGCCGCCCCAGATGCCGGCCCAGACGGTGGTGCCGGTGTAGGTCGGGTGAACGTCGTCGGACTGGATGTAGTCGTAGCTGCTGGAGCTGCTGACCAGCTTGAAGTTGGCGTCGCGCAGGGTCGAGCGCAAGGTCACCGAGATGCGGTTGACGTAGTTGCTCTCGCTCTCGCCGGGGATGTAACGGATCGCCTCGGAATCGACGATGCCGTCACCGTTGCGGTCGTAGTCCGCGGCCATGTACTGGGCGAAGCTGTCGGCGCACTTGAAGCCCTTCTGCCGGGCGTACTCGCACATCCAGTAGTTCATCCGCGCCATGGCCGGAAGGAAGACGCTGCGCATGTTCACCGTCGCGCCGGTATTGGCATCCTTGCACGAGCTCTGCACGTTGTCTGCGTCGTAGCCGGGGTAGTACAGGTTGGAGATCACCTTCAGCTTCGCGTTCGGATGCGCATTGGCGTTGATGTAGTCCATCGCCCGGGCCACGTAGGTGCGGCAGGAGGAGATCGCCGACTCGATCCCGCTGTAGTTGCAGGTGCCGGTCTGCGACTTGAAGCTGGAACGCGCCTGCAGGCCATCGTTGCCGCACATCTCGAAGGTCACCATGCGGGTCGAACTGTGCTGCATGTAGGAGCGCTCGCCCACGATCTTGTTCTCGTAGACGTCCTTGGCCACCGCGCCCG
The DNA here is from genome assembly GCF_006547045.1 of Lysobacter alkalisoli. Taxonomy (NCBI): domain Bacteria; kingdom Pseudomonadati; phylum Pseudomonadota; class Gammaproteobacteria; order Lysobacterales; family Lysobacteraceae; genus Marilutibacter; species Marilutibacter alkalisoli. The sequence continues at coordinate 3,246,669 of NZ_CP041242.1, forward strand.
ACTTGGCCCGGCGCACGCTTTCGATGTCGGCGTTCCACTTCGCCGAAATGTACTCGGCATCCACCGTTGGCGCCGCATACAGCGCGGCCTTGCTGATGGAACCGTTGTAGCCGGCGTAGATCGAGTCGCCGTAGGCCACCACGCGATATTTGGTGCTGGTTCCCGACCGGTCGATGGTCCAGGAAACATTCTGGTTCAGGGTGCTGCCCATGGCCTGTCCGCCGATCGCGAGCAACACGAGCGCGGGCAGCCACCGTCCAACGGTACCGCCGAGTCGAATATCCATATGCCTTGCCCCTTTTGAAATGGTGTGCACCACGGGCACCGGCCGGCGCCCGCATCGATGACAAAACCCATCTGCGGCCGGGGCATCGAACTTCTGCGACTCCCCCTCCCCTGCACCGCGGACCCGACGCTAGCGTATGGTTTTCGGGGGAGTCAATGTGCACTGCGGCAAAAACCGGCCAGGAAAAAGTCGTATCGGCCCGTAACGGGGCTTTCGTCGCCGAGGCGGACAGTGTCCGTTTCCCTGCTGCACACTCGTTGTTGCTCACAGGGAAGCCAAGGGATCACCCATGACCAGAGCTGTCGATGCGCTTGCGCGAACCGGTGACCGGACCCGGCGCGGGCTGCCCCTGGATAGCCTGGCGCTGGCACTGGTGATTGCGGTTGCGACGCTATGGCCGTTGGTGTTGTGGGCGTTCTGGCCGCGGTATCTGTCCCGGCTCACCGAGGCGGACGGCTACACGCATGCGCACGCTATGCTGGGAATGGCATGGCTTCTGCTCCTAGCCGCGCAACCCCTGCTGATGCGGGCACGCCGGTTTGCCGCACATCGCAGGCTGGGCCGCATGGGCATGGCATTGGGCGCTGCCTTCGTCGTCTCCGGCGTGCTCTCGGCGCATCGCCTGATCACGCGAATGGACGAGGCGCAGTTCGCGCGCGATGGCTTCTTTCTTTACATGATTCTGGCAACGACGACGATCTTCGCGGCAGCGCTGCTGCTGGGCGTCATCTGGCGAAAATCGCCGGCCGTGCACGGCCGGTTCATGGCGTGCACGCTGCTGCCGTTGCTCGATCCGGTGCTCGCGCGCATCCTCGGATTCCATTTCCCGCCATTGCCCGCCGAGTTCATGTACCAGTTGCCGGCAGTGCTGGTAACCGCCGTGTTGCTGGCGTTGCTGACGGTCACGTTGCCACGCGGCACGCCCGGACGCCGCCCGTTCGTCTGGTTCGCAGTGGGCTCGATGGTTTTGCTGTTGCTGCACTTCGCCAGCCAATACAGCCGCACATGGCTGACGTTCGTCGAATGGTTCCGGTCGTTGCCGATCACCTGAAATCGAAGCAGATCAGTTTCTGCAGCCCGGGCAGGGCCGGAGCCGGAATGTGTGCGGTGGCGCTGATGGCGACCAGGGCAAGCAGGACCATGCGGAACATGTGTCGCGCCTCGAAGCTGCACAGCTTCGGAATCGACCCAGACCGTGCCTGGAAGTCGACTCAGAGCCTGTTTACCCGGTCGCAGCAACTTGGGTCAGTTGGCGTCGACAACCAGATTGGTCGTCCGGACATCTGTCACGCCTTTGATATCGCGCGCGATACGCGTCGCCTGCTCGATCTGCGCTTGCTGATCGACCTGACCCGACAGCGTCACCACGCCATTGACGGTCTCGACGTCGATGTCCAGACCGGCCACATCGGAGTCGGCCAGCAGCGAAGACTTCACCTTGGTGGTGATCCAGGTGTCGTCGATCGGCTGGTCAGAGCGAGGACCATCGCCCATCACGTCGTCCCGGTCGGCATCGGCCGAGTACCTGTCGCCGTCACGCGTCATCGGGTCCGCCGGAGTGGTCGGTACAACTTCCTCGTCGGCCGGTTGCATCGTGGTGCGGTCATCGACGTTGCGGTCATCGACGCGGTTGTCGCAACCCACGGCGAAGGCCAGTGCCGAGGACAGGGCGATCGCGAGGGGAATACGGGTGCCGTAGGAACTGATCATCGTCTGTGCTCCAAGCTCGGGGGGAGGGGTGGTAGGCGCAGTGTGGTGCGAGCTTCGTTCACAAGACGTGACTGGATCATGCCCATTCGTGAAATGAATGCAGGTTTCGCTTCACCAACAACAATGGCGGCTGACTGCGTTTCCCGGATGCACATCGGCACGTCCGGACGCCGTCCGTTCGTCCGGTTCGCGGTGGGCTCGGTGATTCTGCTGTGGCTGCACTTCGCCAGTGAGCACAACCATTCCTGGCTGGCGTTCGTCGCGTGGTTCCGGTCGTTGCCGATCACATGAAATCAAAGCAGTTCAGAACACCGAAGGAATCTGCTACTCCCCGCATCGGGTCGCGGACGTCAGGCGAGATCAAGTCCGGCGTGCGTACCTTGCGGCGGTCAGCATGTGGAACCGGACCAGATCAGTAGCTGGCGTCGTCCTAGTCCAGCGCGCTGCGCTTGCCCGAACTACGCTGACTACGCGTCATCCTCCGTTTGCAGGTGCACGCGCCCATCGCCGTTTTCGTCCACGTCCAGCACCACCGTGATCGGCCGGCAGCAGACCTGGCAGTCCTCGATGTAGCGCTGCGGGCCCGCGCTCGCATCCAGCACCAGGCTGATGAGCTCGCCGCAATACGGACATTCAATCTCCTGGGTATCGAGCACGGTGGCCTCCGGGATACTGAGCGGGCTTGCGAAGAGTCGACCATGACCTGCAGAAGAGGAACAGGTGGAACTAGAGTAGATCAATTCCCTCCGTCCCCTCTTGGTCTTCCTTCGGTCTTCCGTTTTGCCTGAGCAGTGCCTCGATTTCCTCGCGCTCATCCAACGAGCGCTGGAAGAAGGCGGGATAGACCGGTTGGCTGTCTTCTTTCAGAAGAAAAATCGCGCGGTGCCCCGTCACCTGCTCCCGAATGGTGCCCAACTGGTAATGCCACATCTTCCACAGCGGAACCATCAATGTCGGCGGCACCGACCCAGCACGGTCGAACAGGACCTCATCGACCTTGAGGTGCAGGCGCATCTGGTTGTCAAAACCCGGCCCAGTTCTCGCTTCCGGGTCGTGCACAGGACGTCCGCGTCCGTCGATCATGTCCACGCTGGTGACGGCAGCCACCAGCACGTAGTCGGCTTCCATCACGAGCTCGTCTAGCGGCTTTTGCATCACCGAGGCGGCCCATGCATTGCCTGCGAACAACGAGGCCAGTACCAGCAACGCGCAACATGACAAGAGCCCATTCGATGAGCTTGGATCCGATCCGTCAGATGTCTTCATCTGCAAGCAGTTGCTCCAACCTTCGTGGATAGTGATTCAGGAAATCCCGAGTGATCGCATAGTGCTCCGTTTCCTCGTAGGACACCTCGCTCACGCCGCTGCGATCGAAAAGGATGATCCTGGCGTGCGGATACGAGAGCAGGATCGGTGAGTGGGTGGCAATGATGAACTGCGAGTGGTCCTCGACAAGGTCGTGGATGGCACGCAACGCCGCCAGTTGCCGGCTGGGCGAAAGGGCGGCCTCAGGTTCGTCGAAGAGATAGATGCCATCTCCTCGCAGTTTGTTGACCAGCACGGCCATGAAGGATTCGCCATGGGAGCTGGCGTGCAACGAGCCGCCATAGCCGTCGGTATAGCCAACCTCGTCCATGTACGAGGCCACGTTGAAGAAGCTTTCGGCCCTGAGGAAATAGCCGTCGCGTGGCATCGGCGCACCGCGCGAAAGGCGGAGGGCCTGATGCAGTGGAGAAACAGACTCGACCGTCTTGAACCGGACGTTTCGGGTCCCGCCTTCAGGACCGAAGCCCAGCGCGATCGCAATGGCTTCGAGCACAGTGGACTTGCCCGATCCGTTCTCGCCCACCAGGAACGTGACGTTCGGATGGAACTCGATGCCATCCAGCTCGCGGACGGCCGCAATGTTGTACGGGTACGCCCGATGGTCCACCTCCGCTCCCGGACGGAACGCGGCGCTGTACAGATACGGGTCTTCGCGTCTTGCCACATGAACCTCCTGGATACCGGACCTGGATCTGCTTCACTCCACTTTCTTCAAAGGACAACGCACCGACAATTCGTCCATCGTCGGCATCTCAGTCGACAATGCCTTTCAGCGGATCACCGAAGAGAATGAATCTGACCGCATTTCTCGAGAACGGTTTGTAGTATCGAAAGATGCACGGACAGCTATCCAGTCAGCGATTATCCGGATGCTTCACCTCCATCCAGCGGTCACCATCGAATATGTAGATATCGCTTTCACCAATCGACCAAAGCAGCCCTTCCCTGGCATCGAGTCGATGGGTAGTGATGGGTTGTTCTGCTACGTTCACTGGAACAATGGAGCTGCCCTCGACACGAGCGATTTCAGCATTTCCTGCAAGATAAATAGCTCCGTTGAAACTTTCCAGACCGTACCAGTTGCCAGTGAAACCTTCAGTCTCGATCAACTGCCAGTGATTGAACGATCCCTTAAGGACAATACCTCGGTCGCCGCTGATGAAAACGGTGCCATCGTCCAAGCATTTCACACTCGATAAATGTGCGGTCGTGGGGCTGTCATCCTTGAGCCAGCGACTTCCGTCGTAGAAATAGATTTCGCCCTTCCAGCCGACTGCATAAAGATTATCGTGATCCAGCCCGTCGATATCAAAAAAGCCGGTGGCTTCTTCGCGGGTGAGTATCGAATCGGCAATCGATATCCAACCGTTACTGTCGCGTCTATATACCTGGCGGCCATAGCCACAAGCGTACAAGGTATTCCGAATATTCTTCAGCGACTCTAGGTAACCATAAGGCTGGGGGCGATTGAGCCCGGCACCGGCGATTTGTTCCAGGTTTGTAGGGCCACCAATCACCAGTTCAGCTACCTCCCCATTTTTTCCCAGCACCCACCAAGCCTTGTAGCCCTTGTGTTCCTGGATAATGGCGCTGACGGCTTTCGCCTGGAAATCGAAGTCAGTATGAAACCAACGGTCGTCGGGAGTTTTGCTAAAAAAACGGCAGAAATTTGTTCTTCCATCAAGATTATTTGGGAAGGCGATGAGGCCCAGGGAGTTTCGCCGAGGAGAGTGACCATCAAGAAAAGTTACGCCTGTTTTTCCCATTACATTCCTGCTCCGCCATTGGCATTACTTTTTGGCACAAGACCTTCCGGCGTACGATTGCCGGTTGAGTCGGCCCGCAACATAAGTTTGTCCGACTTCCCCGCCCCAACATCCAAGCCGAAAAAGGGACGGAGGGAATCAAAGTGGAATAATTCCCTCCGACCCCTTTGGGTCAGCATGAAGCGAACTCATGCGAGATCATGCCAGGTGCTCCCATCATCGCTCCAGCACTGGTGCTTGCGTCCAGTCGACAGGAGGATGCCGTCGCCGGCATCCAATTGACCGCAGGTCACCGGCCCTGCGAGACGCATGTCCACCTGCTGCGGCACATGATTCGCGTCGAGCCGATAGAGCGCATCACTGGTGGCCAGGTAGATCCCGTCGTTGAAGTACTGGATATCCCATATCTGGGCATCCAGGCCGGTCTCGACGACCTCCCAGGCGCTTCGCGAGCCGATCATCAGGAAGCCGCTCTTGCCCGCCACCACCACCCGGCTGTCGGGAAGTACGTGCACCGCATTGAGGATCACGTCGGTGGGACTGTCCAGTTGCTCCCAGCGTCCCGCGTCGCAACGCCACACCTCGCCGGCATAGCCCACGGCATACAGTTCCGCTTCGTCGATGCCATGGATCGCATTGAAGCCGACGACCTCCATAAGCTCGCGGTCCTGCAGCACTCCTGCATCCTTCCGCTCCCAGGCGCCCGCCAGGTTGCGTCGGTAGACCTGCCGCCCCATGCCCACGGCATAGACGCCTTCGCCAATGGTCCGCAGGTCGCGCAGCACACCATGGACATCGGGCCCATCACCGGCGGGCCAGATCGGCGACTCGCTGTCGCCGCTGGCGGTGCCATAGCCCATGTGTCCATCCGGCCCCATGTAGATCAGTTCGATGCCGCTGCCGCGCGGAACCTTCTGGATCGCCATGCGGGTGCAGTACCAAGTCACGTTGAACCCCGACGGCTGCGCCGCCGAGAGACCCCACTTGATCAGGGTGGTGTTCGCCGCTCCCTGCTCCGTCAACCGGTCGATCTGGGCCATGGCCCGAACCGTCGTGCGGTTCTGGACAAGGCCGTGCAGATAACTGAAATGCTTATTCTCGAACACCACCTTGTGCTCCTTAAAGTGAACCGCCAACCGCCGACATTCCGCTCATTGCCAGAAAAAGGGACGGAGGGAATCAAAGTAGATTAATTCCCTCCGTCCCCTTTTGGTCCAACGACCTTATCGTAGCCCGGGTAAGGCCGGAGGCCGCACCCGGGATGCATGCCTATTACCTCAACGCCCCGGGTGCGCTCCGCTTACCCCGGGCTACGCTAGCTGTCGAATCGGCATGGCCTGGATCGTCGATCAGGTACCGGCCACGATCGGCCGTGTTCCCGACAGGAGGACATCATGCTCCAGAACCATCCCATCTATGCCTATCTTCCGGCGCGCGACGTCGCGCGTGCACGGCGCTTCTATGAACAGGTCCTCGGCTTCGAGCCGGGAGGGGAGCTGGCGGACGGCGTAACCTACCGCTTCGGCAACGGCACCGCCGCATTCCTGTATCCCACCGACAACGCCGGCACCTCGAAGGCGAGCCAGGCCTTCTGGCAGGTCGAGAACATCGAGAAGGAAGTCGCCGAGCTCAAACAGCGCGGCGTGACGTTCGAGCACTACGACATGCCCGACGACGAAGTGGACGGCGACATCTATACCGGCGGCGGCGCCCGGGCCGCGTGGTTCATGGATCCCGAGGGCAACATCCTCGCCATCATCCAGATGGTGTGAAGCTGCACGTTCCGATCAAAACCCACGATGGAAGCCAATCCCGTGTGCACTTCGCTTACCCGGGCTACACCGGCTGCTCAAGAGACGGCGCCTGGAAAGTCGACTCTGACCCCAGTTTTCCGTCCTTCCAAGGTTTGTTGAGTGCGTCGGATCAAAAATGAACCTGACCTCATTTCCCGCTTTGCCTACCATCTCAAAGTCCCGGGTGCGCTTCGCTTACCCGGGCTACGGTGGCCAACCTCATTTCTCAAATTTAGGGCTTTCCGGATCTGCCAGCCGATCCTACTCTCTCCATCAGGAGATCAAACCAATGTGCCGGTGGAGCATCATCCTGAGAGGAGACAGCACTTGGTCTAAACAGGGCATGGAGTATAAGGATCCTATCCTTCTCTGACAGATCTCCGCCATGATCTTCACCAGAAAGGAGTGCCAAGAAGGTCAGCAGCATAGTACTCCTTTCATTTGCGTCCTCTACGAGAGAAAGATGGCCAGCAAGCTGACGGCCAGCTATTCGAAGAAGCCAAATCACGGCAAATGCTGGAAGAAGTACCACAAGCAATCGAGGCAACATTTCGAGACCAGCGCCTCTTTGAGCACTGCTAACCTCAGAAGAAAGTGTGGCACTTCCAGCCAACCAATCAACGCCCCACAATAGAAGAGCAATCACCGACCCGGTCAATGCCAAGCCGAAGGCAATGCCCCATCCAACGGCATAAGCCTTGTGTCTTGACGCCTTGTCTTCCCAATATTGCCGGGATGCCTTCAGTTTCATATCTTCTCGGAACGCTCGCTTGAGCGAGCCCCAGTCCTTGTTAATGTCTGCCGCTTGATCCTTCCAGCCAGACTCAATCCCCTCAACAGTCTTCAAATGAGCGGCTTGTTGCTCACCACGCTCTATTTTCGCGCGTTCCAAAATCTCGCCTAAAAGGCGTTGGCCTTGAGCAGTTCTAGACTCCAGAGATGTCAGCAGCTCGTCTGCTCGAACTAGTAGGTCTTGCTGCCAACTAGGCACCGCGTAATAGGTGACTGCCTGAAATAGCTCTGAAAGCAATGGCTCCTCTTGTTCTCTAGCCACTGTCCCTGCGCACCCAGTCTCAATTGACCACGCCGCGAGCGAGAGGTCTGGACGAAGCTTGTGGAGCTCCAGCACTCTCAATCCTTGGAAAGAATTCGAAAGCAGAATCTTTCTGTTTCCTATCTCGCTCAACTGACCAACTATCGCTGCAATGGACTGCTTCTTTGCCTGTCCATCTTGCTTAAGCGCATTAGTCGCATGAGTGATCGAAGTCTGAAACAGCGTCCTTTGCCTTACTGCTCGCTTCGCCCCTCTAGTTCCGCGAGGCTGCACATAGTCAACCCACTTGCTCCACGCTTGCAGCTCTACGTTAGCCCACTCAATAAAGTCTTCGAGGGAGTAGAAGCGCAGCGAGTCGTCACCATTCAAAGCAACGGCAAAAAGCGGCTCAACAGCACCATTCTTCTCCGCCTGCTCTTCAGTGCCATCATTCATGGAGCCTCCTTACGCACGACATAAAAGGCCATCGAGCCTCGTCCTTCTCTTCCTCAGCTCACCCGCACTTCGAGTAGCCACAGTTGAGGCAAGTAGCACACCCATCCATGATCACCAGCGCCTTGGTGTTGCACTTGTGGCACATGGTTGCGGAGGGCGGGAACGAGACGCCGCCGTCGCCGGTGACTTCCACATCTTCCTCGCGGCGGTCGGGGCGGACCTTGGGTTCGGGGAACAGTTCGCCGCTGCGGTCGTCGGTGACGACCGGGGCTTCGCTGGTGGTCGCGACTGCAGCCGGCGTTGCGCCGGCCAGGCTTATTTCAGAGTTTTTTTTTGAGTCGAGCGCGGCGTAGGCGGCGCGCTTCTCGGCGATCAGGGCGCGCTGGGCGTCGCTCAGCTCCGGGTCCTTGATCATGCCGATGGCCTTGAGATGGTCCTCGACGATGCTGCCCAGCTCGGCGACCAGCGAGGGCATGTACACGCCGCCGGCCTTGAAGTAGCCGCCGCGCGGGTCGAACACGGCCTTCATTTCCTCGACCAGGAAGGTCACATCACCGCCCTTGCGGAACACCGCCGACATGATGCGGGTCAGCGCGACGATCCACTGGAAGTGGTCCATGTTCTTCGAGTTGATGAAGATCTCGAAGGGGCGGCGCTGTTCGTGTTCGCTGCCGGCGTTGAGCACGATGTCGTTGATGGTCACGTACAGGGCGTGCTCGAACAACGGCGTCTTGAGCTTGTAGGTGGAGCCGATCAGGGTCTCGGGGCGCTCGATGCGCTCATGCATCTGGATGACGTTGCTGGCCTGGGCCTCGGCGGCTTCGGCGGCCTCGCGCCTGACGGCTTCGGCCTTGGCGGCCTCGGCCTGTTTGGCCTTGTCTTCCGGGGTGACGACGCTGTAGCCCTTGATTTTCTTGTCGATCTTGACGGCCATCGGCCCTTGCTCCTGGATACGGTGACGCTGGTGCTGTGCTTGCGGTGGTGCGGTCGTTCCCGAGACCCTCCCCCGCGTGCGAGGGAGGGGTTACGGCTCGGGGCTTGCTTACTTCTTCTTCGCCGCTTTCTTGGCGGCTTTTTTCGCGGCTTTCTTCGGTGCCGCTTTCTTTGCGATGACCTTCTTCGGGGCTGCCTTCTTCACCGCCTTGGCGGCCGGTTTCTTCACTGCTTTCTTTACCGCTTTCTTCGGGGCTGCTTTCTTTACGGCTTTCTTCGGTGCGGCTTTCTTCGCCGCTTTTCTGGGAGCCGCCTTCTTCGGGGCCGCCTTCTTCGCGGCCTTCTTCGCCTTCAGCGCAGCGGCTTCCTTCTTCGCGTTGGCGCTGGCGGCGGCCAGCTTCTTCTTCGCGTTGCCGACGGCCTTCTTGGTTGCCTTCTTCGCCTTGCCCACGGTCTTGCCGGCGGATTTCCGGGCATCTTTTGCAGCCGAACCCGCGTCCTTGGCCGCCTTGGCCGCCTTCTTGCGTGCCTTGGCCGCAACCCTGCGCACGGTGCTGACGACGTCCTCGGCCTTGTGGGCGATTTCACCGCTGATGCTGGAGGCCTTGTCCATCGCATTGTCGGCGGCTTTTGACAGCGTCGCCGTGACTCCATTGCCGTTGCTCATGTGCCCTCCTCACGGGCGTATCGGTTTCAACTTGTGATTGAGCCAACAACTGCCTGGAACTGCTGGAGCACCGGTCCACGACCGCCTGCCGGAACCGGGCTTTGGCGGGCGGTGCTCCGATGGCGATGCTATACCTGCCACGGGCGCAATCAAGAGGCCCCGGGAACATTCCCGGCGAGCCCCGGAAGCGGTCAGAACTTGCCGTAGTAACCCTCCTTGAGCGCATCGAACAGATTGGCGGCGGTGTGCATCTCGCCGTCGTATTCGATCTGTTCATTGCCCTTGACCTCGACCACCTGGCCGTCTTCCAGCTCGAACCGGTAGAGGGTGTTCTCCAGGTCGGTCTCCTTGACCAGCACGCCCTGGAAGGCCGCCGGGTTGAAGCGGAAGGTGGTGCAGCCCTTCAGTCCCTGCTTGTGGGCGTAGGTGTAGATGTCCTTGAAGTCCTCGTACGGGTAGTCGGTGGGGACGTTCGCGGTCTTGGAGATCGAGCTGTCGACCCACTTCTGCGCAGCGGCCTGGACGTCGACGTGCGCCTTGGGGGTGACGTCGTCGGCAGCGATGAAGTAGTCCGGCAGCTTGGCGACTGCGTCATCGGAGAACGGCATCGCCTTGGGGTTGACCAGCTCGCGGTAGGCAAGCAGTTCGAACGAGAACACGTCGACCTTTTCCTTCGACTTCTTGCCCTCGCGGATCACGTTGCGGCTGTAGTGGTGGGCGAAGCTGGGCTCGATGCCGTTGGAGGCGTTGTTGGCCAGGCTCAGCGAGATGGTGCCGGTCGGCGCGATCGAGCTGTGGTGGGTGAAGCGGCTGCCGACGTCGGCCAGCTGCTCGACCAGCTCCGGCGCGACCTCTGCCACGCGCTGCATGTAGCGGCTGTAGCGCGCGTGCAGCACCCTGCCGGGGATCTGCTTGCCGATCTTCCAGCCATCCTTCTTCATCTCCGGGCGTTTGCGCAGCATCTCGGCGGTGACTTCGAAGTTCTCGACCATGATCGGCGCCGGACCCTTCTCGCGGGCCAGCTCCAGGCCCATTTCCCAACCGGCGATGGCCATTTCCTTCGCGATGCGCTCGGTGAACTCGCACGAGCCGGCGTCGCCGTACTTCATCCGCAGCATGGTCACGGTGCTGCCCAGGCCGAGGAAGCCCATGCCATGGCGGCGCTTGCGCATGATCTCGTCCCTTTGCTGTTGCAAGGGAAGACCGTTGATCTCGACCACGTTGTCGAGCATGCGGGTGAAGACGCGGACGACCTCCTTGTACTCGTCCCAGTCGAACTCGGCCTTGTCGGTGAACGGGTTGCGCACGAACTTGGTCAGGTTGACCGAGCCCAGCAGGCAGGCGCCGTACGCCGGCAATGGCTGCTCTCCGCAATTGTGTGCGTGCAGGCCGTTGCCGTCGAAGGTGTTGATGCCTGGCACCTGCACGTCGTACACGTCTTCAACGCCATCGGCGGTGACGCTTTCGACCGTGGCCACGAAACGCTCGCGATTGAGGCGGCGACGGTAATCCGACTGCAATGCGGACAGTCGACGGGCCTTGGCGGTGTCGGCAAAACCCACCTGCTCGGCAAATACAGCCAGATTCTCGCCGCTGATCACCAGCTCGTGCTGGGCCAGCGTCGGGTAATGCTTCTGCCCGCCCTTGCCGTCCGGCAGCAGGCTTTCACCTGCAGGCCGGCGGTCGCGATAGATGCGCGATGCAATGCCGATACGCAGCAACATGCGCTGTACGGCCTCAAGACGAGGCAGATCGGACTGCGCCAAGCGCACGCTCACGCCTTTGTCCTGGTTGCCCTGCACCGAACCGTCTGCGTCGAACATGCCGCGTAGGAAGCCGCGATAACACGCACTTGAAGTCTTTTCGAGTTCAGGCGTAATGGCCTTGTCGCCGGGACGCATACCGAGGTCGAACGCCAGATCACGCAGGGCGGCGAGCTTCAGGCGGTGCTCACCCCGACCCTCCACTTCGGACCAACCGGCGAAATCGGCACGGTGCGGCAACGCTTTGGCGCAGCGCAGCGCCTCGTCCATCAATGCGACCGGGGCATTGCCACTGGCGTTGACCGCGGCGGCCTGCGACCACACCGACAACACAGCTGCATCCTGCTTGAGCGTGCCATCGCCGACCAGCAGGCCGAGCAGATAACCCTCTTCATGGCTGCAGGCTCCGGCCCATTCGGCGCTTTCACGGTGATTGTTGAGCAGGACCCGATCGCCCGCAGCCAGTTGCCCGGCTTCGCACCATTCGGTCTCAAGCGACCAGCGAGTCATGTGGGAGACGCGGCGCACACGATGGTCGGAGGTCAGCCGGAGTGCGTGACCCTCGCGGGTCTGCAAGCGCATCACCGGCTTGGTGGCAGTCTTGAAGAAGCCCTCAACACCGGTCGCATGATCGCGGCCATCGACACGGGCCAGGAATTGGCTGCCGAGCAGATCGGCGACCTGCCGCGGACCTTCGGCGGTCTGCACCCAGGTATCGGCAGTCACGCAAGGATTGGTCGCGCGGATGTTCTCGCACCACCAGTTGTTGTTCATCTCGTTGACGCGGTCGATCAGGATGAAACCGGGCTCGGCGTAGTCGTACGTCGAGACCATGATCATGTCCCACAGGTGGCGGGCGCGGATCTGCCCGTAGATCCTGCAGGCGACCAGGCCGTCGTCGCGGACGATGTAGTTCTTGTGGGTGGGCCAGTCGCGCCAGACGACCTGCTCGGGATTGTCGAGGTCGAGGTCGGACTTTTCCTTGGTGTTGATCGGGAACACCAGCGGCCAGTCGGCGTCGTCCTCGACCGCCTGCATGAAGCCGTCGGTGATCAGCAGCGACAGGTTGAACTGGCGCAGGCGGCCGTCCTCGCGCTTGGCGCGGATGAAATCCTTCACGTCCGGGTGGCTGACGTCGAAGGTGCCCATCTGCGCGCCGCGGCGGCCACCGGCCGAGGACACGGTGAAGCACATCTTGTCGTAGATATCCATGAAGGACATCGGGCCCGACGTGTACGCGCCGGCACCGGCGACAAAGGCGCCGCGCGGGCGCAGGGTGCTGAACTCGTAGCCGATGCCGCAGCCGGCCTTCAGGGTCAGGCCGGCCTCGTGGACCTTGTCGAGGATGCCGTCCATCGAGTCGTCGATGGTGCCGGACACGGTGCAGTTGATGGTGCTGGTGGCGGGCTTGTGTGCCAGCGCGCCGGCATTGGAGGTGATGCGGCCGGCCGGGATCGCCCCGCGGCGCAGCGCCCAGACGAAGCGCTCGTACCAGTACTTCTGCTTCTCGGAATCGGGCTCGGCGTCGGCCAGCGCCCTGGCGACGCGCTTGTAGGTCGCGTCGATGTCCTCGTCCACCGCCTCGCCGGACTTGGTCTTCAACCGGTATTTCTTGTCCCAGATGTCCAGCGACGCCGGCTGCAACTGGATGTCCCTTGCCGCCGGCTTGACTGCCTCGAGGCGCACCGTACTCATGCTGTTCCTGTCTCCTCGTTGGATTCCGGCCGGGTCACGGCCGGAGGTGATGCGTTGATTGTGTCGATGATGGCCGCATGGGCCGGCAACCGCCGACGCGCATGCCCGCGGCAGCGTCGGACGCGCCGCGGATGAAACTGAAAAAAGTCGTGTTGTACCGGGCGAAATGCCGTGCCTGCGTCACTGCGCGCTCCCGTGGTGAAACGGGTTGACCCGAGCCGGGTAAACGCTTGGGTTCACAACAGCTTGGGTTCACAACGCGATCACAACCACTAGATGTTGTGTGTCGCCGCAGGGGCCCAAGCTACGCCCGGGTCGGGAAGCTGTCAACGGGTTTTTGATGTCCGTCACGCAGTTTGAGCGCTTGGGCATTCGGCATGGGTGAATACCCTCACGCTGTACGATGCGGCATCCTCGCAGGGACCGGCAGTGGCGCGGCCGCTTCAAGCAGCAGCGTTTCATCCGGGCACGTTTCATTCAGGATTTAGGGCCGATGCCCGAGACTGAATGCCGAAGGAGCCCGCTCCGAGGGTGGGCACGCACCAGTACCCGAACCCGACTCCATGAAGACCGCAACCAAGACGCTTCTCGCTTTGACCCTGGCCGCTGCCTTCGGCGGCTTCGTCGCCACCGCGATGCGCGACGCACTGCAAGCCCCCGCCGGGGCCAGCCCGCCGGCCGTCGCCGCAGCGCCTGTTGCCGCCGCGCTCGCACCGGCCACGGTGGGTGCGCTGCCGGCTGCGGTCGACGGCAAGCCCTTGCCGTCATTGGCGCCGATGCTGGCCCGGGTCACCCCGGCGGTGGTCAGCGTGCACACCAAGCAGCGGGTGCGGGTCAGTCCGTTCGGCAACGACCCGATGTTCCAGCGCATGTTCCCCGAGCTGACCCAGGAACGGATCAACGAATCGCTGGGTTCGGGAGTGATCGTCGATGCCGGGCGCGGCTACATCCTGACCAACCATCACGTGATCGAGGGCGCCGACGAGGTGTCGGTGACCCTGTCCGATGGCCGCACCCTGTCGGCGGACTTCGTCGGCTCCGATGCCGATACCGACATCGCGGTGATGCAGATCGCGGCCCGGGACCTCAACGCCCTGCCGCTGGCCTCGGCCGACACCCTGCAGGTGGGCGATTTCGTGGTCGCGGTCGGCAATCCGTTCGGGATCGGGCAGACGGTGACCTCGGGCATCGTCTCGGCGGTCGGCCGTTCGGGCCTGCGAGGGCTGGGCTACCAGAACTTCATCCAGACCGATGCCTCGATCAACCCGGGCAACTCCGGCGGCGCGCTGGTCAATCTCAACGGCGAGCTGGTCGGTATCAATACCGCCAGCTTCAATCCGCGCGGCAGCATGGCGGGCAACATCGGCCTGAGCTTCGCGATCCCGATCGGTCTGGCGCGCAGCATCATGGAGCAGCTGATCAGCAACGACGGCGTGGTGATCCGCGGCACGATCGGAATCGAAGCCCAGGCGGTGACCGCGCGGCTGGCGCAGGGCCTGGGTCTGGGCGATGCCCGTGGCGCGCTGGTCAACCGGGTCTATTCGGGCTCGGCCGCGGCGGCGGCCGGGGTGCAGGTCGGCGACGTGATCGTGGCCGCCGATGGCCAGCGCATCGACGACCCGGCATCGCTTCGCAACTTCGAGGGCCTGCAGCCGGTCGGCAAGCGGGTCGCCCTCGACATCCGCCGCGACGGCAAGCCGCTGCAGGTGACGGTGGCGATCCGCGAGCAGCCGCGCACCCTCGCCGGCGGCGAACTCGACGAGCGGCTGCAGGGCGCGGTGTTCACCGAGTTGCCGGCACGGCTGCGCCAGGCCGGCGCCAGCGGCGTGCTGGTCGAGTCGGTGGCCAACGGCAGCCGCGCCGCGCAGAACGGTCTGCGCGCCGGCGACGTGGTGATCGGCGCGAACAGCGGCCGTTTCGACGATCTTCCCGGTTTCCGCGCCAGCTTCACACGGCCTCCGGCACAGTTGGTATTTCGTGTCGTGCGCGGTGGCCGTCCTGGCAACCTGCCGATACGCTGACCCCCAAGGAGACCCCACATGCCCACATCCACCGACAACCTGAAGTCCCATCTCGGCGAAGCCGGCAGCCATGCCAAACAGGCCGCGCAGGACACCCGCGATGCAGTCCGCAGCGCCGCCGAAGCCGCCGGCGAGGAGCTCAAGCTTGGCAGGGCCAACGTCAAGGCCGATCTGGCCGACAGCGCGCTGGCTGGGCTGGCCGCCGCCGAGGAGGCCGGCGGCGCCGCGCGCGAGCAGATGGATGCCCTGATGGAAAAAGGCCGCGATCTGATCGACAGCGCCGCCGAGTTGGTGCGTGAGCGCCCGCTGACGTCGTTCGGTGTGGCCTTCGCGGCCGGCTTCGTCCTTGCCAAGCTCGCCAGCAGCAACAACAAGTAAACGACGGGTGAGCAACGAGAGCACCCGGCCGGAGGACGGACAGCCCAACGGTTCGCCGAAGCCGGAGCCCCCGGGGCCGGACTCGCCAGGACAGGAACAGGGCGCCAACGGCGAAACGGCGAAGGAGCGGGCCGGCTTCGAGCAGGCGATGCGCGACATCGGCGGCGCCGGCCGCGAGAGCCTGGGCGCGGCCGCCGATGCCGCGCGGGCACTGCGCGGGCTGCTGCTCGCCGACCTGTCGCTGGCGCGCAGCGCACTCGGCCACGCGCTGGCATGGATGGGCGTGGCACTGGCCTTCGGCGCCGCCGCCTGCCTGCTGGCGATGGGCGCGGTGATCGCGTTGTTGCAGGCGCTGGGGCTGTCATGGCTTGCCTCGCTGTCAATCACCGCGGCGACCTCCATCGCAGTGACCGCGCTGGGGGTCTGGATGGTCCTGCGCTACCTGCGCCACACCAGCCTGGAAGCGACCCGCCGCCAACTGCGCCGGATGGGGTTGGGCGACGAAACCGACGGCGCGGATGAAGACGGCCTCGCCGGCAACGACATGGGAGGGACGCCGCGATGAAGTTCCAGACCCTGCAACGGCGCGTGGAGCGCCGTGAACATCTGCTCGATGCACGCGTCGGAAAGGCGCGCGATTGCGCCGGAGAACTCAAGCAGAGCTGGCGCTCGGCCTGGACGCCCGGACGGATCGTGATCGCCGGCCTGGTCGCCGGCTTCGTCGCCGGCCGCGCGGAACCGCTGCGCTACGCCGCGCAAAGCGGCGACCTGGTCAAGCTGGTGTCGATGATCTCCAGCCTGTTCGCCGCAGGCGCCGCCACCGAAGCCGCCGACGTGGCGAAGCAGGCCACCGACAGTGCCGCCGCCCCCGGGGCGCCATCGGGCGGCGCGGCGCCGCCGCGTCGGGTGCCGGCGGCCTAGCTGCCACGCTTCGCTGACCCTGCTCTTCATGGTGTACGGCGACCTGCTGGCGGTGCCGCTGCTGGTGTGCGTGAAGCTGGTGCTGGAACGCATCGAGTATCTGGACGGCTGGGCGCGGCTGCTGGAGTGACCACGTGGGACGGCGGACGCGCCGGCCCGGGCCAGCGCAACGGTGGCCGCAGCAGACAATGTCCGCCGTTGATCCGGAGGCGACGCCCGATAGCCATCCCGTCGTCCCAATGCCGGCGAGGCAGGCATGAACCTGGCCACAGACGACATCACCCAGTTGCTCGAACGGTCGCGACGCGGCGACACGGAAGCCGGCGGGCAACTTCTGGAGCTGATCTACGCCGACCTGCGCCGGATCGCACGCGCACGCCTGCGCGGCGAGCACGCCGACACCCTGAACACCACGGCGCTGGTGCACGAGGCCTGGCTGGCGATGGCGCAACATCAGCAGGCCAGTTTCGGCGACCGCCGGCATTACCTGGCCTATGCCGGCAAGGCGATGCGACACATATTGATAGACCGCGCCCGCCGCCGCACGGCCGGCAAGCGCCAGGCCGACCCGGTCGTCGCGCCGCCACCGCATGCCGATGATTCGCTGGAACTGCTCGCCCTCGACCAGGCGCTGTCGCGGCTGGCGGCACTCAGTCCGCGGCTGGCGCGATTGGTGGAACTGCGCCTGTTCGCCGGCCTGTCCGCGAGCGAGACCGGCACCGTGCTCGGGGTCACCGAGCGCACCGTCGAGCGTGACTGGCTGAAGGCGCGTGCCCTGCTCGCGCAGTGGCTGGGCGCACCATGAACCCCGACCTCGCCCGCCGCTGGGCCGAGGTGGACGCCGTGCTCGACGAACTGCTCGAGCAACCAGAAGCACGGCGCCGCGACTGGCTGCAGGCCCGATGCGCCGACATCGAGCTGCGCGCCCTGGTGCTATCGCTGCTGGATGCAGACAGCAGCCACGGGGCGGCCCTGGAGGCGCGCGCGGCCGCCGTCCACGACTGGCTTGGCGCGCAGGCCGACGCGTTGCCGGACGTGCCCGGCTACCGGGTGCTGCGCCTGATCGGCGAAGGCGGCATGGCCAGCGTGTTCCTGGCCGAGCGCATGTTGGGCGAGACCGTGCAGCAGGTCGCGCTCAAGCGCCTGCGACTGAACGTCTACGACCCGCGGGAGCGCCGCCGCTTCGAACACGAACACCGGATCCTCGCACGCCTGGAGCACCCGCACATCGCCCGCCTGATCGACGCCGGCATTGCCCCGGACGGGGTGCCGTGGTTCGCGATGGAATACGTCGAGGGCGAACCGCTGATCGCCTGGTGCAACGCGCGCCGGCTCGGCATCGACGCGCGCCTGGACCTGTTCGCCGACATCTGCGCCGCGGCGCACTACGCGCACCAGCACCTGGTCGTGCACCGCGACCTCAAGCCGTCCAACCTGCTGGTCGACGGCGAGGGCCAGGTGCGGCTGCTCGACTTCGGCATCGCCCGTCTGCTCGAGCCCGACACCGGCGACCCGCAACGCACCGGCACCGGCCTACGCCGGCTGACCCCCGGCTACGCCGCACCGGAGCAGTACACCGGCCAGGCCAGCACCGCGACCGATGTCTACGCACTGGGCGTGGTCCTGGTCGAGCTGCTGAGCGGGCAACGGCCGCTGCCCGGCACCGCACCGGGCGCGGACCCGATGCGCGACCTCACCATCACCCGCGACGATGCCGACACCCGCGCGACCACGCCGCGCGCGCTCACCCGCCTGCTGTCCGGCGACCTCGGCACCATCGCGCGCAAGGCGATGCGCAGCGAGCCGGCCCTGCGCTACGGCTCGGCCCAGGCCCTGGGAGATGACATCGCCGCATTGCGCGCCGGGCGCCCGGTCGCGGCCCGGCGCGGCGACTGGCGCTACCGTGCCGCCTGCTTCGTCCGCCGCAACAAGGCTGCGGTCGCGGCCTCGGCGCTGATCACCGTGACCCTGGTCGCCGCGACCGGCATCAGCCTCGACCAGGCACGCCGCGCGCGTGCCGAGGCGGCGCGCGCGCAGGCGGTGCAGGCCTTCGTCGAGAACATGCTGGCGCCGTTGCGCTCGGGCGTGCCGGCAACCAGCTTGCCGAAGCTGGACGAAGTGCTGGCGCGAGGCGTGCGCGACCTGGAAAACCGCCGTCAGCATGACCCGGAGGTGTACGGCGAACTGCTGGTGATGTTCGCCCGCACCTACGAGCGCATGGGCGAGTCACGGATCGCAGGCGATCTCGCCCAGCGTGCCTACGAACATGCCGAACAGGTCTTCGGTCATGATGACCCGCTCACCGCACGCGCACTGGCGCTGCGCGGACGCGCCCGTCTGGGGCAGGAGGATCTTGCTGAAGCGCGCGCCGACCTCGAAGCAGCGCGCCGGCTGATGCGCCGCCATGGCATCGAAGGCGTGGCGCTGGCCGAGGTACTGGACGACCTCGGTCTCCTGCAGGTCCACGCACGTCGTCCGGCCGAGGCGATCCCCTTGTTCACCGAAGCGCAACGCCAGCGTGAATCCGAACTCGGACCGCAACATCCGGACCTGTCGATCGGCTACTCCAACCTCGCCCTGGCCGAACATGAACGGTCCAATACGGAAAAGGCGCTGACACTGTCGGAACAGGCATACCGGCATCGCGTACAGCACGAAGGCGCCGACACCCGCGAGGCCGCGATCCTGCTCGGCAATGTCGCCAAGATCAAAGGTTCCCTGGGCCGTTTGCACGACAGTGCCGAGGACCACATGGCGTCGCTCGCCGTGTTCGACCGCCTTGGGCTGCGCGATCCGCCGGATCGGTTCAACCTGGCGCTCGCCGCCTGCAGCGACTGGTGGAAGCTCGACGACCTGGAGCGGGCCCTGCCCCAATGCGAGATGGCCATCGGTATCGCCGAACAGCACTGGGGCGCCGACAGCCGGCAACACACGGCCGCCCGCCGCTACCGCATGGCCATGCTGACCTCGCTGGGGCGGCTGCGCGAAGCCCACACCGAGGCTGCGGGCATCCGCGCGGCCCTGCAAGCAATGGCCGGCGAAGGCGCCGATCTGGGCCTGCTGATCCTGACGGCGTGGTCCAGCAAGCAACAGGAGGTCGAGGGTGACCATGTCGGGATGCGCGACAGCCTGATCCACGTGTTCCGTGAACTAGGCGATACCCATTGGTCACTCCCGGTCATACGCGCCCGGCTCGCCCTCGCCTGCACGCATGCCCCGGCCCCCGACTGCCCCTCCGGCCTGATCGAACACGCCGATCGCGAGGCGAGCGACCCCGGCTGGCGCCGGCATCCGATGTGGATCGAAGGGCAACTGACACTCACCCGGGTGATGCTCGTGCAAGGCGATATCGCACAAGCCCACGCCCGCCTCGACGACGTCGAATCCATCGCCAATCAACCGCACGTACGCCTGCCGCCAGGCCATCGCTGGCTGGCCCAGGCCCGGATGCTGCGCGGCGACGCCTTCGCCGCGCAGGGCGACCACGCCGCCGCCGAACGCGAATGGCAAGCCGCCGAATCCGTCTTCGCCGCGCGCTACGCCGCCGATCACCCGTTCCGGCGCGGATTGGCACACCGGCTGCAGCAACCGGAAGCGGCGCGCTGATCCTCGATCCGCTGATCCTCGACCCCGGACCGGCACCGGTTCGGCGGCACCTTCTTTCCGGTCCCGATGTCGGATTTGGCCCCTGCTTGCGCTTGTGGTGATGAGGGCTGCGTCCCGCCGCCCCGCAGGTGGTTTCCGGTTTCCAATGCTGCCACGGCAGCGGCCGGAGACCGCTGGCATTCGACCGAACCAGAGAGGAGAGCGGCATGAACGGCACGGCAAGTAACTCCCGGCGGACCAAGCTGGCACTGTTGATCGGCGCAAGCGTCCTGGTGGCCACGAGCGGAATCGCCCTTGCGGGATTCATCGCGTACAGGGCGGACGGCGCGATCGACTACTCCGGGCTGACGAACGGTCCGGCGACACTGACCTATCGAGAACTCGTGACCCCGGTCGGAGAAACCACCGGCGGCTGGCACTACCACCCCGGATATGTCTACAACGTCGTCGAGCAGGGCACGATCACGGTCGAGGATGGGTGCGGTGAAATCGAGACGTTCAGCGCGGGAGAGGCATTCGAGAAGACCGACGGCCGGGTCCACAGAGCCTACAACCTCGGAGACGAGGACGTGATCGAACACAACATGTTCATCAACCCCCCGGGCAGGCCGCTGGGCGTGTCGATTCCGGGCAACCAGCGCCGCTGCGGCCCGCCCCGCAACGTCGGCGAGTGCACCAACGACGGCTGGGCGAAGTTCGACCATCCGCACGCGTTCGCCAACCAGGGCACGTGCATCGCCTACGTCAACAACCGGCCCACCCGCACCATCCTGGTTCCCGCGGACCCACTCCCGTAACCGCCTTCACATCGATGCCGTCGTCCCAGGTTCGCTGCCGACGGCATTTCGGCCACCATGTATTCCGCCACGACCTCAAGTCACTGCAGGCCGGCATGAAACCGGGCCGGCCGCGTCGGGGCCGGTCCGGCAGTACGCGACACCGCAGTTCGGGCACGTGCCGGTAGAATGGCCGGCATGTCGGCATGCATGTCTTTCCCCGTCCGCGCGATCACCCTCGATCTTGATGACACCCTGTGGCCGTTCGCGCCGATCGGCGCCCGCATCGAGCGCGTGCTCGACCACTGGCTGCGCCAGCACTGCCCGCGCACCGCGGCGCGGTTCCCGATTCCGGAGATGCGCGCCCTGCGCGAACAGGTGTTCGCCGAGAACGCAAGCCTGCTCCACGACCTGACCGGACTGCGCAAGCTGAGCCTGGTGCGGGCGATGGAACTGAGCGGCGATGATCCGGCCCATGCCGAGGCCGCGTTCGAGGTGTTCTACGCCGAGCGCAACCGGGTCGAGTTCTACGACGATGCCGAACACGCACTCGAGCGGCTCGCCGCGCGGGTGCCGGTGGTCGCGCTGAGCAACGGCAATGCCGACCTGCGCGTGATCGGCATCGACCATCACTTCGCGTTCTCGCTCGGCGCGCGCGAACACGGCGCGGCCAAGCCCGAGCCCAGCATCTTCCACGCCGCCTGCGATCGCCTCGGCCTGCCGCGCGAACAGGTGCTGCATGTCGGCGACCACGTCGATATGGATGTGGCCGGTGCCTGCCGCGCCGGCCTGCGCAGCTGCTGGCTCAACCGGCCGGATGACGCTGACGAAGTTGCCAGCTGGCCGCACGCCGACATCCGCCCCGACCTCGAATTCACCACCCTCGCCGCGCTGGCCGACTGGCTCGACACCAGCCATGCCGCCACCGCGGCACCGACACTGGAATCCGCATGACCCTCCCCGAAGCCTTCACCACCGAAACCCAGGACGCCCTTCCGCTGCATGTGACCACCCGTGGCGGCTTCAACGACTGGCTGCAGGCACAGCCGGCGACCGTGCAGGCCTGGGTTGGCGCACAGGGCTTCGACGGCTCGGCCGGGAGTGCACTGGTGTTGCCGGATGCGGAGGGTGCAATGGCCGGCGCGGTGATTGGCGTCGAGGACCCGCTCGACCCCTGCGCCTACGGCCACGCGCCGTTCGCCCTGCCCGCGCGCAGCTGGTCGCTGGCCACGGAGCCCGATGCCAGCGCGTCCGATGACAGCGCGCCTGGGGACAGCACGCCTGGGGACAGCACGCCTGGGGACAGCACGCCTGGTAACAGCCGCCGCGCCGCGCTCGAACTCGGCTGGGGCCTGGGCAGCTACCGCTTCACCCGCTACAAGGCCCCGCTGCGCGCACCCGCGCAACTGGTGGTCGAAACTGCCGACGGCGAGAGTTTCGACGTGCTCGCCGCCTGCACGCGCGTGCGCGACCTGGTCAACACCCCGACCGAGGACATGGGCCCCGACCAGCTCGAAACGGTGGTACGCGGAATCGGCAAAGAGCACGGCGCCGAGGTCGAGGCCGTGACCGGCGACGAACTGCTCAAGCAGAACTTCCCCGCCATCCACGCGGTCGGCCGCGCCAGCCACCGCGCGCCGCGCCTGATCGCCCTGCACTGGGGCGACGAAGGCCAGCCGCACCTGTGCCTGGTCGGCAAGGGCGTGTGCTTCGACAGCGGCGGCCTCGACATCAAGCCGGCCGACGGCATGCGCAACATGAAGAAGGACATGGGCGGCGCCGCGCACGCGATCGCGCTGGCCGAGCTGGTCATGGCGCGCAAGCTGCCGGTGCGGCTGACCCTGCTGGTGCCGGCGGTGGAGAACAGCATCGGCCCGAACGCGTTCCGCCCCGGCGAGGTGATCGCCACCCGCAAGGGCATCAGCGTGGAGATCGACAACACCGACGCCGAGGGCCGGCTGGTGCTGTGCGATGCGCTGGCCCATGCCGGCGAACTGTCGCCGGACCTGATCGTCGACTTCGCCACCCTGACCGGCGCCGCCCGCATCGCGCTCGGCCCCGATCTGCCGGCGCTGTTCGCCAACGACGACATCCTCGCCAACGCCTGGCTCAACGCCGGCGAAGCCACCCGCGACCCGGTCTGGCGGATGCCGCTGTGGCGTCCGTACCTGCGCTACCTGACCAGCAACATCGCCGACATGGCCAACTCCGGTTCGAAGATGGCCGGCGCAGTCACCGCCGCGCTGTACCTGGAGCGCTTCGTGCCGGGCGACAAGCCGTGGGCACACCTGGACGTATATGCGTGGAGCGACAACGCCCGCCCGGGACGTCCCGCCGGTGGCGAGGCGCTGGGCCTGCGCTCGGCGTTCGCGATGCTGAAGGCGCGTTACCGCGCCTGATATCCCGCTTCGCGCGGCAGTTCCAGCGGCGGCAGGTCCAGGATCCAGTCGCGCAGGGTCGCCAGCCAGCAATCCTCGCGCCGCGCTTCCTGGTACACGAGGTGGAACGGCTCGGCCTCGAGCGCCGGCCCGAACGGATTGAGCAGCGAGCCGGCGCGCAGTTCGTCGGCCACCAGCGCCAGGCTCATCAACGCCACCCCCTGCCCGGCGAGCGCGGCGGAGATGGTGTGGGTCTCGTCGGAGAACACCGGACCGGGCCCGGCATCCAGGCCGGGCACCCGCGCCTGCGCCTGCCAGGCCCGCCAGTCCACCGGCGCACTGCGCGCGCCCGGCGGTGCGAAATGCAGCAGGGTATGGCGCGGCAGCTCGCGCGGATCGCCCAGCTTCAGCAACGGGCTGCACACCGGCGCGAACACGTTGTCGAACAGCTTGTACGACACCAGCCCCGGCCAGCGTCCGTGGCCGTAGCGGATCGCGACGTCGGCCTCGATGCCGTCGAGCGCGACCGGCTCGTGCGAGACGTGGATGCGCAGGTCCAGGTCGGCGCAGGCCTCACGCAACTGCGGCAGGCGCGGCAGCAGCCAGCGCGAGGCCACCGCCGGCGTCGCGCTCAGGGTCAGGCTGCGGCGTTGTGGCGTGCGCACGCGCTCGACCGCCTCGGCAATGTTGCCGAAGGCGCCGGTCAGGGCGCGCTGCAGTTCCGCGCCCGGCGGGGTGATCAGCAACCGGCGCGGCCGGCGCACGAACAGGGCCAGGCCGAGCTCGTCCTCGAGCTGGCGGACCTGGTGGCTGATCGCCGCCGGGGTCACCGACAGCTCATCGGCGGCGTGCTTGGCACTGCCCAGGCGGGCGGCCGCCTCGAACGCGCGCAGCGAGGACAGGGAGGGCAGGCGCCGGCTCATGATTTAGTTTTACTCATCCATTCTTGAAAAAAATATCGTTTGTCGCCTTTTGTATCAGGCCATAGCGTGTGGATCACGGCCCTGAGCCGTCAATGATCCTAACTCAAAGAGGTGATCCGATGACCCGCCTGCTGCACCTGGACGCCAGCGCCCGCCCCGGCCTTCGCGGCGTCGACCCGCACGGCTCGTACAGCCGCGCCCTGAGCCACCGCTTCGTCAGCCGCTGGCACGCCGCGCGCCCGGCCGACCCGATCCGCTACCGCGATCTTGGCGCCGCGCCGCCGCAAGGGGTCGACCACGACTGGATCCGGGCCGAGTTCACCCCGCACGACCGGCGCGATGCGCAGATGATCGAGCGTCTGGCCGAGAGCAACGCCCTGGTCGACGAACTGATCGACACCGATCTGTTGGTGATCGGCGCACCGCTGTACAACTTCGGCATGCCGACGCCGCTGAAGGCCTGGGTCGACGGCATCGTGCGCATCGGCCGCACCGTGGTGTTCGACCCCTCGCGCGGCGACGACCCGTACGTGCCGCTGCTGGCCGACCGGCCGCGGCGCGTGGTCGTGTTGTCCTCGCGCGGCGGCCATGGCATGGACGCGGGCGGCCCGCTGGCGCACATGAACCACCTGGAGCCGCATCTGCGCACCGCGCTGGGCTTCATCGGTATCCACGACATGCACAGCATCGCGGTGGAGAACGAGGAGTTCGGCGGCGAGCGGCTGGCCGCCTCGGTGGCCGAGGCACATGCCAGGGTCGATGCCCTGGTCGATACGCTGCTGGCCGGAACGGCCGCGACTGCCGCCACGACACCGGCGACGGCAGCGGCCTGAACCGAAGTACCGATCGTTGCCGGACGAACGAGCTGGCTACGGCGCGCCCGCAGCGGCAACGGCGTCCTGCAATGCCGCCTCGGCGGGCGGGTCCAACGCTCCGGCGTGACGCCACAGCACCTTGCGATCGCTGTCGAGCAGCACGAGGTAGGCATCGTCCTCGTCCTGGTAGCCAGCCAGCGCCCTCCACTGCGGTGTTTGCGCGTCGATCAGCAGGAACCGCGGATGCAGGGCGGCCGGCACCGATTTGCGCATGCCGCGCACCGCCAGGCCGCGAAACGGCGCCGGGATGTCCTCGACCATCGCCACCTGATACACCACCAGACCTGTCGCACACGCATCGTGGATGGCGAGTCGACGCGACCAGGCCGCGGTCTGCGTGCTGGACGCACGGGTGAATCCGATCACCAGCAGCACCGGACATGGCGTCAGGTCCGCCGGCAGGCGCACCTGTTTCCCTTCCAGCGACTGCACCGACTGTTCCGGCATCGGTGCGCCTGCCTGTGCCAGCGCCACGAACAGGACCGCCGGCACCAGCGCCGCGAACATCTTCACCACGCGTATCTTCTTCACTCTTGCCTCCATCGCGCGTGCCGCCCGGATCGGCCGCATCAGAGCCACCCCTTCTGCCGTGCCAGCCGGAACGCCTCGATGCGGTTGCCGACGCCGAGCTTGCCGATCGCCTCGGACAGGTAGTTGCGCACGGTGCCCTGCTTGAGATTGAGCTTGCGGGCGATGTCGCCGGCGCTCAGGCCCTCGCCGGCCAGCCGCAGCACCTGCCGCTCGCGGTCGTTGAGCGGATCGGCTTCGCCCCAGGCTTCCAGCGCGAGTTCCGGATCGATCGCGCGGCCGCCGGCATGCACCTTGCGCAAGGCCTCGGCCAGCTGCTCGGCCGGGGCATCCTTGAGCAGATAGCCGGTCACGCCGGCATCCAGCGCGCGGCGCAGGTAGCCGGCGCGGGCGAAGGTGGTGACGATCACCACCCGCGTCTTCAGTTCATGGCGCTGCACGCGTTGGGCCAGCTCCAATCCAGTGAGACCCGGCATCTCGATGTCGGTGACGAGGATGTCGGGTGCGTGCCGTTGCAACGCGCGCCATGCGGCCTCGCCCTCGGCGACCGCAGCGACCACCTCGATGTCGTCTTCCAGCCCGAGCAGGGCCGACAGCGCGCCACGCACCATCGCCTGGTCCTCGGCCAGTACGACGCGAATGGTGGACGAAGGAGTCGCGGATGCCTGGGTCATGTCGCAATCATGGATGACGGCCTCTGCATCGTGCATGCTTCCGGGCCGTCGGCTCAATGCCCGGGCGTCGTCGCGGCATCGTCCAGTGCCGAGCCGGCGTCTCTTGCGGATGCCGGTACGGGCGCCTCCTCGATTGTCGGCTCGATTGTCGGCTCGATGGCCTGCTCGATCGCCTGCCCCATCGCCGGCAATGGCAGACGCGCTTCCACGCAGGTGCCATGGCCGCGCCGCGACTCGATCCGCAGCCTGCCGCCCAATCCTTCCACCCGCTCGCGCATCCCGCCCAGGCCGTTGCCGGGCACGATGTCGCCGCCACGGCCATCGTCCTCGACCCGCAGCACGACGTCGCCGTCGACCTCGTGCAGTTCGACCCGGGCCTGCTGTGCCCGGGCATGGCGCTGCAGGTTGGTGACCGCCTCGCGCAGGACCATGGCCAGGGTGGTCTCGTGTCCGGCCGGCAACGGTGGCAGGTCGGCGCGGTAGTCGAATGCGATACCGTCGGTTTCAAGCAGCAGCCGCGCCGATGCCAGTTCGGCGGCGATACCGGCGGAGCGGATGCCGGTCACCGCGCGCCGCACCTGCGACAGCGCCTGGCGGGCGACCCGGCTGACTTCGTCGATCTCCTGGCGCGCGGCACGTGGATCGCGTTCGAGCAGGCGCGCAGCGAGATCGGACTTCAGCGCCACCAGCGACAGGGTGTGCCCGAGCAGGTCGTGCAGGTCGCGACCAATGCGCTCGCGTTCGGCGAGGGCGGCGAGCCGGCGCACCTCGTCATGCGACATGCGTAGCGCAGTGTTGCTGCGCTTGGTGATGGCCTCGAAATGGGTCACCAGGCCGATCACAAAGCTCACCACCGGCAACCACGCCACCGCCATCCACGGATAGCCGAGGTAGAACGCCCAGCCGATGGCAAGCACGTTCAGCACCATCAGCCGCAACAGGTAGCCCCACATCGAAGCGCCAATCCCGAGGCGGAGCATCACGCAGCCGAACGCGAAATAGCTCAGCCCGGATGGGTACCACAGCGGCAACAGCACCAGGCACAGGGCGACCATGCCGTAGGCGTATCGGGCCACCCGCCGCGGCGCGACCAGCAGCGTTTTCGCATACAGCCACACGAACAGCGGATAGGAGAGCAGCGTCAGCAGCAGCCAGCGCAGGTCATGGCCGGCCGGCGTGAACGCCGGGGTGATGAACACCCACACCGACCACAGCAGGTGGATGGCATCGGTCCAGGGCGACCTGCCTTCGCGCAGGGCACATTCCACCTCCGAACCCGGCTCGGGCTTCAACCATGCAGGCAAGGGGCGGGAGGGCATCGGCAGGCGTCCGGATGGGAGGATGCAGGCGGAAGGTGGCTCATGCGGCCGTGGCCAGGCGCCGACGCGCCAGCAGCAGGCACACCACCGCAACCCCGGCCAGCACCATCAGGTGCAACCACAACGGCTGACCGGCATCGCGGCCGACCACCTTCAACGCGATCTGGCCCAGATGATACGACGGCCACAGCGGCGCGACCGCGCCCAGCCACGACGGGAACGCAGCCAGTGGCACCACCAGTCCGGACAGGAACGACATCGGCAGGTAGACGATGTTGATCACCGCCGGCGATGCATCGCCACTGCTCACGGTGCCGAGCCACAGCCCGAGTGCGCAGAACGGCAGCATGCCGAACACGTTGACCGCGAACAGGCCCAGCCATTGCATCGGCGCCAGCGACACCCCGGCGAGCGTCGCCGCGATCACCGCCAGCAGCAGCGAGCAGACCGAAGCGAACAGCATCGCCGAGGCGATCTTGGCACCAAGCCAGGCACCGGCCGGCATCGGCAGCGCGCGCTTGAGCGCGAGCAGGCCACGCTGGCGGTCGATGGCGACGTTGACGCCGAAGCCGAACAACCCCACGCCCATTACCCCGAACACGCCGTAGGTCGCCAGCATGTATTCGGAAATCGCTGTCCCACTCACCGGGCTGCCGTTGCCGCTCGGGGCCAGCAGCACGCCGAACAGGGTGTAGAACAGCGGCGCAAACAACAACGTCGGCACTGCGAATGCTGGCGTGCGCAACACCCGCAGGATCTCGCAGCGGGCCTCCAGCCACCACGCACGTGCGCTGGAATGACGGCTTTCGACCATGGCGTTCATCAGGCCACCTCCTTCATCGCCGGCATTGCGGCGTCCTCATTGCGGGTCAGTGCCAGGAACGCATCGGCCAGGCCGGCGCGCTGCACTTCCAGTTCCATCAACAGGGCATCATCGGCGAGCAGCCGCCGCACCACCGGTTCGGCGGCGTCGACGATGATCTCGAGCTTCCACCCGGATGCCTGTTCGCCTTCAAGACGCACCTCGCGCACCTGCGGCCAGGCCGCAATCACGTCCGCCGGCAGCGAGGTGGTGCAGCGGATGCGCCGTTGCGACACACGTGCGCGGATCTCCTGCACGCTGCCTTCGACGATGAGATGCCCCTTGTCGATTACCGCGACGCGGTCGGCCAGCGCCTCGGCCTCCTCCAGGTAGTGGGTGGTCAGCAGTACCGCGCAGCCATCCGTAACCAGCATGCGGATCGCCTTCCACATCGCCTGCCGCGCCTCGATGTCGAGACCGGTGGTCGGCTCGTCGAGGAACAGCAGCTTCGGGTTGCCGCACACCGCCAGCGCGAACTGCACGCGGCGCTGCTGGCCGCCGGAAAGCTTGCCGTAGCGGCGCTCCATCAGGCCGTCCAGGCGGGCCATCGCCACGCAGTCGGCGATGCTGCGCGGGGCCGGGTAGTAGCTGCGGGTCAGCTCGAGCAGCTCACGCACCTTCAACGTGTCCTGCACTTCCGCCGCCTGCAGCATCACCCCGACCTGGCGGCGTGCGGCGATATCGCGCGGGTTGCGGCCGAACAGCTCGACGGCACCGGAGTCGGCCGCCTGCAGGCCGAGCAGCAAAGCGATCGCGGTGGTCTTGCCGGCGCCATTCGGCCCAAGCAGGGCGAGCAGCCGCCCCGGGCGCAGTTCCAGGTCGATGCCGGCCAGCGCCTGCACGGTACCGTAGGCCTTGTGCACGGCATGCAGGCGGGCGGGGATAACGGCATGGACAGCCATCGCATGGGCTCCTGTCGGGAATTTCCTGTGTCGGCAGGATCGCGCTGGCACGCCGATGATGGCAGTGGAGGTTGCCATCCGGTACGCATGACAGGTGTCATCCGTTCGCCGCTGCGACCGCCGCCGCGCCAATCTCTGCCGACGTGTACGCTGTCGACGCCCCATCCGAACACCACTCCAGGCAGGAGCTGCAATGGCGCCCACTTCCGTTCCGATGTTTCCCTCGCGGGCCCTGGTGGCCGCCCTGCTCACGATGCTGCTACTCGCCGGCTGCCCCGGTCCTCATGCGGTCGCGCCATCGGGCGAGCGGCTGTACGAGGCGAGCGACTTCGTCGGCGATGGCGTGTTCACCGCCGGCATCGAAGGCCCCGCTACCGGCGCGGACGGCGCGCTCTACGCGGTCAACTTCGCCCGTGAGGGCACCATCGGCCGGGTGGTGGAGACCGCCGACGGCCGCGGCGAAGCGACCCTGTTCGTCGAACTTCCGGAGGGCAGCGTCGGCAACGGCATCCGCTTCGACGCCGACGGCTTCATGTATGTGGCCGACTACACGATGCACCGCATCCTGCGCATCGATCCGTCCGGGCAGTCGATCGGCACCTTCGCCAGCCTGCCCGACGCGCACGGGCCCAACGACATCGCCTTCGCTCCGAACGGCATGTTCTATGCCAGCGATCCCGACTGGAGCAGCAACAGCGGCCAGCTCTGGCTGGTGCTGCCGTACGGCGCCGTGCGTTTGCTGGAAAGCGGCATGGGCACCACCAACGGCATCGAGGTCAGCCCCAACGGCCGTCGCCTGTACGTCAACGAAAGCGTGCAGCGGCGGGTGTGGGTGTACGACGTCGACATCTTTTCCGGCAACATCGACAACAAGAGGCTGTTGATCGAGTTCCCCGACCACGGCCTCGATGGCATGCGCACGGACTTCCACGGCAACCTGCACATCGCCCGCCATGGCGCCGGCGAAGTCGCAATCGTCTCGCCGGCGGGCGAGCTGCTGCGCACGGTGCGGTTGCGCGGCCGCAAACCGAGCAATGTGGCCTTCGGCGGCGCGGATGGCCGTACGGTCTACGTGACCCTGCAGGATCGCGGTGCGATCGAGCGTTACCGCAGCGAGCTCCCGGGGCGTGAAACCGGTTACTGACGACCCGCACGACGCACGGATGACAGCTGTCACTTGGAACGACGACGCTGCAGGGGGATGCTGTCGACCTCCGGAACGATCCGGAACTGACTTCCGGCAGGTTGGCGCCATGCTGCGGCTGGGGTCACACTTGGCACGATCAAACGTCATGGATCGAGGATGAACAGCTCAGCCGACCTGTTGAAGGAACTCCGTATCGACCGCCAGAGGCCGCCTGCGCCGCCGTCGCGGCGCGGGCTGTGGATCGCACTCGGCGTACTGGCTGGCATTCTCGTGCTGGCGTTGATCGGTTGGGTTGCGTTCGGCCGCGACGGCGCGCCGGAAGTACGCACCGCGACCGCAGTCGCGATCGGTGGCGGCGGCGGCAACGCCTCGGTCCTGGATGCGACCGGCTACGTGGTCGCGCGCCGGATGGCGACGGTGTCGGCGAAGATCACCGGCCGTGTCCGCGAGGTGCTGATCGAGGAAGGCCAGACCGTCGAGGAAGGCCAGGTGCTGGCCACGCTGGATCCGGTCGACGCCAACGCCCAGCATGCACTGGCCCGATCGCAGCTGGCCGCCGCGCACAGCCAGGCCAGCAGCATCCAGGCGCAGTTGCAGGAGGCCGAGGCCAATGCCCGCCGGCTGACCACGCTGGTCGACCAGCAACTGGTCTCCAGGTCGCAGCATGAGCAGGCGATCGCCCAGCGCGATGCCCTGCGCGCGCAGCTGGAAACCGCACGCCGCAATGCAGCGGTCGCCGCCGAGCAGTTGGAGATCGCCGGGATCGGCGTCGACAACACCGTCGTGCGCGCCCCGTTCGCGGGCGTGATCATCGCCAAGGCGGCGCAGCCGGGCGAGATCGTCTCGCCGCTGTCGGCCGGCGGCGGCTTCACCCGCACCGGCATCGGCACCATCGTCGACATGGATTCGCTCGAGGTCGAAGTCGATGTCGGCGAGTCCTTCATCGGCCGGGTGCAGCCGAAGATGCCGGTCGAGGCCACCCTCAACGCCTACCCGGACTGGAAGATCCCGGCCGAGGTGATCGCGATCATCCCCACCGCCGACCGCGGCAAGGCCACGGTCAAGGTGCGCGTCGCACTCAACAGCAACGATCCGCGCATCGTGCCGGACATGGGGGTGCGGGTGAGCTTCCTGGAAAAGAACGATCCGGCCGCGGAAGACGCACCGCCGCCCGGCGTGCTGGTGCCGGCCACGGCGGTCGCGTCGCGCGACGGCGGACGCATCGCCTTCGTGGTGGGGGGCGACAACACGGTCGCGCAGCGCAGCGTGCGCATCGGCCGTACCCTCGGCAACGACCTCGAGGTCACCTCAGGACTGGCCGGTGGCGACAGGGTGGTGCTCGAACCGCCCGCGGCGCTGGCCGACGGCAGCCGGGTCAGGATCATGGAGGGCGCGGCGTCGAACCGCTGAGCCTTCGTTCGTCATGTTGGTGATGGCCGCGCCGATGGCGTGGCGGCAGGAAAACAGGCCGGGAACGATGACCGGCGACCGTTCAACCCATCGGGCGTACCGGCCCGACCGAAGCGAGGCCACACATATGACTGCCCTGGTTTCTCCACTCGTATCCATTCGCAACCTCACCAAGACCTACCAGCGCGGGCCCGAGAAACTGGAAGTGCTGCACGGGCTCGACTTCGAGATCCCGGCCGGCGACTTCGTCGCCCTGATGGGCCCGTCGGGTTCGGGCAAGACCACCCTGCTCAACCTGATCGGCGGCCTCGATGCGCCCACCGGCGGCGAGATCGAGATCGAGGGCCAGCGCATCGACACCATGAGCGCCGGCCAGCTCTCGCACTGGCGCAGCCAGAACGTCGGCTTCGTGTTCCAGTTCTACAACCTGATGCCGACCCTGACGGCGCAGAAGAATGTCGAACTGCCGCTGCTGCTGACCCGGCTCGGCGCGGGTGATCGCAAGCGCCGTGCCGAGATCGCGCTGCAACTGGTCGGCCTGTCCGAGCGCGGCAAGCACAAGCCCAACGAACTGTCCGGCGGCCAGCAGCAGCGTGTGGCGATCGCCCGCGCGATCGTCTCCGATCCGAAGCTGCTGATCTGCGACGAACCGACCGGCGACCTCGATCGCCAATCGGCCGAGGAGATCCTGGAGCTGCTGCAGACGCTCAATCGCGATCATGGCAAGACCATCGTGATGGTCACCCACGACCCCAAGGCTGCCGAATACGCCACCCACACCCTGCATCTCGACAAGGGCACCCTGGTCGAGCAGGTGCGCCGCGTGGCGTGACCCTGAAAGCCCTTCTCCCTCCGGGAGAGGGGTTGGGGTGAGGGTACGGCGGAGCGACTGTGGTTCGCCGCCCCTGCCCTCGCCAAACCCTCATCCGGCGCTTCGCGCCACCTTCTCCCGGAGGGAGAAGGAAACCTCCGAGGATGTATTCGATGAAATACCTCCACCTGATCTGGGCCGCGCTGTTCCGCAGCAAGACCCGTACCCTGCTGACCCTGCTGTCGGTGATCACCGCGTTCCTGCTGTTCGGCCTGCTCGACTCGGTCCGGGTGGCCTTCGCCGCCGGCGGCGACATGGCCGGCTACAACCGGCTGGTGGTCGCCTCGCGGCTGTCGATCACCCAGATGCTGCCGGCGCGGCTGGAATCGGACATCGCGAATGTCCCCGGCGTGAAGCTGGCCGTGCGCGGCGCCTGGTTCGGCGGCATCTACCAGGACCAGCGCAATTTCTTCCCGAACATGTCGGTCGGCGATGGTTTCTTCGAGATGTACCCGGAGTACCAGATCGCCCCCGAGCAGTTGCAGGCGTTCGAGACCACCCGCATCGGTGCGGTCGTCGGCGAGTCGCTGGCGCAGCGGCACGGCTGGAAGGTCGGCGACACCATCCCGCTGCAGGCCACCATCTTCCCGACCCAGGGCAGCAACAACTGGGAATTCAAGCTGGTCGGCACGTTCCGGGTCACCGAGTCCAAGCGCAAGGGCGAGGAGAACGCGCTGTATTTCCGCTGGGACTACTTCAACGAGGCCAACGACTTCGTCAAGGACCGGGTCGGCTGGTGGATGGTGCAGCTCGACGACCCGGAGCAGGCCGACCAGATCGCCCAGACCATCGACAAGCTGAGCGAGAACTCCGACCACGAGACCAAGACCCAGAGCGAGCAGGCCTTCAACCAGGCCTTCATCAAGCAGTTCGCCGACGTCGGCATGATCGTCAGCGGCATCATGGGCGCGGTGTTCTTCACCCTGCTGTTGCTGACCGGCAACACCATGGCGCAGGCGGTGCGCGAACGCATTCCGGAACTGGCGGTGCTCAAGACGATCGGTTTCAGCGACCGCAGCGTGCTGGCACTGGTGCTGGTGGAATCGGTGCTGCTGCTGGTGCTTGGCGGGGTGATCGGCCTGGTGCTGGCGGCGGTGATCATGCCGGTCATCAGCACCGTCAGCGGCGGCGCGGTGCAATTGCCGACCGTACCCGGCGTGACCTGGGCGCTGGGCATCGCGCTGATGGTGGTGATCGGCCTGCTGGTCGGTGCCCTGCCCGCACTGCGGGCGATGCGGCTGAACATCGTCGATGCGTTGGCCGGCCGATAAGTAAGGAGGAGCGGATATGAACCGGATCAAGAAGTGGCTCGGCAACCTTGGCGTGATCCTGATGCTGCTGGCCGGGCTGGTCGCCTGGATCATGCTGCCGTGGCCCGGCGTGCTTGGCGCCGCGGTGCTGGCGGCCCTGTGGCTGGCCTTCACCCGCAGTGGGCGACTGGCGCTTGAAGCGACCCGGATCGGCATCGCCAGCCTGCCCCAGCGCTGGGGCGCGTCGTCGGTGATCGTGATCGGCATCGCCGGCGTGGTCGCGGTGCTGGTGGCGATGCTGGCGATGGGCGCCGGCTTCCAGAAAACGCTGGAGCAGACCGGCCGCGACGATACCGCGATCGTGCTGCGCGGCGGTTCGCAGGCCGAGACCAACTCGGTGATCACCCGCGACCAGGTGCCGCTGATCACCAGCCTGGCCGGCATCGCCAAGGACGAAAGCGGCCGACCGCTGGTGTCGCCGGAGCTGTCGCAGGTGGTCAACATGGTCACCAGGTCCGACGGCACCGACGCCAACGCGCAGCTGCGCGGTGTCGGTGATGCCGGTTGGGCGATCCGCCCGCAGCTGCAGATCGTCGAAGGTCGCCGCTTCGAGTCCGGCAAACGCGAGCTGGTCGTCGGCCAGGGCGCGCACAGGCAGTACGTGGGACTGGAGGTCGGCAACACCCTGCGCCTGGCCAACCAGGACTGGACCGTGGTCGGCAAGTTCGCCTCCGGCGATTCGCACGATTCGGAACTGTGGGCCGATGCCGAAACGCTCGGCGCGACCTACCAGCGGACCTCCTACCAGTCGGTCACCGTACGCCTGGACGGTGCGGAAGGCTTCGAACCGTTCAAGGCGGCGATGGCCGCCGACCCGCGCCTGAAGCTCGACGTGCTGACCACCAAGAACTACTACAGCAAGCAGTCCGAAGGGCTGACCAAGCTGATCAAGGCCCTCGGCACGATCATCGGTGCGATCATGGCGATCGGCGCAGTGTTCGGCGCGCTCAACACCATGTATGCGGCGGTCGCCGGCCGTGCCCGCGAGATCGCGACCATGCGTGCGATCGGCTTCCGTGGCCTGCCGGTGGTGGTGGCGGTGATGCTGGAGACCATGCTGCTGGCCCTGCTCGGCGGCCTGATCGGCGGCCTGATCGCCTGGCTGGTGTTCAACAACTACAGCGTGTCCACGTTGAGCGGCAATTTCAGCCAGGTGATGTTCCAGTTCAGCGTCTCGCCGGAGCTGCTCTGGAACGGCCTGAAGTGGGCGCTCGGCATCGGCCTGGTCGGCGGCCTGTTCCCGTCCCTGCGCGCGGCGCGGCTGCCGGTGACGGAAGCGTTGCGCTCGGCGTGACCACCTCGCCATCGGGCAACGGAAAGGCCGCGGTCCCCCGCGGCCTTTCCGTTTGTTGCCTGTCCATCGATGCATGGATCGATTACCGCGAACCTGTCCGCGCGAGCCCGGCACGCTCCCGCCCGCCTGCATCACCTCCTCATGCAGGCGCAGGCGCGGCCTGTCGCCGCGCACGGCGCAGGCCATCGCCTGCGAACAGCAGCAGCGCCACCCAGATGAAGGCGAAACCCAGCGCGCGCTCCTGGTCGAAGGCTTCCTGGAAGACCAGCACGCCGATCAGCAGCTGCAGGGTCGGCGCGATGTACTGCAGAAAGCCGACCACCGAAAGCGGCACCCGCCGTACCGCGTAGGCGAAGCCGATCAGTGGCAGCGCGCTGACCACGCCGGCGAGCACCAGCAGCGCGTCGATGCCCCAGCCCCACCCCGGCGCGCCGCCCAGGGCGAGGAAGCCACCCTGCCCGTGCATCTCGATCCACATCAACCCGGCCAGCGCCGGCAGCAGCAGGTACAGGCTTTCGACCCCGAGCCCGGCCACCGCGTCGACCGCGACCCGTTTGCGCAGCAGGCCATAGAAGCCGAACGACAGTGCAAGTCCCAACGCAATCCACGGCAGCCGACCGTACGACCAGGTCAACCAGGCCACGCCACAGGCAGCCAGCGCGACCGAGATCCACTGCACGCGGTTGAGCCGCTCGTGCAGCAGCGCAACACCCAGCACGACATTGAGCAGCGGGTTGATGTAGTAGCCAAGGCTGGTTTCGACCACGTGGCCGGCGTTGACCGCCCAGATGTACAGGCTCCAGTTGAGGCCGATCAGCACTCCGCTGGCCAGCAGAAGCGCGGCCCGCCGCCGGTCCGCCAGCACCGCCGCCAACCAGCCGCGGCCGCGCTGCCACAGCAGCCAGGCCGAAACCAGCAGCGCGCCCCAGACCATCCGGTGCAACACGATCTGCCACGAAGGCACCGCCTTGAGCAGGTGCCAATACAACGGCGTCACACCCCAGATCACGAATGCGCCAATCGCCATCCACAGGCCGGCGCGGTGTTCGTGCATGTTGCTTCCGACACCGCCGCTCATGCCGCCGGCTCCAACGCCGGCGGGCGCGGGCGGCTGCGCGCGAGCGTGACTATCGCGACGCCGACCAGGATCACCGCCATCGCCCCGATCGCGTGAAGCGAGAAGCGCTCGCCGGCCAGCAGCACGCCGAACAGCACCGCGATCGGTGGATTGATGTAGGCATAGCTCGAAGCCAGGGCCGGGCGCACGTGCCGCAGCAGCCAGATGTAGGCACTGAAGGCGACGATCGAACCGAACACCACCAGGTAGGCGACCGCGAGCGTGCCCTTGGTCGATGGCGACTCCGGCATCCGCTCCCCCAGCAGGGCGCCGACGACCAGCATCATGGCCCCGCCGCACAGCATCTGCCCGGCCGCCGACATGAACGGCGACGGCAGGTCGCGACCGCGGCTCCAGACCGAACCGAACGCCCAGGCGATCGGCGCGATCAACAGGGCCAGCAAGCCCTGCGGCGTCGCCGACAGCGCGCTGCCGGCGTTGAGCCAGAGCACGCCGACGAAGCCGATGACCAGGCCGATCCATTCCTGGCGGCCGGGACGCTCGCCGCGCAGTGTGGCGAACAGGCCCATCCACAGCGGCATCGACGCGACCGCGATCGCCGCCAGCCCGGACGAGACCCATTGCTCGGCGACGGTCACCAGGCCGTTGCCCAACCCCATCAGCATCAGCCCCATCACCGCGAGCGACCACCATTGCGCGCGGGTGGGCGGACGCTCCCCGCGCAGGCGCAACGCTGCGTACATCAACACACCGGCGACGACGAAGCGTCCGCCGGCCATCAGCAGCGGCGGCCAGCCGCCCTCGAGCGCGAAGCGGATGCCAAGGTAGGTCGAGCCCCAGACGACATAGACCGCCGCCAGGGCGAGGGCGACGGCCAGGCCACCCGGGGCGGCCCGGGCGACAGTCGATGCGGCAGTACTCATTCGGAAGATCCAGACGGGAAAGGTTGGGGGAGGTGGCGGCATCCATGCCGGATGGGTGCTGGGAACTATTCGATGATGCCGGACCGCAACACGCGCAGGATCGCCCGATGCCGGCCCGGGCCGCTCAGCACGCGCATTGCATGCGACAGACCGTGGTGCGACCGCTGCCGTGGGCGCGCCGCGCCGGATCGGCGAAGCTGTCGACGACGATGAAGCCGGCTTTGCGCATCATCCCCGCCGACGCAGCGTTCTGCTCGTGGCGTTCGATGTAGATGTCCACACAACCCAGCGCCTGCAACCGCGCGACCGCGGCGCGCAGCAGCCGGGCGCCGATGCCACGGCCCACGTGATCACGGTGTACCACGGCTTCGCACACGTGGCCTTGCGCCACGCCTGCGCGCGCGGACGGCTGGTAGCGCTCGAACGCATCGGTCGCCTCGTAGGTCACCACGGCAACGATGGCGGAGCCGGCCTCGGTCACGACCGCACCGGTGCGGTCATCCGCGATGCCGGCGACATGGGTTCGGACTTCGTCCACCGGAAGGTGGTTCCAGCGGTTCGGTCCATGTTCGAGGATCAGCGCCTGCAGCGCACCGATGTCGTCCGGGGTGCCGTCGCGGATCGCCAGACCGGCCGGATCGCCGGCTTCGCAGGAATGCATGAGCGGGGGCATGGTTCGCCTTGGCATGTTGGATACGCAACCGAGCGTAGCGGGATGACGCGACTGGCAATTGAAAATTTGTCCGCCTCTGCGCAAAATTCTTGCGTGACTCACGCGACCGCCGCCCTTGACGACTTCGACCATCGATTGCTCGAACTGTTGCAGCGCGATGCCACCGCCACCTTGTCCGATCTCGGCGAAGCCGTCGGGCTTTCGCCCAGTGCCGTGCAACGCCGGCTCACCCGCTACCGCAAGAGCGGCCTGCTGTGGCAGGTCGCGGTACTCGACCCGGCCGCGGTCGGCAGCACGCTCGCGGCGGTTTGGGTGACGATGGAGCGCGAATCGGTGCAGCGCCATACCGCCTTCCGCACCCGCATGCGCGCCGCGGCCGAAGTACAGCAGTGCTACGAACTCGCTGGGGAGTGGGACTACCTGGTCATCATCGCGACCACCGGGGTCGCGCATTGCCGGCAGGTGGTGGACCGCCTGTTCCTCGACGAGGGCAACATCAAACGCTACGACACCCATCTGGTGTTCGACGTGGTGAAACACGGCCTGGGCCTGCCGACCCGCGATGCCCGTCAGGGCAAACCGGGGCCGCGACGCCGCGCGCGCGCAGCGCGTGCAGATTCCGGCCAGGGCTAGAGTGCCGATCGCGGCGCATGGCCCCGTTCCGCGCACGACGCCTTGCGGGAGCGGCGCAAGTCGCGACCCGCAAACCCTTCCAACGATGTACCGGTCGCGACCTGCGTCGCTCCTGCGGGGAGCCGGGTTTCGTGAGGGTTTTTTGTGCCGGGCCCTGCGCGTCAGTCCGCCCAGTGCCCCGGCTGATTCGCCGTCGGCAACACCTGTACCGACAGCTGGCGGTCGGCATTGAGCAGGCGCACCGCGTCGGCCAGGATCGCGGCGGACTCACGCAGCAACGGATCGGGACGGTCCTCGGCCAGCTTCTCGCGGGCAGTGTCCTCGACGATGTCGCGTTCGCCGGCGGCCAGGCCGTCGTCGTCCAGATCGGCGAGCGGGTCCAGTGCCAGCCCCAGTGCCTTGCGCTCCTCCTGCCGGGTGTTGCGCCGGGCCTGGTCGCGGTCGCGCTCGGCGCGGCGCTCGGCCTCGTTGAGGCTGACCGAGGTTTCCTCGCGCTTGGCCTTGAACCGCGCCACGTCCTCGGACCACCACTGGAACTCCTTGTCGGTGGCGATACGGGTCTCGTGCAGGGCCTCCAGCCGCGGCAACAGCGGGGCGAAGTTGCCATAGCGGGTGTGCGGCACCGCCGAGATCTTGGTCCACGGCAGCGCGTTGTCGTAGGTGCTCTCGCCGAACTCGCTGGCATCGACGGAGGCCGGGAAGGTGATGTCGGGCACCACGCCCTTGTTCTGGGTCGAACTGCCGCTGACGCGGAAGAACTGGGCGATGGTCAGCTTGACCTGACCGAAGCGTGGCTTCTCGTTGGCCGGCCAACGATCGAGGTCGACCAGGTTCTGCACCGTGCCCTTGCCGAAGCTGGTCTCGCCGATGACCAGGCCGCGGCCGTAGTCCTGGATCGCACCGGCGAAGATTTCAGACGCAGAGGCCGAACCGCGGTTGATCAGCACCGCCAGCGGCCCGCCCCAGACGATGCTGCCGCCCTCGTCGCTGTTGACGACCACGCGGCCGCCGGATTCGCGCACCTGCACGACCGGGCCGCGTTCGATGAACAGGCCGGTCAGTTCGATCGCCTCGTTGAGCGAACCGCCGCCGTTGTTGCGCAGGTCCAGCACGACGCCATCGACCTTCTCATCGCGCATCGTGCCGAGCAGGCGGGCGACGTCGCGGGTGGCCGAGGCATAGTCGTTGTTGTTGCGGCGGCGGCCCTCGAAGTCCTGGTAGAAACCGGGCAGTTCGATCACGCCAATGCGCTGCACCGGCGCACCGTCGGAGCCCGGGATGGTGATGATCTTGGACTTGGCGGCCTGGTCCTCAAGGCGGACCTTGTCGCGCACCAGCACGACCCGCTGCGGCGGCGAATCCAGGTCGAGGGCGACCGGGATCACGTCGAGCCGGACCCTGCTGCCCTTCTTGCCGCGGATCTTGGCCACCACGTCGTCGATGCGCCAGCCGACTACGTCTTCCATCGGCCCGTTGGCGCCCTGGCCGACCGCGACGATGCGATCGCCCGGGTTCAGCAGTCCCGACTTGCCGGCCGGACCGCCGGCGACGATCTCGCGGATCGCGACCACGTCCTCCTGCTTCTGCAGCACCGCGCCGATGCCTTCCAGCGACAGCGACATCGACAGGTTGAAGTTGTCGGCCGAACGCGGGGTCAGGTAGCTGGTGTGCGGGTCGATGACGCCGGTATAGCTGTTGAGGAAGATCTGGAAGACATCCTCGCCCTTCAGCTCGGAGACGCTCTTGGCCATGTTGGCGTAGCGCCTGCCAAGGGTCTTGCGGATCTCCGCCGGCGCCTTGCCGGCCATCTTCAGGCGCAGCCAGTCGTTGCGCACCGACTGCCGCCATAGCGCGTCGAGTTCGGCATTGTCGGCGGCCCAGGGCGCATCCTCGCGATCGTAGACGTAGCGATCGTCGCCGCTGAAGTCGAAGGCGTCGTCATCCTTGAGCAGCTCGCGGGCAAAGGCCACGCGCTCGTCCACGCGCTGACGGTAGGTCGCGAACATCGCGTAGGCCGGGTCCAGGTCGCCTCCCTTGAGCGCATCGTCGAATTGCAGCTTCCAGCGCTCGAAGCGGGCGATGTCGGCAGCGGTGAAGAACTGCTTGCTGCTGTCGAGCGACTCCAGGTAACGCTCGTACATCTCCGCCGACAGCCCGTCGTCCAGCGGCTTGGGCCGGTAGGCGTAGCGGCTGTCGGAGAGCAGGCCGTAAACCAGCTTGGCCGCGTTGGTCTGGTCGGGAGTGGCTCCGGTCGGAACTTCGACCGGGATGGCCTTGGCCACCCTGGCGGACGCGTCCTCGGCCCATGCGGACCCGGCCAGCGGAAGGGTCAGCAGCAGTGCGGACAGGAGGGAGGAGATCTTGGGGGTCATCGGCGAAGCTTCGCGGCCGGGGTGGCCTGATCTTTGGGGCCTGGAGGACTACACACTATCTACGAGCAGCCAGTGTGGGAAGCGGTTGGACAGGTTCACAGTGCCGAAAGTTGCGGAAACTGTCACCTGTCGGGGTACGGAAGGCAGCCGGTGACCGACATGCGGTTCAGCTTGCGGAAGGCAGGCGCATGGCCGCCCGTGACCGTTCATCCAAGCATGGACTGCCCATACTGCCCGGCCGGTGCAACGGGAAAGTGAAGATTCCGCTACGGCGCGGCGTCGAAGCTTCCGCTGCCGTTCAGGCGGCGACGCCGGCCTCCATCGCCGAGCGGTCGGCGTGGTACGAGGAGCGCACCAGCGGGCCGGAGGCGACGTGGCTGAAGCCCAGCGACAGGCCGTATTCCTCAAGTTCCTTGAACTCTTCGGGCGTCCAGTAGCGCAGCACCGGGTGGTGGTGGGCGCTGGGCTGCAGGTACTGGCCGATGGTGATCATGTCGACATCGTGCGCGCGCAGGTCGCGCAGGGTCGCCTGCACCTGCTCCATGGTCTCGCCGAGACCGAGCATGATGCCGGACTTGGTGACGACCTCCGGGTGCTGGGCCTTGAACTTCTGCAGCAGGGTCAGCGACCACTGGTAGTCGGCGCCCGGGCGCACGTTGCGGTACAGGTCCGGCACGGTCTCGACGTTGTGGTTGAACACGTCCGGCGGATTCGTCGCGAGGATCTCCAGCGCGCGTTCCATGCGGCCCCGGCCGCGGAAATCGGGGGTGAGGATCTCGATCTTCGTATTCGGCGCCTTGTCGCGGATCGCGGCGATGCAGTCGACGAAATGCTGGGCACCGCCGTCGCGCAGGTCGTCGCGGTCGACGCTGGTGACCACCACGTAGCGCAGGCCCATGTCGGCGACGGTGTCGGCCAGGTGGCGCGGTTCCTCGGGGTCTGGCGGCTTGGGCCGGCCGTGGGCGACATCGCAGAACGAACAGCGGCGGGTGCAGACCTCGCCGAGGATCATGAAGGTGGCGGTGCCGTGGCCGAAGCACTCGTGGATGTTCGGGCAGCTGGCCTCCTCGCACACGGTGACCAGGCGGTTTTCGCGCAGCTTTTCCTTGAGCTTGGCGACCGCGTTGCCGGACGGGATGCGCACGCGGATCCACGACGGCTTGCGCAGCACCGGCACGTCGGCAAACTGCACCGGCGAGCGCGCGATCTTGTCGCCGGCGACCTGCTTCTTCCCGACTTCCAGCGAAGCCGGGGCGGTGTCGCCGTTCACGACCGTGAGCGGGATGGTCCTGGAGTCGGTCATGTTCACAGCTCTTGTGGTTTCGGCCCCTCTCCCCCGCACACGGGAGAAGGGAAAATCAGATGCTCGGCGGCGCGGTTTCGATCTTGAGCCCGAACAGGCGGGCCAGATGCCCAACGAGCACCGGCTTGACCGCATCCGGGCCGGACGGGCCGCCCAAGTCTAACATCGAGGTCACCTGCAACCCCTCGTAACCACAGGGATTGATGCGCCGGAACGGCTCCAGGTCCATGGCGATGTTGAAGGCCAGTCCATGGAAGGTGCAGCCACGGCGGACGCGGATGCCGAGCGCACCGATCTTGGCGTCGCCGACGTAGACGCCGGGGGCCCCGTCGCGGCGGACCGCCTCGATGTTCCAGTCGGCCAGGGTGTCGATCATCGCCTGCTCGACCGTGCAGACATATTCCTTGACGCCGATCTTCAGCCGGCGCAGGTCCAGCAACGGATACAGCACGATCTGGCCCGGGCCGTGGTAGGTGACCTGGCCGCCGCGGTCGACGTGGATGACCGGAATGTCGCCCGGCATCAGCACGTGCTCGGGCTTGCCGGCCTGGCCGAGGGTGAACACGGGATCGTGCTCGACCAGCCACAGTTCGTCGGGGGCATCGGCGTCGCGGGCGTCGGTGAAGGCCTGCATCGCCCGCCAGACCGGTTCGTAGGGCCGGCGCCCGAGGTCACGCAGCAGCGCGGCCTTCACCCCCTCCCCTTCAAGGCGCGGGCTGGGGTGGAGATGGGCTTCCGCTACAGCGTCCACTTCACTTCCGGATGGTCGCGCAGCACCTGGTGCGCCAGGTCGTACTGGTCGCGGCTCTCGGCGCGGAAGCGGATCCGCACCGACACGTACTTGCCGTTGGAAGAGTGCTTCCAGTCGATCGACTCGCTCTCGACCTCAATGCCGGCGTCCATCAGCCGCTGCGGCAGTTCGCGTTCCAGTCCGGCGCCGGCCATGCCCATCGCGCTGAGCTCGAAGTCGCCCGGAAACTGGAAGCCGTGTTCAGGGTTGTCGGACTTGATTTCCATCCAGCGATTATGGGTCCGGCCGGGGCGGAACCCAAGGCGGTGCCTATTCCGAGTCCCACCACATCCAGAATTCGTCCCACAGCCGCTTGAAGAAGCCGGCCTGCTCGACCGCCTCGATAGCAACCAGCGGGCGCTGGGCGATGATCTTGTCGTCAAGCATCACCTTGACCGCACCGATGGTCTGGCCCTGCTCGATCGGCGCGACCAGGGTCCTGGGCACGTCCATCATCGGCTTGAGTTGTTCGTAGCGTCCACGCGGGACGGTCACCAGCAGCGGTTCGGCGACCCCGAGCTTCACCTCGTCGGCCTTGCCCTTCCAGGTTTTCTGGCTGGCGATGGCCTGGTTCGGCTCGTACAGCTTGTGGGTCTCGTAGAAGCGGAAGCCCCAGTTCAGCAGGGCCTGGCTGTCGCTGGCGCGCTGGGCCTCGGAGGTCGAACCCATGACCACCGAGATCAGGCGCTGGTCGCCGCGCTGGGCCGAGGCCATCAGGCAGTAGCCGGCAGCCGAGGTGTGGCCGGTCTTGATGCCATCCACCGAGGCATCGCGCCACAGCAGCAGGTTGCGGTTGGACTGGGTGATCGAGCCGACGGTGTACTCCTTGATCTTGTTGTAGGAGTAGGCCTTGGGGTAGTCGTGGATCAGCGCCCGGCCGAGCAGGGCCAGGTCACGGGCGGTGGTGATGTGGCCCTCGCCGGGCAGGCCGGTGGCATTGACGAAGTGGCTGTTCTTCATGCCGATGCGCTGGGCGTACTGGTTCATCAGCGCGGCGAAGGCCTCCTCGCTGCCGGCGATATGCTCGGCCAGGGCGATCGCGGCGTCGTTGCCGGACTGCACCACCATGCCCTTTTCCATCTCCAGCAGCGGTGCGGTCTTGTTGACCTCGAATCCGGAGTAGCTGCCATCGGTGCGCGCGCCGCCCTTGCGCCAGGCGTTCTCGCTCATCATCACCGGGTCGTCTTCATTGATCTTGCCGGCAGCCATTTCGGCAGCCAGCACGTAGCTGGTCATGACCTTGGTGATGCTGGCCGGCTCGACCGGCTGGTCGACG
The DNA here is from genome assembly GCF_006547045.1 of Lysobacter alkalisoli. Classification (NCBI taxonomy): domain Bacteria; kingdom Pseudomonadati; phylum Pseudomonadota; class Gammaproteobacteria; order Lysobacterales; family Lysobacteraceae; genus Marilutibacter; species Marilutibacter alkalisoli. The sequence goes on from NZ_CP041242.1 coordinate 3,291,340, forward strand.
TTGTGGCCGGCAAGCACGTTGCCGCTGACAGCATCCATCAGGATCCAGGCGGTGCCGGTGATCTCCGGTGCCGGCGGTACCGGCAGGGCATCGCTGGCCGCAGTCTGGGCGGGGCCCGGGGTCGGCGGTGCCTCGGCGCCGGACCCGGGGGCCTGGGCGAAGGCGAAGCCGACCACGACGGTGGTGATGGCGGTCAGGGCGGTCGCTTTGACTGCAGCGCGGATTTTCACAGATTCCAACTTCATCGAATCAACGGCTCCGGGGCCGCGTGGCGGCCGGGTTTACAGAGAGGGCTCTACAAGTGGGTTCTACAGGCGAATCAACCGAGCAGAACAGGCAGGTTAGCAGCACTATAGGATGGGGACATCGGGGTGGACCTCAACTGTTCCCCTCAATCGCGGACGCGGTGCGGCGGACCAAAACCCAGGTCGACCAGGCGGGCGGCAAGCCCGGGAGCGGCGGCCTCGGCCAGCGGACCGACATGCAGGCGCCAGACTGGACGGCCGTTGGCCTCGGCATCGAGCAGGCGGACCTGTTCGATGCCGGCGTCGCGGAGCATCGTCAGCGCGCGGTCGGCATTGGCACGGGCGGCGAAGCTGGCGATCTGCAGGATGACCTGGTCGGGCGCGGGCGCGACCGCGGGTTGGTTGACAGCAGGTTGGCTGGCAGCAGGTTGGCTGGCAGCAGGCTCTCGCACGACGGGCTCATGCACGGTGCCCACGGCGGCGGCTGACCGGGTCGGCGGCGTAGCCGGACGGCCGGTGGCGATGCGGATCTGGCGGGCCTTCATCCAGGCATCGAACTCGTCGGCGGTCATCGACCTGCCGTCCTGACGCATGTCGAAGCGGTGCTCGACGGGAGTCTCTGCTGTTGCGGGCGGTGTTGCGGATGCGACCGGGCCCGTCCTGGCGGGGATATCCGCAGGAGTGTCCGCGGGAATGCTGGAGACCAACCGGTCCATCGCACTGGGCACGACCGGCACGGCATCCGCGTCCGTACGGGCGCGGCCACGGGCGCCGCGCTTTTCACGTCGGTTGTGCGCCAGCAGCGGCCCGTCTTCGCCAGGCGTCAACGCCCGCACCTCGACCCGGCCGGTGCCCTTCTGCACGATGTCGAGCTTGACTGCAGCGGCATAGCTGAGATCAACGACGCGGCCGTCGTGGAACGGGCCGCGGTCGTTCACCCGCACCACCACCGACTTGCCGTTGTCGAGATTGGTGACGCGGGCGAAGCTGGGCAGCGGCAGCGACTTGTGCGCGGCGGTGAAGGCGAACATGTCGTACACCTCCATGTTGGAGGTGCGGCGACCATGGAACTTCTGACCGTAGTAGGACGCGGTCCCGGTCTCGACGAAGCCGCGATGGTCGTCCATCACCCTGTAGGTCTTGCCGAGCACGGTGTAACTGGGCCGGTTGCCGATCGCCGAGCGCGGCTCGTCGACGACTTCGGGCTCGGGAATCGCATCGACATCGGGGACGTAATCCGGCGTGCTGTCGAGCACGCCCGGCTTGTACAGTCCGCCGGCGGTGTAGTTCCCGCGGGTACTCGGGTCCTCCTGCGCCGGCGCATACGGCGACACCTTGCGACCCGTGGCGGGCCTGGAAGATGAGGCGGCAGGTTTCGCACCCGCGGCATCGGGCCCGGACTTCTTCGGCGCGCCGGCGCAGGCCGTCAGGCCCAACACTACGGCGGCGGCCAGCGCCTTTCTCATGCGTCGCTGATCTCTGCGGGACGTTCCGCTGCCGCCAGCGGGTTCTCGCGTCCGGCAATCGCCTCGGCCAACTGGTACACCGCCATCGCGTAGTGCTTGGAGATGTTGTAGCGGGTGATCGCGTAGAAGTTGCGGAAGCCCAGCCAGTATTCCTTGCCGCCGACGCCATCCAGGTTCAGCGGCAACGCGCGCTCGCCGGTCGCGACCGGGGTGGACGGGTGATAGCCGCGCGCGGCCAGGTCGGCCAGGCTCCAGGCCGGCTCCAGGCCTTCGGGCTCGAAATCGGGGGTGCCCGGATCGCGGGTCGCACGCACCGTCACCGGCCCGCCACGAACCCAGCCGCCCTTGCCGACGAAGTAGTTGGCGATCGAGGCGAACACGTCGTCGGTGCTGTTGAACAGGTCGCGCTTGCCATCGCCGTTGCCGTCGACCGCGTACTCGCGGTAGCTGGACGGCATGAACTGGCCCCAGCCCATCGCCCCGGCATAGCTGCCCTTGAGTGTGGTGATGTCGAGATCGGCCTCCTGGCCCAGCGCGAACAATTGCGCCAGCTCGCCACGGAAGAAGGCCTCGCGCCGGTTCTCGCGATCGGCCTTGGTCGGGTCGCCGCTGCGCGGATAGAAGAACGCCAGCGTGTACAGCGCGTCGATCACCCTGTAGTTGCCGGTGACGCGGCCATAACTGGTTTCCACGCCGATGATCGAAACGATGATCTCGGCCGGCACGCCGTAGCGCGCCTCGACCCGGGCCAGCGCATCGCGATGCCTGGCGAGGAAGGCCTGGCCACCGTCGATGCGGGCCTGGCTGATGAAGATCGGGCGGTAGTCGCGCCAGGGCTTGGCCTCGGCCGGCCGCGACATCGCAGTGATGATGCTGTCGTGCTTCTGCGCCTGGGCCAATACCGAGGCGATGTGCGCACGGTCGACGCCGTACTTGTCGGCGGTGTCGCGAATGAACTCGGCGCGCGCCTGCTCCAGCGGCATCGGTTTGACCGGATCCGGCAAGGCCGGCGTGCCCGGGACAACCGCGGGCGTGGCTGGCGACGGGGCCGGGTCGGGTGGCGCATCCGGCGCCGGCGCCGGCAGGACGCTGCCGGCCGGAGTGGCATCCGAAGCGCCGGAGGTGGCGGGGGTCGCCGGCGTGACGCAGGCGGCGAGGACGAGGGTCAGCGCACCGGTCAGGACGCTGCGGGCGGCGGTTGCGGTCATCGCAGCGAGGCTAGCATGCGCACGCGGCTTGCAAAACCGCGCGAGCGGCGCCGGATTGGTTGCGAGTCAGCTTTACCGGGCGTGCACCGGCTTGTACACCCGCACCGCCATCACCACGCCGAGTCCGGCCAGCAGCGACACCGCCGAAGTACCGCCATAGCTGAGCAGTGGCATCGGCACACCCACTACCGGCAGCAGGCCGGCGATCATGCCGCCGTTGACGATCACGTACACGCAGAACGCCAGCCCGAGCGCACCGGCCAGCAGACGCGAATAACCGTCGCGCGCCTCGGCGGCAATCCACAGGCAACGGCCGACCACGAACAGGTACAGCGCCAGCACCACTACCACCCCGATCCAGCCGAACTCCTCGCTGAGCACGGCGAAGATGAAGTCGGTGGTGTGTTCGGGGATGTAGTTCAGGTGCGACTGGCTGCCCTGCCCCCAGCCCTTGCCGGACAGGCCGCCGGCACCGATCGCGATCTTCGACTGGATGATGTTCCAGCCGGCGCCGAGCGGATCGGACTCGGGATTGAGGAAAGTGAAGATGCGGTCCTTCTGGTAGGGCTTGAGCAGCCAGAACCAGGCCGCGGGCGCGACCGCCGCGACGCCGGCGAACGCCGTCCCGAACCACCACCACGGCAATCCGGCCAGGTACAGCGCGAAAGCGCCGCTGACCGCGACCAGCATGGCGGTGCCGAAGTCCGGCTGCAGCAGGATCAGCGCGGTCGGCACGGCGATGATCACCGCCGCCACCAGCACCACGTCCAGGCGTGGCGGCAGCGCGCGGCGGTTGAGGTACCAGGCCACCATCATCGGCAGGCTCAGTTTGATCAACTCCGCCGGCTGGAAATAGATCACCCCAAGGTTGATCCAGTGCGCACCGTGCCTGCCGGTGCCGATGAACAGCACCGCCAGCAACGGCACCAGGGTCAATCCGAATACCAGCGGCGTCCAGTTGCGCAACTGCGCAGGCGATATCCGCGACATCAGCCATAACGCGCCGAGGCCAACCGCGAAACGGCTCCCCTGGGCAATGACCAGGTGGGGCGACCCTCCACTGGCGCTGTGCAGCACCACCAGCCCGATGCCCATCAGCGCCAGCAGAGCGCCGAGCATCATCCAGTCGAGGGTGCGGCCGAAGCGGACGCCAAGGTCGAACAGCCAGCGCAGGATCAGGCTCATCGGCGTGCTTCCGTCACGGCGGGCCCGGCTTCGGGGGTTTCGGCGCCGGCAGGGCCACCATCCGACTCGGCGATCGTGGCCGGCACCGGCTCGTCGGCTGCGGGCTCCGGCATCGCGCCCGTCAGCCAGGCATCGAAGATCTTCCGCGCGATCGGCGCGGCCGTGCTGCCGCCGTAGCCACCGCCTTCCACCGCCACCGCCACCGCGATGGTCGGGTCTTCGACCGGGGCGAATCCGACGAACAGCGAACGATGGCGCAGGTGCAGCGGCAGGCTGCGCGGGTCGACCGCGGCATTGTCGCGCCGGCTGGTGACCTGCGCGGTGCCGGTCTTGCCTGCCATGGTGTACTCGGCGCCGAGCGCCATCCGCCAGCCGGTTCCACCGGGCTGCATGGTCGCCGCCATGCCCTCGCGCACCACCTGCAGGTTCTCCGGATTGGAGCTGATCGGCGCGCCCGGCGGCTGCGGCAACGCCTGCCAGGGGGCCTCGAACCCGCCCCGCTGCTCCAGCGTCAGATGCGGCCTGCGCAGGGAGCCGTCGGCGATGCCGGCAATGCTGCGGACGAGCTGCAGCGGGGTCACTTTCCAGTCGCCCTGGCCGATGCTGGCGTTGACCGTATCGCCGGGGTACCAGCGCTCCCGCCGCATCTGCATCTTGTACTCGGGCGAGGGCAGGATGCCGCCGATCTCGCCGACCAGGTCCACCCCGGTCGGCTCGCCGAAGCCGTACTCGCGCATGTAGTGGGCGAAACGCTCGATGCCCAGATCCAATGCCAGCTTGTAGTAATAGGTATTGACCGAGTGCGATATCGATTTGCGCAGATCGGTCCAGCCGTGGCCGCCGCGACTGGCGTCGCCCCAGCCGCGACGCACGCCGGGCAGGTAGAACATGCCGGTGGACATCACCCGGTCCTCGGGCTGGCGCATGCCGCTGTCCAGGCCGGCCAGCGCGATCAGCGGCTTGAGCGTGGACCCTGGCGCCACGCCGCCGAGCACCAGGCGGTTGAACAGCGGCCGCGACGGGTTGTCGATCAGCGTCTTGTAGTCGGCGTGCGAGATGCCGTTGACGAACAGGTTGGTGTCGTAGCCCGGCAGGCTGACCATCGCCAGCACCTCGCCGGTGCGCGGATCCATCGCCACCGCCGCCCCCTCGAACTCGCCGAAGGCATCGGCCATCGCCTGCTGCAGGTCGAGGTCGATGCTCAATCGCAGGTCGGCACCCGGCATCGCCGGCATCCGCCCGACCACTCGCATGGAACGTCCCTCGACGTTGGTCTCGACCCGCTCGAAACCGACCTGCCCGCGCAGCGCTTCATCGTAGGAGCGCTCGATGCCGGTCTTGCCGATGTGGGTCAGCGCGGCGTTGGCCTCGCCAAGAGTCTTGAGGTCGTCCTCATCGATCCGGCCGACATAGCCGATCACGTGCGAGAGCAGCTCGCCATGCGGGTAGCGGCGGTTGAGGTAGGACACCAGTTCCACGCCCGGGTAGCGCCAGCGGTCGACGGCGAACCGCGCCGCCTCGTCCTCGCTGACCCGCATCTTCAATGTGATCGGGCGAAAGCCGCGGGTGGTGCGGCGGGCCTTTTCGAACTGCTCGATCTCCTCTTCGGTGAGCGAGAAGATCTCCGCCAGTCCGGGCAGCCACTTGTCCGGGGCGCCGGCCTCCTCCGGGGTCACGTCGACCCGGAACGCCGGCACGTTGTCGGCGAGGATGCGGCCGTTGCGGTCGTAGATCACCCCACGCGCAGGCACCACCGGGCGCAGCTTGATCCGGTTGTTCTCCGAGCGGGTGGCGTACTCGTCGTGCTGCAGCACCTGCAGGTTGAAGTACCACCCCGCCAGCACGCCGAGCGCGACCACCACCCCGCTGAAGGCCAGCAGGGCGCGGTTGCGGAACTGCTCGGCCTCGGCATGGGAGTTCTTGAGGACGCGGCGATGGGAACGCATCGCTCAGCCCTTCCGCCAGTTGCCCTGTCGTGCGGTGTCCATCAGCACGAACACGATCGGCCACAGCAGCATGCCGATCAGGGGCGCCAGCCACGCCGCCGACGGCATCGGCGTCAGTCCCAGTGCGGCATGCAGGACCCAGGTCAGGATGCGATCGTTGAGCAGCAGGCCGCCAATCGCCAGCGCCTGTTGCGACATCGGGAAGAACCGCAGGCGGGCGCGGAAGCGTTGCAGGATGTAGGCCATCACCACCAGCCGCAGCGCCTGCTCGCCGAACAGGCCGCCGAAGGCGAGATCGGCCAGCAGGCCGGTGATGAAGGCGAAACCCAGGCCACGACGTTCGGGATCCTCGATCACCCAATAGGCCACCACCAGCGCCAGCCAGTACGGCCGCAGCGGCTGGATCGCCGGCGGCAGCGGCAGCAGGCCCAGCAGCAGCGCCAGCACGATGCTGACCGGCATCACCCAGTGACGGCGGGGACGGCTCATGGCCGGCGCTCCTGCGGCGCATCCGCGGCCGGTGATCGGGGAATGGCCGCGGGCTCGGCACCCGGGGTGGCATCGTCCTCCTCCCCGGCTCCAGCCTCGGGCTGCTGCTGTTGCGCCTGTTGCGCCTGCCGCTCCTGACCCCGCCTCTCGCGCAACAGCAATACGTTGCGGCCCCTGTCGAGCTGCGCGGCCGGGGTGACCACGCCGAGCAGGAACGCCCGGCTGTCATCGGGTTCCAGGGCAGTGATGGTGCCGACCAGGAAGCCGGCCGGAAAACGCCCGCCCAGGCCCGAGGTAACCACCGAGTCGCCGACCTCGATCTCGCTCGACATCGGAATGTTCTGCAATTCGAGCCGGTCGCGCCTGCCGGTGCCGTAGGCGACCAGGCGCACGCCATTGCGGGCCACGCTCACCGGCACCGCATGCGAGGCATCGGTCAGCAGCAGCACGGTGGCGTGCATCGGCGTGGTATCGATCACCTGCCCCATCAGGCCACCGGCATCGATCACGCTCTGGCCAAGGCGGACGCCGTCGCTGCTGCCGGCATCGAGCACCAGCCGCTGGCGGGTCGGGTCGAGGTCGATGTCGAGGATCGAGGCCAACTGCACGTCGAGCTGGCCGTGCTCGGCCGCGCCCATCAGTTCGCGCAGACGCGCGTTCTCGACCGAGACCGTCTGCAGGCGGGCAAGGCGGGCATTGTTGACCAGGGCCTCGTTGCGCAGGCGCGCGTTCTCGGCGGTGAGCTGGCTGAGGGTGCCGGCGTCGGCCTGGACCTTGTGCACCAGTTGCCCCGGCCAGCCCGCCACCATCCACAACGGCTGTACCAGCACCGTGGCCTGCTTGCGGGCGTTGTTGAGCCAGCCGCCGCGGTGGTCGAGCACGATCAGCACCATCGCCAACGCCAGATAGCCCAGCAACCAGAGCGTCCCGGCGACTTCACCGGAGCGATGGGATGAGCTGGAACCGGCGTAGGAGGGCACTGAAGACCAGTCGAGAGTAGATAGCAGTGAGAAAAGAGTGTAACCGGCGCCCCAGGCTCGGTTCCGGGGCCGTTGGAAAAGCGCCCGGCCTGAAACGGTGCCGGATTCGGGCCACGGATGGCCCGTCCCCGAATACAAACTACTCCGGCGCGAAGAACTCGTTGCCGTGCATGTCGACCAGTTCCAGCGCGCGGCCACCGCCGCGGGCGACGCAGGTCAGCGGGTCGTCGGCGACCTGCACGTGCAGGCCGGTCTCGTCGCTGATCAGCTTGTCGAGATCGCGCAGCAACGCGCCGCCGCCGGTCAGCACGATGCCGCGCTCGGCGACGTCGGCGCACAGCTCCGGCGGAGTCTGCTCCAGCGCCAGCTTGATCGCCGCCACGATCCCCGACAGCGGTTCGCGCAGCGCCTCGAGCACTTCGTTGGCGTTGAGGGTGACCATCTTCGGCACGCCCTCGGCGAGGTTGCGGCCGGACACCTCCATGGTGCGGGCGTCGTCCTGCGGGCAGGCGCAACCGATCTCCAGCTTGATCCGCTCGGCGGTGGCCTCGCCGATCAGGGTGCCGTAGGTGCGGCGCACATAGTTGATGATCGCCTCGTCGAAGCGGTCGCCGCCGATCCGGGCCGAGGCCGAGTAGACGATACCGTTGAGCGAGATCACCGCCACCTCGGAGGTGCCGCCACCGACGTCCACCACCATCGAGCCGCGCGCCTCGGTCACCGGCAGGCCGGCGCCGATCGCCGCCGCCATCGGCTCCTCGATCAGGTAGACCTCGCGTGCGCCGGCCTCCTCGGCCGACTCCTTGATCGCGCGTCGCTCGACATTGGTCGAGCCGCACGGCACGCACACCAGCACCCGCGGGCTGGGGCGCAGGAAGCGCGACTTGTGGACCTTCTTGATGAAGGTCTTGAGCATTTCCTCGGTATAGGTGAAGTCGGCGATCACGCCATCCTTCATCGGCCGGATCGTGGTGATATTGCCCGGGGTGCGGCCGAGCATCTGCTTGGCGTCGCTGCCGACCGCCGCCACCGTGCGGGCGCCGCCGACCATGCGGTCCTGGCGCACCGCCACCACCGAGGGTTCGTTCAGCACGATGCCCTGGCCGCGGACATAGATCAGAGTGTTGGCCGTGCCCAGATCGATGGACAGGTCGTTGGAGAACATGCCGCGAAACTTCTTGAACATCGGGGAACGGGCCGTCTTTGGAGGAGTGCGGGGGTGGCCGGCTAGCCTACCTGCCGCACCGAGGCCGGGCAAGGAGAAAACCGCGCCAAATCACGCTGCGGTCGGGGCTCATGCCCAACCGGCACCCTTGTCCGGACCGCTCCATCCCCGTTCAGGCTGGCCGGCCGGACATCCAGCCGCTACCCTTTCCGGGTTTGCCCCTCCGGGGGCCCTGTTCCCGGCGGCCCAGCCGCCCCTCACCGGTACCCCCGATGTCCGCTCTGATCTGTGGCTCACTGGCCTACGACACCATCATGGTCTTCCCGGACCAGTTCAAGAACCACATCCTGCCGGACAAGGTGCACATCCTGAACGTGTCGTTCCTGGTCCCGCGCATGCGCCGCGAGTTCGGCGGCTGCGCCGGCAACATCGCCTACAACCTCAAGCTGCTCGGCGGCGATCCGATCCCGATGGCGACTGTCGGCCAGGACTTCGATCCCTACCGCGAATGGTTCGAGGAACAGGAGATCCGCCTCGACCAGGTCAAGGTACTCGACGACCTGTTCACCCCGCAGGCCTTCATCACCACCGACCACGACAACAACCAGATCACCGCGTTCCATCCCGGCGCGATGATGCGCAGCTACGAGAACCACGTGAAGAACGTGGCGGGCGTGAGCTTCGGCATCGTCAGCCCGGACGGCCGCGAGGGCATGATCCAGAATGCGGAAGAGTTCGCCGAACTCGGCATCCCCTTCATTTTCGATCCCGGCCAGGCGATGCCGCTGTTCAATGGCGAGGAGTTGCGCTCCTTCATCGAGCAGGCCGACTACGTCACCGTCAACGACTACGAGTCCAACCTGCTGCAGGAACGCACCGGCTGGAACGAAGACGAGATCGTCAAGCGGGTCAAGGCCTACATCACCACCCGCGGTCCGCAGGGCGCGGACATCCACACCCCCGGCGAGACCCTCCACGTGCCGCCCGCGCACGAGCGCCGCGTCACCGATCCGACCGGCTGCGGCGATGCCTTCCGCGCCGGGCTGATCTTCGGCATCGAAAAGGGCTACGACTGGATGACCATCGGCCGCATCGGCAACCTGATGGGCGCGCTCAAGGTGGAGCATCCGGGCACCCAGAACCAGCGCTTCGACTACGACGAGTTCGCCGAGCAGTTCAAGCAGCAGTTCGGCTACGCGCTGTAAGGGACTCGGGAAAACACCGTAGCCCGGGTAAGGCCGGAGGCCGCACCCGGGGTGCCATACCGACTGCGGTGAGCCCCGGGTGCGCTGCGCTTACCCCGGGCTACCCTGCCGCACTCAGTTCCACTCCGGCAGGTTCTCCGGCGCGAGGCCGCCGACCTCGAAGGCGGCGGTGCGGGTGCCGCCGGCCTTGACCGGAAACTCGATCTCGATGAGCTGCGCCTGCTTCGCGGTGCGCCAGAGCATCTTCTCGTCCTCGATGAACATCGCGATCGCCTCGTCGGTCTTCGGCCGGCGGGCGTCGACGCGCTTGGGCTCGGCGTCGTCGACCTTCATCTTCACCTTGCAGCCGCCGTAGCAGTCGAAATCGCCGGCCTCCAGCACCAGGTAGCTGCTGGTGCCCCACTCGGGGTTGTCGCGGAAGATCAGCTGCACCGGCCTGGCACCGCTGCCGTCGGTGTCGACGCGGTCGCGGGCGAAGATCGAGGCCGACACCTGGGTGCCGTCCTTGAACGGCTGGCGCTGGTAGGTCCACAGGGCTTGCAGACGCGCTTGCTCGCGCTGCTCGAGCGCCCTGGCCCGGGCCTGCTCGTACTGTTCGGCGATACGCTCGGCGGCCTCGCTGCCGGGATACTCGGCATTGAGGATGTCGCCGTGGGCCCGGGCCAGGGTCCAGTTGCCATCGGCGTAGGCCTTGTCGAACTCCTTCGCCATCGCTTCGGCGGCCTGTTCGCGTGCCTGCGCGCGGGCGGCACGCTCGGCTTCCGGGTCGGCCTTCGGGCCGCAAGCGGCGAGTGCGGCCAGCAGGGCCACGGCAAGGGCGGTACGCAGGGCGGTATGGATCATCGGCATGTCCTCGTTCAACGGCAACTCATTCGCCACCGGCTCGTGTCGTCATCCCCGTATAGCACTTCACCGCGGCCAAATGGCCGATTGCGGGGATCCATGGGCGTTCGCATGGCGACCGCGCCCTGGACCGCCGCCAGCAGGCGGCGGCACGACAAGCCAACCCACTCTCGCGGGAGTGACGAGGCAATTACTGCGACTTCGCCTTCGCGATCACCGCCTCGACCGAGCCGGTAGTGATCGGGTGGTAGCCGGGACGCGCCTTCTCGAACACCGTCTCGGCCAACTGCAGGCCTTCCGGCGTTTTCACCAGCGCTTCGTAGGTCGGCATGATCAATTTGCGGCGGCCGATCTTCTCGAGGAACACCTCGACCGCCGGGTTGACATGGTCGTAGCCGCTGCGCACCGCGAGCGGATACCAGCGCATGGCGATCTCGCCGTTGGCGGTTCCGGTGAAGGCATAGGCGGCATCGAGCGCGGACAGTTGTTCGACCGACAGCGTTTCCGGCATGCCCTCGACGAAGTGCACCCACTCCTGTGTGCTCCAACCGCCGGTCAGCGACTTGTCCGGCAGGACGCCGTCGGCCAGCCAGGCAGCGCGGGCGGCATCGACCGCGTCGAAGCGCGGCGAAACGATCTTCGGCGCGTTGTCCGGAATGCCCGGCTCATGGATCCACTGTTCGACCTCGTCCATCGACACCTTGCCCGGATGCCTGTCGATCAGATTCTCCTTCAGGTACTCCACGAAGGTGGCGGTCGGGATGCTCTGGAAAGCGAAGTGGTCGAAGTAGCCACGCAGGAACGGATCGAAGTCCTCGCGGCCGAAGCGCTGCTCCAGGAACTGCAGGAACCACGCGCCCTTGGTGTAGACGGTCGCGCTGCTCGACGCATCCGGGTCCTTGACCGTGCCCGGACGCTGGGCCAGCACCTGCAGCGCCGGGTCGAGTTCGGCGTACTCGACCGCCAGCTCGTTGCGCTCGATCACGTTTTCCATGTCGGCGCGATCCTTGCCGTACAGCTCCTCGATGATGCGGTTCTCGACATAGCTGGTGAAGCCTTCGTTGAGCCAGCCGTCCCGCGGCGTGGAGAAGGTCACCAGGTTGCCCGACCAGCTGTGCGCGAGCTCGTGCGCGATCAACCCGACCAGCGACTTGTCGCCGACGATCACGGTCGGGGTGATGAAGCTCAGGCGCGGATTCTCCATGCCGCCGTACGGGAACGACGGCGGCAGCACCAGCATGTCGTAACGCTCCCAGCGGTAGGGGCCGTACAGCTGCTCGGTGACCTCGATCATCTTCTCGGTGTCGGCGAACTCGGCCACCGATCTGTCGACCGCGGACGGCTCGGCCCAGACGCCACTGCGTCCGCTGATCGGCTTGAACACCAGATCGCCGGCGGCGATCGCGAGCAGGTAGGACGGGATCGGCTGCGGCATGGCGAAGTGGTAGTCGCCGTCACGCTCCGCAGCCGGATCGTTGTCGGCGCTCATCAGCACCATCGCATCCTTCGGCGAGGTGACGTGCGCGGTGTAGGTGAAGCGCACCCGCGGGGTGTCCTGCAGCGGCACCCACGAACGCGCGTGGATCTGCTGCGACTGGCTGAACATGAAAGGCGTCTTGCCGCCCTCGGTCATCGCCGGGGTCAGCCATTGCAGCCCGGACGCCTCCGGCGAGGTGGTGTAGGTGACGCGGATGCGCGGGTTGCGCTCGGGCGCGGCGATGGTCAGCTTGCTGCCCAGGATGTCGTGAGCCTCGTCGACGACGAAGGTCAGGTCCTTCCACTTGCCATCCGGGAGTTCACCGACAACCTTCTCGATCGCCAGGTCGCGGGTGTCGAGCACCAGCCGGCCGGCGGCCGGATCGACCCAGTCGAGGGTGTAGGTGGCGCTGCCGGTGAGCTGGCGGTTGTCGAAATCGACATCCAATGCCAGCGCCAGGTCCTTGATCCGGACCGAGTCGGGCTCGGCGTAGGAGGTTTCGTCGTGTTCGGCGGCCACGGCACTGCCCTGGGCATCAGAGGGGGCGGCGACAGGATCGACCGTCGGCGCGGCCTGTTCGGAAGAACAGCCGGCAGCGAGCGCGACGGCAAGGCACAGGGTCAGCAGGGAAGAGCGCATGCGCAGGTCCACGGATACGGATGAACCTCCGAGTTTAGCGCCTTGCCCGCCCGGCCTCATCCCAACCCCGCTCCGCGCCCCGGCCCTCAGGCATAGCCTTCGGGCGTTCGACAGCACGCGCGCCAGTGGCGTGAAACGGTGCTGTCTCACCCCACAAGCGGGACAGGGGCTTTGAGCGTTGCGGCCTTTGAAAGCCCCTCTCCCGTTTACGGGAGAGGGGTTGGGGTGAGGGTCCGCTTCAAACCTTGTAGCCGGTGTGGATCGCGCAGATCCCGCCGGACAGGTTGCGGTAGCGGCAGCGGGCGAAGCCGGCCGTCTCCATCATCGCCTGCAGTTCGGCCTGCGGCGGGTGCTTGCGGATGCTCTCGGCGAGGTACTGGTAGCTGTCGCTGTCGTTCGCGAACAACTTGCCCAGCGCCGGCATCACCTTGAACGAGTGGAAGTCGTAGAGCGGCCTGAACCAGTCGGCCTTGACCTCGGAGAACTCCAGCACCCGCGCCTGTCCGCCGACCTTGAGCACGCGATGCATCTCGCGCAGCGCGGCATCCTTGTCGGTGACGTTGCGCAGGCCGAAGGCGATCGTGACCAGGTCGAAGCTGGCATCCGGGAACGGCAGCGTTTCGGCGTTCATCTGCACGTACTCGAAGCCGGCGACCCGGCCGATGTCGGTCATCCGATCGCGACCGACCCGCAGCATCTCGCCGTTGATATCGCCCAACACGATACTGCCGGTCTCGCCGACGCGGTCGCGCAGCAGCAGGGCGATGTCGCCGGTGCCGCCGGCCAGGTCGAGCACGCGGTCGCCGCGCCTGACCTGGGCGGTGGCGACGAAGTAGCGCTTCCAGACCCGGTGGATGCCCAGGCTCATCAGGTCGTTCATCAGGTCGTACTTGCCGGCGACCGAGGAGAACACCTCACCGACCAGCTTCTGCTTTTCGCCGACCGGCACGTCACGGAAGCCGAAATGGGTGGTGCCGGAAGTGTGCTGTTTGGAAGGCTGCTCGCTCATGGATGGAATTGTCGCCGATCCGGGGCGAAAAAACCGGCCATTGATCTGTTCTCCGCGCGGGGAGCCGGTGACCATGCGGTTTGCGTGACACGCCGTAAACCCATCCATGGGGGCTCGACTGCGGCATCCATGCCGCAGACGGTCACGCAAACCGCATGGCCACCGACTCCTGGACACGCTCCCGTAGCTCGTGGAAAAGCAAACCCACTGGCATCATGACGCCATGATCGACACTCCCGCCCTGCGCTGGCACCTCGCCCGCTTCACCGATCTGAGCGCCGACCACCTCTACGACCTGCTGCGCCTGCGCAGCGAGGTGTTCGTGGTCGAACAGGACTGTGCCTACCTCGACATCGACGGCAAGGATCGCCATCCCGAAGCCTGGCATCTGCTCGGCCTCGCGCCCGACGGCTCGCTGGTTGCCTATCTGCGGATCATGCCGCCGGGCCTCGGCCACGGCAGCGGCGACTTCGCCGAACCCAGCATCGGCCGCGTGGTCACCGCGCCGGGCTGGCGCGGCAAGGGCCTGGGCGACCCGCTGCTGCGCGAAGGCATCGCCCTGGCCGAGCGCGAATGGCCCGGCACGCCGATCCGCCTTGGCGCCCAGTCGCACCTGCAGCATTACTACGCCCGGCACGGCTTCGTACCGGCGTCGGAACCCTACGTCGAGGACGGCATCCCGCATGTCGAGATGCTTCGCCCCGGGCACCACGAGACACACCCGCACAAGGAACCGTCATGATCGATACCCCCGACTACCGCGCCCTGCTCGACACCGCGATCGAGGAAGCCCGCACCGGTCTCGCCGAAGGCGGCATCCCGATCGGCGCCGCGCTGTACCGCAACGACGGCACCCTGCTCGGCTGCGGTCACAACCGCCGTGTGCAGGAAGGCGACCCGTCCGTACATGGCGAGACCGACGCGTTCCGCAAGGCCGGCCGCCAGCGCCGCTACCGCGACACCATCATGGTCACCACCCTCGCCCCGTGCTGGTACTGCAGCGGACTGGTGCGGCAGTTCAACATCGGCACCGTGGTGGTCGGCGAGTCGGTCAACTTCGGTGGCGGCATCGACTGGCTGCGCGAGAACGGTGTCAACGTCATCGACCTTGCCGACGAACGCTGCATCACCATGCTTGGCGACTGGATCGCCGCCAATCCCGAGGTGTGGAACGAGGATATTGGCGAGGATGAGGAAGCGCGCTCATGAGCCGCTGACTCATGCGCTGACGAACGCCCGGCCAGGGATGGCCGGGCAGAGGCCGAACGAAGTCGGTAACGCATCGCCATGGATGCCAGCAGATCTCTCTGCCTGGACACATCAGTTCCATACGAGCACGCGGCGGACAGACGCCCGACCGCTCAGGGCCCCAGCATCCGCCGGGTCGAGCGGTATTCGCGCAACCGGCGTCGACGCAGGCGATGGCTGTACGCGAAGGTCGCGAGCAGCCATCCGGACGCATAGATCAGCAGAGTGGTCGCCGCGCCACGCCACACCGCGTCGCCGAACGACCAGCTCACCGCCAGCGCGATCAGCGCATAGGCCAGCAGGGCAATGGCGGCCCGGCGCGCCAGCCACAGGTCGCGCAGCCCCGAGCGCAGCTGCGACAGCCGCAGCCGCGCATAGACCTGGGGGGCCTCGCTGGCATCGCCGCCACGCGGGGCCGGAGCGCGCAGGACGACGCTCCAGACCACCGGCAGGAACACCATGAAGAACGGCAGCAGCAACCAGTGGGTCGGCCCGGCGGTGCGCGACATCAGCGCATAGCCGAACACGCCCACCGCCACGCAGGTCAGCACCACCTCCAGCCCGCGCTGCAGACGATGACGCTGCCGGTGCCGGCGCACCCGGTCGGTCAACTGGCGCGGGGGCGTCGGGCGGACTTCGTTCTGCCATGCCGCCTTCAGATCGTCATCGAAGTTCATCTGCATCCTCCTGCCGGGACAGGTTCTTGAGTCGTTCGCGCGCGCGATGGATGCGCACGCCGACGTTGTCGGGACTGATGCCGAGCATGTCGGCGATCTCCTGGTAGTCGAAGCCTTCCAGTTGCAGCATCAACGGCTGCCTGAAGCTCACCGGCAGGGTCGCCAGCGCCTCGAACAGCCATTGGGTCCGGGCGCGCTCGGCCTCGCTCTCCGACGCCCGCGACAGCGATTCATGCATCTCGGTATCGAACTCGACCAGCGCCGGCGTGCGCATCGACGAGCGCACATGGCTGGCGCCGAGGTTGTGCGCGATGCGCAGCACGAACGGCAGCAGGCGATCGGGTTCGCGCAGCTTCGACAGGCTTTCCCATACCGCCAGCAGCACCTCCTGCATCAATTCGTCACGCAACGCCGGGTTGCGCTCATAGCCGCACACCGCGCGCCACAGCTGCGGATAGAAGGTCTCGACTTGGGGCCACAAAGAATGCATGGAAGAGTGCTGCGATCCGATACCCATCACCGATCAGTCGACGGCAGGAGGCAGTTTCTTACACCCGGCAGGAAATTGTTTTCCTGCGTAAGAAATCGGCGGCACGGGACCACTGAGGGGGCATCACTTCCCGAACGGAGTCCATGCCGACCATGCCTATCCCA
This sequence comes from Lysobacter alkalisoli, assembly GCF_006547045.1. Lineage (NCBI taxonomy): Bacteria > Pseudomonadati > Pseudomonadota > Gammaproteobacteria > Lysobacterales > Lysobacteraceae > Marilutibacter > Marilutibacter alkalisoli. The sequence continues at coordinate 3,307,776 of NZ_CP041242.1, forward strand.
TCCCTGCCCTGGCTGACCGCCGCCGCGGCCCTCGCCGCGAGTGTGGCCGTCGCCCCGGCCGCCAGCGTTGCCCGGCCCTCCAACGCGATCGCACTCGACAACGTCCGCATTGTCGATGTCGAGCGCGCACGCAGCGCAGCACCGCGATGCGTGCGCGTCGAGGACGGACGCATCGTCCGCATCGCCCGGCCGGCGAGCCGGTCCTGTCGGCGCGACGCGGACACCGTCGACATGCAGGGGCGCTACCTGATGCCGGGCCTGATCGACATGCACGCGCACCTGACCCTGGGCCCGCTGGAGATGCGGCGCGAACGCGGCCAGCTGACCATGGTCGCCGACCCCGACGATGCCATCGCCGCCCACAATGCGCGTCGGCTGGTCGCGTTCGGCGTCACCACCATCCGCAACCCCGGCGGCGACCTGGCCGCGGCGGCACGCTACCGCGAGGCACTCGATGCCGGCCGGCTGACCGGCCCGGAGAGTTTCGATGCCGGCCCGGTGATCAACAACACCGCGATCCGCGGACTGGCCGCCGGAGCGGCCAGCGCGGACGAGGTCCGGCGCGTGGTCGATGCCCAGGTCGAGGCAGGCGCGGACTGGATCAAGCTCTATACCGGACTGGATCGCGAACAACTGCGCGCCGGCATCGAGGCCGCGCACGCGCATGGACGCCCCGCGGTCGCGCACCTGGAAGCGATCGCCTGGCCGGACGCGCTGGAGATGGGGCTGGACGGCATCGTCCACCTGATGCCGACCAGCCCCGACCTGCTAGATCCGCAGGCGCGGCGCGCCTGGCAGGCCGACGCCCGTGCCGGCACCTTCGCGTTCTTCGAGTGGTGGGAACACTTCGACCCCGACGGCCCCGGGGCCGACCGCCTGGTGGCCGCGTTCCAGCGCCATCGCCCGGTGTTCGACGCCACCCTCGTCGCCTTCCACGCCGCCTTCGTGCAGGACCTGGACAACGACTACAAGGTCGACGCCCGCCGCTACGCGCACCCGGCCCTGCAGGCGAACTGGAACGACTGGTTCACCTTCGCGATCGGCTGGAAGCCCGAGGATTTCGCCCGCGCCCGCGCGATCTGGCCGAAGGTCCAGCGCTTGGCGGTGCGCCTGTACGCCACCGACGCGCGCATGACCCTGGGCACCGACATGAGCAACCCGTGGATCGCACCGGGCATCAGCCTGCACCGCGAGATGCAGTTGCTGGCCGACGCCGGGGTAGCGACGCCGACGATCCTGCGCGCCGCCACCGTCAACGCCGCCCGCGCCCTGGGCGCGGAACGGCGCCTGGGCCGCGTCGCGCTCGGCCACGAGGCCGACCTGCTGGTGCTGGACGCCGATCCGCTCGATGACATCCGCAACACCCGTGCCATCCACGCCGTCGTGCTCGATGGCCGACTACTCGACAACGCCGCACTCGACTCGCTCAAAGGAGAATGACATGACCCGTTCCCACCGATCCTTCCGTCCCATGCGCCGCGCCACCGGCCTGCTCTTCGCCCTGTCGCTGGCGTTCCCGGTCAGCGCGATCTGCGGTCCCGGCGACTGGGAATCGCCCGAATCCATCGTGCACGCGCTGTACGACGTCGTCTCCGCCGATGCCGGTGCCGAACGTGACTGGGACCGTTTCCGGGCGCTGTTCCTGGACGGCGCGCGCATGTCGATCGCGGTGAAGTCGGAGGTGATGACCGGGATCATGGCAATGGACACCGAGCAACTGATCGCGCAGACCGAAAGCGCCTACGCCAACACCGGTTTCCACGAGATCCCGCTGGTGACCCGGGTCGAACAACACGACCTGATGGCCTCGGTGACCAGCAGCTTCGAGGTCCGTCTGCGTCTGGACGACGAACAGCCGCTGATGCGCGGGATCAATCACTTCCAGCTGCTCAACGACGGCGAGCGCTGGTGGATCGTGTCCAACGTCGGGGTGATGGAGACCGCGTCCTCACCGCTGCCGCAGGACCTGCTGCCGGCCGGCGGCAAGGAGGCGGCCCGATGAACGCTTCGCTGGAACCGCTGCAGGCGCGCTCTGCACAGTCCCGCCGTCGCGGCACCCGCTGGCTCTACCTGGGCGCGGCGATCTGTATCTTCGCCTGGCTGGCGCTGGGCGTCGGCATCGCGATGGACGTGGGCAGGACCGCGCTGATCGTGCTGACGACCTCGGTCGCGCTGAGCACCGAGGGCATGATCTGGTTGACCGCGCTGGTACTGGGGGTGAACGTCTACAACGCGCGACGCCACCTGTGGAATGCGCTTCGAAAACGCCTGCGCTGAACCGCTACCGCCAACCGGCAGTGGAGACGAAGCTGGCCCGAGACGATACGGGCCTGCTTCGTGACGCAGCGAAACCGCCGGGCCCAACCGATGACGCTAGCCTCGGCCGAACAGCCGTTGGCGCCGACCTTGCACGCCTGACAAGCGAGTAATCAGCCTGCGCATGCATCGCCTTCGTGGAATATGATGCGCGTTCAACTTCCACATCACAGGAAATCAAGTCGCATGAAGCTGTCCACGAAACAAGCTGCATTGTTGAGCGCACGCGAGAAAGCCCTGGTCGAATCCAAGGGCCCCTGGCAGGTCAAGGATCTGATCGCCGCGATCAAGCGATGCCGCGACCTGCGCGACAAGCAGCGCCAGCTGGTACAGCGTCAAAGCATCGCCGCAGCGCGTCGCACCGGGCAGAAGCCGAGCGCTGCCAACGCACGCACGGCGGACAAGGCCGAGATCTTCGACCGCGCGCTCAAGCAGTTCGAGATCGAGCTGCACAAGCTCAATACCGAAAGCACGCTGGCCGCGCGCGAGCTCGGCGTGAACGGCCGAACGGTCGCAACGAAGAAGGCCACGGCCGGCAAGAAGATCACGAAGAAGCCTGCTGCGAAGAAGGCCGCAGCCAAGAAGGCCCCGGCAAAGAAGACGTCCGCCAGGAAGTCGGCGGCGGCCAAGACAGTTTCGAAGAAGGCGCGTGTCGCGGTGCCGAAGTCGCTGGGCGACGGCGCGTCCCAGGTCGACTCGCAGGCCTCGCGCCGCAGCCGCGCCAAGAAGACGCGTTGAGCATCAGCCTCGTGCCCGCGTGATACGCGGGTGCGAAGGCCGGCTGTCCGGACAACCCGGCTCCGGCCGAACGAAAAGGCCTGCCCGTCGGCAGGCCTTTTCCCGTTTTCGGATCTGGATCCGGACGACTCAGAGGATGTATCGACTCAGATCCGGGTCCTGCACCAACTCGCCGAGATGATCGTCGACATAGGCGCGGTCGATGTTGACCGACTGGCCGTCGCGATCGGGGGCCTCGTAGCTGAGCACGTCGAGCAGGCGTTCGAGTACGGTGTGCAGGCGACGGGCACCGATGTTCTCCTGGCGCTCGTTGACGGTGGCGGCGATCTCGGCCAGCCGCTCGACCGCATCGTCGGTGAAGCGCAGGCCGACGCCTTCGGTTTTCATCAGCTCGACGTACTGCAGGGTCAGCGCCGCCTTCGGCTCGGTCAGAATGCGGACGAAGTCGTCCTTGCTTAGCGCGCCCAGCTCGACCCGGATCGGAAAGCGGCCCTGCAGTTCCGGGATCAGGTCGCTGGGCTTGGCCAGGTGGAACGCGCCCGAGGCGATGAACAGGATGTGGTCGGTCTTGACCGGGCCGTACTTGGTGCTGACGGTGGAGCCCTCGACCAGTGGCAGCAGGTCGCGCTGCACGCCCTCGCGGCTGACATCGCCGCCGCTCAGGCCGGCCTCGCTGCGTTTGGCGACTTTGTCGATCTCGTCGATGAAGACGATGCCGTGCTGTTCGCAGGCCTCGATCGCCGCCTCGCGCACTTCCTCCTCGTTGACCAGGCGCGCCGCCTCGTCCTCGATCAGCTGCTTGCGCGCGGCCTTGATCGGCAGGGTCTTCGTGTGGGTCTTGTTGCCGGCGACCTGGGAGAACATCTGCCGCAGCTGCTGGCCCATCTCCTCCATGCCGGGCGGCGCCATGATGTCGACGCCGACATTGACCGCGGCTTCGATCTCGATCTCGCGCTCGTCCAGTTCGCCGGCACGCAGTTGCCGGCGCAGCTTGGCGCGGGTGCCGTCGTCGGGGGCGTTGTCCTGCGCCGAGGGTTCGTCCTTGGCCGCCTCGGCAAGGTTGAAACCGAACGAGTTGGCACTGGTGCTGCGGCGCGGCAGCAGCGCATCGAGGATACGGTCCTCGGCACGCTCCTCGGCCTGGGTGCGCACGCGCTGCTTGGCCTGCTCGCGATACAGCTTGACCGCGGTGTCGGCGAGGTCGCGGACGATCTGTTCGACGTCCTTGCCGACGTAGCCGACCTCGGTGAAGCGGGTCGCCTCGACCTTGACGAACGGCGCGTTGGCGAGTGTCGCCAGCCGGCGCGCGATCTCGGTCTTGCCGACGCCGGTCGGGCCGATCATCAGGATGTTCTTGGGCATCACCTCGTTGCGTAGCTCATCGTCGAGCTGCGCGCGGCGCCAGCGGTTGCGCAGCGCGATCGCGACCGCGCGCTTGGCTGAATGCTGGCCGATGATGTGGCGGTCGAGCTCCTGCACGATCTCGCGCGGGGTCATGGTGGCGTTGTTGCTGTCGGTTTTCATGGACATGTTCGACTCTGCTCCGTCATCCCGAACGCAATGAGGGACGTGCTGTTGGCCGGGAAAACAGTTCCCACGCTAGGCTCGGGATGACATGTGGGGATGCGTCGCGACGGTCAGAGCTCTTCGATCACGACGTTGCGGTTGGTGTAGATGCACACATCGCCGGCGATGTTGATCGCCTCGGTGGCGATGGTCCTGGCATCAAGTTGCGTATGCATGATCAGCGCGCGCGCGGCGGACAGCGCGTACATGCCGCCGGAGCCTATCGCGATGATGCCGTCCTCCGGCTCGATCACGTCGCCGGTGCCGCTGATCACCAGGGAGGTGTCCTTGTCGGCGACCGCGAGCAGTGCTTCGAGCTTGCCGAGCCGGCGCTCGGTGCGCCAATCCTTGGCCATCTCAACCGCGGCGCGAGCCAGCTGGCCGTGTTTCTCCAGCTTGGCCTCGAACAGTTCGAACAGGGTGAATGCGTCGGCGGCGGCCCCGGCAAAACCGGCCAGCACCTGGCCGTCGCGGCCGAGCCTGCGCACCTTGCGCGCGTTGGCCTTCATCACCGTGTGGCCGAGGGTCACCTGGCCATCGCCGGCGACCGCGACGCGGCCGTCGCGACGCACCGAGACGATGGTGGTGGCGTGGAAGACGTTGGGATTCTGGCTGGGGTCCATGGGGCCTCCGGAAGCGATGACTCATGGGTGGGGGCGTCACCGGCGGGTTCAAGATGCAGGCTCAGGCCGGGGCTTGGGCTGCGCGCACGCCTGCGTCGTCCACCGCCACACCGCCCAGATGCTCGCCGAGGTAGTCGATCAGGGCTCGCACCCGTGGCGCCCGGTCGGCCCCGGCCACCCAGACCAGCTGCACCGTCGGCTGCAGCAGATGCCACTGCGGCAGCACTTCCACCAGCCGCCCCGACGCGATGTTCTCACCGATGACGAAGTCCGCCAGCAATGCGATGCCGGCACCATCAAGCACCGCGGCCTGGAGGGCGTCGGCGTTGTTGGTCGCAAGCACCGGCTGCACCCGCACCGAACGCCGCTGCCGGCCACGCTCGAGCGTCCACAACGCGCCGCTTTGCAGCGGGGTGAAGGCAAGGCACCGATGACGGGCGAGGTCCTCCGGCCGCACCAGTCCCGGCGCTTGTTCCAGGTAAGCCGGCGATGCGCAGAGCACGCGATGGACAGGTCCAAGACCGCGCGCCACCAGTCGCGAATCGGCAAGACGACCGATCCGGACGGCGACATCGACGCGCAAGGCGATCAGGTCGGCAAAGCCGTCGTCGAACACCACATCGAGCCGGATTCGCGGATACCGGGCCATGAAGCCTGCCAGCAACGGCGCGATCCGGCGCCGCCCGTAGGTCGTCGGTACGTGCAGGCGGACAAGGCCGGCCGGCTCGGCATGCTGCGAGGCAAGCCGGGCATTCAAGTCACCGAGCGCAGCTTCCAGCACACGGTAGTCGGCCAGCAAGGTCTCGCCCAACGGGGTCAGCGACACCTGGCGGGTCGAACGCAGGAACACCGGGCCGCCCACGGTCCGCTCGAGGCTGGCGATACGCCGGCTCAGCACCGAAGGCGTGCAGCCGACCTCGGCTGCCGCGCGCGCGAAACTCAGGTGCCGTGCCACCGCCGCGAAACCCACCATTTCGCGCAGCCGGGCCGGGGTCAGTATCGGGAATTCGTTCATTTTACGAATGAAACCAATTCACTTTCGATGGATTATCGCAGCTTTTGAAAGCACCGAGCATGGAGTCCTACCCCACGCACGAGGTGCAGAAATGACCACGATCTCCCGCCGTGAACTGCTGGGCGCCGGCCTGGCCGCGACCGCTCTGGCCGCCGGCTCCCGCGTCGCTACCGCGTCTGCCGCACCGACCGTCCAGGCTCGCGGCCGCCTCGATGGCAAGGTCGCGATCATCACCGGCGCCACCTCCGGCATCGGACGCTCGACTGCGCTGGCCTTCGCCCGCGAAGGTGCCCGGGTCGGCTTCTGTGGGCGACGCGAAGCGCTGGGCCGCGAAGTCGAGGCGGAAATCCGTGCCGCCGGTGGCGAGGCGATGTACGTGCGCGCCGACGTCACCGTGCCGGCCGACGTGCGCGACTTCGTCGATGCGGTGGCCGAACGCTATGGCGGGCTGCATGTCGCCTTCAACAATGCCGGGATCACCGGCCGTTTCCAGCCCCTGCACGAACTGTCCCTGGAAGAGTGGGAAACGATCTACCAGACCAATACCCGCGGCGTGTTCCTGTCGATGCAACGGCAGATCCCGCACATGCTGCGCAGCGGGGGCGGCAGCATCATCCTGACCTCGTCGCTGCACGAACGCAGTACCCGTCCCGGCGCGGGCGGCTATGCGACGAGCAAGCGGGCCTTGATGGGCCTGGCCCAGGCCGCCGCGCTCGACTACGGCATGCAGGGCATCCGCGCCAACGTGATCGCCCCCGGGATCATCGATACCGCCCTGTTCCGCAACGCCACCGGTGCATCGCCGGAACTGGCCGAACAGTCGCGGTTGAAGGTCGATGCGTTCCAGCGCATCGGCGAGCCCGAGGAGATCGCCGACGTCGCGCTATGGTTGGCCAGCGACGAAAGCCGCTACATGACAGGCGCCTCGGTGCTGGCGGACGGGGGCGTGCTGGCCGGCCTGTAGCTTGCCGGCAACGGCCACTCAGCGCTTCCGCTTCGCGCGCGGGTGCGCGGCATCGTAGACGTTCGCCAGGTGCTGGTAGTCCAGGTGGGTGTAGATCTGGGTGGTGGCGATGTCGGCATGGCCGAGTAACTCCTGCACCCCACGCAGGTCGCCGGAGGATTCGAGGATATGGCTGGCGAAGGAGTGCCGCAGCAGGTGCGGATGCACGCGCTTGAACAGGCCCTGTTGGCGGGCCAGCTTGGCCAGCCGCAGCTGCACTGCGCGCGGTGTGATCGGACCGTTGCGGCCGGGGAACACCGGGGCGTCGTCGGACGCGCCGGTTGCAGCGGAAACAGTGGATGCGCGCCATTCGGCCAGCGCCCGTCGTGCATGCGAGCCCAGTGGCACGCTGCGCTGCTTGTTGCCCTTGCCGGTTACGTGCACCAGCGCATCGGCGAGATCGAGGTCGCGCCAGCGCAGGCCGCACAGCTCCGACAGGCGCAGGCCGGAGGAATAGAACAACTCCAGCAGGGCGCGGTCGCGCAGGCCGAGCGGGGCATCGGTCGGCACCTCGACCAGGGCCTTGGCCTCGTCCGGGTCGAGCACCTGCGGCAGCTTGCGCGGCGCTTTCGGCGCGCGGATCGCGGCGGCCGGGCTGGCGGCGATGCGGCCCTGCTTCAGGAGCCAGGCATAGAAGCTGCGACAGGCCGACAGGCGCCGCTGCAGGCTCTTGGGCGACAACCCGCGGCGGTGTTCGGCAGCAACGAAGGCGCGCAGGTGCCCGGCGTCCAGCATCATCACGTCGAGCGCTTGCGGGTCGGCCCAGGCGCGCAGCGCGTCGAGGTCGCGGCGGTAGGCATCGAGCGTGTGCATGGACATCTGCCGCTCGACGCGCAGGTGGGCGAGGAAATCTTCGATCGCGTTCATGGCACCCTCTGACGTCATTCCCGCGAAAGCGGGTTCGTCAGTCGTCATACCTCTTCAATGCCGTCACCAGCGACTCACCCATCATGCGCAGGAACAGGGTCCCCATGCCGGGGTAGAAACGGTTTGCGTCATGGCTGCCGACCGCGACCAGGCCGACGCCGGGCAGCGGCAGCAAGGCGGAGGACATCACCTGCTCGCTGCGCGCGCCGTACAGCACCGCGTTCTTCTCCGGTTGCAGGCGGCCGCAGAGCGGTTCGCCGTCGGCGAGACCATCGCGGAACGGCGTCAAGGCTTCATCGCCCTCGGCGATCACCTGCAGCCATTCGGCATTGTCGAGGCCCTCGACCGGCTTCAGCATCACCAGCCGCACCATGTCGCCGTTGAACTCCTCCGCCAGCGTCGCCGCCATCGCGCGCAGGGTGTCGGCGGCGCTGGTCTGGCGCATCAGCACCAGCGCCAGCTGATGGGTGCGCACCGCAAGGCGCTCGTTCTCCTGTGCATTGAAGAACAATTCCTGCAGGCGCCGCGACAGCTCGCGGTTCTTGTCGCGCAGCACCTCAAGCTGGTAGCTGGCCAGCGAGGCCGCAGAGCCCTCGTCGCGCGGCACCACCAGGCTCAGCGCCAGGTCCGGGAACTGCTTGAGGAAATTCGGGTGCCGCCGCAGCCAGGCCGCGACCTCGTGCGCGCCGAGCTTTTCCTGGGTCTCAGAACCTGTCTTCATGCCACTCTCCTTCGAATACGAATGCAGTCGGTCCGGTCATCGCCACCGGAGCATCGTCGGCCGGCCACTCGATACGCAACTCTCCGCCAGGCAGCTCGATCGCCGCCACGCGGTCGATGCGGCCGCGCTTCATCAGCACCACCGCTGCCGCACAGGCGCCGCTGCCGCAGGCCAGGGTCTCGCCGACGCCGCGTTCGTACACGCGCAGGCGCACGCGATCGCGCGCGACGACCTGGGCGAAGCCGACGTTGACCGACTCCGGGAACGTTTCATCACGCTGCAGCGCAGGGCCGACATCGGCGACCGGCGCGGCATCGACGTCTTCGACCTCGACCAGCGCATGCGGGTTGCCCATCGACACCGCACCGAACTCGGGCAGCGCCGGATCGCCGGCGCGGTAGCGGTCGCGGGCGGCATCGAAACCACGCATCGGGATGTGCGCAGGCTCGAAATCCGGCACCCCCAGCTCGATGCGGAAGCGGTCCGCATCGAGCCGCCGTACCGGATGCCGGCCGGCAGGACTGTCGAGCAGGAATTCAGGGGCTTGCACGGCACCGTCGCGCACCAGCCAGGCGGCGATGCAGCGCGCGCCGTTGCCGCACTGCTGCGAACGCGAACCGTCGGCGTTCCAGATGCCATAGACAGCAACCGCCCCGGGTGCGGCGGCGTCCTCGACGGTCAGTATCTGGTCGCAGCCGACACCGGTATGTCGGTCGGCCAACGCACGGCACAGTGCCGGCGATGGCGCGGGCCGGCCGCCGCGCAGGTCGAGCACGACGAAGTCATTGCCGGCGCCGTGCATCTTGCTGAAATGCAGGCTGCGGGGGTTCGCCGCTTGCCGAGGACCGCCCATCAGCGTGCCGGGTCGTAGTCTTCTTCGGGGAAGTCGTCGAAGACCTCGTCATCCTCGGTATCGGCCGGCGCTTCGGGCACGGCGTCGAGATCGACCGTTGTTTCACGAGGCGCCTGGACCAGCGGCCCCTTGACGCCACAGCCGACCAGCAGCAGGACCGATATCAGTAGCAGGAGTGCGTTGCGTGCGTTCATGGCGGCAGTGTAGCCCGGCGGTGGAGGCGGTTCACGCCCTGCATGCCGCCGGATCGGGGCGATTCATATCAGTGTGAGCCAGGTCAGGGCGATTCGTGTCAGTGTGGTTCACGCCGCGGTTCAGGCCGCAGCCACAGCCAGGTCGCAACCACCGCCATGATCCCGGTACCGGTGGCGGCCATCCACAGCTTCGGCGCGGTCAGGAACATGATCACCGCACAGGCCGACATCATGGTCGTGGCCAGCCACTTGGCCCGCCGGCTGACCGCGCCCTGCGCCTGCCAGTCGCGGATCATCGGCCCGAACTGGCGATGCGCGAGCAGCCAGCGATGCAGGCGCTGGGAACCACGCGCGGCGGCCCAGGCCGACAGCAGCACGAACGGCACCGTCGGCAATCCCGGCACGACGATGCCGACCAGGCCCAGGCCGAGACTGGCGTAGGCCAGCAGCCACCAGGCCCAGCGGAAGCGGATGGGGGCGGATTCGGATTCCTGCATGATCTGGCGTCATCCCGGCGGAAGCCGGGATCCATTTTGCTTTGTCCTCTGGGCAGGATGTGACAGCAAGTTCAAAAATGGGTCCCGGCTTCCGCCGGGACGACGAAAACAGGTTTACTGCGCCGCCGCGTCCACGCCCAGCCGGTCGAGCATGAAGGCATACATCTCCGCGCGCTCGCGGAAGCGACGGAAGCGGCCGGACTTGCCGCCGTGGCCGGCTTCCATGTTGGTGCGGAACACGACGGTGTTGTCCGACGTATTCATGTCGCGCAGCCGGGCGACATACTTGGCCGGCTCCCAGTACTGCACCTGCGAGTCCCACAGGCCGGTGCCGATGAACATCGCCGGATAGGCCTGGGCCTTCAGGTTGTCGTAGGGCGAATACGACAACATGTAGTCGTAGTAGTCCTTCTGCTCGGGGTTGCCCCACTCGTCGTACTCGTTGGTGGTCAGCGGGATGCTCGGGTCGAGCATGGTGGTGACCACGTCGACGAACGGCACCTGCGACAGAATCACCGTATACGTCTCCGGCGACATGTTCGAGATCGCGCCCATCAGCAGGCCGCCGGCGCTGCCGCCATAGGCGGCGACGCGGTCGGGCGCGGCGTACTTCTGCTCGACCAGGTACTTCGTCACGTCGATGAAGTCGGTGAAGGTGTTGACCTTGTTGAACAGCTTGCCGTCGTCGTACCAGGCCCGGCCCATTTCCTGGCCGCCGCGGATGTGGGCGATGGCGTAGACCATACCGCGGTCGAGCAGGCTGACCACGGTGCTGTTGAAGCCCGGATCGCTCGAGGAACCGTAGCTGCCGTAGGCGTACTGCAGCAGCGCGGCGCTGCCGTCGCGCTTGAAGCCCTTCCTGTAGACCAGCGACACCGGCACCTTCGTGCCGTCGCGTGCGGTCGCCCACAGGCGTTCGGTCACGTACTGCTCGGGGTCGTAGCCGATCACCGGCTCGCGCTTGAGCATGCGGCGCTCGCCGGTCTTCGTGTTGAGCTCGTAGACGGTGCCCGGCGTGGTCATCGAGGTGTAGCTGTAGCGCAGCCACTCGCTGTCCGGCTCCGGGTTGGCCGACAGGCCCATCGAGTAGGCCGGCTCGTCGGCCTTGACGTACTCCTCGGCGCCGCCGGTCCCGCCCGGCGTGCCGCGCACGACGCGCAGCCGCTCCAGGCCCTCGGAACGCTCGCCGATCGCGGTGAAGCCGTCGAACAGTTCGACGCCGTCGATGAACACATCGTCGCGGTGCGCGATCCAGTCCTTCCAGTCCTTGCGTGAGGTCGAGCCGGTCGGGGCGGTGACGACCTTGAAGTTCTTCGCGCCGTCAGCATTGGTGCGGATCACCCAGCGGCCGTCGTGGTGGTCGGCGTCGTACTCGACGTCGCGCGCGCGCGCGGACAGAACGGTGAACTCGCGCGGATCGGCGGCCGGGGCATGACGCAACTCGTCCGACACCGTGCTCGACACGCCGATGACGATGAAACGATCGTCGCGGGTGCGGCCGATGCCCATGTAGAAGCTGTCGTCGGTTTCCTCGTAGACCAGCACGTCGTCGGCGACCGGAGTGCCAAGCACGTGCTTCTTGACCCGCTTGGTCAGCAGGGTCTCGGGGTCGTTCTCTACGTAGAACAGGGTCCTGTTGTCGTCGGCCCAGACCAGGTTGGCCGAGACGCCCTTGATCTCGTCCGGGTACAGCTCGCCGGTTTCGAGGTTCTTGATGCGTACGGTGTACTGGCGACGACCGTTGAGGTCCTCGGCGTAGGCAAGCAGGGTGTTGTCCTGGCTCACCGTTCGAGCGCTGGCGGCGTAGTAATCCTTGCCTTCGGCCAGGGCGTTGACATCGAGCAGGATCTGCTCATCGGCAAAATCACCGGAGTCGTTGGCCTTCTGGATCGAGGTCGCATCGATGCCGGGGCCGTCCTTGCGGCGGGCGTGGATCGGATAGTCCTTGCCGGTGTCGAAGCGGGTGTAGTACCACCAGCCGCGCTCGCGATACGGCACCGAGCTGTCGTCCTGCTTGATGCGACCGACGATTTCGTCGTAGAGCTTGTCCTCCAGCGGCTTGAGCGGGGCCATGACCGCGTCGGCGTAGGCGTTCTCGGCCTCCAGGTAGGCCAGCATGGCCTTGTCCTCGCGCTTGTCGTCGCGCAGCCAGTAGTACTCGTCCTCGCGCTCGGCGCCGTGCGGGGCCTTGACCACGTGGGGCCGCTGGTCGGCATCGGGCGGGGCGGGCAGTTCGGCGGCGGGTTTGCCGGAGCAGGCAGTCAGGCTCATGAGGACGGCGGCTAGCAGGAGTGTGGGTTTCATGGGATGGGGGCGAGGACGCATTTCGCAACAGGAATTGCCGAAGGTAACGGGTTTCAGGTAGCCCGGACACCTGCCGGTTGGCATGGGGGGTTTACCCCATCCAAAGAACGGTTCTTGCTCCGATCGAGGGGAAAAGCGCCGTGTCTGTTGGATGACCGGGGCGCCGGGGGCGAAGGCCCTTGGATGCGAATGTCCCCCGGCGCCGGCCAGGGCCGGCGCCTCCTCCTTGATTTCACACCCAAGGGCCTTCGCCCCCGGTGTTCGGAGATGACCGGTGGTTCCAGAAGCGGAATCCCGGGGAGGGCCGGCTTCTGGCTCCAGCCTAGCCGCGCGATCCGACTGTTCCGACGTGGCCTGCCGGCCTTGACGGCGAAATCAAGGAGGAGGCCGCCGCCACGGGCGGCGGCCGGGGGACATTCGTCGTCAAGGCCGGCAGGCCACGTCGGAACAGTCACCAACGGCGGGGGCGGACCCCGTCGTCATGCCGGACAAGGCTGGCGAAAGCCTACTTCGCCAACTCGTTCCACAGAAAGGTGTACGCCAGCGCGCTCATGTGCGCGGCCTGGGCGTTGTTGGCCGCGCCACCGTGGCCGCCCTCGATGTTCTCGTAGTAACGCACGTCCTTGCCGGCATCGAGCATTTTCGCCGCCATCTTGCGGGCGTGGCCGGGGTGGACGCGGTCGTCGCGGGTCGAGGTCATGAAGATCGCCGGCGGGTATTCCTTCGCCGGATCGAACAGGTGGTAGGCCGAGAAGGTCTTGATGAACTCCCAGTCGGCCGTGTCCGGGTTGCCGTATTCGGCCATCCACGAGGCACCGGCGAGCAGCTTGTGGTAGCGCCGCATGTCGAGCAGCGGCACCTGCACCACGATCGCGCCGAACAGTTCCGGGTACTGGGTCAGCATGTTGCCGGTCAACAGGCCGCCGTTGCTGCCGCCCTGCGCACCCAGGTGCGCCGACGAGGTGACCTTGCGCTCGACCAGATCCCTGGCGACCGCGGCAAAGTCCTCGTAGGCCTTGTAGCGGTTGGCCTTGAGCGCCGCCTGGTGCCAGCGCGGGCCGTACTCGCCGCCGCCGCGGATGTTGGCGACCACGTATACGCCGCCCTTCTCCAGCCAGCCCTTGCCGACCCCGGCCGAATAGCCCGGGGTCAGCGAGATCTCGAAGCCGCCGTAGCCGTACAGCAGGGTCGGCGCCTGGCCGTCGAAGGCAAGGTCCTTCGGGCGGACGAGGAAGTACGGGATGCGGGTGCCGTCCTGGCTGGTCGCGAAGTGCTGCTCGATCACCATGTTGGAGGCGTCGAAGAATTCCGGCATCGACTTCAGCGGTTCCGGCTGCTTGTCGATCTCGACCAGCGATAGCGTGGTCGGGGTCAGGTAATCGGCCACCGTCATCCACAGCGCATCGCTCTCGTCGGCATCGACCGCACCGACGCTGACGGTGCCGAAGTCCGGTGCGCCGGCGAATTCGCTTTCCTTCCAGCCGCCATCGCCCGGGGTCAGCACGCTGAGCCGGTTCTTGACGTCGTCGAGGACATTCAGCACCAGATGGTTCTGCGTCCAGGTGTAGCTGGCCAGCGAGGTGCTGTCGCTCGGCGTGAACAGCGCGGTGAACTCGCGCTTGCCGGCCATGAAATCGTCGAAGTTGGCTGCGATCAGGCTGCCGGCCGGATACTCGGCGCCGCCGGCCTCGTAGGGCTCACGCAGTTCCAGCAGCAGCCACTCCTTGTGCACGTTCTTGTTGACCGAGTTGGGCACGTCGATCTTCGCCAGCGAGCCGTCATCGCTGCGCAGGTACAGCTCGTCGTTGTAGAACGCGAGCGTGCGGCTGACGAAGTCGCGCTCATGGCCTTCGGTGTCGTCGTGGAAGGCGGCGATGTACATGTCGTCGGCCTTGCCTTCGTAGACGACCTTCGCTTCCGACATCGGCGTGCCGCGCTTCCATTCCTTGACGATGCGCGGGTAGCCCGATTCGGTCATGCTGCCGTCGCCGAAGTCGGTGTAGACGTAGACGGTGTCGCGGTCGATCCATTGCAGGCCGCCCTTGGCCTCGGGACGGAAGAAACCGTCCTCGACCCAGGACTTCGTGGTCATGTCGAACTCGCGGGTCACGTTGGCGTCGGCACCACCACGCGAGAGCGCGATCAGGCAGCGGTCGCGGTCGGGCTTGAGGCACTGCGCGCCGTGCCAGACCCAGTTCTCGCCCTCGGCCTCGTTGAGCGCATCGATGTCGAGCACGGTTTCCCACTTGGGATCGTCCTTGCGGTACTCCTCCAGCGTGGTGCGCCGCCACAGGCCGCGTTCGTGCTTCTGGTCCTTCCAGAAGTTGTAGTAGTAGTCGCCGATCTTCTGTACGCCGGGGATCTTGGCGTCGGAGTCGAGGATCGCGCGGATATCGCCTTCCAGCGCCTTGAATTCAGGGGTGGCGGCCAGTTCGGCCTCGGTGCGCTCGTTCTCGCCACGGACCCAGTCCAGCGGCTTGTCGCCGGTCACGTCCTCCAGCCACTGGTAGCTGTCGGTGGCGGCGTCCTCGTGGCTGGCGGTGTCGTTCAAGCGCGCGTCCTCGGCATTGGGGGTGCAGGCGACCCCGGCAATGCCCACGGCGGCAAGACTGGCGGCGGCCAGGATGCCCCGGCAGGCGCGGGACAAGGCGGACAGGGTCAGTGTGGACATGGGCATCCCGGTTCATGGTTTCAATGGAAACCCGGGACGCTAGCACAAGCGCGGGCCCGGACCGACCTGCCCCAAGTCATGTCAGGCCACGGCCCGGGCACGGGCCACCGCCGCCCGCGGCCGGGCACGGCGACGGGCCTGCGGCAGGCGACGGCGGAGCCGGACCGGCCCGCAATGCGCCACCTCGCCGCTGCGGCCCGGCAGCCGGAACCGGTACGCGGCCCACCACGCCACCAGCGGCATGCCGAGCAGCCACAACGGCAGCCAGCCCAGCTGCGGGTGGACGCCGCGGGCCTCGGGCAGCAGGACCAGCAGCAGGGCACCGACCGCGACGGCGCCTCGCAGCACCTCGTCGAGCAGTGGATGCGGGGCATGGCGATGGCTGGAACGATGGGTGTCGACGCTATGCATGGCAGGGCCTCCGGTTTTCGTGGCCCTACTCTTGCCCGTCGCCATCTCAGCGGCTAAGACGCCAGCAGCGAGTGGAAAATCAAGTTGCTGTAGCCCGGGTAAGCGGAGCGCACCCGGGATCGCGCGCTCCCGGGTGCGCTCCGCTTACCCGGGCTACGAGGCGTGAATGTCCGGCCACCTCAATAGCCGGCCGCGTCGAGCACCTTCTCGGCCTCGGCGCGGCCAAGATCGATCAGTTCGGCCGCACGCCAGAATTCATAGAACTGGGCGGCGTCGCGCGGGATGTGGATCACCAGCTCGGGCGGATCCATCGCCAGCTGGGTCCGGGCGATCTGCGCCTGCATGGTGTCGAGCGAACGCGCCATCAACCCACCAAACCCCATGTCGACCAGACGGGCTGGAATGGTCAGCGACGGCGCAATGCCCCCGGCATCCGCCTGCCGGCCAAACCAGCGGTCGAGCCAACGGCGCGACGACAACGAACCGACTTCGTCAGTCGCGGCGGGCGCCTCATCATGCGCCTCCGCGGCGATTCCGGCCCGCAACTCGCGCGGGAGCCGGCGCCGTGAACGGCTGTGCATGTCGACCGCGATTACGTGGCGGGCACCCGACAGACGGGTAGCGGCGAGCGGCAACGGCGCGAGCAGGCCGCCGTCGACCAGTTCGCGGCCATTGACGACGTGCGGGGTGAACACGCCCGGGATCGCGATCGAGGCGCGCACCGCATCCCACAGGTCGCCCTCGCGCAACCAGACCTCGCGCTGGCGCAGCAGGTCGACCGCGACCGCAGTGAAGTCGATCGGCAGCTCTTCGATCCGTGGCGAGCCGGTCAGCCCGCGCAACGCGGCCATCAGCCGCGTGCCGCCGGACAGGGCCGGGCGGCCGATGCCGGGATCGAACAGGCGCAGCATCTGCGCACGGCTCAGGCCGAGCAGCCAGTCGCGGTAGACCTCAAGCTGGCCGGCGGCGTACAGGCCTCCGACCAGGGCGCCGGCGGACGAACCGGCCACCGAGACGATCCGCAGCCCGCGCGCCTGCAGGGCTTCGATCACGCCGATCTGGGCCAGCCCGCGCGCGCCGCCGGCCCCGAGCACGAGGGCGATGCTCTCGTGGCGTCGATCCTTCACTGCGCCCCCGACATGTCGGCTTGCCCTCAGTCGTACTGGCTCAGCGCCAGCGACAGCAGTGCGCGGGCCTGCTCGCGCAACACCGGCGGTTCGACGATCACCGCGTCGCTGCCGTAGTGCAGCACGTCCATCAGCAGTTCGCGGCCGTTGCTGTAGGGCAGCTTGAGCTCGTAGCGGCCATCGGGCAGGAAGCGGCCTTGCTGTTGCGAATGCCAGTGCTCATCGGCAACCCAGCGCGCGGCCTTGGCGTTGAACACGATCGTCGCCCAGCCCTTCGGTTCACCGGAAAAGATGCCGTAGCTGGATGCGAGCTGGCGGTTGAGCTCTTCCTCAGGCACGTCGAGAGCGCCGTCCTCGCCAAGTTTCGCGGCCACGATACGGTCGACCGCGAAACTGCGCAGACCATCGCGGACATGATCCCAGGCATCGAGGTACCAGTTGTCGCGGTAGTGGGTCAGGCGCTGCGGCGAAACCTCGCGCCGGGTGGTCTCGTCGGTCGAGCGGGCGCGGTATTCGAATGCCAATCGCTTGCGGTCGAGCACCGCGGTGGCGACGGTGCGGAACGCGTGCTCGTCGAGTTTGCGAATGCGGTGCGGCACCACCCGCACCCGCTCCATCGGCAGCCGACGGCCGCCGGCATGCTCGTCGAGCAGCTTCTCGATGCGCTGCTGGAGCGGCGCCAGCGCATTCGACAGCACCCCGCCGCCGCTGCGTATCAGCAGTTGCTGCGCGGCCAGCAGCGCATGCAGTTCCTGCGAGCTCAGCCACAGACCGGGCAGCTCGAAGCGGTCCTTCTCGTTGCTGTCGTAGCTGAATCCGGCCTCGCCATTGCCGACCACCGGCGCCATCAGGAAGTCGCGCAGGTAGGCGAGGTCGCGGTAGGCGGTGGCGCGCGAGCACTCCAGCTCCTCCATCAACCGCTGCACGGTGACCGGATAGCGGGCATTGGAAAGGATGCGGTGCAGGGCGTGGATGCGTTCGATGCGTTCCATGGCGGTACCGGCAGTGGGGAGCGGATCGCCAGATTATGCCGTGACGAATGCCTGTTGCATTGCGACAACCGGCGCCGCCTCGCCATGTCGGGGCCGTCCAGCGCACAATAGTCGCCATGTCCAACCCCGCCGAGCCTGCCATCAATCTCTCGCCGACACCCGGCGACGAGGTCAGGACCACGACCTGCTACATGTGCGCCTGCCGTTGCGGCATCAAGGTGTGGCTGCAGGATGTGGGGCCTCGTGGCAGCGAGCCTGATGGTAGCGAGCTTCGTGGCAGCATGATCCGCTACATCCAGGGCAACCCCGACCACCCGGTCAACCGCGGCGTGCTGTGCGCGAAAGGCTCGGCCGGGATCATGCAGCACTACTCGCCGGCGCGGCTGGACAAGCCGCTGCTGCGGGTGGGCGAGCGCGGCTCGGGCGAATTCCGCGAGATCGAATGGGACGAGGCGCTGGAGATCGCGACCTCGTGGCTGGCACCGATTCGCGAGCGCAACCCCGATGAACTGGCATTCTTCACCGGCCGCGACCAGAGCCAGGCCCTGACCGGCTGGTGGGCGCAACAGTTCGGCACGGTCAACTACGCCGCGCACGGCGGTTTCTGCTCGGTCAACATGGCCGCCGGTGGGCTGTACACGCTCGGCGGCAGCTTCTGGGAGTTCGGCGAGCCGGACTGGGAGCATACGAAGTACCTGATGCTGTGGGGCGTGGCCGAGGACCACGACTCCAACCCGATCAAGCTGGGCCTGGGCAAGGTCAAGGCGAACGGGGCGAAGATCGTCGCGATCAATCCGGTGCGCAGTGGCTACGGCGCCATCGCCGACGAGTGGATCGGGATTCGCCCGGGTACCGATGGCCTGTTCGCGTTCGCGCTGATCCATGAATTGCTGAAGGCCGACCGCATCGACCTCGACTACCTGGTGCGCTACACCAATGCGCACTGGCTGGTGATCGACGATCCGGGCGGTGCCAATGACGGGTTGTTCGCGCGGGATGACGAGGAGCGAGCGCTGTGCTGGGATCGCGGTACGCCCGCCCCCGCCGATGCCACCGGCATCTCCCCCGCCATCGTCGGCGAGTACACCCTGCCCGACGGCCGCCGCGCACGCCCGGTGTTCCACCTCATCGCCGAGCGTTACCTCGACCCGCAGTACGCGCCCGACGCGGTCAGCGAACGCTGTGGCATTCCCGCCGCGACCATTCGCCGGATCGCCCACGAGCTGGCCGAGGCCGCGTTCGAGCAGGAAGTACGCCTGCCGATCGCGTGGACCGACGCCTGGGGCCGCGAGCATTCCGAAATGGTCGGCCGGCCGGTGTCGATGCATGCGATGCGCGGGATCAGCGCGCACAGCAACGGCTTCCACACCTGTCGCGCGCTGCACCTGCTGCAACTGCTGCTCGGCGCGATCGACACGCCCGGTTCGTTCCGCTATCAGCCGCCGTACCCGAAGCCGATCCCGCCACCGAACCGCCCCGGCAAGGCCCGTCGCGACGACGGCACCCTGGATGCACCGCCGCTGGGCTTCGTCCACGGCCCAGAGGACCTGGTCGTCGACGCCGACGGCCAGCCACGCCGCATCGACCACGCCTATTCCTGGGCCTATCCACTGTCCGCGCACGGCATGATGCACACCGTCATCCGCAACGCCTGGGCCGGCGACCCGTACAAGATCGACACGCTGCTGATGTTCATGGCCAACATGGGCTGGAATTCGGCGATGAACACCGCCGAGACCATCGGCTGGCTGACCGACAAGGACGCGAACGGCGAATACCGTATTCCGCACATCATCTATTCCGATGCCTACGCCTCGGAGACGGTCGCCTATGCCGACCTGGTGCTGCCCGACACCACGTACCTGGAACGCTTCGACGCGATCAGCCTGCTCGACCGGCCGATCTCGGATGCCGACGGCGCCGCCGATGCGATCCGCCAGCCGGTGCTCGATTCCGCTCAGCAGCGCGACGGCCGCGACGTGCGCGGTTTCCAGTCGGTGCTGATCGAACTCGGCGCGCGACTCGGCCTGCCTGGACTGGTGAACGAAGACGGTTCGCCGCGCTATCGCGACTACGCCGACTACATCACCCGCCACGAGCGCGCGCCCGGGGTCGGCCTGCTGGCCGGCTGGCGCGGCGACCGCGGCGAACTGGAAGCCAAGGGCCCGCCGAACCCGGACCAGCTGCAACGCTATATCGACAACGGCAGCTTCTGGCGTGCGGAAATCCCCGGGCACGCGCGCTACTACAAGATGGCCAACCGCGGCTACCTCGACTGGGCGCAGAAGATGGGCTTCCTCGGCCACGGCGAGCCGATCGTGCTGCAGCTGTATTCGGAAACGCTGCAGAAGTTCCGGCTCGCCGCTCAGGGGCATGGCGAGCACCAGCCGCCGGACCGGCATCGCGAGCGTGTCGCGACCTACTTCGATCCGCTGCCGATCTGGTACGAACCGTTCGAATCGGCGCAGACCGGGCCCGGCACCCACCCCGGCCCATCCCTTGAAGGGGTGGGGGACAAGGCACGTTTTCCCTTGTCTGCCGTCACCCAGCGACCGATGTTCATGTATCACGCCTGGGGCTCGCAGAATGCCTGGCTGCGTCAGATCACCACGCGCAACTGGCTGTACCTGCACCCGGACACCGGCGCGAAGTACGGCATCGATGACGAGGACTGGGTCACCGTGGCCTCGCACCACGGCGAGATCACCGTGCAGGCGAAGTTCGCCGGCAACATGCAGCCGGACACGGTCTGGACCTGGAACGCGATCGGCAAACGCCGCGGCGCGTGGGGACTGGACAAGGACGCGCCCGAGAGCCGCAAGGGTTTCCTGCTCAACCACCTGATATCCGACATCACCCCGAAGGGCGATTACGCCAACGCCGATCCGGTGACCGGGCAGGCAGCGTGGTTCGACCTGCGGGTCTCGATCCGTCGCGTTGAAGCCGGCGATGGCATCCAGCCCGGGTTCCCCACCCTGGCCCCTTACGATCCCCGCCTCGATGCGGCCCTCCACGCCACCGAAACGCCTTTGCGCTACGGTGCCGCCATGCGCCGGCGCGCGCACGGATGACGGAGGGCGCGGGATGAGGCTGACCTGATGGGCCTGGAGTTGTGGCTGACGCTGGCGGTGCTGGCCGGCACCGTCTACCTGTTCGTCACCGAAAAGCTGCGCGTCGACGTGGTCGCGCTGCTGTCGCTGGCCAGCCTGCTGGTGCTGGGTGTGCTCAGTCCGCGCGAGGCACTGTCGGGCTTCTCCAGCCAGGCCACGATCACGGTTGCGGCAATGTTCGTGCTCAGCGCCGGCCTGCAGCAGAGCGGCGCCCTGCACGGGCTTGGCGAGCTGTTGGCGCGGGTGCGCTGGGGCTGGTTGTTCGCGCTGGTGATGATGGCGCTGGTCGCGGCCACCTCGGCCTTCATCAACAACACCGCGGTGGTCGCGGTCATGCTGCCGATCGTGATCGCCGCCACCGCCGCCAGCAAACTGGCGCCGTCCCGGTTCCTGATTCCGTTGTCGTTCGCCTCGCAGTTCGGCGGCGTCTGCACCCTGGTCGGCACCTCGACCAACCTGCTGGTCGATTCGATGGCGCGGCAAGCCGGTCGCGAGGGCTTCGAGCTGTTCGAGTTCGCCCCGCTCGGGATCATCTTCGTCGGCGTCGGCATGGTCTACCTGATGACCGTGCGCCGGTTCCTGCTGCCCGACCTGGGCCTGCCGGAAATCGCCACCGAGGGCGTCGGCGGCCGCTACCTGGCCGAACTGGCGGTGCCGGAGGGCTCATCGGCGATCGGGCGCGAGGGCGGCAAGCTGCCGCCCGAAGACAGCGACCTTTACCTGCTCGAAGTCTTCCGCAAGGGCTCCCCCCTGCCCGACCCGCGCAGCACCCCGCTGGAGGCCGGCGACCGGCTGCTGCTGCGGGGCGAATGGACCCAGCTGGAAGCCCTGCGCAAGCAATACAAACTGGCCTACGACCCGGTCGCCAAAGACCCTGCCATGAGCGACGATGGCGCGCACAAGGGAAAGGAACGGCTGCACGCCGAGGTGATGGTCGCGCCCGGCTCGTACCTGATCGGCCACACCCTGTCCGGACTACGCTTCGCCCACAGCTATGGCGCGCGCGTACTCGGCCTGCAGCGCCGCCGCAGCACCGTCCGCCAGGCGATCGATCGGGTGCCGCTTGCGGTCGGCGACGTGATGATGGTCGATGTCGATGAAGCCGCGATCGACGCGATGCGCGACAATCCGGCCCTGGTCGTGCTCGGCGAACGGCCGCAACACCGCCTCGATCGCCGCCGCGCACTGGTGTCGGCGGCGGTGATGGCGGCGGTGATCGTGGTGGCCGGGCTCGGCTGGTTGCCGATCGTCGCTTCGGCCCTGCTCGGTTGCGTGGCACTGGTGGTGCTGCGCTGCCTCGAACCCGACGAGGCCTATCAGGCAATCGACTGGCGGGTGGTGATCCTGTTGGCTGGCGTACTGCCCCTGGGCATCGCCCTGGACCGCAGCGGCGGTGCCGACTGGCTGGCGCACAACGCGATCGGTACGGTCGCGCAATTCGGCCCGTACGCCACGCTGGCGGTGATCTATCTGATGACCGCGGTGTTGACCGAGGTCATGAGCAACAACGGCGCCGCGGTATTGGTGGTGCCGATCGCGATTTCGGCCGCCGACGTGCAGGGCATCGATGCCAAACCGCTGCTGGTGGCGGTGGCCTTCGCCGCCTCGACCAGCTTCGCCACCCCGGTCGGCTACCAGACAAACACCATGGTCTACGCTGCCGGCGGCTACCGCTTCGCCGACTTCCCCAAGATCGGCGTGCCACTCAACATCATCTTCTGGATCATGGCGATCGCGCTGATCCCGAGGTACTTCCCATTCTGAATCTCCATCCAGCGGGCAGGTCGATGGCACCGGGTCCGGTATCCTTGGCGACGGATTCGCAAGGCGGGAGGACCGCATGAACAACGGCCGCAAGTTCGCCGGTGGCGCATGCGTGGCGCTGGGCTTTGGCCTGGTGGTGCTGCTTGCCAACGGCACCCTCGCGCCCCCCGGGCTGGACGCAGCCGCCACGCCGGCCGGGGCCCTGCTCGCCTTGCTGCCGGTCGTGCTGGTTGCACTGGTGCTGTTCCTGGCCGGATTGTGGCTGCTGCGTGGCGGCCGGGGCGACCGACGATGACCGGCCTGCCGTCGCCATCGAAGAAGAAGCTCGGGCTGGTGATCGATCTCGACACCTGCGTCGGCTGCCACGCCTGCGCGGTCAGTTGCAAACAGTGGAATGCCGGCGGTTTTGCCGCGCCATTGACCGACGAACAGCCCTACGGCAAGGCTCCGTCCGGCGTCTGGTTCAACCGCGTGCACAGCTACGAGGTGGCCCCTGCTGGCGAGGGCGCCGCGGCGCAGCCGGCGATGACCCTTCACTTCCCCCGCTCCTGCCTGCATTGCGAACAGCCCGCCTGCGTCACAGTGTGCCCGACCGGCGCCAGCTACAAGCGTGCCGAAGACGGCATCGTGCTGATCGACGAAGACAAATGCATCGGCTGCAAACTGTGCTCGTGGGCCTGTCCCTACGGCGCACGCGAGTACAGCGCGGTCGAAGGGGTGATGAAGAAATGCACCCTGTGCATCGACCGCATCTACAACGAAAACCTGCCCGAAGCCGAACGCCAGCCGGCCTGCGTACAAGCCTGCCCGACCGGTGCGCGCCATTTCGGCGACCTGGCCGACCCCGAGTCGAAGGTATCGAAGCTGGTCGCCGAGCGCGGCGGCATCGACCTGATGCCGGAGCTGGGCTACCAGCCGACCAACAAGTACCTGCCGCCGCGGCCGCGCCGGGCCGGACCGGCTGACACTCCCGCAAGCGATGAAACCCTCGACACCACCAAGCTGCCGCCGGTGCTGCGCTGGCTGGACCGGGTGCTTTCGCGATGAACCCAGCCCTCTCCGTCATCTTCTTCACCACTTTGTCGGGTGCCGGCTACGGGCTGCTGGCCTGGACGGCGGCGTGGATCCTGCTCCCCTACCTGCAGGGTCACCCACCGCAGCAGGGCGCGATGCCGTTGCTCTGGGGCATTTCGCTTGTGCTGGGCCTGCTGCTGACGACCGCGGGCCTGCTGTGCTCGATGTTCCACCTCGGAAAACCCGCACGCGCGTGGCGGGCATTCTCGCAATGGCGCAGTTCGTGGCTCTCTCGCGAAGGCGTTTCCGCCGTGCTTGCCGCGATCGCAGCCCTCGCATTGCTGGGACTGCTCGCGACGCCCTTGTTCATGCACTCATACGCGGCCTTGCAAAGCCCGGCGGTACCGCTTCTGGCGGCCATCGTGCTGCTGACATCGGTCGCTACCATCGCCTGCACGGCGATGATCTACGCCTCGCTCAAGCCGATCCCGGCCTGGCGGCACGCCCTGGTGGTACCGGTGTATTTCGCATTCGCCCTGTTGTGCGGCTGGCTGTTGCTGGCGGCAATTGCCAGTTGGACAGCGCTGCCGGTACGGACACTGGCAATAGCCGCCGTCGTGACGTGGGTGCTCGCCATCGTGACAGCCATGCTCAAGCGGGTTTACTGGCGCGCCATCGACCGCCAACCTGCCGCCGCCAGCCGCGCCGATGCGATCGGGTTGCCCGGTCGAGAGATCGGGGTATTCGAGCGTCCGCATACCGAAGCCAACTACATCACCCATGAAATGGGTTATGTGCTGGCGCGCAAGCACTCGCGTCCGCTGAGGCTGATCGCAACGTACTTGTTCGCGCTGGTGCCCATGCTGGCCGTGGGGCTGGGCTGGGCCTTCCCTGCCCTGGACGCGCCACTGTTCACCCTCGCCGCCATGGCGGCATTGCTCGGGGTCTTCGTCGAGCGCTGGCTGTTCTTCGCCCAGGCCCGCCACGCGGTGATGGCTTATTACTGATTGTCGAATGGCCTTATCCCAATGCGATATTGAGGAGTCATTCACATTTTTCTTACGATACTTGCGCGCCACCGCCGACATAGATCGGCGGTTTTTTTGTCCCACACAAGGAAAGACCCCATGCGCAAGCTTTTTCTTGCCGCCGCGCTGAGCGCGGCGATCGTCCCCCTGCACGCCCAGGAAGCCACCGATGCAGGCTGGAGCGGCACCGGCGAGCTCGGCCTGGCCATCTCCAAGGGCAACACCGACAGCCAGACCCTGATCGGCAAACTCGCCCTGGCCAAGGAAACCGATGCGTGGAAGCATGCCGCCTCCGCCTCATTCCTGTACGGCAAGCAGGATGACATCGAGAGCGCATACCGCTACGGACTGGCTGCCAGCACCGGCTATCGCCTGGGCGAGCGCAGCTATCTGACGGGCTCGGCGCGCAATGAGCGCGACCACTTCGCCGCGTACGAGTACCAATGGACCGCCGCGTTCGGCTACGGCTATGAGGCGATCAAGAACGACACCACCCACCTGACCTTCGAGATCGGCCCCGGCTACCGCTGGGCCAAACTGCAGGACGTGCGTGTGCACGAGAACGAGGCGATCCTGCGCGGCTCCATGAGCTTCGGCCACCAGCTCACCGAAACCACCTCGGTCTACGACACATTGCTGATCGAGGCCGGCAGCGACAACACCTTCGCCCGCAACGAGCTCGGCCTGATGGTCAAGATGACCGATGCGCTGGCGCTGAAGGCCGGCCTGGAGGTTCGCCACAACACCGACGCGCTGGCGGGGACCAAGAAGACCGACACCCTGACCACGATCAACGTCGTCTACGGTTTCTGACCGCGAGCTTCTGCGCCTGCAGCGGCCGATCGTCGCCGCAGGCGGACCCATGCATTTCCGGTATGGCTCCACCCGCTCCCCTACGCCCGCCGGATTGGCATACTGAGACCTGCTCCCGAAACCTTTCTTTCGCCGTCACATCATGTCCATCCTGCTGGGACTGGCCCTGTCCAGTCCATTCCTGACATTGCCGGCGCCTGCTTTGGGTCAACCGGCCGCCATTACCCAGGCGGTCGACCAGGCCCGGCGGCGCAGCAGCTGCCTGTCGTTGCGCTGCAACGACGAGGAATGGCGGCTGGCCAGCGATCGCTCGCTGCACGGTCAGGCCAGCGGTTGGCGCACATCCGCAAACGCCCGCCTGCCGGGCCAGCGCTCGTGGGCTCGGCTGCGGGCGCCGGCGCGCCCACGCGACAGCACCCACAATTATTCCAACAAGTGGCGTGTCGGCACCCAGTACGGCTTGCAGGTACTGCGCGATGGTCCGTCCCGGCTCGGCGTGGAATTCGGCGCCGGTTACCGGCTGGCACCGCGCAGCGACGACGGCATCCGCAGCACCGGCCCGGTGTTCCGCGGCTCGATCGACTTCGGCCGCAACTTCGGCGAACGCGCACGCTGGTCGCAACACGTGCTGTTCGAAACCGGCGACGGCCAGACCTTCGTCAAGCAGACGCTTGGCCTGGACATCCAGTTGTGGCCGGACTGGACGCTGGAAACCGATTACGTGATCCGCCACCGCACGAGCGGCGCCAGCGGCACCGAAACCGCAGAAAGCTGGCTGGGTATCAGACGGCAGTTCTGAACCACCCGGCAGCTGCGACGATGCATCCGTCCGCCCGCCCCGGACTCGATTGAATCACCTAGGCGCCATCGTGGATGGGCGGTTCCGTGCCCCTTGCCAGGCACATGAGGCCGAACACAAGCACGCCAAGTAATGTGACGCGCATCACAAAACAAAGAATGCCACGTCACATAACCAACACTTCCCCCGTGATAACCGTTGTTTCGGACGAACTCCTTCGACCCGTTCGCCCGAATCCTTCAATCTCCCAGGGGAGTAGTGGACATGGAAACTGGAAGTCTCGTGAAGTTTGCATTGGCTTTGGCTGTCCTGACCGCCGTTGGCTATAGCCGCGACGCATCAGCGGAAATCAACAATTGCATCAACATCACTTCCGTCCCCGCGACGATCACAACCCAGGGCGTCTACTGTCTCAAGCAGCACGTCACGACGAACCTCGCCTCGGGCAATGCGATCAACGTCATGGTCAACAACGTGACCATTGATTGCAACGAATTCAAACTCGGAAATCTGGCCTCTGGCTCCGCCACCCAGGCAATCGGAATCAGGGCGGAGGGGCGCAACAACCTCACCGTCCGGAACTGCGGAGTCCGTGGTTTCAGGACCGGCGTGATGCTCACGAACGGACAGTACCGGGTGGAAGACAGCCGCTTCGATTTCAACACCCAGACCGGCCTTCATGTTACCGGCGATGGTTCGGCAATCCGCAGGAACGAGATCATCGAAACGGGCGAAAGCACTGTCGCCGGAGTGACCGAGTTCCATGGCATCCTGGCTGCCGGCGACATGGACATCATCGACAACAACATCACCGGAGTGGTCGCGACAAGCGGCGGCACCCGTCACGCCTACGGGATCCGCACCACCGGCATGGATTCAGGCGTACTGCGGAACAACCGGGTCAGGAACCTGGTTTCAACCGGGCTTCTTGGCAACCGGCGCGGTATCTGGAACCAGGATGGTGGCCACAATACCATCGAAGGAAACACCGTGATCATGAGCGGAGACCTCCTCATCGGTGATGCCGGAATCCGCTGCGGCGGCGGATTGATCCTCAGCGGCATATCCCGCAACAACACGATCCTTGGCACGGGCGTTCTGAATTCAGCTCTTGCCCTGATCAATTGCACCTCGGTATCGGGCGACTACGTCAACCCGCTCTGATCCGGCGGCCCTCCACCCCACAGGTGCGACATACAGCCGGCCCGGTTTAACCGGGCCGGTTTTCATTTCGATGGAGAAGGCATTCCTGCTGGATTCGCCACACTCAAACGTGGGCGGCGATCAGCTCGCGCGCACCCTGCTCCAGCAGCCGTGCGGCGACTTCGACGCCGAGCGCTTCGGCCGAAGCGGACAGGCCGGCACCGTCCGCACGCACGGTATGGCCACTGGAAGCGTTGCCGACCAGACCCCGAAGCCGCAGCTGATCGCCATCGAGCGTTGCCAGTGCCGCCACCGGCACGTGGCAGCTGCCGTGGAGAGCGCGGTTCATCGCCCGCTCGGCCTCGACACAGATGCGGGTCGGGGCGTGGTCGAGCACCGCGCACAATGTCCGCACGTGTTCGTCGCCATCACGGCATTCGATCGCGATCGCGCCCTGCGCCGGCGCGGGCAGCCACGCGGGGGCGTCGAGCCGGCTGCGGATACGCGCGTCCAGCCCCAGTCGCTGCAGGCCGGCGCAGGCGAGGATGATGGCGTCGTAGTCGCCGGCATCGAGTTTGGCCAGCCGCGTGTTGACGTTGCCGCGCAGGTCGCGCAGCTGGAGGTCCGGCCGCAATGCGCGCAGCTGAGCCTGGCGACGCAGCGACGAGGTGCCGACCAGCGCGCCCTGCGGGAGAGCATCGATGCCATCGAAACGCGGGCTGACGAAGGCATCGGCGTGATCGGCGCGCTCAAGGATCGCCGCCAGCACGAAGCCCGGCTCCAGCTCCATCGGCACGTCCTTGAGCGAATGCACCGCGCAATCGGCCTCGCCGCGCTGCATCGCGACTTCCAGCTCCTTCAGGAACAACCCCTTGCCGCCGATCGCGGCGAGCGAGCGGTCCAGCACCTGGTCGCCGCGGGTGCTCATCGGCACCAGCTCGACCTGCAGGCCGGGATGGGCCGCGCGCAGGCGGGCGGCGACGTGCTCGCTCTGCCAGAGGGCGAGCGGACTCTTGCGGGTGGCGATACGAAGGACGGTCATCGCGACATTATCGCAGGGCCAGGCGCCGGTGACCTGCACTGGCCCGCAAGCTCGCAGGACGTCTCCGGCGCGAACGCAACTGAAAACCCCACGGCACGGGTCGAATGGCTTTCGAACAGAGCCTTGATGACGCAGAGCGACTTCGAAAGCTCCGGCCCGCACCCGGCGGACTCGCAGGG
Source organism: Lysobacter alkalisoli (assembly GCF_006547045.1). Taxonomy (NCBI): domain Bacteria; kingdom Pseudomonadati; phylum Pseudomonadota; class Gammaproteobacteria; order Lysobacterales; family Lysobacteraceae; genus Marilutibacter; species Marilutibacter alkalisoli. The sequence goes on from NZ_CP041242.1 coordinate 3,336,566, forward strand.
CCCGGAGGCGGCTTCGTCTTACCCGGTCTACACCGTCTGACACTGCCCTACAGGTGCTTCAGCATCTCCCGCACCCCCGCCACGCAGCGGCGGCTGACCTCCAGCGGATGGTCTCCGTGGCGCAGGATCGCCTGCACGTGGCCGTCCGGGCTGCGGCGCAGCTCGACGATCTCGTAGCGGGCGACCAGGCAGTTGCGATGGATGCGGACGAAGCGCTCGTCGAACTCCTCCTCCAGCGACTTCAGCGATTCCTCGATCAGGTCCTCGCCATGGACGTGGTGGACGACGACGTACTTCTCCTCGGCCTGCAGGTAGTGCACGTCCTCGATCGGGATCAACCGCAGACTGCCGCGCAGGCGCGCACACAGGTGGGTGCGACGCTTGCCATCCAGCCGCGCGACGCCGTGCTGACGGCCGGCGGCGAAGGTGCGCACGCGCTCCAGCGCAGCGGCCAGGCGCTCGGCACGGACGGGCTTGACCAGATAGTCGATCGCCTCGGCCTCGAACGCCGACAGTGCGTGGGCATCGTAGGCCGTGCAGAACACCACCGCCGGGCGCGGCTCGAACGCGGCCAGATGATGCGCGGCTTCCAGCCCATCCAGGCCGGGCATGGCGATATCGAGCAGGATCAGGTCGGGCTGGTGTTCGGCACAGGCATGCAGGGCCTGGTGCCCGTCGCTGGCCTCGGCCACCACCTCGATCCCGGACTGGTCCGCCAACAGGCCGCGCAGGCGCTCGCGTGCCAGCGGCTCGTCATCGGCGATCACGACCCTCAAAGACCCCATTTTCATCGCCCCCACCTGCGTCCCCGGCTGCGTGGACCATTATCGATGGTAATCCCGCCTGGGGGCGGGGTCATCCGGCAATGCCGGGAAGCGTGATCGCGGCCGCCCGGCTAGCCGGGAAATCGCCAGGCTCAGTTCGTGCGGGCGAACACCCGCGACATCCAGCCGCCAAGGTCATGGATCTGTTCGGCACAGACCTGGTGCGCCATCGGATAGGCATGCCAATCGACCTCGAAGCCCATCCCGCGCAGGGCCTTGGCGCTGGCATCGCCGCCGGCATACGGCACCACCGGGTCGAACTGGCCATGGGCCATGAACAGTGGCTGTGACGGCGCCTGCGCGGTGACCTCGCGAGCCAGGCGCTCCGGCATCGGCAGGTATGTCGACAGGGCGATCAGGCCGGCCAGCGGCGTGGTGCGGCGGAGACCTGCCGCCAGCGCGATCGCCCCACCCTGCGAGAAGCCGGCCAGCAGCAGCCGCGACGGCTGGATGCCGCGCCCGGCCTCGCGCTCGATCAGCGCCTCGACCTGCGCAACCGACTGGTCGACGCCGGTCTCGTCGGCGCGCTGGGCCAGGTTCATGTCGCGGATGTCGTACCAGGCGCGCATCGGCACGCCGTTGTTGATCGTCACCGGCCGTATGGGTGCGTGCGGGAACACGAAGCGCAACGCCGGCCAGTCCTTGCGGACGAGCTCGGGCACGATCGGCGCGAAGTCGTGGCCATCGGCGCCGAGGCCGTGCAGCCACAGCACGCTCCATTCGGGCGATGGGCCGGTTTCGTGTTCGACGGCTTCAAGCAGGCTGGCAGTATCCATCCCGCATTGTCGCCGCCACACGCGCCTGCTGCCAACCGGACACGCTGCGACACGAACGATGGCCACCATGCAATTGTGTAACCCCACCCGCCATGCGTAGGGTGCGCGCATGTCCGTGCTCCGCCACGTCCGCTGCCTGCCGACCGCACTGCGTCTCGCCGTGCTGGTACTGCTGGCGCTCGGGGTGATGGCGAAACCGGTGCTGGCGGCGGTGGGCGAAGTTCACGAGCTGCAGCACGACCCGAGTGGCCTTCACCTCCATCACGGCGACGCCGACGGTGAGGGCAATCACGCCGGTGCCGGCTCGGAATCCATGGCCGCACAGCCCGGCCCTGCACCCCACGCGCCTGGCGATGGTGACCTGCTGCACGATCTGCTCCATTTCGCCCACTGCTGCGGCCAGTCGCCGCCAACGGTGCCGGTAGCGGCAATGACGCTGCCGGGCCCCGTGGCCGCCTCGACGCCGTCGGCGATCGACTCCGCGCCCGCGCCCACGCACCGCACGCACGGCGTGTTCCGTCCTCCGATCCAGGAATAAGCGCCCTTCCGGCCCGAGGCCGGCCTTCGCTTTTCCTATCGGAGACATCCCATGTTCCTGCGCCATGCGGCCTTGGCCGCCGTGGTCGCTTGTGCCGTGGCAACGGGTCCTGCCCGTGCCGGCGAGCGGCTGACCCTGGACGACGCCTTCGCGCGCGTCGTCGAAACCCATCCCGACCTGCGCCTGTTCACGGCCCATGGCGACAGGCTCGCGGCCGAACGCGAACGAGCCGCGCAGCGCCCGCCATTGGCGCTCGGCGCCGAAGTCGAGAACGCCTTCGGCAATGGCAGCGCCGACCTTACCCTCGGCATCGGCTCGATGTTCGAACGCGGCGGCAAGCAGGCCGCACGCAGCGCGCTGGCCGAACGCCGGACCGACGCACTCGCGCTCGAACGCGAGACACGCCGGCTCGACCTGCTCGCCGAAACCGCGCGTCGCTATCTGCAGGCCGCCGCCGCGACGCAGCGACAGGCGATCGCCCGCGACGACATCGCCCAGCGGCAGCATTCGGTGACAGCCGCCCGGCGGCGCCTGGCCGCCGGGGCCTCGCCGCGCTCGCTGGTGCTGGCCGCCGAGGCCGCCCAGGCCCGTGCCGAACTCGACCTGGCCCGTGCCGACCGGCAGGCAGAAACCACGCGCCGGCATCTCACCACGCTGTGGGGCGAACACACAACGGCCTTCGAGATCGATGCCTCCATCCTGCAACGCCTGCCGCCCATCGCCGACCTCGACGCGATTGAAGACCGGCTACGCGACAGCCCGGATCTACGTCGCTTCGGTGACGAGCGCCGGATCCGGGAAGCGCAGTTGCAACTCGCGCGCAGCCAGGCCGTCGCCGATATCGGCTGGCAACTGGGTGCGCGCCGACTTGGCGGCGACAGCGATGTCGGCCTGGTCGCCGGCATCTCGGTCCCGCTTGGCAGCCGCCGGCGCGCCGGGCCCGCGATCCGCAGCGCACAGGCCGGACTGGCGGCGCTGGAGATCGAACGTGAGGCCGAAGTCCTGTCGTTGCAGGCAGCCCTGGTCGAGGCGCATGGCCGCTATCGCACTGCCCGGCTCGAAGCCGGCCGAATCGACAGCGAAGTGATGCCCGCACTCGAACGTGCCGAGGTCGCTGCCGCCCGCGCCTATCGTGCCGGCGCCAGCAGCCACCTGGAATGGGCGCAGCTGCAAACCGAAATCGTCGCCGCACGACGCCAGCGGCTCGACGCCGCGACCGAAGCCCTGGGCGCTCTGATCGAGCTGCAGCGCCTGACCGGACGCACACCCCTCGACCCCGCCGGCGCGCGCACCTCCGCTGCCGCCAGCGCGAACCGTTTGCCTGGAGACGCCCGATGAACCCTGCGATCCGCCCCCTCATCCATTCCTCGGTCACCACCCTGCTCGCAGCCGCACTCGCAGCCTGCGCGCCGGGTGGAGACACCGCCAGCGGCATCCGTGCCGGAGCCGCATCCACCGATGTCGCCGGAGACCACGACGCGGACGGCCACGATGACGACCATGGCGACACCCACGACGACGATGGCGACAGCACCCGCATCCCCGCCGCCATCGCCGCCGCCTCCGGCATCCGTGTCGCACCGGTCGCGCCGGGCACGATCGCCGACGAGCACGGGATCCAGGGCCTGCTGATCCCGGTCGACGGGCGCACCGCCGACGTGATGGCGCGCTATCCCGGCCCGGTCCGGGCCCTGCATGCGCGTGTTGGCGATCGCGTCCGCGCCGGCCAGTCGCTGGCGGTGATCGAGAGCAACCTCAGCCTGTCGACCTACACCATCACCGCGCCGATCGCCGGCGTGGTGATGGCGCGCCCGGCCACGATCGGCGCGGTCGCCACCGAAGGCACGCCGCTGTTCGAGATCGCCGACCTGTCCGAGCTGTGGGTCGACCTGCACGTGTTCGGCGCCGACGCCCAGCACATCGCGGTCGGCTCGCCGGTGACGGTGGCACGGATGAGCGACGACGTCCGCGTCGACACCGTGCTCGAACGCATCCTGCCCGGCACCGCGACCGCCAGCCAGAGCACCGTCGCCCGCGCCACCATCGCCAACGCCGACGGCCTGTGGCGGCCGGGCTCGGCGGTGCGCGCACGGGTCACGGTCGAACGCTTCGAGGCCGCGCGCGTGGTCCCGCTGTCCGCGCTGCAACGCGAGGGCGGCGATGACGTGGTCTACGTGCGCGATGGCGACACCTTCCGTGCGCGCCGCGTACGCCTGGGACGCCGCGATGCCGAACGTGCCGAGATCCTCGACGGCATCGAAACCGGCGAACAGGTCGTGGTCGCGCAGAGCTTCCTGGTCAAGGCCGACATCGGCAAGTCGTCCGCCACCCACGCGCATTGAGGCCCGGCCATGCTCGAGAAGATCATCCGCTTCGCCATCGCCCACCGCTGGCTGATGCTGGTACTGACGCTGGCCATGGCCGCGCTCGGCGGCTGGAATTTCACCCGCCTGCCGATCGACGCCACCCCCGACATCACCAACGTGCAGGTGCAGGTCAACACCGTGGCGCCCGGCCATTCGCCGCTGGAGGCCGAGCAGCGCGTCACCTTCCCGATCGAAACCGCACTGGCCGGGCTGCCCGGGCTCGACCACACCCGGTCGCTGTCGCGCTACGGGCTGTCGCAGGTCACCGTCGTGTTCGAGGACGGCACCGACCTCTACTTCGCCCGCCAGCAGGTCGCCGAGCGGCTGCAGCAGGTCCGCTCGCAGCTGCCCGACGGGCTCGAACCGCAGATGGGTCCGATCGCCACCGGCATGGGCGAGATCCTGATGTACACGGTCGAGGCCGCGCCCGACGCGCGCAGGGCCGATGGCACGCCGTACACGCCGACCGACCTGCGCACCCTGCAGGACTGGGTGATCCGGCCGCAGTTGCGCACCGTGCCCGGGGTCACCGAGGTCGACAGCATCGGCGGCTTCGCGCGCCAGATCCACGTCACCCCGGAACCGGCGCGGCTGGTCGCGCTCGGCTTCACCCTCGACGACGTGGTCGAAGCACTGGCGGCCAACAACCGCAACGTCGGAGCCGGCTACATCGAACGCAACGGCGAGCAGTACCTGGTGCGGGTGCCGGGCCAGATCGAGGACCTCGACGCGATCGGCGACATCGTCCTCGATCGCCGCGAAGGCCTGCCGATCCGCATCCGCGATGTCGCCGAGGTCGACGAGGGTCGCGAACTGCGCACAGGCGCGGCAACCCGCAACGGTCGCGAGACCGTCATCGGCACCGTGGTGATGCTGGCCGGCGGCAACAGCCGCGAGGTCGCGCGGGCGGCGGCCGACAGGCTTGAGGCCGTCAACGCCAGCCTGCCCGCCGGGGTGCGTGCCGCACCGGTCTACGACCGTACCGCCCTGGTCGACCGCACCATCCGCACCGTGGCGAAGAACCTGGTCGAGGGCGCGTTGCTGGTGATCGCAGTGCTGTTCCTGCTGCTCGGCAACGTACGCGCGGCGCTGATCACCGCCGCGGTGATCCCATTGGCAATGCTGTTCGCCGTCACCGGCATGGTCCGCGGCGGCGTATCCGGTAACCTGATGAGCCTGGGCGCGCTGGACTTCGGCCTGATCGTCGACGGCGCGGTGATCATCATCGAGAACTGCCTGCGCCGTTTCGGCGAACGCCAGCATGCGCTCGGCCGCACGATGCGCGAGGACGAGCGCCTGGACACCGCCGCCAGCGCCACGGTCGAAGTGATCCGTCCGAGCCTGTTCGGCGTCGGCATTATCGCTGCGGTCTACCTGCCGATCTTCGCCCTCGATGGCGTCGAGGGAAAACTGTTCCAGCCGATGGCGATCACCGTGGTGCTGGCGTTGACCGGCGCGATGCTGTTGGCGCTGACCTTCATCCCGGCATCGGTCGCCGTCTTCCTTTCGGGCCGGGTCGAGGAAAAGGAGAACCGGCTGATGCGCCAGGCGCGGTGCGGCTATGCTCCACTGCTGGCGCGCGCCCTGCATTGGCGGCTGCCGGTGATCGCCGGTGCCGCTCTGCTGGTCGTGGCCTGCGGGCTGCTGGCGACGCGGCTCGGTGCCGAGTTCGTACCGACGCTGGACGAGGGCGACCTGACCGTGCAGGCGCTGCGCATCACCGGCACCGGGCTTGAGCAGTCGGTGGCGATGCAGGAGGCGCTGGAGCGCACCCTTGCAGACGTTCCGGAGGTCGAGCAGGTGTTCGCCAAGATCGGTACCGCCGAAGTCGCCAGCGATCCGATGCCGCCCTCGGTCGCCGACACCTTCGTGATGCTCAAACCACGCGCGGACTGGCCCGACCCGCGCAAGCGCAAGGAGGCGCTGGTCGACGAGATCGCCGACGCGATCGCGGCCGTGCCCGGCAACAACTACGAGCTGAGCCAGCCGATCCAGATGCGTACCAACGAGCTGATCTCGGGCGTGCGTGCCGACGTTGCGGTCAAGGTCAACGGCGACGATCTGGACACGTTGATGCGGGTGGCCACGCAGGTACAGCGCGTGCTCGCATCGGTCCCCGGCGCGGACGACGTGCGGGTCGAGCCGCTCGACGGCCTGCCGATGCTGACCGTGGTTCCCGATCGCCAGGCACTGGCGCGGCACGGGCTCAACCCGGTCGATGTGCAGGACACCGTCGCCACCGCGGTCGGCGGCACCGTCGCCGGCCAGCTGTTCGAAGGCGACCGCCGCTTCGACCTGGTCGTGCGCCTGCCCGAACATCTGCGCCAGGACCCGGCCGCCCTGCATGACCTGCCGATTCCGCTTCCGCCCGCCGGCGCCGACAGCCTCGACGAGTCCGGCCGCCGTGCCGACTGGGCGGCCGGCGCACCGCGCACGGTACCGCTGCGCGAGGTGGCACGGGTCGAGATTGCGCCCGGCCCGAACCAGGTCAATCGCGAGAACGGCAAGCGCCGCGTGATCGTCACCGCCAACGTGCGCGAGCGCGACCTGGCCGGGTTCGTCGGCGAACTGCGCGAACGCATCGACGCCGGGGTCGAACTGCCGAGCGGTTACTGGATCGGTTACGGCGGCAGTTTCGAACAGCTGATCTCGGCCAGCCGGCGCCTCGCCATCGTGGTGCCGGTGACGCTGGCGATCATCTTCGGCCTGCTGTTCATGGCATTCGGTTCGGTGCGCGATGCGGCGATCGTGTTCAGCGGCGTGCCACTGGCGCTGACCGGCGGTGTGCTGGCATTGGCGCTGCGCGGCATCCCGCTGTCGATCTCGGCCGGGGTCGGCTTCATCGCCCTGTCCGGTGTGGCGGTGCTCAACGGCCTGGTGATGATCAGCTTCATCCGCCGCCTGCGCGAACACGGCACCCCGCTCGACGACGCGATCGTCGACGGTGCGCTCGGCCGCCTGCGGCCGGTGCTGATGACCGCGCTGGTGGCCTCGCTGGGCTTCGTACCGATGGCACTCAACACCGGCGCCGGTTCCGAGGTGCAGCGCCCGCTTGCGACCGTGGTGATCGGCGGCATCGTCTCCTCGACCCTGCTGACCCTGCTGGTGCTGCCGGCGCTATACCGCTGGCTGCATCGCGACGCTATCCGCTCTGGCGGCCGGGTACGGAAGACCGCCTGAGCGGTCCCCGCTCGCGTGCCGTCAACGGCTCGAGGAAACCTGCGCTACCAGCGGTAGCGCAGGCCCGCCTGGACCGCCCAGTCGCGCTCCAGATCCACGCCGGAAGCCTTTGACGCCTCGAAGAACAGGCCGGTGCGGGAGAGACTGACGTTGCCGCCCAGCACGAACTCGCTGCCCGAACCTTCGCGATCGAGGGTGTCGGGGACGATGCTGCCACCGTCCCTTGAAGCGGTGATCTCCAACGGGTCGCCGAAGTGGTGCAGCGCGGATGCCCGGGCGTACACGCTGCCCTGCGTCTTTGCACCCTGCAGCGTCCTGCCTAAGGCGAGGCCGGCCCGTGCGAACGAGGCATCGAGCCTCTCCTGGCGTACATGCACTCCGTTGCTGGTGGTGTGGTCGTTGCGCCCGATGGCTCCCGCGGACAGTTCGAGCTGGGGCTCGATGTACCAGGACCCGTGGAAGCGGAACGGATAGCCGCCTTCGACATAGGCCCGGTTCGCCCGTGCGCGGTACTCGCCGGTGATGTCACGGCCCTGCGAATCGCGTGCGCTGTAGCGGTTCTTCAGCGAGGCCGTCTCGGCACCGACGACGACGTAGCCACCCATCTCGCCGATCCAGCCACTGTAGAGCCCGACCGTGGTGCCGCTCAGTTCGCCCCGACCCTGTGCATAGCGCGCGGTCGCACGCACGTGTCCGGCGCTGAAGCCGGTGACATTGGAGGAAGCGAACCCACGATCGGCACCGACGGTCACGCTCCCGTAGTCCTGCCGGTAGCGGCGGGAATAGGCGGTGTCCGCGGTCAGCCCACCGCTGTCGGCAACCGCCCAGGCGCCGGCACGGTCCACGCCTTTTCCACGCAGTTGACCTCGCACACGCTGCAACGGGCGCTGCCCGCTCGTGCGCCAGAGATTGAGAACGCTGTCGGCGACATCGGCCGCTGTCTGGACGGTTTCCGAAGGCGTCAGCGCCGGCGTACCGCCACCGGTTCCGCCGGTGTCGTCCGCGCCGTCCCCCGAGCCTTCCCCGGTGCCGCCACCGGCATCTCCTCCGCCCGTGTCGTCACCGCTACCACCGGAATCATCGCCACCACCGGAAGAACCGTCCCCATCGCCGGAACCGTCTTCCGTACCCTGGATGGCGATGCCGGACAGCACGATCCTGCTGCCGTCGGCGCTCAACGCCACCTGCGGCGTGTAGGTGTACCTGACCAGCGCATTCTCATAGGTCCCGCTCCACTCGCCGGGCACGCCGGTCACGGCCGAGAACGTGGCGGTCCCGCCCGCGGCCGCACTGGCATCGACGATGTCGATCGGCGCGGCCGCCTGGATCGTGGTGCCGGTACGGACGGTCGTGGCGTTGACCCAGGAGGTATCGTCCAGCGCCGGGTCGTAGACGATGCCCACGCCCTGCGTGCCAGTCGCACTGAAGCTGGTGATCCCGCTGCCGAACACGATCCGGTCGGCCGTGGCCGTTCCGGATATGCCGGTGATGTCGCTGAGCAGCAGGAACCGTGCATCATCGCCCAGCACGACCCCGGCACCGGTGTCGCCGTTGCTGCTGTCGACGACCAGCTGGCGGTAATCGTGCGCCGGCACCTCGCCAGGCGCGAAGCGGCCCCAGTAGCCGGCCATGTCGATCGCCGCGCCGCTGCCCAGGCTCAGCGTGCCGGTGCCGAAGTCGTTCGCCAGCGTGCCGGTGCCCTGCGGCATCCACGCCGCGCCGTTCGCGAACACAAGATCGGCGCGACCGACGCTGTAACTGGTATCGACCTGCACGCCGCCGACCAGCCCGCGCAGCCAGGAATCCGACGTATCGAAATTGATGTCGACCGAGCCGATGTTGCCGTTGACGGTTTCGGTCGCGGTCGCGATGTCGCCGTCGAGCTGCACGCGCTGCCCGCCTGCCTGGTTGACGGTGACGCTGGCGTCCTGGACGTCGATCGGCACGCTCCAGATCGAATACGCAGCGCCGGTGCCGGCCGCGGTCGTCGACACGGTCAGGCCGCCGGCAACGTTGACAGTGCCGAAGTTGCGGATGCCGTACACGTCACGATCACAATTCGGGATGTCGGGCGGGTCGCAAGCGGCGGCGACGGTGAACGACACCGGTGCGGTGGGCGAGGTGAACTCGATGACGCCGCTGTTGACGGTGCCGTAGGTGTCCGCTTCCGAGGTGACGTCGACATTGACGGCGCCGTTGAACGTCATCACCGCACCGGGCGAGCGGTCGTTCTTGAGTCCGGAAGGCTTGCCGAACGGCGTGTAGCCGTTCTCCGGCCCTTCGCTGCGTACGTGCACGTCGACATCGCCATTGAAGGTCATCCGCGACCGCCAATGCCAGCTGGCGATCCCGTGCGTGGAGCGGGGCCCCTGGACATTGACCGTGGTGTCGCCGTTGACTTCCAAAGTTCCCTGGTTGCGCACGCCGAACGCGGTCGAGCCCATCGCGACCGTGGTCAACGACAGGTCGCCGTTCACCGTCATCCGGCTGCCGACGCCGTCGTTGTAGATCGCATGGGCGTTGTCGCTGGGCCAGATCGACAGCGCCGAGATGGTGGTGTCGCCGTTGAAGGTGATGCGGCCATCGAAGCTGTAGACCGCATCGAGCGTGCCGCGGCTCTCGGCCAGGATCGTGGTCGGGCCGTTGAAGATGATGGTGCTGGTTCTATCGGCCCAGACCGCACGCGCATGGCCCTGCGTACGGGCGTGGATGTCGGTGGCGCCGTTGAAGGTCGTGGTGCTGCGGCCGCGTCCGATCACCCCTTGCGCACCGTTACCCCGGACCATACCGAAATCCAGGTCGTCGGCGTTGGTGGAGATCCTGGTGTTGCCGTTGACGGTGACCGTATTGCCGTCGTTGAGGATGCCGACCGCGCTGCCCACGGTGCTGCTCTCGCCGCGGATCGCCGACAGCTCCAGCCAGCCGCCGCTGGCCACGTCGAGCACCACCGGCGGGTTGCCGCTGGCGATGGACATGGCAAGCACGTCGGTGTCGACGCCTTCCAGCGTCACGCTGTCGCCGTCGACGAAACGGTAATGCAGCGTGCCGTCTTCATCGACGATGTCGTAGCCGGGATCGTAATTGCCACTGCCACCAGCGCGGTCGTGCTCGTCGACGCCGGTGATCGGGTCCGTATGGATGGTCTCTGCCTGTACGGCGCCGGTCCGGGCGAACAGGCCCGTGGTCAGGGCCGCGGCGATGGAGAAGGAAAGCGCCTTCAGCCGGCGGCGCGCATCGGTGCGTTCGGCCTCGATGCGTGCGTTGTCGATCATCGACTGCTGCCACAAGAGCGGCAACTGCACACGTTTTTCGCTGCCACGGGCAGCCCGGTATGGACACGACATCTTGTTCTCCATGAAACGAATTCGAAGGGCGCCGACCCATGCGGACTCGCCCACTGTCAGTTCACCGCCGCCACGTTGGCAGGGCACGGCTTTCGCGCCTGTACGGCACACCGCCTTGATTGCTTTTTCCCCGCCGGCACCGCAATCCCGCATCCGCTGGCCCGTAGTTGCGACCAGCCGTCAGATCGCCATGACAGCATGGTTGGCACACGTTCCATGCCGGCTTTCGCTGCGGCTGCAGCGTGCTCCCCGCCCCGGCATTGCGCATGCATTCTGGATGCATGTTCCATGCAACCGAACGCCCTTCATTTTGGACTTTGGTAGAAGCACGGAACGAAACACGCCCGCGTTGTCGACTCCATCACGGAAAGCCGTTCCTGCCGGATCGTTGCGCATGCAGCCACGATCAGAGTGGCGGCAGATCGGGATCGCCGACGCCGGTTTGGCGGCGTCGGCAAACCGGAAGATCACCAGAACAGCGCATACAGCGCGACAAGGATCGCGATCACCGCCAGCGCGCCGATGTTGAAGGTCGCGTCGGTGCGGTAGTCCACCTCGGCGGGCCGTACCACCTGCTTCCGCGGCATGTGCGACGCCACCAGCGAAACGATCATCGCAAGTGCCACCGCCAGCAGGAACACCAGGCCTACGCGATCAATGAACGGCAGTGACGGCCAGGCCAGCTTGAGCACGATCGACAGTGCGAACGAGCCGATCGCCGCAGCCAGCGCGCCTGCCTCGTTGGCACGCTTCCAGAACAGGCCGAGCAGGAAGATCGCCACGATGCCCGGGGTGAAGAAGCCGGTGTACTCCTGGATGTACTGGAAGGCCTGATCGAAGCTGCCCAGCAGCGGGCGCGCGGCCAACACCGCCACGAGCATCGCCACAGCGGCCACGATCCGGCCCGTGCGCACGATCCGCCCCTGGTCGTGACCCTGGTCGTGACGCTGGTAGAAGTCCAGAGTGAAGATGGTCGAGATCGAATTGGTCATCGACGCCAGCGACGACACGATCGCCGCGATCAGCGCCGCGAACACCAGGCCCAGCGCGCCTGCCGGCAGCAGCGACATCATCATCGGATAGGCGGCGTCCGGGCGCCCGATGTCGGGTGCCAGCAGCACCGCGGCCAGGCCGGGCAGCACCACGATCACCGGCATCAACAGCTTCAGGAACGCCGCGAACAGCACGCCCTTCTGTGCCTCGCCGATGTTTTTCGCGGCCAGCGCACGCTGGATGATGTACTGGTTGAAGCCCCAGTAGCTGAAGTTCATGATCCACATGCCACCGATCAGCACGCTGATGCCGGGCAGGTCCTTGTAGAACGGATTGTCGGGCGACAGGATCATGTGGAAATGGCCGGGCGCCTCCGCACGCAGCCGCTGGAAGCCCGCCCACACGCCGGCGCCATCCGAGATCCGATCCAGCGCAATGCCGGCCAGCAGCAACCCGCCCAGCACCAGCAGCGTGACCTGGACGATATCGGTCAGTGCCACCGCCTTGAGCCCGCCATAGAGCTGGTAGGCGAGCGCGAACACCGCCAGCGCCACCAACGCGATCATCTGGTCGATGCCGGCCACGTAAGCGATCGCCAGCGAACCCAGCCACAGCACCGAGGTCAGGTTGACGAATACGTACAGCCCCAGCCAGAACACCGCCATCAGCGTACGGATGCGGCCGCCGTAACGTCGCTCCAGGAACTGCGGCATGGTGTAGATGCCACCACGAAGGAACACCGGCAGGAACCACTTGCCGACGATCAGCAGCGTGGCGGCGGACATCCACTCGTAGGACGCGATCGCCAGCCCCATCGCGTAGCCGGAACCGGACATGCCGATGATCTGCTCGGCCGAGATGTTGGCCGCGATCAGTGAGGCGCCAATGGCCCACCACGGCAGTGCCTTGCTGGCCAGGAAGTAGTCCTTCGCATCCTTGTGATGACCCGCCTTCTCGCGCGAGACCCACTGTGCGAGCAGGAAGATTCCGGCCAGATAGGCCAGTACGATCACGACATCAAGTATCGACAGCATCACGTCCCCTTACCGGATCAGGCACCACTGGTCGCCGAATGCCCCGCTCAGCGCGCGCAGGCGAGGCTGTGCTCGGCCTCGTTGAGTGCGCCCAGCGCCACGCGCGAAACCGACATCCGAAGCTCACCTGCGGTCTGCAGTTCCAGCACCGCATCCAGCTTCGTCATATCGGCGCCCGCAGCGGCCAGGCACTTCAGCGGCACGCCCAGTGTGGTCCAGCGCCCGGCCGGCAGGTCCGCCAGCGCATCGCGGGCCGGCAGGCTGGCGCGGCAGCCATCGCCGCAGGCCACGCCGAGCGACACCGCGCCGTCCGGGATCCGCTCGGGCCGCAGCGTCAGCACCAGCATCACGTCGCCGTTGGTCTCGCGGCTCAGGTCCTGCGGCACCTGCGTCACCAGCGACAGCGTCGCGGCCTGCGTACCCGACCAGGCGAAACGCCGCGCATCCTCCTGCGCATGATGATCCACCGCCGTCACCTCCAGGCTGCCATCGTGCAGGCCGGAGGGCAGCGCACCCACCTGCGCGGTATGTCCTTCGGCGCTGGCCAGCCGCATCAGCACGCCATGCGCGAGCTGGCCGCGACCGAAGAACGTCCCGGCCTCGCTCTGCCCCGCCTGCACGCCGGAGTCCTCCGGCAGCGGCGCCAGGTCGCCGCCGTCGGCATAGGTCAGGCCGAAGCCGAACGGGAACAGCGGGTCGTAGTCTTCCTGGCCGACGTTGTTGGCGTACTGCGCGGCCGTGCGCGGCCAGCTGAAGCTCAGCCGGCCCTTGAAGTCATGCTGCACGCCGCCATCCGGTGCGCGCAGCAGCACGTCGGCGATGCCACCGCCCTCCGAACCGGGCAGCCAGGCGGCCACGAAGGCGTCGGCGGCGTTGATCTCGCGGTTCATCCACAGCGGCCGTCCGCTGAGGAAGACCGCCACCACCGGAATCCCGTCGGCCTTCAGCCGCCGGATCAGCGCCAGGTCGGTATCGTTGCCCGGCTTGTACAGCAGGTTGGGGATGTCGCCCTGGAACTCGGCGTAGGGATCCTCGCCGAACACCACGATGGCCACGTCCGGCTTCTGCGCGTAGGTGCCGTCGATGGACAGCACGGCCTCGCCGCCGGCGGCTTGCACCTGCTTCGCGATGCCTTCGTGGATGGTGTCGGCATTGGGATAGTCGGCCCGTTTGGTGCCGGTGCCCTGCCAGTTGAGGGTCCAGCCACCGGACTGCTTGCCGACGTCGTCGGCGCCGTCGCCGGCTACCAGGACGCGCTGCCCCGGCGCCAGCGGCAGGATCCCGCCCTGGTTCTTCAGCAGCACCAGCGACTCGCGCACCGCCTGGCGCGCGACCGCCCGGTGCTCCGGCGCGCCGAGCAGTTCGAAACGCCCGCCGACGGCGCGCTCGGAAGGCTTGCCGGCCTCGAACAGGTTCAGGCGGAACTTCACCCGCAATACGCGGCGCACCGCATCGTCCAGGCGCTCGGCCGGGATGACGCCGTCCTTCGCCGCGGCCAGGGTGCTCTCGTAGAAGCCCTTCCAGCTATCCGGCGTCATCGCCATGTCGAGGCCGGCGTTGATCGTGGCCGGGCAGTCGGTGTTGCTGCAGCCGGGCACCTGGCCATGGCCGTTCCAGTCGCCGACCACGAAGCCGCCGAAGTTCATCCGCTCCTTCAGCGCATCGGTGAGCAGCGTGCGACTGCCATGGAGCTTTTCGCCATTGACACTGTTGAACGAGGCCATCACGGTCTGCGCGCCCGCAGCGATGGCCGGCGGATAGCCCGCGGCGTGGATGCGGACGAGATCGGCCTCGCCGATCCGGGTATCGCCCTGGTCCTTGCCGCCGGTGGTGCCGCCGTCGCCCAGGAAATGCTTGACCGAGGCGATCACGCGACGGCCGTCCAGGAACTCCGGCGTCCCCGGCCTGCCCTGCAAGCCTTCGACCACCGCGCCGGCGAAGCTGGCCACTACCTCCGGCGCCTCGGAATAGCCCTCGTAGGTACGGCCCCAGCGGTCGTCCTGCGGCACCGCCACCGTCGGCGCGAACGCCCACTCCATGCCGGTGACCCGCGTCTCCAGTGCGGTGATCTCGCCGATCCGGCGCATCAGGTCCGGATTGCGGGTGGCGCCGAGGCCGATGTTGTGCGGGAACAGGGTGGCGCCGACGATGTTGCTCTGCCCGTGCACGGCATCGATGCCGAACAACACCGGGATGGGCTTGCCTCCCTGCGAGGTGTCCATCGAGGCCTCGTAGAACGCGTCGGCCAGCGCCAACCACTCGGCCGGCGCAGCGTCGTAGCGGCCGCCCGGATCCGAATTTCCACCGGCCAGGATCGAGCCCAGCCGATACTGGCGCACATCGTCGGGCGTGATGCTGGCGATGTCGCCCTGCACCAGCTGACCGACCTTTTCCTCCACGGTCATCGTCGCCAGCAATTCGTCGATGCGCTGCTCCAGCGCCGGGTCCTCGGCCAGCGGCCAGTTCACCTCGGGCCACACCGAACCACCGGCCTGCGTCTGCACCTGCGCGTCAGCGTCAGCGTCAGCGTGTCCATCGCCCTTGCAGGCGCCCAGTGCCAGCACCAGGGCCGCCAGCAACGCGCTGCCGCCGACTCGTTTGAAATTGTGTCTGTTGGTCATGTTCAACCCTCCATCTGCTCCAGTTCCCTGCCCTTGGTCTCGTATACAAACTTCAGTACGAACACCACCGAGACCGCCGCGGCCAGCGTGTACAGCCCATATGTCGCCGCCAGCCCGATCCCCGCCAGCAGCATCGGGAAGGTCATCGTCACCAGGAAGTTCGAGCCCCACTGGAACAGTCCCGCCACCGCCAGACCCGAGCCGCGGATCTGGTTCGGGAACATCTCGCCCAGCATCACCCACATCACCGGGCCCCACGACAGATTGAAGAAGATCACGTATACGTTTGCCGCCACCAGGGCCAGCACACCCATGTTGTCGCTCAGCACCAGCTTGCCGTTCTCCAGGTTCCCGCTGGAGAACGCGACCGCCACCAACCCCAACGACACTGCCATGCCGGCCGAGCCGATCCACAGCAGTGGCTTGCGGCCGATCCGGTCGATCAGCAACACGGTCAGGATGCAGGCGCCGATGCTCAGTGCGCCCGACAGCACGTTGATCAGCAGTGCGTCGCTTTCCGAGAAGCCCACCGCCTGCCAAAGCACCGCGCCGTAATAGAACACCACGTTGATGCCGACCAGCTGCTGGAACGTTGCCAGGCCGATCCCGACCCAGACGATCGGGCGGATCCTGCCGCGAGCCTTGTCGACCAGGTCCGACAGCCGCGGACGGTGGTGATCGGCCGCCAGGCTGGCCTCGATCTCGGTCAGCTTGCGCTGCCCCTCGTCGATGCCGTACAGCCGCGCCAGCACGGCCAACGCCTGGTCGCGCCTGCCTTTCACCACCAGGTAGCGCGGGCTCTCCGGGATGAAGAACAGCGCAACCAGGAACAGCGCCGCCGGCAGCATCTCCACCCAGAACATCCAGCGCCAGGCCGCATGGCCACCCCAGTAGGGATTGACCGAGGCGCCCGCCCACTTGGCCAGCAGGTAGTTGCTCAGGAAGGCGGCGAACAGGCCGGAAATGATCGCGATCTGTTGCACCGTGGCCAGCCTGCCGCGATAGCGCGCCGAGGACACCTCGCTGATGTAGGCCGGCGACATTACGCTGGCCGCACCGACGGCCAAGCCGCCCAGCACGCGATAGAGCACGAACTCTACCGAGGACACGGAGACACCCGAGCCCCAGGCCGAGACCAGGAAGCAGGCCGCGGCCACGATCAGCACCGCGCGGCGGCCGTAGTAGTCGGCCAGGCGGCCGGCGAAGAACGCGCCCACCGCGCAACCCAGCAGCATCGAGGCCACGTTGAAGCCGGTACCGACCGAATCGGAGTCGAAGGCCTGTTGCAGGCCGTCCACGGTGCCGTTGATCACGCCGCTGTCGAAGCCGAACAGGAAGCCGCCGAGGGTGGCCACGATGCTGATCAGGACGATGAAGCCGGTGTTTTCGCCATGGGCGAGACGAGTGTCGCTCAAGGATACGCTGGACATGGGATCTGCCTTGTCGGAGTTCGGGGATGGGCGCATCAGCGCATCAGGTACTGGTTGAGCAGGTTTTCATAGCGCTCCTGCTTGCCGCTGCGCTGGGCCGGCTCGCCGTTCTTCAGCGCCAGCGCATGCAACCCCGCCAGGCCCAGCCGGCCCTGCGCGAAGTCGCGGCCGGGGCCGTCGTCGAAGCTGGCATAGCGCTCGCTGCGCCAGCGCTCCCAGGGCGAGACGGTCAGCAGCGCGTGCGCCACCTCCAGCCCGCGCGCGAACGCGTCCATGCCGCCGATGTGGGCCAGGAACAGATCCTCGGCGTCGGTCGATTCGCGGCGCACCTTGGCGTCGAAGTTCAAGCCGCCCGGCGCCAGGCCGCCCTGGCGCAGGACCACCAGCATCGCGCCGACGGTGTCGTAGAGGTCGGTCGGGAACTGGTCGGTGTCCCAACCGTTCTGCGCGTCGCCGCGATTGGCATCGATGCTGCCCAGCAGTCCGTGATCGGCGGCCACCTGCAGGTCATGCTCGAACGTGTGCCCGGCCAGGGTGGCGTGGTTGGCCTCGATGTTGAGCTTGAAGTCCTTGTCCAGCCCGTGCCTGTGCAGGAAGCCGGCCACGGTGGCGCTGTCGAAGTCGTACTGGTGCTTCATCGGTTCCATCGGCTTGGGCTCGATGAGGAACACGCCCTTGAAGCCGATCTCGCGGCCGTAGTCGCGGGCGGCCGCGAGGAAGCGGGCAAAGTGCTCCAGTTCGCGTTTCATATCGGTGTTGTGCAGGCAGGCATAGCCTTCGCGCCCGCCCCAGAACACGTAGTTCTCGCCGCCCAGCTCGACCGTGGCCTCAAGCGCCGCCTTGACCTGCACCGCGGCCCGCGCGACCACGGCAAAGTCCGGATTGGTGGCTGCGCCGTTCATGTAGCGCGTGTGACTGAACAGGTTGGCGGTACCCCACAGCAGCTTCATCCCGGTGGCCTGCTGGCGCTCCTTGGCCAGGGCCACCATGTGCTTGAGGTTGCGCTCGTACTCGGCCACGTCGTCGGCATCCGGCGCCAGATCCACGTCGTGGAAGCAGTAGTAGGGAACGCCAAGCTTGGTGAAGAACTCGAAAGCCGCATCGGCCTTCGCTTCGGCGCGCGCGATCGGTGCGTCCGCCTGGTCCCAGGGGTAGCGCCGCGTGCCGGGACCGAAGGGATCGTGGCCAGCGTTGCAGAAGCTGTGCCAGTAGCACACCGCGAAGCGCAGGTGCTCGGCCATGGTCTTGTCGCCGATCTGCTTGTCGGCGTCGTAGTGCTTGAACGCCAGCGGGTTGTCGGAACCGGGGCCTTCGTAGGCGATGCGGCCGATGCCCGGGAAGTACTCTCTGGCGCCGATGAAGGGGGACGTGCTCATGTTGCGGTGTCCTGTCTTGTCAAGCTGAGGAAAGAGGGAAATCGGGAACGGTGGCGTGATGGAATCCATCGCTCCTACGCGGGCGCGGGGCGGTACAACGGCGCGACCGCATCGAGGTGTTGCAGGAACCGTTGGTACGGGGCGCGATAGGCGGCGACGCGGGCCGGATCGGGCGTGGCCGCCTGCGTCGGATCGACGGCAACGTGTTCGGCGACGAGCTCGGGCAACGACGTCGCATCGCCCTGGGCATGGCCCAGCGCCCATAGCGCCTGCAGCGCGGCACCGAACGCGGCGCCTTCGGCCTGCTTCGGCACATCGACCGGCAGCGCGAACACATCGGCGACCATCTGCCGCCACGCCGCGCTGTTGGCGCCGCCGCCGGTCAGCACGATGCGCTCGAAGCGCATGCCGGCGGCAACAAACGCATCGAAGCCGTACTTGAGGCTGTAGGTCGCCCCTTCCATCGCGGCGCGGTACAGGTGGGCCGGACTCATGTTGTGCGGATCCAGCCCGGCCAGCACGCCCTTGCCGCGCGGCAGGTCGGGGGTGCGCTCGCCACTGAGGAAGGGCAGCATCACCAGGCCATCGGCGCCGGGCGGCGTGGCGTGCAGGTGGGCATCGCCGTCGCGGGTGCTGAAGCCGAACAGCCGCGCGACCTGTTCGGTGGCCACGGTGCAGTTCATCGTGCAGATCAGCGGCAGCCAGCCGCCGGTGGACGAGCAGAACGCGGCCCAGGCGCCGGTGTCGGACACCACCGGGGTATCGCTGTAGGCGAACAGCGTGCCCGAGGTGCCCAGGCTCATCGCCAGCCGGCCTTCGGTCACGCAGCCGGTGCCGATGGCGGCCATCATGTTGTCGCCACCACCCACGGCCACCTTCGCGGTGGCCGGCAGGCCCAGTTCGTTGGCGATGCCGGGCGAAATCGTGAACACCGCATCGTGCGCCACCAGCGGCGGCAGGCAGGCCGACAGGTCGCGGTCGGGATCGGTCGCCTTGAGCAGGTCGCTCGACCAGGTTCTGGTGCGCACGTCGAGCCAGCCGGTGCCGGAAGCATCGCCGTGTTCCATCCAGCGCTGGCCGGTGAGCACGAAGTTCAGGTAGTCGTGCGGCAGCAGGATCGTGGCGAGCCTGGCGTAGGCATCGGCGCGATGCCGTTTCGTCCACGGCAGCTTGGAGGCGGTGTAGCCGGCCAGGATCGGGTTGCCGGCCAGTGCGATCGTGCGCGACGGACCGCCGAGCGCATCCATGATCTGCCCGCACTCGGCGCTGGTGCTGGTGTCGTTCCACAGCTTGGCCGGGGCCAGCACCTGGCCGGCGGCATCGAGCGGAACGAAACCGTGCTGCTGGCCGGACACCGCCAGCGCCTCGATGCGGGCGCGCACGTCGGCATCGAAACGATCGAAACAGGCCTTCATCGCGTGCACCCAGTCCGACGGGTGCTGCTCGCGACTGCCGTCCTCGCGGCTGTCCAGTTCCAGCGGCGCGCTGGCGGATGCGACCACCTCGCGCGTGGCGCCGTCGTAGACCACCACCTTGACGCTCTGCGTGCCTGCGTCGATGCCGGCGACCAGGCTCATGCGCGCACCAGCCTGTCCCCGTCGGCCACCAGCACCGCCGATTCGCCGGCCGCGAGGGAAAGCGCCAACGCCTGCCCGCGATGGACGACTTCGTAATCGCCGCCCTTGTCGCTGCGCAAGGTCGCGCGCGCCAGCCTGCCGCCGCGCCACGACAGGTCGAGTCCGGCCGCGTTGCGCACGCGCACGCCGTGCAGTTCGCCATCGGGCCATGCGTCCGGCAGCGCGGGCAGCAGGAAGATCGCACCGCCCCAGCTCTGCACCAGCATCTCGGTGATGCCGGCGGTGCCGCCGAAGTTGCCGTCGATCTGGAACGGCGGGTGCGCATCGAACAGGTTCGGATAGGTGCGCTGCGGCGACAACAGCATTTCCAGCACGCGGTAGGCGCGACGCGGATCGCGCAGCCGCGCCCACAGGTTCAGGCGCCAGCCGATGCCCCAGCCGGTGGCCTCGTCGCCGCGGATCTCCAGCGAGCGCCGTGCGGCCGCCGCAAGTTCCGGTGTATCGCGCAGGTTGATCTGGCTGGACGGATGCAGTGCGTACAGATGCGAGACGTGGCGATGGTCCATCTCCGGCGCCTCCATGTCCCAGTCGTCCTGCCACTCCTGCAGCTGGCCAGCCTTGCCGATGCGGTGCGGCGGCAGCCGTTCGCGCAAGGTTGCGAGCGTGCGCGCGAAATCGGCATCCACGCCCAGCAGCGCCGATGCTTCGATGCACTGCCCGAACAGATCGCGCAGGATCTGCGCGTCCATCGACGGGCCGGCGCAGACCGCCGCGCCGTGCGGGTGCAGGTTCTCCGGCGAGATCGACGGCACGGTGACCATCGCACCGGTGTTCGGATCCTCGACCAGGGTGGCGACGAAAAATTCGGCCGCGCCCTTGAACAGCGGGTAGACGCGGCGCAGGTCGTCGAGGTCGCGGCCGTAGTCCCAGCGGTCCCACAGCTGCTGCAGCAACCAGGCGCCGCCCAGCGGCCACAGGCCCCACTTGGCACCGTCGATCGGCGCGGCTGCGCGCCACAGGTCGGTGTTGTGGTGCACCACCCAGCCCGGCGCATCGTACATGGTGCGCGCGGTGACCGCGCCGCTTTCGGCCAGCTCGCGGATCATGCGCTCCAGCGGCTCGACACATTCGGGCAGCGCGTTGGCCTCGCTGGGCCAGTAGTTCATCTCGGTGTTGATGTTGATCGTGTACTTGCTCTCCCACGGCGGCGCCACCAGGTCGTTCCAGACGCCCTGCAGGTTGGCCGGCTGGCTGCCGGGCCGCGAGCTGGCGATCAGCAGGTAGCGGCCGAACTGGTGGTACAGCGCGGCCAGCGCGGGATCGTTGCCTTCGCGGAAGCGCGCGACGCGTTCGTCGGTCGGCAACGCCGCCGACGCGCTGCTGCCCAGATCCAGGGACACGCGCCGGAACAACGCCCGATGCTCGGCCTGGTGGTCGGCCAGCAGGGCGTCCCAGGATTTTGCGGATGCGGCATCGAGTTGCGTGCGGGTGATCGCCTCAGGATCGCCGGAGACATCGTCGAAGCGCCGGTAGCTGGTGGCCGCGGTCAGCAGCACCAGCACTTCGTCGGCACTCTCGACGGCGATCCGGTTGCCGTCGGCGAACAAGCGCCCGCCGGTGGCGATCACCTTGACCCGCGTGGCGAAGCGCAGACGGCCTTCGATGCCGCGCAGACCGGCATTGCGCCCGGTCAGCAGCAGTTCGCTGCCATCGGCGGCGATTTCGGCGGCGTGCTCGGTGTCCAGGCCGATGCGCAGCCCGAGGAAGCCCTTTTCCTCGCACGCCAGCCGCACCGCGACGCACTGGTCGACCGCCGAGACGATGACCTCGCGCTGGTGCGATCCGCCGCGGCTGCGGAACAGGGTGCGCGCGAGCGCGCCATCGAGGTCCAGCTCGCGCCGGTAGTCGTGGAGTTCGGTGATGTTGCGCACGTCGAGCACGAGGTCGGCGAGCGGCTGATAGGGCATCTGCTTGATCGGCCGGCCCATGATCTTCGCGTCGGCCAGGGCCTCGGCTTCGGCGAAGCGCCCGGCGAACACCAGGCGCCGCACCTCCGGCAGCGCGGCCAGCGCCTCCGGCGACTCGCCGCGGTACGGACCGCCGGCGTACAAGGTGTCCTCGTTGAGCTGCACGCGTTCGTGCTTGCCCGCGCCCCAGACCATTGCGCCCAGCCGGCCGTTGCCCAGCGGCAGAGCTTCCACCCATTGCGCGGCCGGGCGCGGGTACCACAACCGCAGTGCAGCCCAGTCGGCAGCATCGGTCGCGCGCGGAGGCGCAGGCGATGCCGAGGCCATCGTCGCAGCGGCAGCGTCGCCGATCGCAAGCGCACCCGCCCCCCCGGCCAGCGCGGCGGCGAGCGCGGTCTTCAGCGCGTCCCGCCGCCCGGGATCGAAGCGGGTGCTCATAGCACCCGCTCCGCCGTGGTTCCAGCCATCCGCGAGATCACCATTCCCATCCCCTCGTGAATTGTCCACCGATAGACAATCATCGCGATCAGGGCCGTCGATGTCATTGTGCGGCGCGGGAACGGGCGACCGTGACCGCATTGCCGTCGTAGGCCACTTCGACGTCGGCCGTCGGCTCCAGCGCACCGTTGTCGCCACGCGGGCCATCGATCCAGCGTACGCGGAACTGGCGGTTCGCCAGCATGCCCGGCCAGCTGCCCTGACGCTCGCCGATGGTCAGCTCGCCGCTGGCTTCGTTCCAGGACAACGGGATGCGACTCGACTCGCCGCGCTCGTAGCCATAATTGCGGCCATCGTCCTCGTACAGCGAGAACGTGCCGTCGGCACCGGTATAGACCTCGAACGTGACCGGCGCCTCGCGCTGCTCGTCGACATATTGCTGCACAACGCCGCGCGGCACGATCGAACCGGCCTTGACGAACAGCGGCATGCGCGCCAGCGGCGCCGCAGCGGTCAGGGTCTGGCCACCCTCGTGGCGCTGCCCGGTCTCGAAATCGATCCAGGACGTGCCGGCCGGCAGATAGACCTCACGGCTGGTGGCCTTGAACGTCGTCACCGGGGCGACCAGGAACGCGGGCCCGAACAGGTACTGGTCGTTGATCGATGCCACCTGCGGGTCGTCGCCGAAGTCCATATCCAGCGCACGCAGGATGCTGCCGTCCTTGTGCCAGGTGTCGCCGGCCAGCGTGTAGATGTAGGGCAGCAGCGTGTAGCGCAGCTTCAGGTAGTGCTCGAAGCTGTCGTAGTGGGGCGTGCCGCGGTCGGCGACGTTCCAGATCTCGCGCAGCGGGTATTGGCCATGCGAGCGCATCAGCGGCACAAAGGTGCCGAACTGGAACCAGCGCAGGTTGAGTTCGCGCCACTCCGGCAGGTGCGCCGGGTCGTGGCTCTCGTAGCGGTGCTCGGGCGAGAAGCCGCCAATGTCGAAGGTGTTGTTGGGCACCCCGGCCATTGAACCGTTGACCAGCGCGGCGACCTGCTCGCGCATGTCGTCCCAGCGCGGCACCACGTCGCCGGTCCACAGCGCGGACGCGGTGCGCTGCTGCCCGGCGAAACCCGAGCGGGTCAGGATGAACACGCGCTTGTCCGGGTCGACCTCGCGCGAGCCGCGGTACACGCCCTCGGCGTTGGGCAGCGCGTAGGAGTTGAAGAACTCCACCGACGGCCCGATCGCGGTCGGCGTGGTGCGCGCCTTGCGCTCGCCGATGTCGATGTTGCTGTGCAGGTCCGGCTCGACCGCGTCCAGCCACCAGGCATCGATGCCCTTGCTGTTGAGCTTGTCGTTGATCTGGCGCCAGAAGATGCCCTGCGCTTCCTTCGAATAGGGATCGTAGAACGAGCTCAGGTAACCATCGCCGATCCAGTCGAGCTCGCCGACCTCGATGTTGCGCTTGTACATGAAGCCCTTGGCGTCGAGCTCCTTGAAGTGTTCGGTGGTCGGGTAGAACTTCGGCCAGACCGAGATCATGATCTGCGCGTTGCGGTCGTGCACGTGCTTGATCATGCCCTCCGGGTCGGGAAAGTGCTGCGGGTCGAAGTCGTGCGAGCCCCAGGCGTCCTCTGGCCAGTACGACCAGTCGAGCACGATGTTGTCGATCGGCAGGCCGCGGCGGCGGTACTCGTCGAGCACGTCGGTCAGTTCCTGCTGGGTCTTGTAGCGCTCGCGGCTCTGCCAGAAACCGTAGGCCCATTTCGGCAGCAGCACCGCCTTGCCGGTCAGGCGGCGGTAGCCGGCGATCACGGAGTCGGCGTCGGCACCGGCCACCACGTAGTAGTCGATGACGTTCGCCGCTTCCGACCAGATCGACAGGTCCCGGGCTTCTTCGGCCGGCAGCGGATCGCGCGCCAGCAGCGCGATGTAGGCCGGTTCGATCCGGTCCCATTCCAGCCGGACCTTGCGGCGCTCGCCGGCCTTCAGATCCAGCTCGAACTCGTGGTGCCACGGGTTCCAGTTCTGACGCCAGCGATCCATGACCAGTTCGCCGTCGACGTAGAGCTTTGCGTACTCGCTGTTGTACAGCGAGAAGGTGTGCGTGCCGTCGGCCTTGGCCGCGATCTCGCCTTCCCAGACCACGTCGCTGCGCCCGTCTTCGGCCAGGTTCTTGCCTTCCTCGGGGAAGTTTTCGAGGTTGGCGATGTACTGGTAGTTGATCTCGTCCTCGCGCCGGACGACCTTCACTTCACCATCGACCGCATAGGTTGCGGTCAAAGCGCCCTCGACGCCGTCCTTGTCGTAGAGCGTCAGGGTTTCGAGCAGCGGGCGCAGGCCGCGCGGATCGCCGTAGCGGGTGATCGAGTTGTTGTCCCAGAGGATGCCGTAGTTGCGGCTCGAAGTCAGGAACGGGATCGCGATGTCGATATTGTGCTGCAGCAGTTCGACATTGCGCCCCTTGAGGTTCACCCAGCCCTGCTGATGCATGCCGGTGCCATGGAACGCCTCGTCGTCGGGCGACTCGAAACGCTGGCGGACGCTGTAGTAGGGCTTGCCCTCGAACTCGACCGCTTCAAAGCTCCTCCCGCCCGCGATTTCCGACACCAGCGGATCGCCCGATGCGTCGAAGAACGCAACCTGGCCATCGGCTGTGGATACCTCGGCGGAAACGCCGGCGGCGCTGACGCGCACCTTGCCATCGGCCTCGCTGACTTCGAACGCCGGCGTGTCGCCTTGGCGTGCGACGCGCATCAGGCTTTCGCTGCGATCGAACTTGCCGTCCGCGGCCGCGGTGACGCGGATGATGTGATCGTCGACGACTTGCAGACGAACGGCGGCCGCGCCTTCGGCGGTCGGGCGAACGGTCACACCATCGCCGGAACGCTCCCAGGAGTCCGCCTCCGGGACACCGCAGGCCGCCAATGCCGCCGCCAGTGGCAACACCAGCCAGCGTGCATGGTTGTAGGGGGAGTTCATCGCGTCAGTTCTCCTGTTGCTTTGCATCGAAAGTGGTGCGATAGGTCGCAAGGGTCACGCGCAGCAGTTGCACGGCATCGGAAAAGTTCAGCCCGTAGTCGGTCTGGTCGCCGTTCCAGTTGCGCTGGAATTCCCACTCGCCGTCGACATAGCGGCCTTCCTCGACCCGGTCGTAGATCAGGGCCACGCCTTGGTCGGCCGGATGGATCGTCACCCGTGCATGCACACCGGTGACCAGGAATTCGTCCGGCCCGAGCTCGGCGATCAGCGCGCCGCCGATCGGCTCGGGATTGCCCGGCACCGCGCCCTGGAACCAGAAGTGCGGCAGGCCATAGGCGATGGTCGCGTTCCAACGATCGTTGAGCTTGACGTGCTGCTCGGGAACGCCGGGCTGCTCCGACACGCCACGCAACCTGCCCTCCGACGCCGCCTTGGCGAATTCGCGCATGCCCTGGTTGACCTGCGCGAACGCCAGCGAGAACGGCGCGATGGTCTCCGGCGTGGTGCGCTTCACGCCCAGCGGGTAGTTGCCGTACGGCGTGTAGTCCATGCCGAACGGCACCCAGCCAATGCCGTTGTGGCCGAGCGTGGCGAACAGGTAGCGCGCGTACTCGGGCGCGTTGCCGGTCTCGGCGACGAACAGCGCGTTATCCGGGCGCGCGTAGCGCTCCAGCACCGTGGTATAGCTCACGTACTCGGGCATGTAGATGTCCGGCGCCAGCAGGTCGATGTTCTTTGCGGCGGCCTTGTACACGTCGAGCATGTTGTCGGTCGGTCCACCACTGGCGTACTGCCCCGGCTGGCCGGGGTTGAACGGCCCGCGCAACGCGGCGTTGATGTACATCGGCAGCGGGTACTCGGCCTTGCCGGCCTGCGCCACCTGGTCGATGTAGTGCGCGATATGCCAGGCATGGAAGGTTTCGTCGGCGTCGTCGCCGAACACCTCGCGCCACGTGCCCGGCGATTTGCCCAGGTGCGACAGCAACGCCTCCGGCACCGGCCCTTCGAACACCTGCTGCGCCAGCGGCGAGAAATCGCGCACGCCACCATAGGTACCGGGTTCGTTCTGCGGCTGCACCAGGATCACCGTGCGCTGCGCATCGTTGTCGCGCAGGTGGGCCATCAGCGCGGCAAAGGCCTTCCTGTCGGCCTGCAGCGTGGCCTCGGCATGCGGCGACAGCGAATTCAGCACCGTGCCGTCCTGGCGGACCACGCGCGGGAAACGGTCGTTGTCCAGCTTCACCCAGCGCGGCGCGTAGTTGGGGCCGTTGTTCTTCCAGGTGGCGAACCAGAGCAGGATCAGGCGCTTGTCGTGTTCGCGCGCCTGCTCCAGCAGGTGGTCGACGAAGGAGAAGTCGAACTCGTCCTCGATCGGCTCGATCTGTTCCCACGCAATCGAGACCGACACCGTGTTCGCGCCCAGCGCCTCGATCGCCGGCCATACCTGCTCCAGCGGCGCGGGATAGTTGCTGGAGTTGTGCACCTGGCCGCCGAGGACCAGGAACGGTGCGCCGTCGACCAGCAGCGCGTGCCTGCCGTTGTCGCTGACGAAGCGCGGGATCGGGCGGGCGTCCGGCGCCGATCCATCCTGCGCCGTTGCCGCGCCTCGCGGCTGACAAGCCGCGAGCGCCAGCGCCGCCGCCAGCAGCAGGCAGCCGTACAGGCCACGCATGCCCTTCGCTGCAATCACCGGTCGCGGCATCGCTCCTCCCCTCACCAGTCGTCGCTGCGGAACGGCGACGCGGGCAGGCCGGCCTCGTTGACGAGGTCGGCGCTGGCCGGGTTGTCGCTCCATGCGTAACGCACGGCCACCGGCTTCGCCACTCGTCGGCTGCGCACGATCACGCGGTCGCCGTCGAGCACCGCATCGGCGGCATGGAACACGCCGTCCGCACCGGCCAGCACGAATCCCTGCACGGCATCGCCACCACCGCGCGCCGCCAGCGGTCCGCTGTCGGCCTCGAACACGACCGTCGCCGCTCCGTTCTCGAAACGGGCGCCAGCGAACACCGGACCGGTATGCACCAGCGACTCGCCGTAGGCCACGTGCCGCGCCGCCAGCGCCAGGCGCTTGCCGACGTCCTGCTTGTTGCGCGGATGGATGTCGGCGACATCGCCGACGTCGATCGCCACCACCTGGGCGGTCGCCGGCAGCGACAGCGTGGCCGACTGCGATTCGCGCAGCACCGCCCACGGACTGGCCTGGACCACGCCGTCGGCGACGGTATCGGCGGCGGTGCCGAACGCGGCCAACTGCACCCACAGGAACGGCAGCGCCGGCGCCTGCCATTGCGCGCGCCACTGCCCGATCAGGGCCGGGAACAGCTCGCGGTAACGCATCGCCTGCTCGACCGGCGCCGCGTTCGATTCGCCCTGGTACCAGATCACCCCGCGAATCCCGTACGGCTGCAGCGGGTGGATCATCGCGTTGTACAGCAAGGTGCCGAACTGGTTCTTGTTGTCGTCGACCGCCGACACCACCGCGTTGGCCACGCGGAAGGTCCACGCACCGTCCAGCGCACGCCGCGTGCCGCCCACGGGCTGTACGAACAGTTCCGATCCGGCGCCATGGATGCCGCCGCCGCCACCGGTGTCGGTGACCCGTACCGCGATCTGGTTCACGCCCGCGCGCAGCGCCGATGCCGGCACCGCGTATTCGCGCACCAGGTTGTACTGCTGCGTGGTGGCGCCGACCCGCTGGCCGTTGACATAAGTGACATCGGAATCGTCGACCCGGCCCACGCCCAGCAGCACACCGGCCTTGGCTTCGGCGGCATCGAGCGTGAACGTGGTGCGGTACCAGGCCACGCCGTCCAGGCCGACCCAGCCATTGGATTCCCACAACCCCGGCACCGGGATCGCGACCCAGTCCGAGGCATCGAAATCGGCCGCTTCCCAGCCGCTGTCGTCCGCCGCGTCCGACCAGGCCGACAGCCGGCGCCGGGTCTCCTGCAACGCACGTTCGTCGGCCTCGCGCGCCCGCCGTGCGGCCATGGCCGCGGCGGCCGGATCCAGCCCCAGCGCGGGCGCATCCATCCACGCCTCGATCCGGCTGCCGCCCCAGCTGCTGTCGACGATGCCGATCGGCACGCCGGTGCTGTCACGCAACTCGCGCGCGAAGAAATGCGCGACGGCGGAAAACTGGCCGGCCACGTCCGGCGACGACGCCACCCAGTCGCCGCCGGCCAGCTGCCATTGCGGTTCGCCCGACCACGACTTGGGGACCTTGAAGTGGCGGATCAGCGGATCGGTCGCGCGCGCGATCTCCGCCTCGGCATCGGCCGACTGCGAGATCGGCCATTCCATGTTCGACTGCCCCGAGGCCAGCCACACGTCGCCGACCAGCACGTCGCGCAATTCGCGTGCCGCGCGGCCGTCGTCGATCCGCAGCGTGAACGGACCGCCGGCCTCGCGCGCAGGCAACTCGACGCGCCACGCGCCGTCCGCATCGGCCCGGGCGCGGACGCGATCCCCGTCGAGCGTGACCTCGATCCGCGCGCCGGCGCCGGCGCGGCCCCAGACCTGGATCGGCTGGCCCCGCTGCAACACCATGCCGTCGGCGAAGATGCGCGGCAGCTCGACTGCGTGCGCGACGGTGGCCGCCAGGCCTGCGGCGAGCAGCAGTGCGACGCGGACGAAACGGAATCTAGTCATCGGCATTGTTTTCCTTGCGAGTTGTTTGCGGCGCGGCGGCCTCGGAGCGATAGAAGTCCGCGACCACGTCCCACGCCCGTTTGCGTTCGCCGTGCTCCGACAACAGCCCCTTGCGGTTGAACCCGGCCTGGTACGGATGCATGCGCACCGGCGAGCGGAAATCGGCCAGCACCCAGGGCAGCACGCCCTGCACGAAAGGCAGGCCCCGGATCATCCGGAACTGCTTGCGATAGAACTCGGCCTGGTATTCCTCGTCCCAGTCGCCGGCACGTTCGCCGGCACCGCGGTGCCCGTACTTGGCCTCGGCACCGAATTCCGAGATCAACAGCGGCTTGCCCGGCGGGATCCACTCCACCTGTTCCGGTTCGACCTTCCATGGCGTGTACCAGCCGTAGTAGATGTTGGCGCCGATCACGTCGATCGCCGAAAACAGCGGGTCGTGCATCTCCAGCCGCGCGCCATCGAAGCCGGGGCCGTAGAACGCCGCGGCGATCAGCCGGGTCGGATCCTGCGCGCGCGCCTGTGCGGCCAGCGCTGTCAGCACCGCGTCGCGCGCCGGGCCCGACGCGGTTTCGTTGGCGATGCCCCACATCACCACCGCGGCGCGATTGCGGTCGCGTCCGATCATTTCGGCCAGCATCCGCTGCATCGTGCCGCGCGTGCCGGGATCGTCGAAATCGATGCCCTGGTAGACCGGGATTTCCAGCCACAGCAGGATGCCCATGCGGTCGGCCAGCCGCGAGAACTCCTCGCCGAACGGGTAATGCGAGGCGCGCGCGAAATTGGCGCCCAGCGCCTGCACGTGTTCCAGCAGGCGCCGGTAGTCGTCTTCGGTCGCCGCGCGGCGACCGTCGATTTCCTCGTGCAGGTTGACCCCGCGCAAATACACCGGCTCGCCGTTGAGCAGGATCTTCTCGCCCTGGACCGCGATGCTGCGGAAGCCGATCTCGTCCTCCACCGCATCTCCGGCGGCCGACACCCGCACCCGGTACAGCTTGGGCTGCTGCGGCGACCACAGCTGCAGCGGCGCGTCGAACTCGATCGTGGCGCGGCCCGCGGCATCGGTACGCGCATCGACCGCGAGGCGCAGCTCCGGCAATTCCACCCGCACCGCCACCCCGACCTGCGCGGGTTCGACCTGCACCCAGCCGCGCACCTGCTGCAGCTCGCCGGGCGCAAGCTGCAGGTGGTAATCGCGGACATGGCGCGCCGGCAGTTCCACCAGCTGGACGCTGCGGGTCAGGCCGCCGTAGTTGAACCAGTCGACGCCCGGCGACGGCACCGCGTCGCGGCGGCGGCGATTGTCGACGTGCACCAGCAGCCTGTTTTCGCCCTGCACCAGCTTGTCGGTCAGCTCGAAATGGAACGGCGTGAAGCCGCCCTCGTGGCTGCCGACCGGTTCGCCGTTGAGGAACACGTCAGCGCGGTAATTGGCCGCGCCGAAATGCACGAACAGCCGCCGCCCCTGCCGCCGCAGCCGTTCGATGTCGACATCGAACGGCCGGCGATACCAGACCGATCCTTCCAGCCAGTGCAGCTCCGGGTGCTGGGTGTTGAAGTCGCCCGGCACCTGCAGGGTGAAGGCATCGTCGAACCCGTATTCGTAGAACTCGTCGGGCCGCTGCGGCGTGCGATCGCGCCAGGCCGCCTTCCATTCGCCGATGCCGGAACCGTGGGCATCGATCATGGCCTGCCAGCGCCCGTCCAGCGATTGCGTCCGCCGGCCCGCGACGTTGGCGATCGGCGGCGGCATCGCACTCAGCGCGTCGTCCAGAAGGATCGGTTGCGGCGGCGATTCGGCCGGCGCTGCGTCGCCTGCGGCGGGCACCGGACGGTAGCCCTCGCCGGCCGCGTTGCCGGCGGCGGGCGGTTGCACGGGTTCGGCCGCCTGCACCGGAGCGGTGGGCAAGGCGAATGCCGTCCAGACGAGAATGGCGGCAACGATCGTCCTCATTGCGGATCTCCGTACCAGATGCCGCGGCCTTCGGTACCGAAGTACACCCGGCCATGCAGGCGCGGGTCGCCGGTGACATGGCGGACGATGCCGCCGAAGCGCTGCGCGTCGTGATCGATCCGGCGCCAGCGCCTGCCACTGTCGTCGGAACGATACAACCCGCGCACGCCGCCGACCTCGCCGAACACGAACAGCACCGGCGGATCGCCGTCCTTCGCCGGCCGGCCCAGGCCCACCGACATCGCGTTGTCCACGCCCGGCACCCGCGCCAGCCTGCCCGGCGACAGATGCAGCAGGCCACGCCATGCGGCCGCGATCCAGGCCTCGGCGGCGCGTTGCGGATGCGGCCGGATCTCGGCGCGGTGCCCGTCGCCGACTTCGCCGACCGCGGCCTGCACCTGCTGGAACGACACGCCGCCGTTGCCGCTGACGTACAGCGTGCCGCTGGCGGCATCGAAGCCGTAGTAGATGCCCTCGTCTACCTTGTCGGCCTCGACCACCGCATCCTTCGGCAAGCCCTGCACCGCCTGCCAGCGCCCACCCATGTCCGCGGTCAGCCAGTGGCGCTCGCCATTGCGCGGCTTCCAGATCGCACGCTTGCCGTCTGCCGCCAGCGTGATGTGGCCCGCGCCATCGCCGTCTGGCGGCTCGTTCGCGAACGCCGTCCACGTGCGGCCGCCATCGTTCGACCATGCGCCACGCACTGCGCCATCCGGGTGGTTGTGGAAGTAACCGGTACGCACCATCACCTGCGGCACCTGCCCGGCAAAGGCAAGACTCTCGGTGTTCGAGAAGCGCACGCCGGCAAAGCGTTGCTGCGACACGTCAAGGCTGTCGTGGACGAAGCCGTCGATGTCGCCGATGCCGCTGACCAGATGCGCGCCCTGCGGCGGGCTGGCCAGCGCCAGCGGCACGGTTTCCTCGAATCCGTCCTGCTCGAAGCGCCACTGCAAGCTCTCACCGCGATCGAACGCGCGCGCGTTGCGCGAGGCCCACACACCGTAGCCGGTGACGAACCACACACGGTCGGAATCGTGCGGATCGATCTCGATATCGGCCATCCAGTGCGGCTTGGCATCTTCAGTCCAAGGCGCGTTCGAGCGGTCGAACGACGAGCCCGGCAGCATCTCTTTCCAGGTGCGACCGCCATCGATGCTGCGATAGATGTCGTCGTGCGGCTGGTGGCGGCGGAAGGTGGACGCGACGATGACATCCGCATCGTTCGCATCCACCGCCACCGCGCCCCAACCGAAGCCCTGCCCGGACGTGCTGCTGGATTGCGGAGCCGGTGTGATCTCCTCCCAACCGCCATCGGCAGGATCGAAACGCCAGACCGCACCGTCAGCCATGTTGTTCGGCCCCGGTTCGTCGCCGTAGCTCAACAGCCAGCGCCCGCGCGCATCGCGCACCATGTGGCTGGGCCGCAGGCCGGCCGGCTGGCCAGGCACGGCATGCCAGCTGGCGCCGCCGTCGTGCGAATGGTACAGGCTGGTGTCATTGGTCGACACGCCGGCATAGATCGTGCGGCTCGCCGACCCGCGCGCGCCACTGTCCGGGTCGAACACCACGAAAGCAATGCCGACCGGCCGCAGCTCGCGCGAGCCCATCGCCCATGCCGAACGCGACTTCGCGACCGCGGGAAACCCGGACACTTCCTTCCAGCTGGCACCGGCATCGTCGCTGCGCCACAGGCCGCGCGCGCGCGTGCCGAACAACAGCACGCGACCGTCGTTGGGATCGACCGCGAGGCGTTCGCCGTTTCCGCGGCCCTGTTCGTTGCCGCCCAGTTTGAACGGCAGCGCGGTGCGCTCGAACGTCGCGCCGCGGTCGCTAGAACGCAGAATCGCGCCATCCTGTCCGCGCTCGTGCAGGTAGGTGCCGACGGCAAGATAGACGCGCGACGGGTCGGACGGATCCAGCGCCAGGCTCTCGACGCCGAAGCGACCATGGTCGTCGTAGCCCATCCAGTCCATCAGCGGCCGCCAGCGATGCTCTTCCGGCAGCCAGCGATAGGCGCCGCCGATGTCGGTGCGTGCATACATCAGGCCGGGTTCGGAAGGGTGGAATACCAGCCCGGTGACGAATCCACCGCCGCCGATGGCGACGTTGCGCCAGCGATACTCCGGGCCGTCGGCAGCCATCGCGCCTGCACCCAGCCCTTCCGCCAACCCAATCAGCAGGGCGAGCAATACGGCGGCCGGGCGAAGCTTGTGCATCGGTTTCTCCCTTTGATTGGAGAGCCGGTGCGCCATGCAGTGAAGCACACCATGGTGAGGCGGCCCATGGTGAGCCGCGGGCCGCCCTGCGGCTTGCCTGTCCCGGCACGGGCGGAAACCGCCGGAACGGCCGGGAGGAGCACCGCTCCTCCCGACGATCGGGTCAGAACGTGAGGCGCACCGTCGCGGCGTAGCGCCTGTCATTGACATACCAGGAGGTGGGGCGACTGCCGGCACCGTTCTGATCCATGATCGTGCGCTGCTCGGCGTTGTTGAGGTTGTTCATCTCCAGGCCGATCTGCATGTTGTCCGAGATCCGGTAGAAGATCGAACCATCCAGCTGCCCGTACGCGTCGCTGTACACCGGAAGTTTCCAGGGAACGGCTACGCCATCGAGGTTGTCGTTGGTGCCGTTGTAGCCGTTTGCGCCGACCCCAAGCAGGTACTGGCTGCGCCAGTTGTAGGCGAGGCGGATCTGCCAAGGCCCCTTCTCGTAGAAGGTGGCCACGTTGTAGGAGTTCTTGGACAGGCCGTCGGCCGGCAGAGCGCCGAACGTCGAGCCGTCGGTATCGACCGGCAACGCATCCACTTCGGCCGGTATCCTGGTCGAACTGTCGATGTAGGTGTAGTTCGCCGAAATACCGAGGCCGTCCAGAGGCGCCGGCAGGAAATCGAAGAACTGGGTCCAACCGATCTCCGCGCCCTGGATACGTGCCTTGCCGGTGTTGATGGTCTGCGTGACCAGGTAGTCGTATTCGTTGCCGTCGGCGCCCGGGAAGGGCAGCAGACGCGACTGCCTGCGGAAATAGTCCTTGACGTCCTTGTGGAAGAAGTTGACCCAGGCCATGCCGCCTTTGTCCGGATCGAAGTACCACTCCAGCGACAGGTCGAACTGGTTGGCCTTCATCGGCTTCAGGTAGGGGTTGTTGGTGGAACCGCTGGTCAACACCAGGTCGGTGATCGGCAGCACCTGATTCGGGTTGTCCGGGTCCAGCGTGACGCCGTCCCGCAGGCCGACGCTCAAGACCCGATAGGCCTGCATGTCGCTGAAGGCCGGTCGGGCGATGGCCTTGGAAGCGGCGAAACGCACGATCAGGTTGTCGACCGGTTCCCAGCGGACGTTCAGGCTGGGCAGCACGTCGGTGTAGGCATTGCTGGCCGAGATCGGCTCCGATTCGCCGGCACCCAGATACGGCGCATAGGCGACGTTCGGGAACACCAGGAACCCATCGGCGGAATTCCTGGTGCGCACCGCGCGCACGCCGAAGTTGCCGTCCAGGCGGAGGTTGTCCAGGGCGAAATCGAGCATCGCGTAGGCGGCTGTGGTCTTCTCGCTCTGTTCGTTGCGCCACTGCGGATCCTGCAGGTCCCGCGGCGTGATCTGCCCAAAGCAGCACAGGTAGTACGGGGTCGCGGCGCCATGGATGTCCAGGTAGCTGCCCGGGAAGCCAAGGGCCGTCGCCAGGATCGGCGCGAAGAAGGTACCCGGCGTGTTGGCGTCGCCGCGGTAGAAGTTGTTGAAGGTGTTCTGGTGGACCAGGCTGGAGTTGACCGTGCCGTCGAGGTCCAGTCCCGGCAGCGGCTGGTCGCCCGGCAGGGCCCACCACTGCATCCAGGGCTGGAAGACCGGTTGCCAGTCGTAGCCGCTATCGACGGTGGTGGCGCTGCGGTCGGTCAGGCGCACGCCGAACCTGAGCGCCCTGAAGACGCCGCTGTCGAAGCTGTGCTTGAGGTCGGCGCGCCAGGCCAGCTGGTCGGCCTCGTTGTCGTCCCGATGGTCCATGGTGAAACCCCAGTAATAATTGGCGGGGTTTCCGGTGAACTGCGGATCGATACCGATGGATGGCCGGCCGCCGCTGAGGTCGACGTCGATATAGGGCACGTTGATGCCCAGCGCCACCGTGGAATCCAGGGTGTTGGTACTGGACTTGATGTACTGCAGGTCGGTGGACAGCTTGGTTCTTTCGCTGAATGTCCAATTCAGGCCGAACGAGAGATCGGTGGTCTCGGATTTGCGGTGAGACGCACGGATGTCGGTGCCCATGGGGATATCCCCAGGCTGGACGAGCCGTCCCGAGCGGAACACGTTGCCGTCCAGCTCGTAGGGCTGGCTTGCATCGAGCCTCACCTGGGTGGGGTCGTTGCCGACGAAGATGGCGTCCTCGTACCAGAGCTCGTCGTATCGGCTCTGGAACGCGGTGGTGAACAGTTCGAGGTTCTCGTTGGGCCGCCACTGCAGGGCGAGATAGGCGCCCTGGCGTTCGCGCTCGTATTCCAGCGTGCGCCAGTCGGCGCCGCGCGGCAGCCAGAGTCGCTCGTTGACGCCGTCTCCATCCAGGTCGTTGTTGGCGGTCTCGAAGAACGGCCGCACGAACATGCCGTCGGTGCGGGTGGCCAGTTCCGAATGCGCCACGTCGACCAGAATGCCGAAGTCGCCGGCATCGGTTTCCCAGCGGTTGCTGAACAGGATGGAGCCGGAGGGTTTCACCTTGTCGGCGAAGTCGCCCTTGTTCGCACTGAAGGACATGCCGAACCTGCTGCCTTCGAAGTCGAAGGGCATGAACGTACGCAGATCGACGGTGCCGCCCAGGCCACCCTCGATCATGTCGGCCTTCTGGTTCTTGTAGACATCGACGCCGGCCATCAGTTCGGATGGCACGTCCTGGAAGCTCAGGCTGCGGCCACCGGAGGCGGAGAAGCTGTCGCGTCCGTTCAACTCGGAACGCACCTGGGTCAGGCCACGGACCTGCACGCCGCTGCCTTCGGCCGAGAAGTGCTCGGGATCGCCCACCGACAGGAAGCGGTCGATGGTCACGCCCGGGATGCGCGACAGGGTTTCGGTGACGCTGCGGTCGGGCAGCGCGCCGATGTCCAGAGCAGTGACCGAGTCGACGAAGGTGTCGGCGTCACGCTTGATGTCCTGGGCCCTGTATACGGAACCGCGGATTCCTGCGACGACCACCCTGTCCAGCTCGACGGCCCGATCCTCGTCCGGCGGGGACGCCTCGTTCTGCTGGGCGTAGGCCGGCACCGACAGTATCAGGGCGACGCCCAGGGCCAGGGCAGTGGGTTGCAGTTTGCGGTCGACATGACGACCCGCACGATGGGCCGCCGCGTGGCGGCTCTGAAGCGTCGACATGATTGTTCCCTCCCAGGACACATGGCAAACGATCGAAGTTGTGGTCCCGGCCCTGGCGTCTGCGCGCCTTCGTGCCGGGGGTGCGCGGGGCGATGGGCAACCGTTGGCTGCGCCGGTGGGCATCGCCCTCGCCTCTCCCTGGATCGGATCCGCCGGTCCGCCCTTCCCCGGAGGGGTGGGGTCAGCCGCCGTGCCCGAGCTGTGGTGCTCCCCGGATCGCTGTTGCCTGCGTATATCCAGGCTCATGCGACCGTGCCGGCAGCCTATGACAGCGCAGTCATTACATGCAAATGAAAATTTAGCCGCGATCTATTCCCGAAGCGAATACTAATCCGTCATCCCTGGCCCATCCCCGCACCGTCACCCACCGACGGGTAGAGGCTCCGGGCAGTGGCGCGCAGGGCCTCCAGCACCCGCTCCGCTCCGGGTGAGAGCAACTGGTCGCGGCGGCGGATGATGCCGAAGAACTCCATGCGCACACCCAGCTCGATCGGAAGCGCGCACATCTGCCCGGTCTGCAGGTAGGGCGCCACCGATTCACTCGGCAATGCGGTCAGCAGGTCGCTGTGGCGCAACAGATGGATGATGATCGGCAACGAGGAGGTTTCCACGATGTTCTGCGGCAGCGGCAGACCATGTTCCAGGAACATCGCATCCAGACGCGAACGCAGCACGCTGGCCGTCGGCGGCAGGATCCAGCCGTACTCGGCCAGGTCGGCATGGTCGACCCGGTCACGACAGGCCAACGGATGCCCGCCCCGCACGATGACTGAATGAGGCTCGTCGGCCAGGGGTTCGAAGACCAGTTCCGCCGCGCCCTCCGACTCCATGATCCGGCCGACGACGATGTCCAGCTGGCCGTCCAGCAGCTTGGCCACCAGCGGGCGGCTGTAATCCATCTCCACCTTGATCAGGATGTCGGGAAAGTCGCTCTTGACCGCCGCGATGGCCTGCGGGACCAGGTTGGTGCCGGGGTTGACCACGGTGCCGATGGTGGCCTGGCCCATGCGACCGCTGCGCAGCGCCGCGATCTCATCGTGCGCGCGGCCGAGCTCCGACAGCGCCGAGCGCGCACGGCGGATCAGCACCTGTCCGTACCAGGTGGGCTCCACGCCCCGGGCATGACGCTCAAACAGCGGCACGCCCAGCAGCCCCTCCATTTCGGCCAGCAACTTGGAAGCCGCCGGTTGACTCATGTTGGCCGCCTCGGCGGCGCGCAGCACGGAGCGCTGCTCGTACAGATGCAGCAGCAGCAGCAGATGGCGGGTCTTCAGGCGCGCGGCGCCGAACCAGCCGGTGGTGGGTTGGATCATGTGTCGTCTCCGCCGAACACGAGCTATTCGGACCAGGAATAGAATATGACAAAAATTTCATTTGTCGTGCATAGATGCTCACGTAAGGCTATGCCACGCTTCCATTCAGGGGACGGGCGGCGCGCAGCGCCCCCGCCACCGCAGTGGCGGGGCGACGGACCGGCACAAAGCCAGCGACAGGCCCGCGTCAACTGATTCGCAACAGGGAGAAGAACCCATGACGCCACCGCAGCAGGACAGCCCACGCGCCGCCGCCACGCCATTCACCGCCCCCGGGAAAACGCACGCGTGAGCGGCCGCCTGTCGGGCAAGGTCGCGCTGGTCCCCGGCGCCGCCAGCGGCATCGACGCTGCCATCGCGCGGCTGTTCGCACGCAAGGGTGCGCAGGTGGTCGGTCTGGACCGGCAACCGTCGCCCATCGGCGACGATGGCGTAGTGCACACACTTGTCGATATCACCGACCGCGCTGCCGTGGACGCGGCGGTGCTGGCCGCGCTGGC
Organism: Lysobacter alkalisoli; assembly: GCF_006547045.1. Classification (NCBI taxonomy): domain Bacteria; kingdom Pseudomonadati; phylum Pseudomonadota; class Gammaproteobacteria; order Lysobacterales; family Lysobacteraceae; genus Marilutibacter; species Marilutibacter alkalisoli. Next base: position 3,374,774 of record NZ_CP041242.1, read on the forward strand.
GGCCCACGGCGGCATCGACGTGCTGGTGAACAACGCCGGTGCGGACCTGTTCGCCGACCCGCTGGCACTTTCCGACGATGATTGGGAACGCTGCCTGTCGGTAAACCTCAACGCCACCGACATCCTGATCGACGGCGGCCGCTCTCAGGTCTGCCACGACTGATCCGCATGGACGCGCTCACCACGCCCTTCCACCTGCCACTTATCGCCATCCTGCGCGGCATCGCGCCGAGCGAGGTGCTGGCACATGTCGGCACGTTGGTGGACGAAGGCTACGATGCGATCGAGATTCCGACCAACTCGCCGGACTGGTCGCGCAGTGTCGCGCTGGCGGCCCACGAGTTCGGCGCGCGTGCAACCATCGGCGCCGGCACCATCCTCACGACAGCCGACGCCGACGCATTGCTCGCGGCAGGCGGCCGACTGGCGGTTACGCCCAACACGCGCCCGGCGGTGATCCGCCACGCGGTCGAGCGCAACCTGCTTGTGGCGGCCGGCTTCGCCACCGCCAGCGAGGCGTTCGACGCGCTGGAGGCCGGCGCGCAGATGCTCAAACTCTTCCCCGCTTCCGTCTACGGACCGACGATGGTGCGCGCCCTGCGCAGCGTGCTGCCGTCGGTTCCCCTCTTCGCTGTCGGTGGCGTCACCCCCGACACCTTGCCCGGATTTCTCTCTGCCGGCTGCCAGGGTGCCGGCATCGGCAGCGAACTCTACAAACCCGGCCAGTCCGTCGAAATCACCCGCGCTCAGGCGCGCCGGTTCCGGCAGGCCTATCTGGACCACGCCGCATGAAGATCGTGCGATTGACCACCTACCAGGCCGCGCCACGCTGGCTGTTCCTCAAGATCGAGACCGACGAAGGCATCAGCGGCTGGGGCGAACCGGTCATCGAAGGCCGCGCCGGCACCGTGGAAGCGGCCGTGCACGAGTTGGGCGACTACCTCATCGGGCAGGATCCGGCACGCATCAACGATCTGTGGCAGACGCTGTACCGCGGCGGCTTCTACCGTGGCGGCGCGATCCTGATGAGCGCCATCGCCGGCATCGACCAGGCGCTGTGGGACATCAAAGGCAAGGCGCTGGGCGTGCCGGTGTACCAGTTGCTCGGCGGGCTGGTGCGCGAACACATGAAGACCTACCGCTGGGTCGGTGGCGACCGCCCGGCCGACATCGTGGCGCAGATGCGGCGTTACCAGGCACTGGGCTTCGATACCTTCAAGTTCAATTGCACCGAGGAACTCAAGCTGATCGACAGCCCGCGCGCGGTCGATGCGGCAGTGGCCAAGGTCGCGGCGATCCGCGAGGCGATGGGCGAGGCGGTCGATTTCGGCATCGACTTCCACGGCAGGGTCAGCGCCCCGATGGCACGCGTGCTGCTGCGCGAACTGGCGCCCTTCCGCCCACTGTTCGTGGAGGAGCCGGTACTGCCCGAGCAATGGGAGTACTACCGCCCACTGTCCGATGCCACACCGATCCCGCTGGCCGCCGGCGAGCGCATGTACTCGCGCGCCGAGTTCAAACCGGTGCTGGCCGCTGGCGGACTGGCGATCCTGCAGCCGGACCTTTCGCACGCAGGCGGCATCACCGAATGCGTGAAGATCGCCGCCATGGCCGAAGCCTACGACGTGGCGCTGGCGCCACACTGCCCGCTGGGTCCGGTGGCGCTGGCTGCCTGCCTGCAGGTGGACTTTGTCTCCTACAACGCGATGCTGCAGGAGCAGAGCATCGGCATCCATTACAACGAGGGCGCCGACCTGCTCGACTACGTGCTCAACAAGGACGACTTCCGCTGCGTGGACGGCAGCATCGCCGCACTGCCGGGACCGGGCCTGGGCGTGGAGATCGACGAGGAGCGCCTGAAACAGGCCAGCCTCGACCCGCCACGCTGGCGCAACCCGCTGTGGCGCCATGCCGACGGCAGCGTGGCCGAATGGTGAATCCATGACCGAGCTTCTGGCCACGCTGCAGGTGGACAGCCGTTGCCAGCTCGGCGAAGGCATCCTGTGGTGTGCGCACCGGCAGGCGCTGTACTGGACCGACATCCTCGGTGCGGAACTGTGGCGGCACGTTCCCGCCAGCGGCCACACGCACACGTGGTCGCTGCCCGAACCGCTGGGCTGCCTGTCCCTGGCCGAGGACGGTCGCCTGCTGCTGGGTCTGGCCAACGGCCTGCATGCAGCCGACGTGGAGGCGCACCTGCACACACGCACCTTGCCGCTGGCCAGGCTGACCGACGTGGACGCAGACGATCCGCTGACACGCATCAACGACGGCCGTGCCGACCGCGCTGGCGGATTCGTGTTCGGCACCAAGAGCGAATACGCGGACGGACGCCGCGCCGGCCGCTTCTACCAGTACACAGCCGCACACGGCTTGCGCGAACTTGCATTGCCGCGCGCCACCATCCCCAATTCCATCTGCTTCGACGGCAGCGGCACGCGGATGTACTTCTGCGACTCGCACGACGCACGCATCATGACCTGTCGCTATGACGCCGCCGCCGCGGCGGTATCGGACATCGACCTGTTCGTCGAACTCGACGCCCCCGGCACCGAACCCGACGGTTCGATCGTCGACGCCGAAGATGCCCTCTGGAACGCGCAATGGGGCGCCGGACGGGTGGTGCGCTACCTGCCGGACGGATGCATCGACCGCATCGTCCGCGTGCCCGCGCCGCAATCCTCCTGCTGCATCCTGCGCGACGACACCCTGTACGTCACCAGCGCGCGCGTGGGCCTGGACGCGGACACCCTGGCCGCGCTGCCGCTATCCGGCGGCGTGTTCGCCTGCCGGATGGAGCGCCCGTTCGCGCGGCCTGAAGACCGGGTGCGACTGCCATGATCGCAGTGGACTGGGGCACCAGCAGCCTGCGCCTGTACCGCCTGGACGAAAGCGGCCTGGTGCGCGAGCGACGGCGCAGCGACTGCGGCGCGATGGCGAGCACGGGTCGCTTCGGCGATGTGCTGGCGCAGGAAACCGCCGGCTGGAACGATACCCGGATCCTGATGTGCGGCATGGTCGGCGGCCGCGGCGGCTGGCGCGAAGTCCCCTACCTGGACTGCCCGGCCGGCAACGCCGAACTGGCGCAGGGCATGCAGCGAATCGAGGCCGCCGGATTCGAGGGACGCGAGCTGTGGATCGTGCCCGGGCTGTGCGACACGGTTTCCGACACCGTTCCCGACGTGATGCGTGGCGAAGAGGCGCAACTGGCCGCGCTGCTCGACGTACTGCCCGGCGGCGCCCATCTGGTCTGCCTGCCCGGCACGCACAGCAAATGGGTCACGGTCCACGACGGCCTCATCCGCCGTATTGCCACCGCGATGACCGGCGAGGTGTACGCGATACTGCGCCAGCACAGCATCCTGGGGCAGTCGATGCCCAGCGCGGAAGTCCGTTTCGACGCCTATGCTTTCGATGCCGGCCTCAAGCGCAGCGCCCAGCCGGACGGACTGTTGCATCATCTGTTCGGCGTGCGTACGAGCCGCCTGTTCCGCCTGTTCGATGAGGCCGCATTGCCGTCCTACCTGTCCGGCATCCTGATCGGCCATGAGATCCGCGCTTCCGGCCTGTTCTCGCAATCGCCGCGTCCGGTGCAAGTGCACCTGATCGGCAACGAGCGCCTGCTGTCCTCGTACGCGCATGCGCTCACCGCACTGGGCATCGGCGTGCAGCGCCATCCGGAAGAACTGGCCGCGCGCGGCCTGCACGCGTTGTGGGCGCGCCGCGTGGAGGCAGGCACGGCGGCATGAACGCCGCGCCCAGCCAACTTGCCATTCGAGTCCCCGGATACACCCTCTGTGGGAGAAAACATGAGTTGGCCACCTTCTGAAAGCATCTGTTGACCACAGGTAACCGAACCACGCACTGCCCTCAGCAACGAAGGGTGGGACAGCTCATCCGGATGGAACGGTGTAGTAATGCAACGTCAGCGCGTCCATGTGCTTGGCGGACCGCGCCATAAGCACCTCGGTCACGTGGAGGTAGGCTTCGCTGTCGAGGATCTCGACCAGGTCCATGAACTCGTGCGTGCCGACGCGGTTGTCCTCGGGCACCGCACCCCACCATTTGTTCAACCGCACCGGCCGCTTCGCCGGGTCGCCGATGCCGTCGCGCCAGTCGTAGTCGTCGGCGAAGCAGCCACCGGGCTAGCGCATCACCGGCACCCCGAGGCGGCGCAGCGCCTCGATCACGTCGTTGCGCCAGCCGCGTGTGTTCGGGATCTCCGAATCCGGCCCCACCCACAAGCCTCCATAGACACCGGCGCCCAGGTGCTCGACGAAGTGGCCGTAGATCTCGGGCTCGATACGGGGAGCGGCCACGCCGGCTCAACGGAATATCCGTTGCGCGAAGTGGTAGAGGTTGTTGGCCCAGCTGTCGCCGTCGTGACCGTGGTCGTCGACGTTCCAGACGTGGGCGATGTCGTGCCGCTTCAGATATGCGTGCAGATCCTGGGACACGTTGATCAGGCCGTCGCGGTTGCCGCACGACAGGTACAGCAGCGTGAACCTTTCCCGCACGGCCTCCGGATCGGGGACCAGCTCCGCCGGCGGCCGGGTGTTGGGTGCCGGCGAGAAGGCGCCGACCCAACCAAACACATCGGGATGCCCGAAGCCGAAGTTCAGCGCCTGTCCGCCGCCCATCGACAGCCCGGCAAGCGCACGGTGTTCGCGGTCGGCGTGGGTCGTGTACTTCGTCTCGATCGCCGGCACGAGGAAATCCAGCAGGTCGCGCTCGAAGCTGGCGAATCCGGCCGCGTTTTCCGGCGTGAACACGCGGTCCTCGGGCGGCCGGCGATCGTCCGGCAAGGCGCGGCCGTTGGGCATGACCACGATCATCGGCACCGCCCTGCCCTCGGCGATCAGGTTGTCGAGGATCGCCGGCGCGCGCACGTAGCCGCGCCACTCGTCCTGGTCGCCGCCGATGCCGTGCAGGAGATAAAGCACGGGATATTTCCGCCCGGCCGAGTATCCCGGCGGTAGATAGACCTGCGCCTGACGGCGCGTGCCGGTCACGCCCGAGTCGTATGCGAATGCCTCCACCCTGCCCTGCACTGCATCGGCACGCAGGTCGCGGAAGCCGTCCGACGCATCGGCGAACGTGCGCACGTCATCGGCACCGAGCACGATCGGCCGGGCGAAGTTGGCGCGCGCCCGCTCGGGTGTGACCGGCTCTTCTTCGCGCGCGAACGAAACGGCGGCGATGGAGAACAGGAGGATGCCGGCCAGGGCGCCGATCAGCCGCATGGGCATGGCGCGGTGTTCCCTCATGGCGCGGCCGCCTTGTGCGCATATGGGCCCACCACGGCACCGGTGAAGCCGCTGGCAACCGCAGAGGTCAGCACGCGCGCGTCCGCGTCGTCCAGGAGGGTGGTGAACGTCCCGCCGTCCACGCTGTAGGTGAAGTCGATCCTGGCCCTGTCGATATCGATCTTCAGGGTCACCCCATCGCGCGCTTCCGAACCCAGGGTCCGCTCGGCCAGCACCACGCCGTCGGCAGGTTCGTCACGACCCCGACGGCGATGGATCCGCAACATGGGTTCGCCCCGTTCGCTGGTTCCCAGACCGAAGGCGTAATAGAAGTCATCGCTCTGGACGGCCAACAGTCCCGCCTCATCGCCGGGCCGGGAAGGCGAGAATCTCAGCCGGGTGGCGAACGACGCCTTCATGTGCTGGATCCGGCGACCGACGAACGAGGGTTGGCCGTTCCCGCCGATGCGGTCCGCGCGCGGTTGCAGGACCAGGGCGCCGTCCGTGCCGGTGCTCCACCACTGGCTGCGGGGCGTCCTTGCGAACAGCCACTGAGGCGGGAGTGCGGGTGCGTCGAACTCCTCGCGCCAGCCGAAGTTGCCCGTGGTGGGGACGGCAGGCGCCTTGCCCTCGGGCAGCGCAGGGGCCTTCGGCGTCCAGGGCAGTGCCTGGTCCTTGGCCAGCAGCACCGGCCAGCCGTCCTCCCAGTGCACCGGTAGCAGGAAGGTCTCGCGGCCGGTGTGGAAGTTGCCCGGATCCTGCGGCGGGGTCGCCAGGTCGTAGACGCGCGTGCCCAGGAACACCGTCCACCAGTTGCCGGCCTGGTCCTGCACCAGGTCGGCGTGGCCGGTGGCGGTCACCGGGTCGGGGCGATCGTCCGGCAAGCCAAACTGGGTGAGCACCGGGTTGCGGGGGTTGGCCTCGAACGGACCGAACGGCGAATCCGCGCGATAGAACAGTTGCTGGTGGTAGTAGCCGGTGCCGCCACCGGCCGCGCTGAGGTAGTAGCGGCCATCGATCCTGTAGACGTGCGGGCCTTCGATGTAGTCGGTGTGCCAGGGTTGCTTGTCGCTGCCATCGACCAGCAGCACGTCCTCCGACAGTGGCGCGAACGTCTTCGGATCCACCTCCATGATCCGGATCTGGGTGTGTGCGGGGTACTTCTTCACCGGCGGATTGGCATGGTGGACGATGTACACCCGGCCGTCGTCGTCGAAGAACGGCGATGGATCGATGCCGCCGATGTGCGGCAACCAGATGGGGTCGCTCCAGCCGTCCGCCGGATCGCGGGTGGTGAGGATGAAGTTGCCGCCACAGCCCACGCACGTCGTGGCCAGGTAGAAGGTCCCGTCGTGATGGCGGATGGCGGGCGCGTAGATGCCGCCGCCGTTCAGGCTGACGTCCGGACCGAACGGCATCATGTCCGGGCGGTCGATCGCGTTGCCGATCTGCGTCCAGTTCACCAGATCCGTGCTGTGGAAGACCGGAACGCCGGGATGGAAGCCGAAGGTGGAGTTGACCAGGTAGTAGTCGTCGCCGACCCGCGTGATGCTCGGATCGGGATGAAAGCCGGTGAGGATCGGATTCCGGAAGGCACCGGCCGGCAGCTTCCGCTCGAACACGGGGTCGGCGCCCGCATACTCCACCCACTCGAACACGGCCTTGCCGGAATCCGCTTCCATTGCAGGCGCGGCACCGGGGCCGCAGCCTGCGAGCTGGAGCGGAATCGCGACTGCGAGCAAGACGCGTGAAAGCAGCTTCATGGACGATCCCAGGCGCAACATCACGTCGTTCACCTGAGTAACTTCATTTCGATCGACTCGCTGCGGAACCGCGCGGTTCTCGCCCAGTCGCGTCCGCTCGCTTGCGGCGCCACCGGGACTCCGTAGACGATGCCGCGCCCGACGGTGCTCATGTAGACCACCCCTTCGGTGTTCATGTCGCCGACGACGAGCTGCGCGTTGCCCGGACCACCGAACTGGTGGGCATCGTCGTTGATCCGGATCCAGCTCGCGCCTTCGTCGGTCGAGCGGTACAGGCCGCGCTCGCCGCCATCGACCGAGCCCCAGATGAACACGGTCGGATAGCTCGCACCGTTCATCGTCCTGCCGAAGCCCACCGCACTGCAGTCGGTCACGTTGGACAGCCTGCTGAACGACGCGCCCGAGTTGGTCGAGCGGCTCAGCCCGCCGGAACGGAGCGCCACCCACACGTCGCCCTCGCGGCCGGGGGCCGGGCGTATCCAGGTGGAGCCGCCGGCCGCGAGCATGGCCCCAACGCCGAAGCTGGCGCCGCCGTCGGTACTGACGAGCACGGCGCCGTTGCTGCTGTCGTAGGCGTAGAACTTGTTCGCCCTGAGCGGATCGGCCGCCGGGCGCAGGCCGCTCGTGCCCAGACCCGTCACTTGAGTCCAGGTCGGGCTCGCACTCGTGAAGTTGGTCGAACGGTAGGTCGTCGTGACGTCGTCGATCCGGATGCCGTGCAGCAGCGTCCTGCCGTCCGCCGAAAGGGTGACCACGCTGTCCCTCGTGCGGCTGGCGTCGGCCGGAAGCATCGTCGGCACCGCGGTCCAGGTGGTGCCGGTGTCCGTCGAGCGGAACATCTTCTCGATACCGGCGCGCACCACGACCGGCGTGTTGGCGGCAGCCACTGCCAGCCCGTAGGTGGAGCCCATGCGCGGCGTGTGGATCGGCGCATAGGCATCGATATCGGTATGGCGGAAGCCGTCGTAATCGCCGATCACCGACAGCAGCGGCCCGCCGGGCACGCTGACCAGGCCGAGCGGCACCGTCTCCTCCAGTCCCCTGACCGCAAAGGTCCAGGTGGCCGGGCTGGCTGTGATGTCCGTGCTGCGGAAGACGCCGTTGCCCGAGGTCACCCACGCCGACCGGGTGTCGAACGGATCGAATTCGATGCTGCTCGCCCAATGGATGCTGTTTCCGGCGATCCAGGTCACACCGTCGGTGTCGAGCGCGAAGCCGCCCTGCACCACGTTGGTCCAGCTGCCGCCACCGTTGGTGGTGAGCAGGAACTGGTCGCCCCAGTTGTCGCCCTGCTGCATCCAGGTGTTGATGGTCGAGACGAGCACGCGCTGCGGATTGTCCGGATCGACGGACACGCCGGAGAACGCCCCGTTGATGCCGGTGGGCGTCACGTTGGTCCAGCCGCCGCTGGCGACGTTGTATCGCCACACCTGGCCGGCATCCATGGGCTCGGGCTGGCTCCAGTTGCCGTGTGGGCCGGCCCCGTTGCCGTAAGTGACATACAGGTTGCCATCGCCCGCCAGTGCCGCGCGTTGCGGCATGTAGCCCGCCGGCGCACTGGCGACAGCGGTGAAAGTGTTGCCGGCGTTGTCGCTGCGGTAGAGGTTGGGCCCCACCGAACCGTAGCGCGACACGCCCACGAAGATGCGCTGCGCCACGCCGCCGGCGATGCTGGCCGGGTCCAGCAGCACGAAGCTGATGCCAGCCTGGTTGGGCGTGGTGGTCACCGGCAGCGAGCCCACGCGCGAGAAGCTCACGCCGGCATCGGTGCTCTTGAACAGTCCGTTGTCGCGGGAGCCCACGTACAGCACATTGCTGTTGCCCGGGTCGACCTGCATCTTCTCGCCGTTGCCACGACCCATGCCATTGCCGTGGACGTGGAACTGCGCGGTCACGTCGGTCACGCGCGAGAAGGTGGCGCCGTAGTCGGTGGAGCGCATCACCGCGGTCTTGCCATTGCTGAAGTACGAGGTACCGGCCAGTACATAGAGCACGGCCGAGTCCTTGGGGTCGAGCGCAATCGACTCGATTCCCATCAGACCCACGTCGTCCTCCGACAGGAAGTCGTGCAGTGGGACCCAACGGCCCGTGGCGTGATCCCATCGGTACGCGCCGCCTACGTCGGTGCGGGCGTAGAACAGGTTCCGCTGGGTCCTGCTCGGGATCACCGCAGATACATAGCCGCCACCGCCCATCGCGACATTGCCCCAGCGGTAGCCGGTCGGCCCGTCCGACGGAGGAGGAGGTGGTGGTGGTGGCGGCGGCGGTGGCGGCGGGGCCGGTGGCGGCGACGACGGCGGAGGATTGCCGCCCACGGGTGGCGATCCGCCACCGCCGCCACCGCAGGCGGACAGGAGCAGGAACAGAACGGAAAGCCCGATCAGACGGCGTGCGATTCTCATGCGTTCGAGTCGAAGTGAGGGAGGGAAACAACGTATCCGACGTGTGTCTTGCAGTACTTCTCTTTCATCGGTCCGAAGGCTCCAGGACCACGGCGGCACCGCCGGCCGGCGACTGGCGCAACACGAGTGTGTCGCGCGCGGTCACGATGCGTTCGCTGCGGCGGACGCGGTCGGGCGCATCGCCGTCTTCCCATACCGTCGCGCGATAGCGGCCTTCCGGCAGAAAGTCCAACGGCACGCGCGCGGTGCGCGCTTCATCGTCCGTCATCGCGCCCAGGTACCAGGCTGCGCCCGAACGCCGCGCCAGCACGATGTCGCGTCCCGGCTCGCCGGACAGGAAGCGGGTTTCGTCCCAGGCGGTGGGTACGCGGCGGATGAATTCGAAGCCGGCCGCGTCGCGATAGGCATCCGGATCGTCGGCCACCATCTGCAGCGGGCTGTCGTAGACCACGAACATCGCCAGCGCTTGGCCGCGGGTGGTCTGGGTGAATGGCAGCACGTCGCGCACTTCGAACGTTGAAGGCGTGCGATGGCGGAAGCCACCCGGCGTGTAATCCATCGGACCGGTGAGCATGCGCGTGTACGGCAGCATCAGGTTGTGGCGCGCGGTGATGAGCGGGGTCCACTTGTTCCACTCCGCGCCCATCACGCCTTCCTGGGTGATGAAGTTCGGGTAGGTACGTTGCAGGCCGGCAGGCATGTAGGCGCCGTGCAGGTTCAGCAGCAGCCTGCGTTTGGCGGTGGCTGCCGCAATGCGCTCGTGGAACTCGACCATTTCCTGGTCGTCGCGCTCCATGAAGTCGATCTTGATGCCGCGGATTCCCCAGCGCACCCAGGTGTCCAGCACCTCGTCCATGCGCGCGGCCATGTGCTTCCAGTGCGCCCACAGCAGCAGGCTGACCCCCTTGGACTCGGCGTAGCGCACCAGGCCGGGCATGTCCACGCCATCGACCGGGCGGGTGAGATCGGTTTCCGGATGCGTTTCGCAGCACGGACCGCTGCCCCAGGCCCAGCCGGCGTCCAGCAGCGCATAGGGCAAGCCGGATTCGGCGGCGAAATCGATGTAACGGCGGAAGGCGTCCATCTCCGCCGTGGCGCCCTCGCTGGGCCCGGACCACCAGTTCCAGGCCGCCTTGCCGGGCTTGACCCAGCTGAAGTCGCCCTCGGGCGGCGGGTTGAGGTTGCCCACCAGCGACGAGGCGATGAGGTCGCCCGCGCGGTCGGCCATCATCACCACGCGCCAGGACGTCCTGAGTCCACCGCGGGAGACATACGCCGGCCCGTCGCGCCCCGGCACGGCCGACAGGCGCACCTGCATGGCCGCACCCTGGCGCCATAGCGACGCACCCGTGTAGCCCTGCAGATAGGACTGGGTGATGGCATAGTGCGCGCGGCCCGAGGCGCTGGCGCACACCAACGGCACGTCGTAGCCCTTGTCCGTGGCCAGTTCCGAGATGCGCTGACGCTCGAAGGGCTTTTCGTGCGAGCCGTCGAATTCGGTAGCCAGGCACGACGGATCGCCCGCCGGTACGAAGGCGGTGCGCTCGCCGCGCAGCCGTACCGGCGCCGGGTCGTCGATGCGGTAGCGGAACGCAACGCCGTCGTCGTAGGCGCGCACGTCGATGAGGAGGGTGCGCGCGGGTGCATTCATTTCGCGGAACGTCAGTGTGGCGCCGCGGTAGCGATCGCGCGCCACCGACGCCTTGGTCGCGACCAGCGGAATGTCGCGATCCTCCTCGGTGTCTTCGCGGCTTTCCAGCGCCAGCGCGCCGAACGCAGGCGCGCCGTCGAGTTCCAGCCCCAGCGGCGACGCGGCAATGACGGTCTCCCCCCGCCACAACACCGAGAACTGACCGGCGTCGTCGTCGATACGGATCACGGCATCGCCGCTCGGCGATGCGATCGACTGCGGGTCTGCCATCGCGGTTCCCGTCGTGGCGGCCCAGCACAGCGCGACGATCGCCGCCAACAGTCTCTTCTGCATTCCCATTGAATCTCCCTCACTCTTCATTGCGTAAAGCGAAGTTCGACCGGTTCGCCATGGAGGCGCGGCGGAACACTCCAGCTCACCGGAACGCGCGTGTTGCAGCCCAGGCATGGTCTTCATTCGCTGCGGAGCAGACGCAGATCGAACAGGCCGCTGGTGCGCCGACCGGGGAAGGCGACCAGCTTGACCGTGATGCCTCGGCGGACAGCCGCCTGGGCGATGTCCTGCGGCAAGGCAACCCTGTGCTCGACGAACGTGTCGTTCGCACCGCCGTGCAACCGGATCGTTTCCAGCCGACGTCCATCGACCAGCAGGTCGAAGCCTTCGTTATGGTCTCCGCCATAGAAGGCAAGCAGCAGTTCGAGGTTGGCGGCCGGATCGGTGCCGGCCCGCGCCTTCAGCCGATAGGACATCCACCGACCGGTGTCGCGCCAGTGGCGCCCGATGCGGATACCGGTGCGGCTGTCCTCGCCCTGGTACTGGTGTTCGACCTCGGGCTGCTGTTCGCCGGGGGCCACCCGGTCCAGGGTGCGATCCTGCAGCGCCTGTCGCTGGCGTTCGTCGGCCTCGATCCGGCTTACCAGGGCGGGATAGGCGGACGCGGTGGCGGTACGCCAGTACACGACGTATCGCGCGTCATGTACACGGAACAGAGGCTCCAACTGCAGCGACTTGAACGTGGCGGGGCGGATCAGTCCGCCTGCTTCGAAAGTGAGCGGACGTCCCGGCACCGCCTTGACTTGCCTCGCCAGCGCATTCCGATCACCCACCAGGACCGGTGCCTGGTCCAAGGGCAACAGCGGCCCCGGCGTGATGTGGCTGCCGCGACCATCGTCGGCGATCAGTCCGTCCAGGTCCTCGGTGCCGGTGCGTGCCGCCAGTACGATCGGGCCGTGCATCAGCGCCACGTAGTCCGAACCGTCGGGCAATCCTTCGGCGCGGGTGCGCATCGGCAGGTCGATCTCGACGACATCGCCGTCGAGCCATTCGCGCTCGATGTCGGCATAGGAGGACGGCGTGGACCGCAGCGGCCAGGGCTTGCCGTTGATGCGGACCTCGAGCGCTCCTTCCAGCCAGTGCGGATGGCGAAGGCGCAGGCGGAAGCGCTGCGGTTCGCGCAGCTGCAGCGCCAGCCGGCTGGTTTCCTCGTCCGGGAAGCGCGTGTCCTGGCGCAACACCAGGCCGCGCTCGCGCCATTGCAGCTGCGACGCCATGTACAGGTTGACGGTCAGCGAGTCCCGATCATGGGCATAGGCGAACGCACCGTGGCGGCCATGGTTCTCGATGCCGGTACCGACGCAACACCAGAAGCACTGCTCCGGCTGCGAATAGACCCGGTAGTGGCGCGGGCGGATCGGCGTGAAGTACACCAGGCCGCCGTGCCGCGGGTGCTGGGTGGAGAGGATGTGGTTGAACAGCGTGCGTTCGTAGAAATCGGCGTAGCGCGGCTGGGGGTCCAGTCGGTACAGCTGCGCACTCAGGCGCAGCATGTTGTAGCTGTTGCAGGTTTCCGGACCTTCCGGCGACCCCACCATCGCACTGAAGTCGTCGACGGGATTGAAATGCTCGCGGACGCTGTTGCCGCCGAAGGCGATGCTGCGCCGCCGGACGACCGTCTCCCAGAAGAAGGCGGCGGCGTCGATCCAGGCCTGGTCGCCGTCCAGCTCGCCGATGCGGGCGAAGCCGATGACCTTCGGGATCTGGGTGTTGGCATGCATGCCGTCCAGCGCGTCTTCGCGGCGCAGCAGCGGCTGCAGCAGGGCATGGTGGGAAAAGCGACGGGCCAGGGCCAGATAGCGCCGCTCGCCGGTGATGGCGTAGACATCGGCCAGCACTTCGTTCATGCCGCCGTGCTCGGTGGCCAGCAACGCCTGCATCTGCTGCTCGTCGAGGCCGGCCACCAGGCGGTCGGCCCAGTCGGTGAAGGCGATCAGCATCTGGCGGGCCTGGCGGTTGCGCGCGTACGACCAGGCATCGCGCAGGCCGGCGAACATCTTGTGCAGGTTGTAGAACGGCACCCACGCGCCGTCCAGCGAGAACGACCCGGCATCGAACGTGCCCGCGACGACGCTGTCCCACAGCGCCCGTCCGTTCGGGACCGCGCCGACGTAGCCATCGCCGTTGGCCTGCTGACAAGCGGCCAGCTCCGCGATCATGTAGTCGAGCCGTTGGCGCATCTCGTCATCGCCTTGTGCCGCTTCCTGGGCCAAGGCCGACAAGTAGTGTCCGGCCGTATGCCCCTCCAGGCCCATCGACTCCCAGTTGGGATACTTGGAGGCGCGCGGCGCCAACGCCGCTTCGATCCGATAAGGCGCGACCAGGCGGTCAACCGCCAGTGCGGCCAGATAGCGACGGTTGAGCGCATGGGAGTGGGCGAACACGCCTTCACCGAGCTGGATATCGGCAAGCGAGAACATGCGGGCGCCGCCAGTTCCAGTTTCGGCGGCGCTACCGGCCCAGGCAAGACGCGGTATGGCAGCGGCCAAGGCCAGGGATTTGACGAAGTCGCGCCGGCTGAAACCGTTGGCGTGGTCGATGCTCATGGTGGCCGAAGTTAAGACGGACAGTGACCGTGGGTCCAATGAAAATATTCGCAGCCGCCATGCCAAGTTGACATTGAACTTCGCAGCACCCGCGAATACCAGCGGCAAATGGGTGCTCCGTCCAGAAACATCGGGAACAACCGTACAGAAGTACGAAACCTCAACCACCCACGAAGATGTTCATGGAAGCAGCAGGAGTGTTGCAGGTGAAGCGCAGGAAGAGGATCCACTACACCGAGCACCAGAAGTCGCTGATGCGGGATCGCTGGCAACGGGGCGAGTCCCTGCATCGGAAAGCAGCATTGTTTGAACGGCGCCACAGCTTGCTGAGGCGGCATCAGGCGTTCCGCGGGCAGTTGCAATGCTGCGCTCGCGGCGCCGCGAGCGCCTGAACAGACACAGTGAGTCCGGGCTCGGCACTGGCCTCCCGGACGTGGATTCGCTCTTGATGGCTGGGCTCCAGGCGTTCAGTTCGCAGGAAACACCATCACCCGCACCTCGCTCAGCGCGGCGGGGTGGTCGGGTGTGACTTCCGGGAAGCGGATGCGCAGGAAGCGTGCGATGGCGGCATGCTCGAACAGCGCGAGTTCGTAGGTCTTGCGTCCGCCTTTGGCGTCGGCGATCGGGCGCCAGTCGGCGCCGTCCTTGCTGATCTCGACGACGAAGTCAGGCGCCTGCTCGTTGGGCATGGCCAGCGACAGCCAATGGAGGGCGTACAGGTTCTCCAGGTCGACGGCCCAGAATGCGGAGCCGTCCTTCGCGGGCGCGCTCCACCAGGTCTGCTCCTGGCCGTCGTTGGCCATCGGCGCCGGGTGGCCGGCCTCTGCGCCGCTGGTCGACGTGGGTCGGCTGGTGGTCACGTTGATCGGATCGCTGGCCAGCGCGTTACGGCTGATTGGCGGGTAGGCGATGACGGGCTGGTCGGGCGCCAGCGGCGAGACGCCGGGAACGAAAGGATCGGGTCCGGTCGTCGTGATCGCGATGCGTGCCGGCTTCAGGCCCGGCGAGGTCGCCTCGATGACGCTCTTGCCGGCGAAGTAGGAGCGGAACGTGATCGCGGCCTGGCCGTCGCGGATGGCGACCATCGACGTGTTGCTGAAATGGATGCTGCGGCCGGTGGGGAACTTGCCGGGACCACTGACGATGGTCAGCGTCACGTCGGGCGAATTGCTCAGCGCCCTGCCCGCCTCGTCCTGCACGGTCACCACCAGATGCGCATCGTCCAGCCCCTGGGTGCCGCGGATCTGCGCCTGGCTGGCGGCCAGGTGCAGCTGCGCCGGCTTGCCGTCCACCGGCCAGGCCGGCGGCGGCACGCCCGCGTAGGCACTGCGGTACCAGTGATACTGGCGCTTGGGCAGGCGGAAATAGTCGATGAAGCCCATCGAACCGAACTCGACCGACGCGATCGAGCCGTGATCGAAACCGGCCCACAGCGCTTCGCCCGAACGCCAGGGATAGCGCCACGAATAGGGCTTGGGGTTGGCCTTCTGGTCCGGAGTGTCAGGCATGAGGCCGAAGCCGGGCTCGTAGGCGCCGGGACGGTCGGTGATCGTGGAGCCGTATTCCGACACCACCGAGGGCACGCCCGGGTCCAGGAACAGCGTGGCGCCGTCGCCGTTGTAGCCGGCCACGTCGCCCAGCTTGTCGATGTCGCCGCGCTGCGAACCGCCGATGGCCACCGGCCGCGTCGGGTCGAGCCGGCGCATGACGGCCACCTGGCGCTTGACGAAGTCGCGCATCGCGTCCATCGCCTGGCCCTCGGTGAAGAACACCTCGTTGCCGTTGCTCCAGACAACGATGGAGGGATGGTTGCGATGGATGCGGATCATCTCCTCGGTCTGCTGCAGCACGCTGGCCTCGAACCCTGGGCGGTCCGCCGGGTCGGGCGGGTAGGCGCTGGACAGCCAGTTGCCATCGGCACCGAAGCCGCCGATGCCCCAGAACGGTGCCTCCGACCAGAACAGCAGGCCGATCTCGTCGGTCGCCTTCGAGAAGGCCGGCGAGTGCGGGTAGTGCGAGCCGCGGATGAAGTTGAAGCCGGCGTCCTTGATCATCTGCACGTCGCGCCGCGCCGCGCCGTCGGTCACGCCGTCGCCCCAGCCGGCATGGTCCTGGTGCACGTTGGCGCCGATCATGTACAGGTGCTTGCCGTTTAGGAAGAAGCCCCGGTCGGCGGTGAATTCGATGGTGCGGATACCGAACGGCGTCTGGTAGCGATCGACCGGCTTGCCGTCCACGTGCAGGCGGCTCACCAGCGTGTAGAGGTAGGGCCGGTCGGGCGACCACAGCCGCGGTTGCGCGATCTCGGGCAGCTGCTGCTCGTAGGTCACGGTGCTCGCGGCCGGCATGGTGCGCTCGCTGCGCTGCACCGAGACCCGCTTGCCGGCCGCGTCGAGCACTTCGGAAACCAGTTCCACCGTCACCGGCGCGCCGGCGCGCTCGTTCCTCACCTCGGTCTGCACGCGCACCGTGGCGCGTTCGTCGGACACCTGTGGCGTGGTCACGAAGGTGCCGTACCAGGCCACGTGCACCGGGTCGGTGACGACCAGACGCACATTGCGGTAGATGCCGCCCGAGAACACATGCTCGCCGGCGCGCGGCGCCACGCGTGCGTTCCACTCGTTGTTCACGTGCACGGCCAGCAGGTTGCGGCCCGCCTTCACGTAAGGCGTGATGTCGACGCTGAAGCCGGTGTAGCCACCAACGTGGCGCCCGGCCTTCTGTCCATTGACCCAGATCTCGGCCTCCTGGAATACGCCGTCGAACTCGAGCGAGACGCGCTTCTCCGTGACGCTGGCGGGCAGTTCAAGGTTCTTGCGGTACCAGCCATGGCCAACGTAGAAGCCGGTGCCGAGAAAGTACGGCTCCGAGAACGAGTGCGGCAGATCCACGCGACGCCATTGCTCCGTGTCATGGCCGGCCGCCCAAGCGTTGGCAGGGTTGCCCAACGTGAAGCTCCAATCGCGGTTGATGGCCTCGCTGCTGCGCGTGGCCGCGCAGGCGAGGTTCGCCAGAAGCGCGATGCATACGGCCACCGCGAGGCGCAGAAGGCTCTTCATGCCGGCATCCGATGGCCGTGGGCCCGCCGCGTCAGAGCACCGGCGTGATCCGCACCATGATCACGCCATGCGGGGCGACCGTGCCGCCATAGCTGCCGCGCACGTTCTCCGAGACCTTCTTGCTCCACAGGTCCTTCACGTTGGCCGTCAGGCCGGCGGGCAGATTGAGCTGATCCCAGTCCACCTTCATCTCGGCCGGCGCCTCGCCGCGGTTGAACAGCACCACCGCGTGCTCGCCGCCCTTCAGCGGACGCGCCCAGATCTCCAGGTCGTCTTGCTTCCAGATGCGTCGCGCCTGCTGGCCCAGCGGATCCTGGTCGACGGCGATGACGTCGGTGTTGGTAAGGATGCGGAGCGTATCCGCGTCCATCGCCGACAGGTCGTTGCCGGCGATCAGCGGCGCCGCCAGCATCGCCCAGAGCGAGAAGTGCGACTCGTACTCGGTGGTGGTCATGCCCCCATTGCCCACTTCCAGCATGTCCGGGTCGTTCCAGGCATTCGGCCCGGAATGGCGCCAGCGCTCCACCTGCAGGTCGAGAATGTTGACCATGCCGAGCGAATAATCCTTGCGGCCCTCCCATGCGTCGAAGATGTCGCCGGTGGTGCGCCAGAGGTGGCCCACCGGCTGCGCCCAGCGTTCGGGATGGTTGTCGCCCCATTCGCAGATCGACAGCACGATGTCGCGCCCGGACTCGCGCAGCGCCTTGGCCATGAGGGTGTAGGCGGCCTCGGCGTCGCGGGTGCCGGTGTAACACCAGTCGTATTTCAGGTAGTCCACGCCCCACTTGGCGTACTGGCGCGCGTCCTGGAACTCGTAGCCGGCGCTGCCGGGACGGCCGCCGCAGGTCAGCACGCCGGCATCGGAGTACAGGCCGAATTTCAGCCCCTTCGAGTGCACGTAGTCGGCCAGCGCCTTGATGCCGCTGGGGAAGCGCTCGGGGTCGGCGACGATGTTGCCGTCGGCGTCGCGGCTCTTTTGCCAGCAGTCATCGATGACGATGTACTGGTAGCCGGCGTCCTTCATGCCGGAAGCCGCCATCGCGTCGGCCTGCCGGCGCACCAGCGCCTCGTCGATGTCGCAGCCGTACTTGTTCCACGAGTTCCAGCCCATCGGCGGCGTGGGGGCGAGCAGCGGCTTGGGCGCGTCGAGCTTGAGCGTCTCGTGGGCGTAGGCGGGCGCGGCGGCGGCGAAGCCGAACAGGATGACGGCGTGCGCGGCGCGTCGGACAAAGCGGAGCATGCGGGGACCCTCTTGAGAGATGCCTGATGAAGGGGGTGGGAAACAATCGTGGGTTCGCGGGTCGCCCGGTTCAGGGCTTGCCCACGCTGACGACGACGATGGACTTCGGCGGCAGCTCCAGCACCAGCCCTTGCGCGCCGGCGCGCGCGGCGTACGGAGCGGGCACCACGGCCTGCGGCTTGTCGAAGGTGTTGTGGGCGTCGATGGCGGCGGCGGTGAGCACGCGGCCCCGCGCATCGCCCTTCAGGTTGGTCACAACGCGTGCCGGGCGCTGCGGGTCCAGGTTCACCAGCGCCAGCTGCGTGCTGCCGTCTTCGGCGCGCGCCACGCTGGCTTCCACCGCCGGCAGCTCGACGTCGCCGGTGCGGAAACGCGGCGTCTCCAGCTTGGCCTGCAGCGGCGTCGCGCCGCGGAAGGGCTTGTAAAGGTCGAACGCGTGGTAGGTGGGCGTCAGCAGCATGCGCGGCCCGTCGGTGAGCACCGGAGACTGCAGCGCGTTGACCATCTGCGCGATGTTGGCCATCTTCACGCGGTTGGTGTGGCGGTGGAAGGCGTTGAACGACAGCGCCGCGACCATCGCGTCGCGCAGCGAGTTCTGCTGCCACAACGCGGAGGCGCCGTCCGGCGTGTCGTACCAGGTGCCCCACTCGTCGACGTACAGTGCGACGCGCTTGTCCTTGTCGTGCTTGTCCATGATGCGCGAGACCACGTCGATACGCGTCTCGATGCCCATCGCGGTCTTCAGCGTCTTGGCCCAGGCGTCGGCGTTGAAACCGAGCGCCTCGCCCTTCTTGGTCCAGTCGCCCGGCAAGGTGTAGTAGTGCAGCGTGAAGGCGTCCATGTGCTTGCCGGAGTGCTCCATCAGCACCTCGACCAGGTGGTCGCTGGTCCCGCCCTCGCCCGAAGCCGCGCGCAAGGTCGACCCGCGCAGGAAGGTGGCGTACTGGTTGTGCAGATCGGACTGGTATTCGGGCCGCATGTTGCCACCGCAGCCCCAACTTTCGTTGCCGATCCCGGTGTACTTGACGGTCCACGGCTTGTCGCGGCCGTTGCGGCGGCGCTCTTCGGCCAGCGTCGTCTTGCCGTCTTCGGTCATGTATTCGAGCCATTCAGCCATCGCGCGCGGCGGCATCGAGCCCATGTTGGCGGCCAGGTAGACCTCGGAGCCGAGCATCTCGGCCAGATCCATGAACTCGTGCGTGCCGACGCGGTTGGTCTCCAGTCCGCCCCACCACTTGTTCATGCGCACCGGGCGCTTGGCGGGGTCGCCGATGCCGTCGCGCCAGTCGTAGTCGTCCGCGAAGCAGCCGCCGGGCCAGCGCATCACCGGCACGCCGAGCTGGCGCAGCGCGCCGACCACGTCGTTGCGCCAGCCGCGCGTGTTGGGAATGGGCGACTCGGGGCCGACCCACAGGCCCTCGTAGACGACGCGCCCGAGGTGCTCGACGAAGTGGCCGTAGACGGTGGGTTCGATGCGCGGCCCGGCGGGCTGCTGGGTGACGTCGAGGCGGACCTGAACGGGCTCGGCGGCGCCGGCGCCCAAGGGCAGCACGGCGGCGGCCGCAAAGGCGGCGAAGGTGGCGAAGGTACGCAGTAGGCGCGCGGGTGTCATCAGGGTCTCCTTGGATTCAAGCGCAGCGCACGAGCCGTGCGCCATGCGGGGGGATGGTGAGCGTGCGGGTGCCGGCGGGCAGGTCGGCGCGCGCCCAGCAGTCGCGACGCGCGTCGGGCAGCCAGGCGGGCAGCGACGCATGCCACGGCGCCTCGCCCGTGTTGAGCCATGCCGCCCAGGTGCCTTGCGGGCCGCTGCAGACGAAGCGGTGGCCCTGCGCCGTGCTGTGCCATTCGCGCGCGCCGGGCACGCGCAGCAACGCCAGCACCTCGGGATTGGTCACCAGCCGGAAAGTCCAGTCGTCGAGCCGGCGCAGGTCGTTGCCGAGGATCAACGGGCTGCGTGCGCAGGTCCAGGCGGTGAGCATCAGCACCTGCTCGTCGCGGGTGAAGCGGGTGTCGCGCTCTCCGGTGCCGCCGCCGTCGAGGTTGCGCAGGCCGATCTTGCCCACCGGCAGCATGTCGGCATCGGGCCAGGCACCGACGCGCGCATGCGGCGCCCACTTCACCAGGTTGACCAGGTTGTCGCGCAGCTGCGGCCAGGTGTCCCAGAAGTCGTTGCACACTCGCCACTGGTTGACATGCGCCTGCAGGTGCGCGGCCTGCTCCAGCAGCGACGGGCCGGGCGACAGGCTCAGCACCATCGGCCGGCCGCTGGCGTCGATGGCGCGCCGGATCAGCTCGACCTCGGGTGCGTGGTAGTTGGGCGCCGCGATGTCATCGACCTTCACGAAGTCCACGCCCCATTCGGCCAGCTGGGCGAACCAGGCGCGGTACCAGTCGAAGGCGCCAGGGTGGTCCGGGTTGACGCCGCACATGTCGGTGTTCCATGCGCAGGTCGACCCCGGGTTGGCCACCTCATGGCAGCGCCATTGGCTGCCGGCGATGGGCAGTTCCAGCCCCACCGCCTGGCGCGGGATGCCGCGCATCAGATGCACGCCGAAGCGCAGCCCCAGGCGGCGCACCTGCGCGGCCAGCGGCGCGAAGCCGCGACCGCCGGCGGCGCTGGGAAAGCGATTGGGCGCCGGTTGCGGGCGGCCATGGTCGTCGAGCACCAGCGGCGCGAAGGGCCGGTAGTGCGACGACCTGGCGCCTGCCTCGTACCACTGGATGTCGACGGTGGCCGTGTCGTAGCCGTAAGGCAGGAAGCGTTCGGCCAGGATGCGCGCGTTCTCCAGGTACTCGGCCTCGGTGACGCTGGCGCCGAAGGCGTCCCAGCTGTTCCAGCCCATCGGCGGCGACGGTGCCCAGGCGTGGAAGGGCAGCCCGGGTTCGGCCCCGTCGGCACTGCTGCGCGGGGCTTGGATGGCCGCGGCGGCGCGGGCCGCCGGCAGGCCTGCCAGTGCGGCCAGGCCGCTGCCCAGCGTGGCGCACACAAAGCCGCGGCGCTGCGGCGAGTCGGGCGAGCTGCCTGGAGATGCTGTCGTGTTCATGGAGTCTTCAAGGGGCGGGTTCGAGGATCACGACGGCGCCGCCGGCTGCGGCAAGCACCAGGCTGAGCACGTCCTTGCTCGCCACGTTGCGTTCGGTGCGGCGCACTTCGCGCACACCCTCGCCGTCCTGCCAGATGGTGGCGCGCCAGCGTCCGGAGGGCAGGAAGTCGAGCGGCACCTTCTGGGTGCGGGCCTGTTCGGCCGTCATCGCGCCGAGGTACCAGGCCTTGCCGTGGCGACGAGCCAGCACGATGTCCTGGCCCGGCTCACCGTCGATGAAGCGCGTCTCGTCCCAGGCTGCCGGCACGCGCCTGATGAAATCGAAGCCAGACTCGCCGCGGTAGTTCGAGGGGTCGTCGGAGACCATCTGCAGCGGGCTGTCGTAGACCACGTACATCGCCAGCGCCTGACCGCGCGTGGTCTGCGTCTGCGGCATCACGGCGCGCACTTCGAAGGTCTGCGGCGTGGCGTTGCGGAAGCCGCCGGGCGTGTAGTCCATCGGGCCGGTGAGCATGCGCGTGTACGGCAGCATCAGGTTGTGCTCCGGCGTGATGCGCCGGTCCATCTTGTTCCACTCGGCGCCCAGCACGCCTTCCTGGGTGATGAAGTTGGGCCAGGTGCGCTGCAGGCCGGCGGGCACGTAGGCGCCGTGCAGGTTCAGCAGCATGCGGCGCTGTGCGGTGGCGGCCGCGACGCGCTGGTAGAACGCCACCATCTCCTGGTCGTCGCGGTTCATGAAATCGACCTTGATGCCCTTGATGCCCCAGCGCGCGTAGGTATCGAGCACCTCGTCCATGCGCGCCGCCAGATGCTCCCAGTGCATCCACAGCAGCAGACCCACGCCCTTGTCGGCCGCGTAGCGCACCAGCGCCGGCATGTCGGTGCCTTCGGCCGGGCGGGCGATGTCGGTCGTGGGCAGCGCGTCGCAGCAGGGGCCGGCGCCCCAGGCCCAGCCGGCATCCATCAGGTAGTAGGGGAAGCCCGACTCCGCCGCGAAGTCGATGAATCGCTTGTAGTCAGCCAGGTCGGGCTTCACGCCTTCCAGCGGGCCCGACCACCAGTCCCAGGCCGTCTTGCCGGCCTTCACCCAGCCGAAATCGCCTTCGGGCGGCGGATTGAGATTGCCGACCAGGTGCGACTCGATCAGTTCGCCGGCGCGGTCGGCCATCATGATCGCGCGCCAGGCCGTTCTCAGGCCGGCCGGGGAAATGTAGGCCGGGCCCTGCCGGTCCGGCACGGCCGACAGGTACACGCGCAGCGCCGTGCCCTCGCGCCGCAGCATGGCGCCGGTGTAGCCCTCCAGATGTGCCTGGGTGATGGCGTAGTGGGCGCGGCCCGATGGCGCGGCGCAGACCACCGGCACGTCGTAGGCGACGCCTTCCTTCAGTTGCGAAAAGCGCAGGCGCTCGAACGGCAACTCATGCGCGCCGTAGTCGCGCTCGGTGACCAGGCAGGAGGGATCGCCCGCGGGCACGAAGGCCGTGCGTTCGCCACTCAGCCGCACCGGCGCCGGATCGTCGATGCGATAGCGGAACGCGACGCCGTCATCGTAGGCGCGCACGTCGACGATGAGCTTGCGTGCCGGCGCGCCGGTTTCGCGGAACGTCAGTGTGGCACCGTGGTAGCGGTCGCGCGCCACCGCCGCCTTGGTCGCGACCAGCGGGATCTCGCGGTCCACCTCGGTGTCTTCGCGGCTTTCCAGTGCCAGCGCGCCGAACGCCGGCGCGCCGTCCAGCTCCAGCCCCAGCGGGGATGCATCGATGATGGCCTCCCCGCGCCACAGCACCGAGAACCGGCCGGCGTCGTCGTCGATCCGGATGACGGCATCTCCGCTGGGCGATGCGACGCTTTGCGGTGTTGCCGCGGCGTCCCCCGCCATGGCGACCCAGGACAGTGCGGCGATCGCCGCGAACAACCCCATCGTTCTCATCGAATGACCTTCATTCTTCATTGCGTGAAGTGCAGTTCGACCGGTTCGCCGTGGAAGCGCACGGTCTTCGTCTGGACCCGGTCGCCGGGACGCGACGGCATCAGCCGCACGTTCAGCGTGCGCCGCTCGGTCATGCCGGGAAAAGCGCCTTCGCGAGCGCCGATGCGCAGCGTGCGTCCGGCATCGTCCCAGGCGAGCGCGACCGTGGCGTACTCGCCCTGCTCGTAGCGGTAGGTCTGGCCGTCGTCGTCGTAGAGCGTGAAGCGGCCATCGGCACCGGGGTAGATGCGGATCTCGTACGGCGCACCGGGCTTGTCGTCGACGTGCTGGATCACCGGACCCAGCGGCAGGATCGAGCCGGCGCGCACGAACAGCGGGAACTCGTCGATCGCATAGCGCCGCGCGGTGCTGGCGCCGCCGGCATGGCGCTGGCCGGTCCAGAAGTCGTACCAGTCGGCTCCCGCCGGCAGCAGCGTGGCCTGCCGCGGATCGAGCCGGCGCTGGTGCTCGGCCAGGGCGCTGCGCTCGCTCGGCGTGCGCCAGGCCAGCCGCATCGACCGGCCGCCGCCCTTTTGGAAATAGTCGATGCGCACGCGCACCGCCTGCCCCTTGCGCAACATGACGCGTGCACCCTCGAAACGCGCGCCGGCTTCCTTCCAGTCCTCGACCACGAGTTCGTCGTCGAGCCAGACCCTGAAGCCGTCGTCGCCTTCGACGCCGATCTCGTGCTCGCCGTCCTCGGCCGCGATGATCTGGCCCTGCCAGCGCGCCGAGAAGTTCTGCAGCCCATCAAGGCCGGCCGGCACGCTGTCCAGCGGTGGCCCGGGCCAATGGTGGTCGGCGTGGGGGTCGATGGTGCGGCTGGCGAGCTCCTCGAACTCCATGCCGCGGTAGTACTCCAGTTCGAGGCCCGGCTGGCCGTCTGGCGTGCGCAGCTGCGCCGCCGGCACCGTCGGCGGCGGCGGCAGTTCGGCATGGAACATCGGCCTGGTGATCGGCTGCACCAGGAACGCCGGGCCGAACATGTAGGTGTCGTCCACCCGGCGCAACGCCGGCTGGTCCGGGAAGTCCATCGGCAGCGCGCGCATCATCGTGTAGCCGTCGTGCGTGCTGGCCCAGGCCAGGCTGTAGATGTAGGGCAGCAGGCGATAGCGCAGCTCGGCGGCGCGGCGGATCGAGCGGTACACCGCCGGCTCGAGTGCCTTGAATGCCCAGGGCTCGCGTTCGATCGAAGTGCCGTGGATGCGGTAGACCGGATTGAAGATGCCGAACTGGTTCCAGCGTGCGAACAGTTCGCGGTAGGCCGGGTCGCGTTCGCCGCCGGGCGCGTTGACGAAAAAGCCACCGACATCCTGGGTCCAGTACGGCTGGCCGGCCATCGAGACGTTCAGGCCGCCGGCGATCTGCGCCCGCAGTGCGGCCCAGCTGGCGGTGGTGTCGCCCGACCAGGACATCGCGGCATAGCGCTGCTGTCCGGCCCAGGCGGAACGGGTGAGCGTGAACACGCGCTTGGCGTCGCGGTCGTCGCTGGCCCGCTGGCCTTCGTAGAGGCCGCGCGTCGCCAGCAGGCTGTAGACGTTGAGATAGCGGCCGAAGTCGCCCATCGCATTGCGGCCCAGGCGCTTGATGTCGGCCTCCACCTCGGCCGGATCGTGCGCGGCACCGCCCACTTCCACCTCGGTGCCGTCGATCCACAGTGCATCGACGCCGAGGTCGAGCAGACCCTGCTTCGTATGCTTGAAGTAGATGGCCCTGCCCTCGTCGCTGAACGCGTCGTAGATGCGCGCGCGCCTGGAAATCCAGTGCAGCGGTTCGAAGCGCAATCCGTTGGCGTCGAGTTCGTGCGCCAGCGCGGTGTCGTTGCCGACCGAGGGCCAGATCGACACCATCAGCCGGGTGTTCAGCCGGTCGTGCAAGGTGCGCACCATGCCTGCGGGGTCCGGGTAGCGCTCGCGGTCCCAGACCATGCCGCTCCAGTTGCCATCCCACTCGCCGTCCTTCTCGCCGCCCCAGTACTGCCAGTCCTGGACGATGACGTCCAGCGGGAAGCGCTCGCGGCGGAAGCGCCGCACCACCTCCAGCAAGCGCTGCTGCGTGGCGTAGCGCTCCTTGCTCATGAACAACCCGAACGCGTACTTCGGGAACATCGGCGCAGCGCCGGTGAGCTGGCGATAGCCCGCGATCACCTCGTCCATGGTGTCGCCGGCCATCAGGTAGTAGTCGACGCCGGCGGGCGCGTTGTCGGCACGGAAGGCAGCGCCCTGCGGGCCGTCGGAGAACGTCATCTTCGAATACGTGTCCCACAGCAGCCCATAACGGCGCGTGGACACCATGAACGGCACGACGATGCCGATATTGGTCTGCACCATCAACACGTCGCGGCCGCGGTAGTCCATGTACGGCTCGTCGTACTGGCCCAGGCCGTAGAGCGATTCGTCGGCCGTCAGCGCGAAGCGCTGCTCGACGGTGTAGGTCGGGGTCCCCGAGGATTCGGTGGCCGGGGTGATCGCCGGCGCCTGCTGCTCGCGCGTCAACGGGGTGCCGTCGGCGCGCTGGAATGCGAGCGCGCCGGTCCGCTTGTCGACCTCGATGCGCAGTGCCGGCCCGTCGATGGCGAGCGTGTCGGCCGACTCGGCGATCTCCAGTTGCGGGGCCTGCGGCGTCGCCACCACCACCAGGCTGGGCTGCTGCGTGTAGGTCTCGCCCTTGTGCGCCGAGACGCGCACGATGCCGGGGCCGTAGAACAGCACGCTCTTGGTGATGCCATCGACCTGGAACTGCACGCCGCCAGCGACGCGCAACCAGCCGAATCCGTCGCGCGACTCGACCGCCAGCCGCTGCAACTGGCCGGCGGCGTCCAAGCCGGAGGGTGGCTGACTGGCGAATGTCGGCCCGGCGATCGTCAACGCGGCGCCCAGAAGGCATCCGAGCAGCGTGCGACCATGCCGCGAGGTATCGCATTGCGTGCAGGAGCGGCCTTGGCCGCGATAGGCACGCGTTGCGGTGCCCGCTGGCGCGGTCGCGCCCAAGGGCGCTCCTGCAAGTGCCTCGGCGCGCCGCAAGCGGCGGGGAATGGATCCGGAGAGAGTCAACAGGATCATCCGGTCAAACCAGTCCGTTGCCGCGGATCTTCAGGGCCACGGCCATCGATCCGGCGAGTCCTTCTGGCAGGCGCACTTCCAACCCCCTTCGGTTGCGCTCAAACGGCAGGCTTTCGGTGGAGCCCAACATCTCGACACGCTCGATGGCACCCGGCGCCAGCGCCGATTCCTCGGCCAGCGTGTGGATGCGCATCACGCCATCGCGTGGCCAGCCGAGCGCGATGGCATACAGCACACCGCCCTTGGTAGTGAAGCGGATGTCTTCGGCCGTGAGCGGCTTGGACGAGCCTTCGCTGAACATGCCGCTGCCCACGCGCGTGGGCCCTTCGCCGAAGCTGCGCCACGGACGCGTGCCGTAGATGGCTTCGCCGTTGCGGGCCATCCAGGCGGCGATGTCCTCGAGGATCTTCTGCTCGTCGGCATCGATGGTGCCGTCGCCGCGCATCGGCACCGACAGCAGCAGGTTGCCGTTCTTGGAAACGATGTCGCACAGCCGATGGACGATCGTGGCCGCCGACTTGTACTGATGGTTGTCGAACAGCGAGCGGGCGTAGTGCCAGTCGCCCAGGCAGGTGCAAGTCTGCCAGGGCAGCGGCTCGATGTTCTCGCGGAAGCCGCGCTCCACGTCCTCGACCACGCCCGGGCGCCACTCTGTCGGCAACTCCTTGGCGTTGACCACCGCCTCCAGCTTGCCGCCGTTCCACGCCATGCTGGCGTTGTAGTAGTGGGCGGTGATGTCCAGCCCGACTTGGCCCAGCGGCAGCCCGTGGTTGTCCATGTAGACGAGGTCGGGCCGGTAGCTGTCGATCAGGTCGCGGCAGCGCAGGTACCACTGGCGAGTGAACGCCGGGTTCTGCAGCGGCGGCTTCTCGTCCCAGTAGAACGTGTTCTTCTCGTGCCACGCCTCGACGGCACGGATCGTCCTTAAGCCGTCGGGCATGACGATGTTGCGGCCGGTGTAGAGCTGTTGCGGATCCAGGCCCTGCCACCACTTGCCGCGGCCATCGGCCTTGGTCAGCGTGTAGGCGTCGTAGCGCTGGCCGGCATACGGGCCTTCGGGATCGTAGCCGTAGGCCGACTGGAACCAATGCCACGCGTGCGCACCGTGATTGCTGACGCCAAAGCGCAATCCCCGTTCGCGCGCGGCCTTGGCCCAGATGCCGATGAGGTCCTTCTTGGGACCCACGCGCAGGGTGTTCCAGCCGTGGTACTTGGAGTCGTATGCGTCGAGGTTGTCGTGATGGTTGGCCATCGCCACGAAGTACCTGGCACCGGCCTTCACGTACAGGTCGAGCAGCGCGTCGGGATCCCAGTTCTCCGCCTTCCAGCGATTCTGGATCTCCATGAAGCCGGACTTGGTCGGGTGGCCGTAGGTCTCGACGTGGTGGTCGTACTGCCAGTTGCCCTGGATGTACATGCGGCGCGCATACCAGTCGCCCATCTCCGGCACGCATTGCGCGCCCCAGTGCGCCCAGATGCCGAACTTGGCGTCGCGGAACCAGTCGGGCGTACGGTAGCCTTCCACCAGCGAGTCCCAGGTCGGCGCGAAGGTGGGCGCGAGCGCCGACGCCTTCGTCCCCCAGAACGGAAGCGAGGCCACTGCGGCAGCGGATTGGAGGAAGGATCGTCGGGACAGTTTCATGGACACGGGCCTGGCGGATTACCGATACGCGACGATTCGCGAAAGACAGCCGATGGCGAGGCCGGATGCGACGCGCCCCTTTCCGGCGGAGACGGCGGCAAACCCATCTTTTCGCCGCTGAATATTCGATCTTCCGCAAGATCGTGCACGCTTGGCAGCGCTGTCAACATTGCCGCGCATCGACTTCGATAATCGAATCAATCGATAGCCAATACGACTCCATATCGCTCTCTACTTCTGTGCGAAACCTTCCGTCAGCGCCGCCATCGCATCCTCCCAGGCGCTGCCCGGTGCGACGCGGGCGAAGCGGTAGGCGATGCGGCGTGCGTACTTCCGGCCCGGCCGCAGGATCGCGTCGGGGAAGCCTGGACGGTTAGGCGCATCGGGGAATCCCTGAGGTTCCAGGCACACGCCCCGGCCGAGCCGCGGATGATGGGCGTCGAGGATCTGCCCTTCGTAGAACACCAGCGCCGGAGCGTCGCTCGATACGCGCATCGCCACGCCGCTGTGTGGCGAGTACAGCTCCGCGCTGCAGTCGGCGGCATCGGCCAGCACCAGACAATGATCGTAGCCCTTGCCCATCCGGATCTGCGGGTGCGCCAGATCGGTGTTCCGGGTCGGTGCGACCGGTTGGCGGAAGTCGAATGGCGTTCCGTCCACGCGGGCGATTTCCCCCAGCGGGATCAGTTCGGCATCCACCGGCAGGTAGCGGTCGGCCGGCACCCGCAGCCAATGCTCTGCCGCCGGCACGGCGGGATC
Source organism: Lysobacter alkalisoli (assembly GCF_006547045.1). Lineage (NCBI taxonomy): Bacteria > Pseudomonadati > Pseudomonadota > Gammaproteobacteria > Lysobacterales > Lysobacteraceae > Marilutibacter > Marilutibacter alkalisoli. The sequence goes on from NZ_CP041242.1 coordinate 3,403,490, forward strand.
GCCGCCCAGGTTGAAGTACGGGTGATAGGTCGGGTCGAACGGCGTGGGCGCATCGCAGCGCGCGGTGCAGTCGAAGTGCAACGTCGTTCCCTGCAGGCGGAACTCGACACTGGCTTCCAGGCGGCCCGGATAGCCGTCCTCACCATCCTCAAGCGTGCAGGCCAGGCGCGCGCGGTCGACATCCTGTTCTTCCACGCGCCACAGGCGGCGGCCGAATCCCCCGCTGCCGCCGTGCAGGTGGTGATGCCCTTCGTTGACGCTGAGCCGGTACGTCCTGCCATCGTGTTCGTAGCGCCCATGCGCGATCCGGCCGCTGGTGCGGCCGACCAGCCTGCCCAGGTTGACGGTGTCGGCCAGGTACGCAGGCAAGTCCTCCAGGCCCAATACCAGCGATACGGGCTCGCCGCCCGCCTCCAGGCGCAGTGATTGCAAGATGCCGCCGTAGGTCAGCACCTCCGCTTCGAGCCCTTCATCGCTGCGCAGGGTCAGCAGGTGGACCTGGCTACCGTCGGGCAGCGTCCCGAATTCGCGTTTCATCTGGAATCCCGTGAGGATCGGAAAAGAGAACTGCGGTCACGCGCCGCCGTGCCGCGCGACCAGCAGGCGCTGCAGCAGACAGAACGCCAGCAACAGGACGCCGATGGCGATGCGCGTCCACCACGAACTGAGCGTGCCGTCGAATACGATCAGGGTCTGGATCAGGCCGAGAATGAGTACGCCGACCAGGCTGCCCAGCACATGCCCTTTGCCGCCGGACAGCAGCGTGCCGCCGATCACCACCGCGGCGATCGCATCCAGCTCCAGTCCCATCGCGTGCTGGCTGTAGCCGCTGAGCATGTAGAAGGTGTAGACCACTCCGGCCAGTGCCGAACAGAACCCGCTCAGCGCGTACACGCCTACCAGCGTGGAGCCGACCGGCAAGCCCATCAGCCAGGCCGACTGTTCGTTGCCGCCGATGGCGTACACGGTGCGACCGAAACGGGTCAGGCGCGCCAGCGCCACGCCGCCCGCCACCACTGCCAGGGCCAGCAGCGCCCCGAACGACAGCGAGGCGCCGCCGCCCACCGGAATGCGCAGCGCGGCTATCGCCACGTAAGCGGGATGTTCGATGTTGATGGAATCCACGCTGATCAGCGTGGCCGCGCCGCGGGCGAGGAACATGCCCGCCAGGGTCACCACGAAGGGCTGCAGCCGGTAGCGCCGGATCAGCACGCCCATCAGCGCGCCGAAGCCGGTGCCCAGCGCCAGCACCAGCGGAATGGCCGCCAGCGGGTGCCAGCCGTGCCGCTGCACCAGCGCCGCCGACAGCACCGAGGTAAAGGCGATCACCGCCCCCACCGACAGGTCGATGCCCCCGGTCAGGATGACGAAGGTCAGCCCCACTGCGACGATGCACAGGAAGGCGTTGTCGATCAGCAGGTTGAGGAATACCTGCGGCGACAGGAATCCGTCGTACAGCACGCCGCCGGCCGCCGACATCGCCACGAACAGCGCCAGGGTGACCAGCAGCGGCAGCCTTTCGGCGAGGCGCCACGCGTGTGCCGGCCGAGCGCCGGCAACGGAGACGGGATGCGTCGCGCTCACCGTGCGCCTCCCGCGCCCGCCCGCATCGCCAGGCCGCGCACGCTGCGGCGGAACTCTGGCGATTGCAGCAGCATCACCGCGAACACCAGCAGCGCCTTCGCCACCAGGTTGACCTGCGGCGGCACGCCTACGGCGTAGATGGTGGAGGTCAGCGTCTGGATGATGAGCGCGCCCACCAGACTGCCCGCCAGGCTGAAACGGCCGCCGGTCAGCGCGGTGCCGCCCAGGCATACCGCCAGGATCGCATCCAGCTCCATCAGGTACCCCACGCTATTGGCGTCGGCGCTGGCGACGTTGGAACTGACCAGCAATCCGGCCAGCCCGGCGGAGATGCCGCAGGACGTGTACAGCGCCAGAGAAATCCCCTTCGTCCGCACCCCGGCCACGTGCGCGGCCTGCGGGTTGTGGCCCATGGCGCGCACGAACAGGCCGAGCGCGGTGCGTCCCAGCAACACGTGCAGCAGCGCGAACACCGCGACCACCACGAACAGCGCGAACGGCAGCCCCAGCAGGAAGCCGTTGCCCAGATACGAGTACGGTGCGTAGTAGACGGTAAGGATCTGGCCGTCGCCGATGAGCTGCGCGATGCCGCGCCCGGCCACCATCAGGATCAGGGTGGCGATGATCGGCTGCATGCCGACTTTCGTGACCAGCAGACCGTTCCACAATCCGCACGCAGCAGCGGCCGCGATCGCCGCGGCAAGCGCGGCGAACAGCGGCAGCAGCCCGCGCGCATCACCGTCGCCGGCCTGCAGCCGCAGCAGGGTCCACGCGGCCACAGTGGCGGCGATCGCGGCGATCGCGCCCACCGAGATGTCCAGCCCGCGCACCGCGATCACCAGCGTCATGCCCAGCGACACCAGGATCAATGGCGCGGCGCGATTGGCGATGTCCACCAGGTTGCCGTAGAGATGCCCGTCGCGCCATTGCAGCGACAGGAAGCCCGGGTTGACCAGTCCATTGCCGGCCAGCAGCAGCGCCAGCGTCAGCAGCGGCCAGAACAGCGGCCTGGAGGCGATAGTCTGCAAGCCGTGCGCCAAGCCAATGGCGAAAGAAGTCTTCATCCGCTGTTCGTCGTGTCCCGTCATACGTTCACTGCCCGGCGATCAGCGCGAGCACCCGTTCGGCGCCGCTGCCGCCCGGCAGCTCCCCGGCCTTGCGGCGCTCGCGCATCACCGCGATGCGGTCGCACAGGCGTACGAGTTCATCGATCTCGGCGGAAACGAACAGCACCGCCATGCCCTCGTCCGCGCGTCGCACCACCTCAGCCATGACCTCCTGCTTGGCGGCGATGTCGATGCCGCGCGTGGGTTCGTCGAGGATCAGCAGCTTCGGCTCGGTCGCCAGCCAGCGCGCCAGCACGACCTTCTGCTGGTTGCCGCCGGACAAGGCCCCGACCGGCGTTTCGATACCGGCGGTCCGGATGCCCAGCAGATCGACGAACCGGCGCGCCGTCTCCTCCTGCTTCGCGCGCGGCATGGAGCGGCGCAGGCCCATGCGCGCCTGCACGGCCAGGACGATGTTCTCGCGCACGGACAGCTCGGCCACGATGCCCTCGGTCTTGCGCTCTTCCGGGCACAGCGCCAAGCCGGCGGCCACCGCGTCGGCGGGATGGCGGAACGCGGTGTCGCGGCCGGCCACGCGCAGGCGCCCCTGCCCCGCCCGATCCAGGCCGAACAGCAGCCGCGCCAATTCGGTGCGGCCGGAACCGAGCAGGCCGCCCAGCCCCAGCACTTCGCCCGCGCGCAGGCGCAGGTCGGTCGGATGCAGCCTGCCCTTCAGCCCGAGGCCTTCGGCCTCCACCACCACCGGCGCATCGTCGGCCACGATGCCGCCCCGCGCATGGCCGCTCGCCAGGACCACCTTGCGTCCCACCATGGCGGTCACCAGCGCGGCCTGCGGCAGTTCGGCCGGCAGGTATTCGCCGACCCGCCTGCCGTTACGCAGCACCGTGATGCGGTCGGCGACCGCATAGACCTGGTCGAGAAAATGGGTGACGAAGAGGATCGCCATGCCGCGCTCGCGCAACTGGCGCATCACCCGGAACAGTTCGCGCACCTCGCCTTCGTCCAGGCTGGAGGTGGGCTCGTCGAGGATCAGCACCCGCGCCGACACGCCCAGCGCGCGCGCGATCGCCACCATCTGCTGCACCGCCACCGGGTGGCTCCCCAGCGGCGAATCGACGTCGAGGTCCAGGTGCAGCTGCGCCATCAACTCGCGCGCGTCGCGCCGCACCCGCGCCCAGTCGATCAGGCCCAACCGGTTGCGCGGAAACCGACCGGCGAACAGGTTTTCCGCCACCGACAGGTTCGGGCACAGGTTCACTTCCTGGTAGACCGTGCTGATGCCTTCGTGCTGCGCCTCGAGCGGCGTGGCCGGCGCGATGGAGCGCCCATCGATGCGGATGCTGCCGGCGTCCGCGCGCTCGGCGCCGGTCAGCAACTTGATGAGAGTCGACTTCCCTGCGCCGTTCTGCCCCATCAGCGCATGCACTTCGCCCGCCTGCAGCGTGAGGGCGACGTCCTCCAACGCCACCGTCTGGCCGAAGCGCCGGGCCAGGCCTTCGGCCTGCAGCACCACGGAGCCGCCGGTCGTGGGGGCGAGGGAATCGGACTGCATCGGGGCGCGCCGGCGGGCGTCAGTACTTGCGATTGGGCAGTTCGGCGGCGGCCTGGTCGGCGGTGAACACGCCTTCCTCGACCTCCACGCGCCTGGGCACCGGCCTGTTCGCGGCCACGTCGCGGATCAGTTGCGCCAGCTGCTCGCCGAACAGCGGGTTGCACTCGATGGTGGCGTTGAGCTTGCCGGCCTTCATCGCCTCGAACGCGCCGCGCACGCCGTCGATGGAGACGATGCGGATGTCCTGACCCGGCTTCAGTCCCGCTTCCTCGATGGCCTGGATCGCGCCGATCGCCATGTCGTCGTTGTGGGCGAACAGCACATCGATGTTGCGGCCCTCGGACTTGAGGAAGGCTTCCATCACTTCCTTGCCCTTGGCGCGGGTGAAATCGCCGCTTTGCGAGCGCACCACCCGGAAGCGGCCGTCGGCATCGACGATTTCCCGGAAGCCCTTCATGCGGTCGATGGCAGGAGCCGAACCGACGCTGCCCTGCAGCTCGACGACGCGGATCGGCCCGGACTTGCCCTGGCTGTCCTCGACCAGCCAACGGCCGGCATTGCGTCCTTCCTCGACGAAGTCCGATCCGATGAAGGTGACGTACAGCGAGTCGTCGCTGACCTTCACCGCGCGGTCGGTCAGCACCACCGGAATGCCAGCGGCCTTGGCTTCGCGCAGCACGGTCTCCCAGCCGGACTCGACCACCGGCGAGAACGCGATCACGTCCACACGCTGGGCGATGAACGAGCGCAGCGCCTTGATCTGGTTCTCCTGCTTCTGCTGCGCATCGGAGAACTTGAGCCGGAACTCCGGCGGAGCCAGCGCCGCCTTCACCGACGCGGTGTTGGCGGTGCGCCATTCGCTTTCCGCGCCGACCTGGCTGAAGCCGACGGTGATCGGCTTGCCTTCGCCGCTACCGTCGCCGTTCCCTGTTCCGCTCCCGGAGCAGGCCGCAAGCACCAGCAAAGTGGCGCACATCATTACGAACTTCCGCATTCCGTTCCCTCCCGAAGAACCGATGCCGTGTGGTGGTATCAGGCTGCCGTATAGGCGGTCTTCACCGTAGTGTAGAACTCGACCGCATGGCGTCCCTGTTCGCGCGGACCGTAGCTGGACGCCTTGCGGCCGCCGAACGGCACATGCGGATCCACGCCCGCGGTGGGCAGGTTGACCATCACCATGCCCGCCTGCGCGTGGCGCTTGAAGTGCGTGGCATGCCTGAGCGACGTGGTGCAGATGCCCGCGCACAGGCCGAACTCGGTGTCGTTGGCCAGGGCCAGCGCATGCTCGTAGTCGTCGGCGCGGATCAGCGCGGCGACCGGGCCGAAGATCTCCTCGCGCGCGATGCGGTGCTCGGGCCGGGCGGCGAACAGGGTCGGCGCGAGGAAATGGCCCTGCGTGGCGCATTCGACGCGTTCGCCTCCGAACAGCAGCTCGGCGCCTTCGTCGCGGCCGATGCCGATGTACGACAGATCGGTGTCCAACTGCGCGGCGCTGGCGACCGGGCCGATGTCCACGCCCGCCTGCAGCGGGTCGCCCACCGTCAGCTTGGCCAGGCGCGCCTGCATGCGCGCGGCGAACTCGTCGTATACCGCGTTTTCCACGATCAGGCGGCTGGAGGCCGTGCAGCGTTGGCCGGTGGAGAAGTAGGCGCCGTTGACCGCGCATTCCACGGCCTGATCCAGATCGGCATCCGCCAGCACCACCAGCGGGTTCTTGCCGCCCATTTCCATCTGGATCTTCAGGCCGCGCTCGGCGGCCTGCCGCAGCAGCGCGCGGCCGGTCGGCACCGAGCCGGTGAAGGTCAGCGCGTCGAGCCTGCCATGCCCGACCAGCGCCGCGCCCACCGTGCGGCCGGCGCCCAGCACCAGGTTGAACACGCCGGCGGGCACGCCGGCGCGTTCGAGGATGTCGGCGATGGCCCAGGCGCAGCCCGGCACGATCTCGGCCGGCTTGAACACCACGGTGTTGCCGTAGGCGAGCGCCGGCGCGATCTTCCAGGCCGGGATCGCCAGCGGGAAGTTCCAGGGCGCGATGATGCCGACCACGCCCACCGGCTCGCGGGTGATCTCCACGTCCACGCCCGGGCGCGTGGAAGCCAGCTTCTCGCCGGGAATGCGCAGCGCCTCGCCGGCGAAGAACTTGAATATCTGCCCTGCGCGCGCCGCCTCGCCGATGCTCTCGGGCAGGGTCTTGCCTTCCTCCATCGCCAGCAGTCGGCCCAGTTCTTCCTTGCGCGCGAGGATCTCGCTGCCGGCGCGGTCGAGGATGTCCGCGCGCTGCTGCGGCGAACTCAGCGACCAGGCCGGCAACGCCGCGGCGGCGGCGTCGACCGCCTGCGCCACCTGCGCCGCATCCAGCACGCCGTAGCTGCCGACCGGCGCGGCGAGGTCGGCAGGGTTCTCGTCGTCCGCGCCGTCGCTGCCGGCAACCCATTGGCCATCGATGTAGCTCTTGAACTGGCGGGTCATGCATCGTCTCCTGTGGTCGTCTCCTGCGCCGGGCTCCGTGCTCAACGCACGGACACGCCGCCCAGCGCGAAGCCGGAGGCGACCGTGCGCAACGGGTTGCGCAGCGGCGCGCCCAGCTCGGGCAATTCGATCTCGAACACGTCGCCGTCGCGCGCGCTCACCTGGTCGGCGAAGCTCAGCGTGGCCGTGCCGAAGAAATGCAGGTGGACGTCGCCGGGGCGACGGTGCGCGGCGTACTTGAAATGGTGGTACTCAAGGTTGGCCAGCGAGTGGCACATGTTGGCCTCGCCGGTCAGGAAGGGCTTTTCCCACAGCACGTCGCCGTCGCGGCGGATGCGGCTGGTCCCGCGCAGATCGCGCGACAACTCGCCGGTGCGCAGTTCCGGGCCGACCGCGCAGGCGCGCAGCTTGGAATGCGCCAGGTACAGGTAGTTGCGGCGCTCGGTGACATGGTCGGAGAACTCGTTGCCGAGGGCGAAACCGAGCCGGTGCGGGGTGCCGTCCGGGCCGATGAGGTACAGGCCGACCAGTTCCGGCTCCTCGCCGCCGTCCAGCGCGAAGTCCGGCGAATCCAGCGGCGCGCCGGGCGCGGCGACGATGCCGCCATCGCCCTTGTAGAACCATTCCGGCTGCGCGCCCGGTTGGCCATCGCGCGGGATGCCGCCCTCCACGCCCCATTGGAACATCCGCATCGAGTCGGTCAGCGTGCCCGCCTCGGCCTGCTGCCGGAGGTTCCGGTGCATCGCATCGCGGGCCGCGGCGCTGCCCAGGTGGGTCAGCCCGGTACCGGTTACCCGGCAGTGCGCCGGATCGGGATGGTGCAGCGGCGCCAGCACGCGGTTCCGTTCCAGCAGGTCCGCATAGTCCAGGCGTTCTTCGCCGGCGCATTCCGCGGCTATGGCATCGAGCGAGCGCCCGGCGGCGATCGCCGCATTGGCCAGTTCGTACATCGAGGCGACGCGGTCGAGCCGGCGCACCTGGCGGCCGTCGATACCGACTTCGCCTACGCATACGGCCGAGGAATCGTCGAGAAACTGGATCAGTCGCATCGTCTCCGTCCTGCTGGGTCCGCTGCCTGGCCGTATGGCAGGCATGGGCGGCTCGGGCTCGGCAGGCGTGCAGCCGCCGGACAGCACCAATGGTCTTATTCTGCGGGCTTCATGGATATGCTACAAATAGGTAAATCATCATTATCGATATACAAATCGATATCGGAACATGCCGTGTCCATCACGCCTCCCTGGTTCGTCCGCGCCCACCTCAAGACCCGGCAGCTGATGCTGGTGATCGCCATCGAGGAACACGGCAACGTCCATCGCGCCGCGGAGGCGCTGAACATGTCGCAGCCGGCAGCCTCCAAGCTGCTCAAGAGCCTGGAGGTCCTGATCGGGGTTCCGCTCTTCGACCGGCTGCCCCGCGCCATGCGCCCGACCTGGTACGGGGAAAGCATGATCCGCCACGCCCGCATCGCCCTGTCCAGCCTCGGCGAGGCCGGCGCCGAGATCGAAGCGCTCAAGGCCGGGCATGCCGGCAACGTGACCATCGGCGCCATCGCAGGGCCGGCCATGACCCTGCTGCCGCCGGCCCTGGCCCGGATCTCCCAGGCCTATCCCGACCTGCGCGTGTCGCTGGTGGTGGACGGCAGCGACGTGCTACTGGAACAACTGGCGCAGAACAGGATCGACCTGATGATCGGACGCCTGTTCGCTCGCCACGACAAGCGCCACCTGCATTACCAGCCGGTGGCCGAGGAACAGGTCTGCGCGATCGCCCGGCCAGGGCACCCTCTGCTTTCGCTGGGAAACCCGCAGTTGCGCGACTTGGCGCTGGCGTCGTGGGTGGTGCCGCCGGAGGGCAGCATCCTGCGCCACCGCTTCGAACTGATGTTCCAGTCCGCCGGGCTCGAGGTCCCGCGGCGCATGATCGGCACCGCCGCGCTGGTATTGCTGCCGCGCCTGCTGCAGGAAAGCGACCATCTCGCCGTGGTGCCGGTGGACATCGCCCGGCACTACGCCGAGCACGGCCTGGCCCGGACCGTGCCGCTGGAGCTCTCCTGCAACATGGATTCGTTCGGCTTCATCACCCGCACCGACTGGCTGCTGTCTCCAGGAGCACGCACCGTGCTGGATGCCCTGAAGGACGCCGCTGCGGATATCTACACACCGAAGGCGCGGGGCAACCGGAAAAGCGGGAACTGACCGGACGCACGCCGGCGTCCGGAATCGCCTTCGGGATCCGCCCGCTCAGGACCAGCCGGCATCGACCACGTATTCCTGCGCGGTGCAGGCGCGGGCCTGGTCGGACGCGAGGAACAGCACCATCGCGGCGATGTCTTCGGGATAGACCTTGTCGGGCATGCACTGGTTGCGCGCCAGTTCGCGCTCGCCTTCCGCGTCCAGCCACAGGCTCACCTGACGCTCGGTCATCACCCAGCCCGGAGTGACGACGTTGATGCGGATGCGCGAGGCGCCCAGCTCGTGCGCCAGCCCGCGGGTGAGCCCGTTCACCGACGACTTGGTGGTGGCGTAGACCGGATAGCCTCCGGTCTTGGTCTGCCAGCCGGTGGAGCCCAGATTGACGATCGAGCCGCCGCCGAGCCGCCGCATGCCTGGCACGATCGCCTGGATCGCGAAGAACGCCGGACGCTGGTTGATCGCCACCCGCCGGTCCCAGTAGTCCGGGGTCACCTCGTCCAGCCGGTGGCGGTCGTCGCTGCCGACGTTGTTGACCAGCACGTGAAAATCGCCCAGTTCGGCCGCCGCATCGGCGATCGCCTGCTGCAGCGCGGCCACGTCCACGACATCGCAGCGCCGCATCCATGGCCGCGGCCCGCCGGCGGCGGCGATACGCTCGACCAGCGCCCGCCCCTCCTCCTCGGCCACGTCGACGAAGGCGACCTGCGCGCCCTGGCGGGCGAAGGCCTCGACCAGTGCCGCGCCGATGCCGCTGCCTCCGCCGGTGACGAACACGCGGCGCCCCCGCAGTTCGGGATAGAGCGCCTGGCCGATGGCCGCACCGGAGGCCGGCTCGGCGGAAGTGTCGGGACGATGCACGCTGGATTCCTCCGCTGGATGAGACAAAAATCGATATCCGAATGTATATCGAATTCGGCGATATTGTTATTTCCGAAGCATCAATATGCCTAGTAGCATCATCGCCGTAAAGTGCCGCCGCGCACCGGTGGCTCCCGGTTTCCGCATTCCTTTTCCGAGGGAACGCTTCATCCATGGACTCACCCGATAAGCCGCTTCGGCGCAGCCAGGCGTGGTTCGGTCGCGAAGGCAAGCAAGGGTTCTACTACCGCAGCTGGCTCAAGAGCCTCGGCGTTCCGCACGACATGTTCGACGGGCGTCCGGTCATCGGCATCTGCAACACCTGGTCGGAGCTGGCGCCGTGCAACAGTTCGCTGCGCGAACTGGCCGAGCACGTCAAGCGCGGCGTCTACGAGGCCGGCGGATTCCCGCTCGAGTTCCCGGTGATGTCGCTGGGCGAGACCCAGATGCGGCCCACCGCCATGCTGTTCCGCAACCTGGCCAGCATGGACGTCGAGGAGTCCATACGCGCCAATCCCATCGACGGCGTCGTGCTGCTGATGGGATGCGACAAGACCACCCCGTCGCTGCTGCTGGGCGCGGCCAGCGTGGACCTGCCCACGATCGGCCTGTCCGGCGGCCCGGCGCTGTCGGGCAACTGGCGAGGCAACCCGATCGGTTCGGGCACCGGCGTGATCCAGATGTCGGAGATGGTGCGCGCCGGCGAAATGAGCCAGCAGGAGTTCGTCGATGCCGAGGCGTGCATGCAGCGCTCCAAGGGCAGCTGCATGACCATGGGCACGGCTTCGACCATGGCCTGCATGGTCGAGGCGCTGGGCATGTCGCTGCCGGAGAACGCGGCGATCCCGGCGGTGGATGCGCGTCGCTTCCGCCTGGCGCACCTCACCGGCCGCCGCATCGTGCGGATGGTCGAGGAAGACCTGCGCATGTCGCGCATCCTGACCCGCGCCGCATTCGAGAATGCCATCCGCGCCAATGCCGCGGTCGGCGGCTCCACCAACGCGGTGATCCACCTGCTGGCGCTGGCCGGGCGCCTGGGCGTGCCGCTGACCTTGCAGGATTGGGACGATATCGGCTCGAAACTGCCCTGTCTGGCGGACCTGAAACCCTCCGGCCAGCATCTGATGGAGGACTTCTACTACGCGGGCGGCCTGCCGGCGGTGCTGCGCGAGATCGTCGGCGAACTGGACCTGGACGCGCTCACCGCAAACGGCCGCACGCTCGGTGAGAACATCGCCGACGCGCCCTGCTGGAACCGCGAGGTCATCCGCAGCATCGATGCGCCGTTCAAGCCCGAGGCTGGCATCGCCGTGCTGCGCGGCAACCTGGCGCCCGACGGCGCGATCGTCAAGCCGTCGGCGGCCTCGCCGCACCTGCTGCGGCACCGCGGGCGCGCGGTGGTGTTCGAGAACATCGAGGATTTCAGGGCGCGCATCGACGACGAAGCGCTGGACATCGACGAAACCTGCGTAATGGTGCTGAAGAACTGCGGCCCGCGCGGCTATCCCGGCATGGCCGAAGTCGGCAACATGCCGCTGCCTCCGAAGCTGCTGCGCCGGGGCGTCACCGACATGGTGCGCATCTCGGATGCGCGCATGAGCGGCACCGCTTACGGCACCGTGGTGCTGCACGTCTCGCCGGAGGCCGCCGTCGGCGGTTCCCTGGCGCTGGTGCGCGACGGCGATTCCATCGAACTCGATGTGCCCGGACGCCGGTTGCATCTGGACGTCGACGAGGCCGAACTGGAGCGCCGCCGCGTCGAATGGCGCGAGGCGCCGCGCCCCGCACGTGGCTGGGCCCGGCTCTATTTCGATCATGTGCAGCAGGCCCATCTCGGCGCCGATCTCGACATCCTGGTCGGGGGCAGCGGCGACCTCGTCGAACGCGATTCGCACTGACGGAGGGCATATGCAGCTTCCGTGGCGGCCGGTGGGCCGCATCGTCGATACCGCACGCATCACCGTCGTGACGGGTGAACAAGAATGAGGAACTGACCACCGTGCGAAACATCCCGGCAAGGCACAGACGTCTGACGGCCGCATTGCTCATGGCGATGGCCGCATCGCCCGCCTGGGCGGAAGTCCGCAGCCTGTCGCAGGACTGGCTGTTCCATGCCGGCGAGGCCGCAGACGCGCAACACAGCGCCTTCGACGACCGGGCCTGGCAGCGGGTGGCCGTGCCGCACGACTTCTCGATCATGGACAGGCCCGACGGCAGCGCGCCGTTCGATGCGGACGCCATCAGCGGCCAGGATTCTGGCTATCTGCCGGGCGGCACCGGCTGGTACCGCCGCCAGCTGACGCTCACGCCGGCCGAGGCGTCGCGCATCGTGCGGCTGAACTTCGAAGCCGTGTACATGGACGCCGACATCTGGGTGAACGGCGAACATCTGAAGAAGCATCGGTACGGCTATACCGCGTTTTCGGTCGACCTGACCGGCAAGGTTCGCGCCGGCGACAACACCCTCGTCGTGCGCGTCGACCATGCCGATCCGTCATCGCGCTGGTATGCCGGCTCGGGGCTGATCCGGCCGGTCGCGCTGGAAATCCTCGATCCGGTCCATGTCGAGCCCGAAAGCGTTTTCGTCTCCACCCCGGTGGCGGCCGAAGACCGGGGCGTGGTTTCGGTGCGCGCCGCCATCGCCAACCGGTCGGGCAAGACGCAATCCGCCGAATGGGTGACCCGGGTGGTGGCGGCCAACGGCGAGACCGTGGCCGAGGCGCGGCAGACGCATGCGGTCGCCGCCGGTGCGCGCGCGCAGCCTTCACTGGAACTGACCGTGGCCAGGCCGCGCCTGTGGTCTCCGGATTCCCCCAATCTCTACACCTTGGTCCAGGAGGTCCGCATCGGTGGCGAAACCGTCGACGAAAGGCGCACCCGCTTCGGCATCCGCACGATCGCCCTGGATTCCGCCAACGGCCTGCGCATCAATGGCCAGCCGGTGCTGCTGCGCGGCGGCAACATCCACCACGACAACTACATGATCGGCGCCGCCGGCGCGCCCGACGCGGAGGCCCGCAAGGTCGCGCTGATGAAGGCCGCCGGGTACAACGCCATCCGCAGCGCACACAATCCGGCCAGCCGGGCCACGCTCGACGCCGCCGACGAGTTGGGCATGCTGGTCATCAACGAAGCCTTCGACAGCTGGAACAAGAGCAAGAAGCCGCTGGACTATTCGCGCTTCTTCGCCGAGGACTGGCAGCAGGACATCGACAGCATGGTCCTGGGCAGCCGCAACCATCCCAGCGTGCTGTTCTGGAGCATCGGCAACGAGATCCCCGAGGACGGCACGCCCGAGGGCGTCGAAACCGGCCGCAAGCTTGCCGAGCGCGTGCGCAGCCTCGACCCGACCCGGCCCGTCACCCAGGGCATCAACGCCGACCCGCCGAAAAGCACGAACCAGGCCGCGGTGCTGGACGTCGTCGGCTACAACTACCACGCCCACATTTTCGCCGAGGAGCACGAGCGGCTTCCCGAGCTGACCATGTACACCTCCGAATCCCTGCCGCAAGACCTGTTTTCCTACTGGCGCGCCGTAGAAACCATGCCGTGGGTGATCGGCGACTTCGTCTGGACCGCGGTCGATTATCTGGGCGAAGCCGGCATCGGCTGGATGGGCTACAGCCAGGACTGGCAGAAGCTCGGCCCGTATCCCTGGCACCTGGCGTATTGCGGCGAGATAGACGCGACCGGGCGCTTGCGCCCGGCGGCCTACTACCGACAGGTGGTGTGGAAGACCGGCATCACCCCGATTTCCGCGTTCGTCCGGCAGCCCGAGGGCACCGAGGACCTGCCCGACCGCGACTTCTACCCGACCGAGCCGCCCCACCTCGACTGGTCGCTGGACGACGTGCATCCCAGCTGGACCTGGCCGGGACAGGAAGGCCGGCGCCAGGAAGTGCTGGTCTATTCCGAACTGCCGGAAGTGGAATTGTTCCTCAACGGAAAGAGCCTGGGGCGCAAGCCGGTCGGCGTGGACAGCGAATACAAGGCTGTCTACCAAGTGCCCTACGCGCCGGGACGCCTGCTCGCGGTGGGTTATCGCGACGGCCGCGAGGCCGCTCGCTGGGAACTGCGCACGGCCGGCCAGCCGGCCATCGCCGTCGCAACCGCGGACCGCTCGCAGCTCACGGCCAATGGCGAGGATCTGGTTTACGTCACCGTGGAACTGCACGACGCCGACGGCACGCCCATCTATGCCCGCAACGACGACCGTCAGGTACGCGTGCGCGTGAGCGGCGCAGGCACCCTGGCCGGCATCGGCAACGGCAATCCGATCGACGTTTCCAGCTTCCAGTCCGGCGAACGCAAGACCTTCCATGGACGCGTGGTCGCCGTGGTTCGTGCCGACACCCGGGCCGGTCCCATCGTGGTCGATATCGATGCGGAAGGCCTGCCCTCCCGCCAAGTACGGCTGAACGCGATCGCGCCGCAACCCTTCTGAATGGATCGATTCTCAGCCGTACCGCGGCGCCGACACCCCCGCTTTGCAGCTTCGCCTCCTGGTACAGCCGCTCCACACGCTTGTAGTTCACCACCGGTCCTGCCTATCGAGGCTTCAGATGGATCATTCCCACGCCGTGCGCTTGTATCGCTGTGCCAGCGCCGAAATGCTTTCGCGCAGCTCAACATTGCGATTCGGCCGCGGCTGGTAGCGGTACGCACCGGCACTCATGCGCACGACCGCCAACGCTCGCTGCTCGCTCAGCCCTTGCCCACCAGATGCCGCACCAGCGTCCGACGCGCAGGTGCGCTCACCACGTTTTTCGCAGGGCATCCTTGATCACGTCGTTTCAAAACCGGCGGGGGACGTCGCCCTCGGGCGGAGTATGCGTGTTTGGTGGGCCCACCAGGATTCGAACCTGGAACCAAGGGATTCGCGTGGTCCGGGGGTTTCCTCCCGGCGCGGACTATCTCTTCACCCTTCGCCGCATGCACTGGGCATGCAACGGGTGGGGTGCGGGACGCTCGAGCCTGTGATCAAGGGCGCTGAAGCCCTCAGGTAGTCTCTGCACCTTCCGGCGGTGTACCGCCGGCTTGGCTCAGGGTTGCCACCGTCCGTGCCATGCACGCCGCTGAGGTTTCCCTGAATTCATCCCGTTCCCGTCCGCGCATTCCTGCGCGGCGGCACCTTTCGATGAGTCCCCTGCTCTAACCGTTGAGCTATAGGCCCGTAGCCCCGCATTCTACCCAATCCCGGGTAGACCCAGCGGGACTGCATGCTCATCTCGACATCGAATACGGCCGCAGCTCCGGCGCGGTCGCCCAGTCGGTGTCCGGCGTGGCCTGCATGACGAAGCGCAGTTTGCCGCCGGCCATGATTTCCTCGTGGCGGATGAAGCTGCGCTGCAGCGGCTTGCCGTTGAGGGTGACCGCGCCGATGTAGCCGTGGCCGGCGTCCAGGCCTTCGGTGACGATGGAGAAGCGCTTGCCGTTGGGCAGGTTGAGCGTCGCCTCCGGCAGGAACGGGCGGCCGATCACGTATTCGTTGCTGGCCGGCGCGACCGGGTAGAAGCCGAGCGCGGTGAACAGGTACCAGGCCGACATCTGGCCGAGGTCGTCGTTGCCGGCCAGGCCGTCGGGGGTCGGTTTGTACTGCGTCGCCATGATCCGGGCGAGCCGCTCCTGGGTGCGCCAGGGCTGGCCGGCATACGAATACAGATAGGCGACGTGATGACTGGGCTCGTTGCCGTGCGCATACCAGCCGATCAGCCCGGTGATGTCTTCCATGTGCTCGAAGATCGCGGGGTCGACCTCGGCGTCGAACACCTGGTCGAGCTTTTCCACCAGCCTGTCGTCGCCACCATGCGCGTCGATCAGGCCGGCCACGTCCTGCGGCACGTACCACGAGTACTGCCACGCGTTGCCCTCGGTGTAGTCGGTGCCGTAGCCGCTGGCGGTGGGGTCGAACGGCTCGCGGAAGCTGCCGTCGCGGTTGCGCGCGCGCATGAAGCCCGTCTCCGGATCGAAGGCGTTGCGCCAGTTCCCCGCTCGCCCGAAGTAGGTCGCCGCGATGTCCTTGCGCCCCATCGCCTCGGCCATGCGCGCGATGGTCCAGTCGTCGAAGGCGTACTCCAACGTCTTGGAGGCGGCCTCGCCTTCCTCGTCGATCGGCACCCAGCCCAGTTCCATGTACTGGGCGATGCCGTCGTAAGGGCCGTAGCTGGCGCTGGCCACCATCGCGTCGAGCGCGGCGTCGGCGTCATAGCCGCGGATGCCCTTCAGGTACGCATCGGCGATCACCGGCACCGCGTGGTAGCCGATCATGGTCCAGGTCTCCAGGCCGTGGAACGACCACACCGGCAGCACGCCGTACGGGCTTTGCCGCTGCGAGGCCAGCAATGAATTGATGAAGTCGTTGTTGCGTTGCTCGGGTTGCACCAGGGTCAGCAGCGGATGCAGCGCGCGGTAGGTGTCCCACAGCGAGAAGGTCGAGTGGTTGCTGAAGCCTTCGGCCTGGTGGATCGCATTGTCGGGACCGCGGTAGCGGCCATCGGCATCCATGAACAGGCTTGGCCCCTGCAGGGCGTGATACAGCGCGGTGTAGGCGGCCTTGCGGTCGGCCTCCGGCGCGTCGATCTCGATCGCGGACAGCGCCCGCGTCCACTTTTCGCGGGCGGCGGCGCGGACACGGTCGAAGTCGAAATCCGGCACCTCGGCATCGAGGTTGGCGATCGCGCCGGCCTCGCTGACCGGGGAAATCGCGACCTTGACGACCATCTCCCCGCCGACGGCATCGGCGAAGTCGAAACTGGCGACCAGCTGCCGGCCCTCGATCTGCGCGCGCCGCGTCGGGTCCTTGTCGGCCGGCGTCGCGAAGCCCTTGTAGAACACGTCCTGCTCGGTGTCGTGGAAGGCATGGCCGCTGGCCGCGCGCGAGAAGCGCATGGCGAAATGCAGCTCGCGCCCCGGTGCCCAGCCGCGGGTCTTGCGATAGCCGGTGACGGTGCCGTCCGGATGCAGCCGCAGCCGCGACCACAGCACCTTGCCCGGGTAGTCGTACATCGAAGTGCGCAGGTCGATCAGCACGTGCGCCGGCTTGCCTTCTGGGAACCGGTAGCGGTGCACGCCGACGCGCTCGCTGGCGGTCAGTTCGGCACGGATGGCGTAGTTGTCGAGGGTCACCGCGTAGTAGCCCGGCTCGGCGATTTCGCTGTCGTGGCTGAAGCTCGCGGTGTAGCCGCTGCCGGGCATGTCGGGATCGCCGCGTTCCAGCGTGACCTCGCCGCTGACCGGCAGCACCAGCACGTCACCGAGATCGGAATGGCCGGTGCCGGAGAAATGTGTGTGCGAGAAGCCGACGATGCTGCTGTCGTCGTAGCGATATCCCGCAGCCCAGCCGTAGGCGTCCTTGCGCGGCTGGATGCGGGTGTCCGGGCTGAGCTGGACCATGCCGAACGGCACCACCGCACCGGGGAAGGTGTGGCCCTCGCCGCCGGTGCCGATGAACGGATCGACCGAGGCATAGGCGCGCTCGGCCATCACCGACGGCGACACTGATTCGTCGGGTGCTGGTGTCGCGGCGGCCACCTCCATCGTCACGCCGGCCATCGCGATTGCACCCAGCAAAAGGGGCAGCCTGTAACTCGGACGGGTGCGGCGCGGCATCGGGCTGGCTCCTGCATGGGCGGTTTGGATCGGTCCAAATTCAGACCCTAGCATCCATCCAGCCCAGGCTTCACGCCGCACCGCGATACACGGCCCGGCCCTGCTGACACCATGCTGACAGCACCGCGGCTATAGGGTGTCCAATCCAACCCGAAAGATGGAGGCCATGATGAACACCCAACAGATCGCACAACGCCTGTTAGGCGGCACATCGACCAGGACTGCGACCCATGAGTCATGAACTGCCAACCCCATCGCTTCACGGCTCCTGTCACTGCGGAGCAGTCCGCATCACTCTTCCATTTCTGCCAGGAGAGGCCACGAGTTGCAATTGCTCGCTCTGCCGCAGGTCAGGGGTCATTTGCGCTTACTACGAGCTAGGCACAGTGTCTGTTCAAGGGCATCCAGAGAACACGGAGGACTATGTCTGGGGTGACCGGACCCTGAGGAACGTACGGTGCAGAACGTGCGGCATCTTCACTCACTGGGAACCACTGGATCCCAAACCTGGTGCTCGGCACGGTGTAAACCTGCGCAACTTCGAGCCTAAGATCCTCGAGTCAGTGGTCGTCAGACGCTTTGATGGTGCAGATACGTGGACATTCCTCGATTGAACGATTTCCGGGCGGTGCCGCCTAACAATTCATTCAAGCCGACGCCGCTTCGCGGCGCGGCTTAATTCAGGCGGTCGAACTGTGCCGCGCCGGCGAGTACGACAAGGCTCAGGAAGAGCTGTACGCCGACGATGCGATCAGCATCGAGATGGAAGGCGCGGCGGGCAACTTCCCCGAGCGCGTCGAGGGCATGCAGGCGATCCGCGAAGGGCCGTCAGTGGGGCGAAAACATCGTCGAGATCCACGGCGGCAGTGTCAGCGATCCGGTCGTCGCCGACGACTGGTTCAGCGTCGCGATGGGCATCGATGCGACCTACAAGGACATGGGCCGGGTCGACATGAAGGAGATCTGCGTCTACCAGGTCCGAGACGGCAAGATCGTGCGCGAGCAGTTCTTCTACAACCCCGGTTGATCGCCTGTCCGTCGCCATGCGATGTCAGCACCCTCTCCTGTCTTGACGGTAGAGGGTCGCGGCGACCGAGGTCACACCGACAGCCGTTCCGCATCGATGCCGGCAAGGAACCCTTCACGGCCACGCTCCTGCAGCTCCGCGCGGGCGCTAGCATCGAGGAAGTACAGGCACAGGAAGCGCACACTGCGGCCATCGCTCAGCGTCGTACGCTGGAATCCGGCTGGCAGCGCCCGCGGCGCGGCCAGCAGCACGCTGTCGTAGCGACAGGACGGGTCGATCGGCGCAGGCTCGGCACCGTGGGTCAGCACATGGCCTTCGCCCAGCCAGCGACCGGTCTCGTAATGGAAGCGGGCGACGCGCTTGAGCCAACGGAACGGCCAGTAATGGCCTTCGTCGTTCCATGCCTCCTGCTCCAGCGGCCAGGACGGCGGCAGCAGCATCACCAGCTCGACCCATTCGTCGGCCTGCACGCCCTCCATCAGCTGCATCGGTTTTTCCGCCATGCCGGTGGTGGCGATCACGTGAAAGGGCCGCTGCACGGTGGCCGGATACGGATAGAGGTCGATGTGCGCGCTCGGCGAAACGATCTCGTGGAATACCCGCGGGATCTTCCCGAAATGACGCTCGAGATGATCGCCGACGCCCTCCATCAGCACGCTGTCGCCATGACTGATGTCGTCCGGTCGCGGCTGCCCGGGCATCACTGCGTTTTCCGGCCACGGCAGATGGGCCAGTTCGCGGGTGTCCCAGCGGGTCTCCAGCATCTGCCGTGCCTGTTCGCGCTGCGCACGCGGCATCCTCGGCAGCATCGCGCGCAAGGTGAAGTTGCCCTGCATGCGGCCATGCTCGAAGAACGCCCAGTCGCTCAGTTGCGCCAGGGTGCCGCGCCAGCGGTCGCCGAGCTTGTACGGCACGACCTGCGGATCGTTACCTATCTCGCCCTCGAACCAGTCGTCGTCGACCATGACATCGCATAACCATATGTGCTCGATCTGGTCGTCGTGCTCGATGCGCGCCTTGACCAAGAACTCCTCGTCGCCCTCGCGCGGATGGCGCAGTCGATCGACGAAGAACTGGAAATTCTCGCGCGCCTGCGCGACCGCCTTCTCCATGTCGCGGTCGCCGGTGGGAACGTAGTTGATGCCGTCCTCCGACAGGATCATGCGCCGCTGGCGCCACCACCAAAGACCCGCGAGCAACGCGAGCAACGCCAGCACCAACATCGCCATCCTTCCCCCTCCCTCCTTGTCCGAACCGACATCATACGATCGCACGGCCGCAGGGAAGCATGGGCAAAAAAAGAAGGCCCGCTCGGGGCGGGCCTTCTTCGCGGAGCGCGGCGCGGCTCAGTCGATGTCGAGGAAGCTGCGCAGCTGTTCCGAACGGCTCGGGTGACGCAGCTTGCGCAGCGCCTTGGCCTCTATCTGGCGGATGCGCTCGCGGGTGACGTCGAACTGCTTGCCGACCTCTTCCAGGGTGTGGTCGGTGTTCATGTCGATGCCGAAGCGCATGCGCAACACCTTGGCCTCGCGCGGGGTCAGTCCGGCGAGCACGTCGCGGACGGTTTCCGACAGGTTGATGTTGGTGGTCGCGTCGATCGGGGACTCGGCGTTGGTGTCCTCGATGAAGTCGCCCAGGTGGGAATCCTCGTCGTCGCCGATCGGGGTCTCCATCGAGATCGGCTCCTTGGCGATCTTCATCACCTTGCGGATCTTGTCTTCGGGCATCTCCATTTCCTTGGCCAGCTCCTCCGGAGTGGCCTCGCGGCCGTACTGCTGGAGCATCTGGCGGGAAATGCGGTTGAGCTTGTTGATCGTCTCGATCATGTGCACCGGGATGCGGATGGTGCGCGCCTGGTCGGCGATCGAACGGGTGATCGCCTGGCGGATCCACCAGGTGGCGTAGGTCGAGAACTTGAAGCCGCGGCGGTGCTCGAACTTGTCGACCGCCTTCATCAGGCCAATGTTGCCCTCCTGGATCAGGTCCAGGAACTGCAGGCCGCGGTTGGTGTACTTCTTGGCGATCGAGATCACCAGGCGCAGGTTGGCCTCGACCATTTCCTTCTTGGCCTTGCGCGCCTTGGCCTCGCCGTAGGCCATCGCGCGGCTGATCTCCTTGAGATCGGCCAGGGTGATGCGCATCGACTTCTCGAGGTCGAGGGTGGCCTGCTGCTCGGCGACGATCTGGTCCTTGACCTCACGCAGGCCCGAGGCCCACTTCTGCTTGCGCTTGAGCAGCTCGTCGACCCAGCCCAGATTGGTCTGGTTGCCGTCCCAGGCGCGGATGAAATCCTTGCGCGGCATCTTCGCCACACGGGTGGCCAGCTCGAGGATGCGGCGCTCGTGCTTCTTCACCTGCATCACCACGCTGCGCAGGTTGTTGACCAGCACGTCGGTCAGCGGCAGCGGCAGCTTGAGGGTGATGAAGGTGGCCGCCATCTCCTCGCGCAGATTGATCACGGTCTTGTGGGTCGGACCATGCTTGGCGTAGGCCTTCTCGAACTTGCTCCAGTTCTCGAAGATGGCCGACACGCGCGCCTCGACCTCGGCCGGGTCCGGGCCGGTGGGAGTGTCGTCGTCCGAGGAGGAATCGTCGTCGTCCTCGTCGTCGGCTTCGGCCTCATCGGCCTCGGTGCCGGTATCCGGGACTTCCTCGCCGTTGCGCAGCGCTTCTTCCAGCTGCTGTTCTTCCAGCAGCGCATCGTTGAAGCCGACCACGATCTCGGCCAGGCGCTTGCGGCTCTCCTTGTACTCGGCGTAGTCGGCCAGCAGCATCTCGATGGTAGCCGGGAACAGGCCCAGCGAGGCCTGGACCTGCGACAGGCCATCCTCGATGCGCTTGGCGATCGCGATCTCGCCCTCGCGGGTGAGCAGTTCGACCGTGCCCATCTCGCGCATGTACATGCGCACCGGGTCGGTGGTGCGACCGCCCTCGGTGTCGAGGCCGGTCAACGCCGCGGCAGCTTCCTCGGCGGCGGTGTCGTCGACATCGCGGTTGCTGCCCTCGCCGGTGATCAGCAGGGTTTCGGCATCCGGTGCGACTTCGTGCACCTCGATGCCCATGCCGTTGATCATCCCGATGATGTCTTCGATCTGCTCCGGATCGACGATATCGTCGGGAAGGTGATCGTTGACTTCGGCATAGGTCAGGTAGCCCTGTTCCAGGCCCTTGCTGATCAGCTGCTTGATGTCGGACTGAGGGGCCTGACGTTCGTTGGCCATAGGGCTCGCCACCGCGAAATAAGGAGAATAGGGAACGTTCCAGTATACCAGCCTGCCGCCGGCCTTGCCGGCTCAGCTGCGAAGGAGGAACGTGACCGGGCCGTCGTTGACCAGGCTGACCTCCATATGGGCACCGAAGCGGCCGGTTTCCACCCCCCCGGCGTATTTTTCCCGGCAGATCGCGACCAGATCGCTGAATACCCGTTCAGCCTCGGCGGGCGGAGCGGCGGTGGAGAAGCCCGGGCGCAGTCCGCTGCGGGTGTCGGCGGCCAGGGTGAACTGGCTGACCAGCAACAGGCCGCCGCCAGTGTGGGCCAGACCGAGATTCATCTTGCCCTCGGCATCGGCGAAGACACGATAGTTGAGCAACCGGTCGGCGATGCGCTGAACCTGGACGGCGCCGTCGCCAGGCTCGATCCCGACCAGGGCCAACAGGCCCGGGCCGATCGCACCGACGGTTTCGCCCTCGACCACGACCTTGGCCGAGGTCACGCGCTGGATGAGAGCCAACATGCGAGTGGAGAGTGGAGAGAGGTGAGAAAAGAGTATGGGCCCTTCCGGTCATCTAAACTCTCTTCTCACCTCTCTCCACTCTGCATTCACCATCCGCCCAATGGCCCGGATTGCCGCCGCCCTGCTCTATTTCCTCGCCGCCGCACTCGGGCAGCTGCCGTGGCCATGGCTGATGGTGCTGGGCGACGGTCTGGCCGCGTTGTGGCGACGGATCGATGCGAGAGAGAGCCGGGTCGCGCGGCGCAACCTGGAACTCGCCTATCCCCACCTGCTGGCATCCGAACGCGAGCAGCTGCACAACGAGATTCTCCGCACCACCGCCCACCAGGCACTGGAAACGATGCGGCTGTGGACACGCCCGCATGCCGACAACCTGCAGATGATCCACGAGATGCACGGCGTGGAATTGTTCGATGCCGCGATCGCGGCCGGCAAGGGCGTGATCGTCGCCGCACCGCATCACGGCAACTGGGAGCTGCTGAACCAGTGGCTGGCCGCGCACACCCCGTTGGCGATCCTCTACCGGCCGCCGGAATCGGCGATCGGCGAGGCCTTCCTCAACCGCGTGCGCGCAGCCCATGGCGACGCCGGCCGGGTCGCCCAGATCCGCGCCGAAGGCCCGGCGATACGGCAGCTGTTCAAGCGTCTCGGCGCCGGCGGTGTGGTCGGCATCCTGCCCGACCAGCAGCCCAAGGCCGGCGATGGCGAGTTCGCGCCGTTCTTCGGCATGCAGGCCTTCACCATGACCCTGGTCGGCCGGCTCGCCCATCGCACCGGCGCGACGGTGCTGTTCGCCTGGTGCGAGCGGATCGACAGCCATGCCGCCGGGCCCCGGTTCGCCCTGCACATCGAACCCGCACCGGACGGCATCGCCGATACCGACCCGAAGGTCGCAGTGGCCGCGCTCAACCGCGCGGTCGAACACGTCGCCCGTCGCGACCCGGCCCAATACCAGTGGACCTACAAACGCTATACCCTCAGGCCACCGGGCTCGGGGGAGTCGAATCCATACAGGCGCGGGTGATCGGGCCGAGCCAACCACAAGGGGAACGCAACCGATGTATTTCAGGAGGAGGTGGCCGGCTGTCGCCGTGCCGGTGTTGCTGGGGTTCGGACTGGCAGTAGGCCCGGCCATGGCCGCAGCCGGGACGCTGCCGGCCGGAGACGCGCCCGCTGCCGATGAGCTCGCAGCGATGAACGCAGTCAGCGCGGCCTGGAACCGCTATGTCGCGGCCAGCAGCCGGAACGATCCGGACGTGGTCGCACTGCTGGCACCGTCGAGCATCGATGACCATGCCTTCATCCGCGACGCCGCCCTGCATGCCTCACCCGAACAGATCCGCCGGCTGCCCGTGACCAAGCGGCTGGAGCTGTACGCGCTGCGTGCGCGCCTGGACAGCGACACGATCGAGGCGATGGATGGCGCCGCGGTCGCACGCGAATGCATCAGGATCGACATGTGCGGAATCAGTGAGCCCGAAGAGGGCGACAACGCGATCGCACTCAGCCACGTCACCCTGGTCACGCCCGATCTCGCGGTCGGCGAGCTCGGGCCGCAGTACGGTACCGGCTACCAGTTCGGACCGGAGCTGGTACGCATGGACGGCCAATGGAAGATCCGTACCGAAAGCCTCGTGCTCGGCGATTCGATGCATGTGGAACAGATCATCCGCCAGAGCGGCGCCAGCGAAACCCAGGTGCTGGAGATCACCCTGGCCCGCTACCTACCCGAAAACGCGCCGATGCCGTCGCTGGCCCTGCTCGACCGCCCGCTGCGCGACGATGTCGCTGCCCGCACCCGCCTCAACGAAAGCTGGCCGGACTACGAAGCCACCTACCGGACGCGCCTGCAGGCACTGCAACGCAAGGCCGAGCACGGCGAGGATCTGGCCCTGTACCTGCTCGGCACCCTGTACTACAGCGGCACCATGCCGAAGCTGGCGCCGAGGGATACCGCCCGCGGCCTCGCTTACCTGGAGCACGCCAGCGATGCCGGCCACGCCCAGGCCGCCGCCCTGGTCGTCGAGATCATGATCGAGCAGCAACAGGCCGAGGACAGCACCGACAAGCCCTCGGAGGATTACCTCGTGCAGCTCGAGCGGCATGCGCGCCGGGCGGCCGAGAACGGCGACGCACAATCGATGGGGGTCATCGCCGGGCTGACCTTCACCGGCGAAGCCGGCATTGCCCGCAATTGCACCCTGGCCGAAGAGTGGGCCGCGCGCGCCGAGGACGCCGGCCTGTCGCGCGCGCGCAACGAGCGGGTGTGGTTCCTGGCAACCTGCCCGATCGAGAGCCAGCGCGACACGGCCCGGGCCATGCAGCTGGCACGGCACATGATCGACGGCGTGGACAGCCTCGACGCGGCGGAACTGGACACGGTCGCCGCCGCGTTCGCCGCCAACGGCCAGTTCGATGAAGCGGTCAAGTACCAGAAACTCGCCATCGGGGCGATCCCGGCCGGGGTCCCCAAGGCGATGATCAAAGGCTTCAAGTCGCGCCTCAACCAGTACGCCCGCGGCGAGGCCTACATCGACGAGACTCGGGGCTGAACATGGAACCGCTGGAACTTGCCCCATCCCCCGCGGCAGACACGGACTGGAACCCGCTGCCGCCCCGCGCACGGCCACTGTTCCTGCTCGGCGGGGCGATCTGGATGACACTGTCCGGAGGCGTCGCGGGGCTCGTGCTTGCCCTGCTGGGCAGCAGCCGGATCGACGCGATCCCGCGCACGGCCCTGGTGATGGCCGGTATCGGCCTGTTCGCGCTGGCCGGGGCCGCGATCGGCCTGTGGTTGGGCCATAAGGCCCATCGCTACACGTTCTGGCGACTCGACGGCGAGGGCCTGGCGGTGCGCCGCGGCCGGCTCTGGCAACGCGAGACCCGGGTGCCGGTGACACGGGTCCAGCACCTCGACCTCAAGCGCGGTCCGTGGCAGCGTCGGCGCGCACTCGCGACCCTGGTCGTGCATACCGCCGGCACCGCACACGGCGCGGTCAGCGTGCCCAACCTCGACCTTGAAGACGCCGAGCACCTGCGCGATACCCTCGGCCGCCAGATCGATCGCGATGACGACTGATCCGGAAGCCGCACCACAACAGGTCACCGCCGGCGATGCCGACCATCGCCTGCACCCGATGTCGTGGCTGTTCGTGACGGTCCAGTACATCAAGGCCTTCATCGTGCCACTGGTGGTGGTGGTCGTATTCGGCCGGCGCGGCGAGGGCATGCACGAACTGTGGGGCCTGCTTGGCGTGGTCGGTCTTGTCGGCGCATCGTTGTGGCGGTACTGGACCTACCGCTATGGCGTGGTCGGCGACGCGCTGGTGGTGCGCAGTGGCCGGCTCGAGCGCAGCCTGCGGGTGATCCCGTTCGCGCGCATCCACAATGTCGGCCTCGAACAGAATCTGCTGCACCGGCTGTTCGGGGTGGCGGAAGTGCGGCTGGAATCGGCCGGCGGCCAGAAGCCCGAAGCCGAGATGCGGGTGCTCAAACTGGCCGATGCCCTGGCGCTGGAGGCGCTGATCCGGCACCGGGGCCAGGCCGCCGATGCCGGCGCCGATCAGGCCATGGCCTCCGCGACACCACTATTGCATCTGCCTGCAGGCGAGATCGTCCGCCTCGGCCTGATTTCCAACCGCGGCATGGTCGTGGTCGCGGCAGCGGTGGCGGCGGTGTTCCAGTTCGGCGGCGGCAACCTGATCGAGGACTACGCCGAGCAGAGCGCGCGCCATGCGCTGGGCTGGGCAAACGGTCATCAACTCGGCACCGGTGAATACGCGTTCGCCGCGATCACCCTGCTGCTGGTGCTGCTGGCCCTGGTGCGGCTGCTGTCGGTGCTGCTGGCCCTGCTTCAGTTCTTCGGCTTCACCCTCAGCGAGCACGGCCGCCGCCTGACCGTCGAACGCGGCCTGCTCGCACGCTGGCGGACCAGCGCCTCGCGCCGCCGCATCCAGGCCTGGACCCTGCGCGAAACCCTGCTGCATCGGCTGTTCCGGCGCCGCAGCCTGGAGGTCGACACCGCCGTGTCGCAACAAGGGCAACAGCAACGCGCATTGCGCGACGTGGCGCCGGTCGCCACTCCCGGCGTCTGCGATGCACTGATCGACCACCTGCTGCCGAAGGGCGACTGGACCGCGTTGCACTGGCAGTCGGTACCGGACGTCGCCTGGTGGCGGCTGTTCCTGCCCGCACTGATGTGGAATGCCCTTTTGACCGCCATCGTCTGCAGCGGGTTCGGCCGCTGGGGGCTGCTGCTCCTGCTGTGGCTGCCATGGTCGGCGTTCAAGGCACGCCAGCACGCGCGCCGGATCGGCTACGCATTGGGCAGTGAACTGGTCGCGGTGCGCGAGGGCTGGTGGAGCCGGCATTGGCGCTTCGCCGAGATCGACAAATTGCAGGCCCTGCAACTGGTGCGCTCGCCGGTCGACCGCCACTTCGGCACCGCCACCCTGCGCCTGGATACCGCCGGCGCACATGCGACGGCGCCGCCGCTGAGGATCCGCTTCCTGCCCGAAAGCGAGGCGCGCGAACTGCTGGCCAGGTTGTCGCAAGAGCTTCGGCGGCGCCCGCTTCGCTGGTAGATGATTCGTTTCCCCTCACCAACCCTGTCGTCGTCATGAAAATCGCGCACATCATCCTGTCCCGCGGCTTTGCCGGCTCCGAACGTTCGACCGCCGAATCCTGCAACGCCCAGGTCGCCGCCGGCCACCCGGTGCTGTTGGTGGTGCGGCGCAGCCATCGCGCCGGCAACGGCGCCAGCATCCTCGACCATGTCGATCCGCGGGTGCAGGTGGAAGTGGTACCGGACCGGTTGTTCACGCAGCGCACCCTGGCCCGGGTGCTGGCCACGTTCGCGCCCGATCTGGTGCATTGCCATCTGCGCCGCTCGACCCGGCTGGTGGCACGGATCCGTCCGCCGGCGGCACTGGTCGCGACCCTGCACCTGGACTTCAACGGCCCGGCCTACGGCGCCATGGACGGGTTGATCTGCAACGCCCGCTGGCAGATCCGCGACTTGCCCGCGGATTACCGCGGACTCTCGTTCAAGGCCAACAACTCGCTGGTGCCGCACCGGCGCCTGGACGGCGACGAGATCACCGCCCTGCGCACGCAATTGGGCGCCGGTCCGAAAACCTTCCTGATTGGCGGCGCCGGCCGGCTGACCCGAAAAAAAGGCTGGGACATGCTGATCGATGCCCTCCGTGCGGCCGAGTTGCCGGCCGATACCCGGCTGGTGCTGTTCGGCAGCGGTAGCGCCGAGGCCGCCCTGCGACGCCAGGCCCAGGACGATCCGCGCATCAGCTTCGGTGGCTACCGCAAGGACCTCAAGGACATCTACCAGGCGCTGGACCTGTTCGTGTGCCCATCGCGCTTCGAACCATTGCCGCGGGTGATGCTGGAGGCGATGGACGCCGGGGTGCCGGTGATCGGTTCCGACGCGGACGGCTGTCGCGAGCTGATCGAGGACTACGGCGGCGACATGTTCGTGCGCGAGGACGTGCCGGCGCTGACCGCCCTGCTCGAACGCCATGGCCGCGAACGCCCGCCGCACCGTGCCGTGGACCTGTCCGCCCACCATGTCGACAACGCGATGACGGCGATGCTCGATTTCTACCGGCGCGTCATCGACCGCAGACGGCAGGCGCCGGCCGGGTGACCGGCCCGTGCCGGCCGGACTGCCTGCGAGCAAACCTGGCTCAGGCGTGCTGCTCGATCCCGTAGGCGGTCCGTGTGGCGCGGGTGGTCAGGGTCTCGGCACGGATCGCCCGGTTGCGTTCGCGTATCTTCGGATCGCTGTATCCGCGTGAATGATCCAGATGCACGCAGATCGCGCGATGGCGGATGCGCTTGCCTCGGATGCCGGCGTTGGCCAGGCGCTCGCCGAATTCCTTGTCCTGCCCGCCGTAGCCCATGCGTTCGTCGAAGCCGTTGGCGGCGACGATGTCGCGCTTCCAGCCCGAAGCGTTGTGTCCGTTCCAGCTGACCGTGGCGGTCACCAGCACGTCCAGCAATGCCGCCAGGCCGCCGCGCGCGACCAGCTTGATGTCGCGCGGGCCCCGGCGCAGTCCCTGCCGCCGCAACCAGCCCAGCTCGAAGCAGTCGCCACGGGCGATGTCGTCGCCGGTAATCGCCTTGCTGATATCCATCGGCAGCTTGAAGTAGCCGCCCGAGAGGAACCGTCCCGGCTCGCGCAGGCGCAGGTGGGTGGAGACGAAATCACGGCGGGGGATGCAGTCGCCGTCGGTGACGATCAGGTAGTCGCTGCGACTGGCGACGATGGCCTTGTTCAGAATGCGGCATTTCTGGAAGCCCTCATCCGGCTGCCAGATATGCTGCAGCGCGTACGGCAGGCGCGGGCGCAGGCCTTCGATACGCTCGCGGGTTTCGTCGCGCGAGCCATCGTCGGCCACGATCACCTCGAAGTCGTCGCGGTCCTGCGCGGCGAAGCCCAGCAGGGTCTTCTCCAACCAGTCCGGCTGGTTGTAGGTGGTGAAGATGATGCTGGCGATGGGCGTGGACATGGGCAGGGCGCTCGGTGATGGGCCGTATCCGACCGCACCTGGTGCAGGTACGGCCGGCGGGGCGGATTATCGCACCTGCCGGGCAGGCCGCTCACGCCGTGAGGCGCGCCCTGACCAGACGGGCGTAGTAGAAACCGTCGCCGTCGCCCTCTCCCGGCAGGCGCTGGCGGCCGGGGCCGTCGGCGTGACCAAGGTGCGCCGGCAGCGGTTCGGCGACGGCGTCCGGCGTGCGGGCGAGGAAGGCCTCGATCTGCCGCTGGTTTTCGTCCTTGAGGATCGAGCAGGTGGCATAGACCAGCGCCCCGCCCGGCGCCAGCGTCGTCCACAGCGCATCCAGCAGCCGCGCCTGCAGCGCGACCAGCGCCTGGATGTCGGACTCGCGCCGGTGCAGGCGCACATCGGGCTGGCGTCGGATGATGCCGGTGGCCGAGCACGGCGCGTCGAGCAGGATCGTGTCGAACGGCTCGCCATCCCACCAGGCCGCGGTGTCGGTGCCATCGGCGGCAAGCAGGCGCACACCGTCGTCCAGTTGCAGCCGTTGCAGGGTGTCGCGGATGCGGCCCAGACGGCGCGCATCGACGTCGAGCGCGGTCATGCGCAGGGCCGGCTCGCGTTCGAGCAGGTGCGCGGTCTTGCCGCCGGGGGCCGCGCAGGCATCGAGCACACGCATGCCGGGCGCTGGCGCGATCAGATCGGCCACGCACTGTGCCGACAGATCCTGCACCGATACCGCGCCGCTATCGAAACCGGGCAATACCGCCACCGGCATCGAACCGGGAAGGCGCAGCGCGTCGGCGGCATGCGGTGCTGGCTCGGCCTCGATACCGGCCGCATGCAATCGTGCAAGGTAGTCCTCGCGCGTGCCCTGCCGGCGGTTCACCCGCAGCCACAGCGGCGGCTCTTCCATGCTGGCGGCGAACACCGCGTCGGCCTGCCCGGGCCAATCGGCGCGGATGCGGTCGCGCAGCCAGCCCGGCCAGTCGCCCGCGGTGTCGCCCGCAGGCAGCCCCTCGCGCTGGGCGCGGCGCAGCAGCGCGTTGACCAGCCCGGCCTGGTGAGCACGGCCGAGGCTTCTTGCCGCTTCCACCGTCGCCGCCACCGCCGCGTGTGCGGGCAGGCGCAACGGATCGAGCTGGGCGAAACCGACATACAGCAGCGTGCGCAGGAGGCCATCGCGCCGACCCGGCGGTTTTGGCATCCACGCCGACAGCGCGGCGGCATAGCGGCCGGACTGGCGCAGCACGGTGAAGCACAGGGTCTCGACCAGGGCGCGGTCGCGCGGGTCGTCGAGCGCCGGCAATGCGTCGCCCAGTTCGGCGCGCAGGGAGCGGCCGCGGTGCAGGACGGCGTCGAGAATCCTGACAGCGGTAACGCGTACGGCAACGCCGGGCTGCGTGGTCATGCCGGGACCTCTGACGACAGTTGAGTCACCAGTATCCCGGCAAAAGCAAACGCAACGCGCATCGGGTTACCCCGCGACCTTCAGGTCCTGCCGCGCGTTGAGATAGTCGGCCGCGGTGATCACCTTGCCACCGTCGCGCTGCAGCACGCGGATGCGCAGCACGCCTTCGCCGCAGGCCACGTCGAGGCCATTGCGGCCGGCATGCAGCAAAGTGCCGGGCACGGCTCCGTGGCTTTCGTCGATCGCCACCGCCCCGTGCAGGCGCAGTCGTTCGCCGGCCAGCCGGCATTCGGCCACCGGCCAGGGAGTGAACGCACGCACCGTGTTGGTCAGCTCACGCGCGGGCCGCGACCAGTCCAGCTTCGCCTCGGCCTTGTCGAGCTTGTGGGCGTAGGTCACGCCGTCTTCCGGCTGCGGCTGTGGCGCCGGACGGATACCGGCGCGCAACAGGCCGAGGCCGTCGGCCAGCACCTGCGCGCCGAGTTCGGACAGACGGTCGTGCAACTGGCCGCCGGTTTCGTGCTCACCGATTGCCAGCGATTGCCGCAGCAGCACCGGGCCGGTGTCCAGGCCCTTCTCCATCTGCATCAGGCAGACCCCGGTTTCGGCGTCGCCGGCCTGGATCGCGCGCTGGATCGGCGCCGCGCCGCGCCAGCGCGGCAGCAGCGAGGCATGCACGTTCCAGCAACCGTGAGTGGGAATGTCGAGCACCGACTGCGGCAGGATCAGGCCGTAGGCCACCACCACCATCAGGTCCGGCTCCAGTTCGCGCAGCGCCGCCTTCGCCTCCTTGCCGCGAAAGTTCTCCGGTTGGCGCACCTCGATGCCGAGTTCCTGCGCCGCCTGCTTGACCGGCGTTGGCGCCAGCCCGCGGCCACGTCCGGCCGGACGGTCGGGCTGGGTGTAGACGGCCACCACCTCGCCGCGCGCCGCCGCGGCACGCAGGCAGGGCACCGCGAAGTCGGGGGTGCCGGCGAAGACGATCCTCACGCGGCAGCTTGCCGCCGCGCCTTGGCCAGCTTCTTGCGCACCATCTCGCGCTTGAGCGGCGAGAGGTAGTCGACGAACAGCTTGCCGGCCAGGTGGTCCATCTCGTGCTGGACGCAGACCGCAAGCACGCCATCGGCCTGCAGGGTCTGCGGCCGGGCATCGCGGTCGAGGTAGCTGACGGTGATGGTATTGGCACGGGTGACGTCGGCGAAAATGCCCGGCACCGACAGACAGCCTTCCTGATAGACCTGTTCGCCGTCGCGGGCGGTGATCTCGGGATTGATGAACACCCGCGGCTCGTTCTGCTCCTCGCTGACGTCGATCACCATGAAGCGCTGATGCACATCGACCTGGCTCGCGGCCAGTCCGATGCCGGGCGCGGCGTACATGGTCTCGAACATGTCGTCGAGCAATTGCTGGAAGTCGGGGCTGGTCACCCGGGCAGGATCGACCGGCGCGGCGACGGTGCGCAGGCGCGGGTCTGGGAATTCGAGGATCGGAAGCAGTGCCATGGCAATCGAAATAGGGGCGCCTGTCACAGAGGCAAGCGACACCACGTATTGTAACGCCGATATCGAGGCCCGGGGCTTGCAACCGTGCTCGCCTTCTGGGCTATAGTGCTTTCGCCCCCCGCCGTGACCGGCGCCCGGGCGAACCTGCAAGGGGAATCAGGTAGATGGCTGCCATGTTCAAACCGATCCGCGCGGTTGCTGCCGCGGCGTTGTTAACTATTGCCACCTACGGCCTGGCGGCCGAGATGCGCGGCGACCACCCCGACACCTACGTGGTCAAGCGCGGCGACACCCTGTGGGGCATCGCCGGCAAATTCCTGAAGAAACCATGGCTGTGGCCGGAAATCTGGCAGGCCAATCCACAGATCCGCAACCCGCACCTGATCTATCCGGGCGACGTGATCTCGCTGGCCTACCTCAACCGCGTCACCGCACAGCCGGGGCCGCGCGAGGAAGAGCCGATCAATGCGATCCCGCTGTCCGACGTGGAGGCGTTCCTGAAGAACCTGCGCGTGGTCGACAGCTTCGAGGAGCTGCCCTACATCGTGGGCCTGGAGGAGGACCGCCTGCGCGGTGCCGACGGCCAGGTGGCGTATGCAAGGGGCATCGAGAGCGCTCCGGCCGGCACCCGCTACGCCATCGTGCGCCCGACCGCGCGCTTCCTCTCGCCGGATCCGGACCGCTGCTGCGAACCGGGCAACCGCCGGGCGGACGATCTCGATTTCCGTGGCAAGCGCATCCTCGGCTACGAGACGATGTGGAGCCACCTGCTGCCGCCGGGCGGCGGCGAGTTCCTCGGCTACGAACTGATGCAGCAGACCGTGGGCACCATCACCCGCGGCCCGTCCGGTCAGTCCGAGGTCAGCACCCTGCTGATCGACGATTCGGGCCGCGAGGTCCGCGCCGGTGACCGCCTGATCCCGGTCGAGGCGCAGCCATACGACCTGCACTTCTTCCCGCACCCGCCGGCGCACGACATGGCCTATGGCCAGGCCAAGGTGCTGGCAGTGGCCGACGGCGTCATCGCCAGCGGCACCCGCCACGTGGTCGCGCTGTCGGTCGGCGCCCGCGACGGCGTCGACAACGGCACCGTGTTCTCCAGCTGGCGTGTCGGCAGCACGGCCGTGGACCGGGTCAAGATCGGCTCCGACCGCAGCCCGGACGCGGTGGGCCGCGGCTCCAAGGCACGCCTGCCGGACGAGTACGCCGGTCACATCATGGTGTTCCGCACCTTCGACAGGGTGAGCTATGGCCTGGTCATGGACGGCATCCGTCCGATCACGGTCGGCCAGGAGCTGAAGCATCCGGACGCGCCGTACTGAGCGCATCCACCTCCGGATAGGACTTTTCCTACCCGATACCGCGACGGCGCCCGAGGGCGCTGTCGTCGTTTCTGGCTCACGATGGGCCAATGGAAACCGACGCCGACACGCTTGCCGCACCCTGTGACGACAGGGCCGGCCGCGCCTCCACCCCCCCGGAAGAAGCTGGCGCCCTGCTGCGACTGCTGGCCTGCGGCGGCGCCCTGCGTCCCCGCCAGACCCTGCTGGAACAGGCCGGCAACGCCACCGCGGCGCTGGCGGCCGGTCGCTCGGCCTGGCGGGCCTGCGGACTGACCGCCCCCCAGATCGCCTCCCTGTCCGGCGCAGCGCCAGCCGGCGAGGCCGCCACGCTGGACTGGCTGCAGGCACCGCGCCACCACATGATCGGTTGGCACCATCCCGACTACCCGCCACTGCTGCGTCGGATCGACCGGCCGCCACTGGCCCTGTTCGTCGCCGGCGACCCGAGCCTGCTCTGGCATCCGGCGGTGGCGATCGTCGGCAGCCGCCGGCCGACCGCGGGCGGGCGCGATACCGCGGCGGCATTCTCGCGGGCGCTGGCACGATCCGGGTTCGCGGTCGCCAGCGGGATGGCGGCCGGCATCGATACTGCTGCCCACCAGGGCTGTCTCGATGTCGGCGGCGCGACCGTGGCCGTGCTCGGCACCGGCCCGGACGTGCCCTACCCGCGCGGCAACACCGCCCTGCATGCGCGCATCGTCGAAACCGGCGCGGTGGTCAGCGAGCACCTGCCCGGCACCGGGCCGCACAAGGCTCACTTCCCGACCCGCAACCGCATCCTCGCCGGGCTCGGCCTCGGCACCGTGGTGGTCGAGGCTGCACTGCGCTCCGGCGCGCTGATCACCGCCCGCCTCGCTGCCGAGTCCGGGCGCGAGGTGTTCGCCGTGCCCGGCTCGATCCACAATCCGATGGCGCGCGGTTGCCATCGCCTGATCCGCGACGGCGCCGCCCTGGTCGAAGGCGTGGACGAAGTGATCGCAGCACTGGCGCCGATGGCCGCAAAGCTGGCTGGCGACCTGCGGCGACGCCTAGGAGCGCTTGAACAGGCGCCTCACGCCCCCACATCTGACGGTCACGCCGGAATCACGCCCCCGCAGCCGCCTGGTCTCGCAGATTCCTGCGACGACCTTGACCACAAGAAATTGTGGGTGGCGCTGGGCCATGACCCTACCGGTATGGATGAACTGGTCGAACGCAGCGGATTGACGGCCGCCCAAGTGTCCTCCATGCTCCTGCTCATGGAGCTTGATGGACGCGTGACGGTGCAGCATGGCCGCTACTTCCGCAGCCACTGAACGGACACGGTCGGACCCACCGCCGGGTCGGGACAGCGACCGGCGATCCTCCTGACCCAACGCGCCGCATGCGGCGCAGGCCGAGGGAAATGAAAGAGAGCATCCTGGACGTCCTGCTGTACCTGTTCGAGCACTACTTCACCCAAGAGGCGGACCTGGTCCGCGATCGCGACTCCCTCACCGCCGGCCCGCTGTTCGACGAGCTTGCCCAGGCCGGCTTCAGCCCGGCCGAGATCAACAAGGCTTTCGAATGGCTCGATGCACTGGCCCGGCAACGCCCTGGCGCCACGGTCGCCCGTGCCGACGGCCCGACCCGCGTCTACGCCGGGCCTGAGCTGGACCGGCTCGACACCGACTGCCGCGGCTTCCTGCTGTTCCTGGAGCAGCACGGCATCCTCGACGCCGGCCAGCGCGAGCTGGTGCTCGACCGCACGATGGCGCTGGACCAGGACGAGATCGACCTCGACGACCTCAAGTGGGTGGTGCTGATGGTGCTGTTCAACCAGCCGGGCGCCGAGGCCGCCTACGCCTGGATGGAAACCCAGATCTTCGCCGACGAACCCGAGCCGGTGCATTGAGGCGGTAAAGTCGCGCCGGTGGCGCTGTGAAGGTTAAAGTCACACGCTTCATGCGCTGCCAGCAGCGCGATGGCAGTGCCGTCACTCACCGATCAATCCATTTGCAGTGCGCACAGCGCACGACTTCACCATCTACAGCACGCGAAGCGTGCGACTTCACCAAACAGGGGAACCGGCACGCATGACCGCCTGGTACTACAGCGACGCCATGAACCGCCGGCAGGGACCGGTCGATACCGCCACCCTCGCCGGGCTGCAGCGCCAGGGCGGGGTCGACGAAGCCACCCTGGTATGGCGGGACGGACTGGCCGAATGGCAGCCACTGCGCACGCTTCTGAGCGAAATCCTGGCAACGCCCGCATTCGCCCCGGACACCACCGCCACGGCGCCGGACACGGCGAGCCAAGTCCACGACTACGCATCGGCGGCCGCGATTCCCGTCTCCAGCCCGGCCTCACCCTACACGCCGCCGGCCTCGCCACTGGCCGAACAGGACGACTTCCAGTCCGGCGGCGAAGTTGTCTATGCCGGCTTCTGGAAACGCTTCGCGGCGCTGGCGATCGACAGCTTCGTGATCGGCATCGCCTACTACGGCATGGTGATCGCGATGATGATCGTGCTTGGCCTCGGCGCCG
This sequence comes from Lysobacter alkalisoli, assembly GCF_006547045.1. NCBI lineage: Bacteria > Pseudomonadati > Pseudomonadota > Gammaproteobacteria > Lysobacterales > Lysobacteraceae > Marilutibacter > Marilutibacter alkalisoli. Next base: position 3,438,863 of record NZ_CP041242.1, read on the forward strand.
GCATGATGGAGGGCAGCGCCGCTGCCGGCGGCATGTTCGCCCTGGTGGCCATGGTCTATCTGATCTACCCGCTGCTCAGCGCGCTGTACTACGTCGGCTTCGAGTCCTCGTCCAGGCAGGCCACGCTCGGCAAGATGGCAGTCGGGATCAAGGTCACCGATGCCTCGGGCCGCCGCCTGTCCCGCGGCCAGGCACTGGGCCGCTGGTTCTCGCACCTGCTGTCGTACTTCACCCTCTATATCGGCTACCTGATGGCCGGCTTCACCGACCGCAAACGCGGTCTGCACGACATGGTTGCCGGCACCCTGGTAGTGGACCGCTGGGCCTATACCGCCTCGCCACAACAGCAGCGTCGCGAGCTGGGGGCGGTCACCATCGTGGTGATGGTGCTGGCACTGCTGGCGATCCTGGCCTATGCCGCGATCGTCCTCGCCATCGCGATCCCGGCCTACCATAGCTACGTACAGCGCGCGGCGGGAGTGTAAACACCGTCGCCGGCCGACCGCCGCGCTTGACAGCGCCCGGTCCGGCGTGACACCACTAAATAAGGGAGCCGTGCCGCCGACCGGCGTCATGGCCCCGCCTGTCCCCAGCGCCCGCGCTCTTGCCGCGGGCGTCGCCATCTTTGCTGTATACACGTGCGGGGCCCATGAGCCCGCCGCCCCTTGGAGCCACACATGGCCAGGAACCTGCTCATCGTCGAGTCGCCCGCCAAGGCCAAGACGATCAATAAATACCTCGGCAAGGACTTCACCGTCCTTGCCTCCTACGGCCACGTCCGCGACCTGGTGCCGAAGGAAGGCGCGGTCGATCCGGCACGCGGCTTCGCGATGCGCTACGACCTGATCGACAAGAACGAAAAGCACGTCGCCGCGATCGCCAAGGCCGCCAAGACCGCCGACGCCCTGTACCTCGCGACCGACCCGGATCGCGAAGGCGAGGCGATCAGCTGGCACATCGCCGAGATCCTGCGCGAGCGCGGGCTGCTCGAGAACAAGGCGCTGCACCGGGTGGTGTTCACCGAGATCACTCCGCGTGCGATCCGCGAGGCGGTCGACCACCCGCGCGACATCTCCACGCCGCTGGTCGATGCCCAGCAGGCACGCCGCGCACTCGACTACCTGGTCGGCTTCAACCTGTCGCCGGTGCTGTGGCGCAAGGTCCAGAGCGGGTTGTCGGCCGGCCGCGTACAGTCGCCGGCGCTGCGCATGATCGTCGAGCGCGAGGAAGAGATCGAGGCGTTCAAGGCACGCGAATACTGGACCATCGAGGCCGAATGCCGGCACCCGAGCCAGGCCTTCAGCGCACGGCTGGTCAAGTTCGACGGCAAGAAGTACGAGCAGTTCACGATCACCGACGGCGAGACTGCCGAGGATGCGCGCCAGCGCATCGTGCAATCGGCCGGCGGCATGCTGCAGGTCACCGACGTCGCCAGCAAGGAACGCAAGCGCCGCCCGGCGCCGCCGTTCACCACCTCGACCCTGCAGCAGGAGGCCGCGCGCAAGCTCGGCTTCACCACCCGCAAGACCATGCAGGTCGCGCAGAAGCTGTACGAGGGCGTGGCGCTCGGCGAGGAGGGCACGGTCGGCCTGATCACCTACATGCGTACCGACTCGGTCAGCCTGTCGGCCGATGCGCTCAGCGAGCTGCGCGACGTGATCGCGCGCGACTTCGGCACCGACTCGGTGCCGGACAAGCCGAACTTCTACCAGACCAAGGCCAAGAACGCGCAGGAAGCGCATGAAGCGGTACGCCCGACTTCGGCGCTGCACACCCCGGCCCAGGTCGCACGGTTCCTGAGCGACGACGAGCGCAAGCTCTACGAACTGATCTGGAAGCGCGCGGTCGCCTGCCAGATGATCCCGGCCACGCTCAACACCGTGACCGTCGACCTGGCCGCCGGCAGCGAACACGGCTTCCGCGTATCGGGCACGACAGTGGTGGTGCCCGGCTTCCTCGCCGTCTACGAGGAAGGCAAGGACAGCAAGGGCAAGGACGACGACGACCAGGGCCGCAAGCTGCCGCCGATGCAGCCCGGCGACCGCATCCCGCTCGAGCGCGTGCACGCCGACCAGCACTTCACCCAGCCGCCGCCGCGCTACACCGAGGCGTCATTGGTCAAGGCACTGGAGGAGTACGGCATCGGCCGCCCCTCGACCTACGCCGCGATCATCCAGACCCTGCTGTTCCGCAAGTACACCGAGCTGGAAGGCCGCGCGTTCCGGCCGACCGACGTCGGCCGCGCGGTATCGAAGTTCCTCAGCGCCCACTTCACCCGCTACGTCGACTACGACTTCACCGCGCGGATGGAAGACGAGCTCGACGCGGTCAGCCGCGGCGAGGAGGACTGGGTGCCGCTGATGGAGAAGTTCTGGGGCCCGTTCAAGGAGATGGTCGACGACAAGATGGAAACCGTCGATCGCAGCGAAGCCACCGGCGCGCGCGAACTCGGCACCGATCCTGCGACCGGCAAGCCGGTCAGCGTGCGGCTGGGCCGGTTCGGGCCGTATGCCGCGCTCGGCAGCACCTCCGAGGAATCGGAGGAGAAGCCCAGGTTCGCCTCGCTGCGTCCGGGCCAGAGCATGCACACGATCACGCTGGAGGAGGCGCTGGAGCTGTTCAAGCTGCCGCGCGCACTCGGCGAGTCCAATGGCGAGCCGGTCAGCGTCGGCGTCGGCCGCTTCGGTCCATTCGCCAAGCGCGGCAGCACCTACGCCTCGCTGAAGAAGGAGGACGACCCGTACACGATCGGCTTCGAGCGCGCGGTCGAGCTGATCGAGGAGAAGGAGGAGTTCGCCCGCAACCGCATCATCAAGGAGTGGGACGGGCACGACATCCAGGTCCTCAACGGCCGCTTCGGCCCGTACCTGTCCGACGGCAAGATGAACGGCAAGATCCCCAAGGACCGCGAACCGGCCTCGTTGGAGCTGGAGGAAGCACTGAAGCTGCTGGAGGAGACCGGCAAGCCGATGCGCGGGCGCTTCGCCAAGAAGGCGGCCAAGAAAACCGCGACCAGGAAGGCCACCAAGAAGACCGCAGCCAAGAAAGCCACCAAGAAGGCCGCCACAAAGAAAACCGCGGCCAAAAAAGCCACCAAGAAAGTGGCCAAGAAAGCGGTGAAGAAGGCAGCGAAGAAGACTGTGTCCTGACCCCGGTGCCGGCCGGCATCCGGCCTCCCCGACTGAGCATCACGGCCGCCCATTCGGGCGGCCGTCGCGTATGCGCGCCCAGCTCCAGATGTCTTTGAAAGGTCAAATGACCCGATAAAGCCATATAAGCCTGGCAAGAATATTCATTAAGCCGATATTTCATCACGTTTTCATCTGACATCGTTGTCTATTTTCGGTCTCGGGGGATCCACCACGGACATCCAACCGAGAGAGGGACATGTCATGAAGACCCACCCAGCTTTGCGCCTGGCCGCGATCGCCGCCTGCGCGATCACGGCCTCGCTGCCGGCGCCGCGCACCGAGGCCCACGGCTCCATGGTCAAACCGGCCAGCCGCATCTACACCTGTGCCCAAGGCAATCGCGAGAACCCGTCCGACCCTGCCTGCCGGGCGGCCTGGGAGGTCGCCGGCCCCCAGCTGTTCTACGACTGGATGGGCGTCAACCAGGCCAACGCCAATGGCAACCACCAGGCGGTGGTACCGGACGGCACGCTGTGCAGCGGCAACAACCCGACCTTCCGCGGCCTCGACCTGGTCCGCGACGACTGGCAGGCGACCCCGATCGCGCCCGACGCCAACGGCCGCTACGAGTTCGAATTCAAGGGCACCGCGCCACACGCGACCCGCGAGTGGGTGTTTTACGTCACCCCGGAGAGCTGGAACCCGAGCAGCGTGCTCAGGTGGTCGGACCTGCAGGAGTTCTGCCGCCTCGGCCACGTACCGCTGTCGGCCGACGGCAACTACCGCCTCGACTGTCCGCTGCCGCAGCGCAGCGGCCGTCACGTGATCTACAACACCTGGCAGCGCTCGGATTCGACCGAGGCGTTCTATACCTGCGTGGACGTGCAGTTCGCCGGCGGCAGCACCCCGCCCCGCCGCCGGAATGGCGCGATGCCGGCGCGCTGGTCGCACAGAGTCCATTGCCGGCCGGCACCACGGTGACCCTGCGCGTGTTCAACGCCGATGGCAGCGACGCCGAGCGGATCGAAGTCGAGATCGCGGACGCCGGGCAGGGCTCGACCACGCGCTGGCCGCGCCACGTCGGCGAACAGGTCAACGCCCGCGCCAGCTTCGCCCGCATCGGCGTGATGGAGAATGGCGCGATCACCCCGATCGAATCGGCCAGCGGCAACCGCGTCTACCTGCGTGGCGACGGCCGCAGTCACCAGCTCGACGTCACCCTGCCGCAGGAGCCGCCACCGCCGGGCGAATACGATTACGTCTACCCGGACGGCATCGGCCAGTACCTGCCGGGCGAAACCGTGGTCAAGGCCAGCAACGGCCGCCTGTACGCCTGCCGGCCGTTCCCCGAGGGCGGCTGGTGCAACATCAACAGCCCGGCCCACTACGCACCGGGCAGCGGCAGCCACTGGCAGGACGCCTGGATCGAGTACTGACCGCCACCGCGGGCATGGCAGACTGACGCCATGCCCGCACCGACCGACATCACCGCCGCCGTCGCCGCCCTGCGCCGCGGCGGCGTCATCGCCTACCCCACCGAAGCGGTCTGGGGACTGGGATGCGATCCATTCAACGAGGCCGCGGTGTTGCGCCTGCTGGACATCAAGCAACGCCCGGTCGACAAGGGGCTGATCCTGATCGCGTCAGGCGTCGGCCAGCTCGACCCGCTGATCGACTGGGAGGCTCTGTCCGCCAGCCAGCGCGATACCGTGCTTGCCAACTGGCCCGGTCCGCATACCTGGGTGGTACCGGCCACTCCGCGAATGCCGCGCTGGATCACCGGCGTCCATGACAGCGTCGCCGTGCGGGTCAGCGCGCATCCGGATGTGATCGTGCTGTGCGACAGTTTCGGCGGCCCCCTGGTGTCGACCAGCGCCAACCTCACCGGAAAGCCGCCGGCCTTCGCACGCGACGAACTCGACCCGGTGTTGCTCGAACGCATCGACGCGATCGCCGGCGGCGAAACCGGCGGCCTCCACGCCCCGACCACGATCCGCGACGCCCGTGACGACCGACTGCTGCGGGGCTGAACGACCACGGCGACGCTCAATGCCCGCTCACACCGACCAGGGGCCCGACCCGATGCACGACGGTGCGATGGCGCGGGCCCGCGATCGGAGTAGTCGCCACACGGCCGCATCCCACACTTCCGCGCACCGCGCCCGGCTGTCGCTGCCTCGAGTCGTGGGCTTTCCCCCGGCACCGCTGCGGCGCAAGATGGTGTCATGACCTGTCGCCCCGCCCGCCGTTCCCACCGCGCCGCGTCCATCTGGACGCTGGCAGCGCTGGTGCTGGCCGGCGCCAGCGCGGGCAGCGCACAGGCCGGGGAAGTCATCATCTACCGCTGTACCGACACCCAGGGCCGGCTGACCCTGCGCGATACGCCCTGCGCCGCAGGTGAGAAACAGCAGGTGCAGACGATGCAGAAGCCGACCGATCCACCGTCCGTCGCGACACCGCCCGCCGCCGTGACCGCGGCACCACCGCCCCCCGACCCGCCGCCGGTGCAGACCGTGGTGCTGCAGCCGCCGCGGCCGATGTACGAATGCGTGACCCCGGACGGCGACAGCTACATCAGCGACACGCCGGAAGGCAATCCGCGCTGGGTGCCGATGTGGACGCTCGGCTATCCGGTCGCGGTACCAGGCCATCGTGGCGGCCATGACGGCTTCCGTGCCGATATCGGGATCAACACCGGCCGGGTCGATGGCCGGATCTCGATCGACCAGCGCCACCCTAGACCACCGCTGGCGACGGTCGCCTATCCGACAGGCACCTGGGTCCGCGATGCCTGCCACCCGCTGCCGCAACAGGAAGTCTGCAGCCGCCTGCGCGACCGCCGCTTCGAGCTCGGCCGCCGCTACAACAGCGCCCTGCAGAGCGAACGCGCCGAGATCGATCGCGAGCAGCGCGGGATCGACGCCCGCCTGGCCAACGACTGCCGAGGACATTGATGCCTTTCCACCTGCCCCGTGCCGCGGCTTTCCTGCCTTTCGCGGCCCTGCTGATCGCACTGGCCCCGCCTGCCAACAGCCAGACCGTGCTCTACCGCTGCACCGACGCCGGCGGCAACCTGACCGTCCAGAACGACCCGTGCCCGGCCGGTACGCAGGAACGCAAGCAGGTGATCGGCGAGGTACCCAGCGCACCGACCGAGGCATCGCAAACGCCGGCACGCGGTTTGCCGGCGCCCGAATGGCAGTTGCCGTCCCCGGCGGACAACCCAGCGGCCAGCGGCATGCCTGCCTCCGCCCCGGAAATCCCGATCCTCGCTCCGCTGCCGGCCCCGTCACCGCTGATGCCGGTCACCGCGCCCGATCCGGCCGCCATTCCGCTGCCCGCGCCTGGCCAGCCGATCATGCGCCAGAAGCCGTTGGAGGTGATCGTCGACACCCGCGAGACCGAATACCGCATCCTCGACTCCGGCATCCCGCTCGCAGAACGCGACCCGGACGACGCAGACGCGGCCACCACCGACGAACAGCCCCCACCGCCCGCGTTGCAGGCCTGCCGCGGCTGGGACAACGAAATCCGCTACAGCGAAGCCGAAGAACCGCAGACCCGCTGCAAACCATTGCAGACCACAGGCCTCGGCGGCCTGCCCGGGCTGGGTGCCGGCACCGCCTGCGAAATGATCGCCGATCGCTGCACCGCCGTACCCGAAGACCAGCTATGCGACGCCTGGCTGCGGCGGCTGCGCGACGAACAGGCACAACTGGTGTTCGCCCGCAGCGAGGATCCGGCGGCCACGCGTGCCGAGATCGAGCGGATCGAGAGCGTGCTCAGGGACAGTCATTGCAGTGCACGGTAACCGCCACGCGCACCCGGATGCTCAGAACCCGTAACGCAAAAATCCGCCGTCGACCGCGATGCATTCGCCGGTGACATAGCCGGCTGCGGGCAGGCACAGGAAGGCGACCGCGGCGGCGACTTCCTCCGGTTCGCCAATGCGGCCGAGCGGGGTGCGCAGCAGTACGTCATCGAGATAATCGGGGTCGGCCAGCTTGTCGGAGGTCCGGCGGGTGCGGATGTACCACGGTGCGACCGCATTGACGCGGATGCCATCTTCCGCCCATTCGACCGCCAGGTTCTTGGTCATCTGGTGCAGCCCGGCCTTGCTCATGCCGTAGGCCACGCCGGTGCGCACGTGGGTGAGGCCGGACACGCTGCCGACGTTGACGATGCTGGCGGCGCCGTGGCGGGCCAGCAGCGGATGCAGGTAGCGCGACAGTTCGAAGGCGGAGAACAGGTTGATCTCGAAGATCCCGCGCCACTCGTCGTCGGCGTATTCGGTAGCAGGCTTGCCGAGGTTGCCGCCGGCGTTGTTGACCAGGATGTGCAGGCCGTCGCCGAAGTCCTCGACCCAGTCCAGCAGTTCGCGGCGCTGCTCCTCGACGGCGACGTCGGCGGCGAAGCAGGCGATCTCGCGCTCCGGGAAATCCTCGAGCAGTTCGTCGCGGGCGCTGTCGAGCGCGGTGGCATCGCGCGCAGCCAGCAGCACGTCGGCGCCGAAACCGAGCAGTTCGCGTGCGATCGCACGGCCGATTCCGGCGCTGCCGCCGGTCACCAGTGCGAGTTGTCCGTCCAGTCGCCAGCGTCGGGGGTCCATGCGTGCTCCGGGGTCTCTGCGTGTGCCGCGATATGAAGTGCCACGATGTGAAGCGCCGCCGCGTGACGCGCGGCCGCTCGGCGTAGCATAGCGCCGACGCCGTGGATGACGGCCTGCACGGGAGCAACACATGATCCGGATGCACCTGCCTTACTGGCCAATCGCAATCCTGCTTGCCCTGCTGGCCGCCTGCCAACCACAGCCGCCGGAAAAGGAGCGGCCGCCGGTACCCAAGACCGCTGGCGCGACCGAGCTGCGCGACGCGATCCAGGCCCCGCTCGACAAGGCCCGCGCCGCCGAACAGGCCGTGCAGGACGCGGCGAAGGCACGCGAAGCGGCGATCGATGGCGATTGAGAACCGGGAGCTTTATCCAGACCCGTAGCCCGGGTAAGCGGAGCGCACCCGGGGGTCCGGCTCTCCCGAACCCGGGTGCGGCTTCACCGTAGTCGGGCTGCAGAAAGCCGTGAATTCCTCCCGGCTTCGCCTTCCCGTGGAAACCCATCCCCACCCGACCCTCCCCTTGAAGGGGAGGGCATTTCAAGCAGCTACAGTCCGCAGAGGCAGTGCGCGATGGTCTTCACCGGCGCACCGGCAGCCGGGCGTGCGGCGTCTTCGAGGAAGCGCAGGTCGTCGGCCGCCTGCGGCATGTAGCGGCCGAGCACGCCCATGGCGAGGCTGGAATCCTTCAGCAGTGCCTGGCCGATGCGGGCCTGGGCCATGTCGATGAAGAAGCGTTCGAACGGCGAGGCCGCCTTCTCGATGTAACGCACGCCCCAGCCCTTGCGCTCGCCGAGTTCGGCGCGCTCGGCGACGTCGGCGATCGCATCCTCGAGCCCGCCGAACGCATCGACCAGACCGCGCTCCTTCGCCTGCGCGCCGCTCCAGACGCGGCCGCGTGCGACTTCATCGATCTGCTCGACCGGCTTCCCGCGCGCCTCGGCGACGCGGCCAGTGAAGTCTCGATAGCCCTTGTCGATGATCGCCTGGATGACCTCACCGACGCCCGGCGCCAGTTCGCGGGTGATGTCGAAGGCGCCGGCGAAACGGGTGGTGCCGACGCCGTCGCTGTGCACGCCGATCTTGTCCAGCGCACGCGGGATGGTCGGGAACATGCCGAAGATGCCGATCGAACCTGTGATCGTCGACGGGTCGGCGTAGATGCGGTCGGCGTTCATGCTGATCCAGTAGCCACCGGACGCGGCGAGGTCGCCCATCGATACCACCACCGGCTTGCCGGCTTCCTTCAGCGCGACCACCTCGCGGCGGATCTGCTCGGAGGCGAACACTTCGCCGCCGGGCGAATCGACCCGCAACACCACCGCCTTGACCCGATTGTCGTCGCGCGCCTCGCGCAGCAGGACCGAGGTCGACTCGCCACCGATCTTGCCCGGCGGCTGCTTGCCGCCGCTGATCTCGCCCTCGGCCACCACCACCGCAACCTGCGGACGCGGGTCGATCGCCGCCAGCGCGCTCTTGTCGACGCGGGCCAGGTAGTCGCGCAGCGAGATCTGGCGGAAGCCGCCCTCGGCGTCCTTGTCGGCAACGCCGCGCTCGACCAGCCGCTGGTCGAACTGCTCGCGGGTGATCAACTCGTCGACCAGCTTCTGGTCCAGCGCGTGGCGAGCCAGGTCGCCGCCGGCGGCCTGGATGCCTGCATCCAGGCCGTCGATGCCCTGCGCGATCGCTGCAGGATCGAGACCGCGCGCCTTGCCGACATCGGCAAGGTAGCGCTGCCAGAGGTCGTTCATCCAGTACAGGTCGGCCTCCTTGGCCTCGTCCGAGGCGGCGTCGAGCACGTAAGGCTCGGCCGCGGACTTGTATTCGCCGACCTTGAACAGGTGCATGTCGACGCCGAGCTTGTCCTGCAGCAGTTCGCGGTAATAGGCTCGGTAACGGCCCAGGCCTTCCAGCACCATCCATCCCATCGGGTCGAGGTAGACCTCGCCGGCCTCGGCAGCGATCTGGTACTGGGCCTGGTTCATGCCCTCGCCGAAGGCGAGCACTTCCTTGCCGCTCTCGCGCACCCGGGCCACCGCGCGCGCCAGCTCACCGCGCGAAGCCATGCCGCCGCCGCTCAGACCGTCCAGGCGCAGCACCACGCGTTCGATGTTCTTGTCCTCGACCGCCGACTCCAGCGCGCGCAGCAAGTCGCGCAATTGGACCTCGCCCTGGCCCTGGCCCATCGATTCCGCCATCGCGCGCGAGAACGGGTCGGCGCTGTACTGCTCGACCAGATTGCCCTTGGGCGCGATCACCAGCGCGCTGCGCTCGTGCAGCTTCGGCACGCCGTCGCCGCTGGCCAGTACGAACAGCAGCAGCAACAGCAGGCCGAAGAACAGGAGGTTGAAGATCAGCCGGCGGGTGAAGTTCATCGCATCCCACAGGCCGATGAAGAATCGGACGACCGGGGTGCGCTGGGCCGGGGTGCGCGGGGATGTTGCGTTCATGAAGGAAGCCACTCGGGAATCAGGCCTCCAGCCTACCCGACCCCGGGGTGTCGGTTCATCCGTCGAACGTCACCCCTGTCCGGCCGCCTGGCCCTGAAACCGCAACCGCTCCGGCGCGCTCGCCCGCATGAAACGCAGGGTCAGCAACAGCGCGGCAAAGCTCAACCCGGCGATCAGGCCGATCCACATGCCCTTCGGCCCCCAGCCCAGGCCCAGCCCGAGCCCGGCGCCCAGCGACATACCCACGCCCCAGTAGGCGATCGCGGCCAGCAGCATCGGCACCCGGGTGTCCTTGAGCCCTCGCAACGCGCCGGCCGACAACACCTGGATCCCGTCCGGGAACTGGAACGCCGCCGCATACAGCAGCAGGCTCGCAGCCAGCGTCGCCACCGCGGCATCGGCGGTGTAGAAACCGACCACGAAGTCGTGTCCGGTCAAAAGCACGATCGCCGAAGTCAGCTGGGTGCCGAGCATGATCGTGTAGCCGGCGAATGCGGCGCGGCGCACCCCGGTCGCATCGGCGCGGCCGAATGCATGGCCGACCCGCACCGTGGTCGCCTCGGCCAGGCCCATCGGGATCATGAAGCACAGCGCGGCGACGTTGATCGCGATCTGGTGCGCCGCCGCCGGCAGCTCGCCGAGGCGGCCGATCAGCAACGCGGTGGCGATGAACAACCCACCCTCCATCGCCACGGTCACCCCGATCGGCAAGCCGGTCGCGAGCAGGCCGCGGATCGCCGGCCAGCGCGGCCCGTCGAAACGCTCGAACAGGCGCAGTTGGGCGAAGCGCCGCGAACGCCACAGGTAGATCGCAAAACTTGCCGCCTGCACCCACATCATCACCGCCGAGGCGAACCCGAGCCCACCGGCGCCCAGCTCCGGAATGGTGATTCCGGGCAGGCCGGACACGCCATAGGTCAGCCCATAGCCGAGCGGCACCAGCAACAGCAGGCCGCCGAAGCCGAACAGCATGGTCGGCAGCGTCCAGTGCAGGCCGTCGCAGAGGTAACGCATGCACAGGTACATCGTCAGCGCCGGCACGCCCCAGCGGATGCCGCGCAGGAAGGCCTCGGCGCCGGGACGGATCTCGGGCGCGATGCCCATCGGTCCCAGCGCCAGGGTGGCCAGGGTCATGAACGCGAACAGCAGCAGGCCAAGCCCGGCCGCAAGCCAAAGCGCCTGCCGGAACAGCGCGCCGATCTCAGGCCGGCGGCCGCCGCCGTCGAGCTGCGACACCGCCGCCGGCACCGCCATCAGCGTACCCATCGGGATCATCACCGGCAGCCAGAACAGCGCGGTACCGACCGACACCGCGGCCAGCGTACTGGTGCCATGATGGCCGGCGATCACGCTGTCGACAAAACCGATCAGGCCGGTGGCCAGGTGCCCCAGCACCAGCGGCGCGGCCAGGATCGCGGAAGCACGCACCTCGCGGCCGAAGCGCGGACGCATGGGGGAGGAGGAAGGCATGGGTGCACCGTTCTGGGACTTCGGCCGGCAGCGATCGGGTGTCGCGCGCTGGCGCCGGGTCACGGCTGGCGGCTATCTTAGCCGCGATTTCCTGAACCGGCGCGCGGGGAGCGCGTAACCGCCATGAGCGATCAAGCCATCGGCCACGCTCCATCCACATCCGCGCCGACGCCCTGCGAGAACTGCGGCACCGTATTGCAGGGCCACTATTGCCACATCTGCGGCCAATCCATGCACAGTCCGGTGCGCCACGTCGGCCATGCGGTCGAAGAGGTGTTCGAATCGTTCTGGCACCTGGACGGCCGCGTGTTCCGCACCCTGCGCGACCTGCTGGTGCCGGGCAAGGTGGCGCTGCAGTACCTGGCCGGCCATCGCGTGCGCTACATCGCACCGTTGCGGATGTTCGTGATCCTGAGCCTGCTGACTTTCTTCATCGGCCAGATGACCGTGGATATCGAATCCAGCGGTGCCGCGAGTACCAGCACCGATCTCGGCCCGATCACCCGTGCGCAGAGCGAGGCGGAGGTCCGCGAGGCGCGCGACCGCCTGCTGGCCGAGGTGACGGAAGCGCGTCGCGAGATCGCCGACAACGCCCCCATCCCCGGGCTGGACGCGGTGATGATCCGCGAGGAAGTGCGCATCCGCGGCGAAGCCGACAACCGGATCGTGCAGTTGCGCCGCGCCGCCATGCGCGCCGGCCGGAACGCTGGCGATGGCAGGCCCGAAGCCGATGGCCCGGACGCCGATGCCGCACCGGGCGATGAAGTTGCCACCGTTGATCCCACCCCGGGCGACGACCCGACTGCGAGCGGCGAGACCGGGGCCAGCGAGCCGGAATGGGAGGGACCGCTGTTCAGCACCGACTCCGAAGCCTGGAATCCGCAAAAGAACCGTGTCCAGATCGGCTGGTTGCCGGACTTCGCCAATGACTGGCTGACCAGACGCCTGGGCTACGCCAACGACAACGTGCAGCGCATGAACGATCGACCCGGTCTTTACGCACAGACCTTCATGAAGGCGCTGCCGTCGGCGCTGTTCGTGCTGGTGCCGGTGTTCGCGCTGCTGCTCAAGTTCGCCTACCTGTTCAAGCGTCGGCTGTATCTGGAGCACATGGTGATCGCGCTCTACAGCCACTGCTTCCTGCTGCTGGCGCTGGCGGCGATCTTCCTGCTGACCGGCCTTGGCGGCGCGGTGAAGGCCTCAATGCCGTGGCTGTCGCTGTCCACCACCCTCGCCGCGACCGGCATCGGCCTGTGGGCGCCGCTCTACCTGCTGTTGATGCAGAAGCGCGCCTACGGCCAGGGCTGGCCGATGACGATCCTCAAGTACCTGGTGGTCGGCTACATCTACTTCATGATGCTGGCGACCGCCGCGGCAGTGATGTTCGTGGTTACCCTGGCGAAACCGACATGAACGATGCCGCACACAACATGATCGTGTACGAGGTGAACCTCGACGTCGACGCGACGGTGATCGCCGATTACCGCGTCTGGCTGGATGCGCACGTGGCCGAGATCTGCGCCCTGCCGGGCTTCACCGGTGCGCGGATCTTCGAGGTGATCGACCCGCCGGCGCGCGATGGTCGGGTTTCGCTGTGCGTGCAGTACCGATTGCGCGATGCGTCCGCATTCGAGGCCTATCTGGAACACCATGCACCGCGCTTGCGGGCCGACGGGCTGGCACGGTTCGGCGACCATTTCACCGCCACCCGTCGGGTATTGGTACGCGTGAGGCAAGTGGAGTGTGAAGAGGAGTGAGTCGGGAGATGAGGTCATCGGCAGGTTCGCCTTTCCCTCTCCACTCCCTCCTCTCCCCTCTCCACTCGCTCCTACCGGTCCAACTGCTCCCACAGCCAATGCTGGCGCCGCTCGGGCGGGGTCGCGATCAGCTCCAGACGCAGGGCGTCGCGGTCCTGTGGTGGCGTACGCTGGACCAGCACGCCGAGCTGGACGCGCTGTGCCGCGGTCATTGATTGCAGCACCGCCATCAGCGGAGCGTGCTGCCCGGCCGGCAACTGCGCCAGCAACGGGTGCAGGGTGGGGTAGTCGGCGCCCAACACCGGGCCAAGCAGCCAGCCACGCCGCGCACCGGGCTCCAGCCCGGCAAAGCGCTGCCGCAGTGCGTCCTGCTCAACCTGCGGTTTGTGCGCAAACTCGCGTGCCATGCCAACGACCTGCTCGCGCTGCGCTTGCGGCAGGGCCTGCAGTGCCTGCCAGGTCTCGCGGCGGGCGGCACGCTGTGCCGCGGGAAGTGCGTCCCACTCGCTGGCACGCTCGGCGAAGGCGGCGCGCATGGCCGGCGTCCATCCCTGCCACAGCGTCGCGTGCCGACGCAGGCGGCGCGCATTCTCATCGGGCAACTGCTGCAGCAGGCGGCTGACGGCCTCGGGCAGGCCATCCAGCGACACCGGCGTGACGATCGCGTCCTCCGCCGGCCGGGCCTCGGCAAGCCCCCCATCGACCGATTGCCCATCGACCGCCCCGGGCAACGGCGGCACCATGGCCGCGACACCGGCGGCCAGCACCAGTCCGGGCAGGGCCAGGCTACGGCGCATCACCAGTCTCCATCTCGGCTTCTTCGCCGTCGCCGGCATCTTCGAGCACCGGCAGCATCGGGTCCGGCGTCCCGGCACCGTCAGCCACCAGCCAGCTGTACAGCGCCAGCTCGTCGGCGACCGCGGCCAGCCCGGGGTCGGCCAGCCGCTCGAAATCCGGGTGGGTGATCAGGGCGGTGACCGGGTCGTAGCGCTGTGCGGGCGGCCCGATCGTCGGCAATGGTTCGATCATGACCTGGCCGGTATCGCGCGACGCGCGGACGCTGGAGGAAGACCCCCAGTCGAATGGATTGATGAATGGATTGAAGCCCGGGAACGGCCACCAGAACGTCGCTGCGAAGGCCAGCACGCATCCAGCCAGCAACAGCCATAGCAGAGCCAGCAGGCCGCGACGCCGGAGCCCTCGCGGCCTGGGGCGCAGCTCCTCGGTGCCTTCCAGCGCGACGGGCACATCGCCGCGCAGGGCGGCCTCGCGGACCCGGGCCAGTCGTGAAAGCCGCGGCACCGGCAGGCTTCGGATGCGCCGTTGCACCTGTTCGCGCAACTGCCGCCAGGCCTGCAGTGCCGGTAGCCCGCCGGCCGCAGCGGTCAGCGCCTGCTCGATCGCCAGGCTGTAGCCGGCCGGTGCCACGCCCATCGCGCGCGCGGCCCCGGCTTCATCCAGTCCGGCCGCCAGCTGCAGCAGCAGCGCCGCGCGCGGACCGTGGCCGAGCTCGGCCAGACGATCGGTGGCCTCCAGCGGGATTGCGACTCCGGCATGCCGCTGCAAGGCCGGCTGCGCCATCAGCAACGCCCAGAAGCACGGCGGCCATTCATTCATCGGCAGGCGGCCGGCCTCGTCCCGGAACAGGTACAGGGCCGACTCGACCGCCGCATCGCCGGCATCGGCATCGCCGGCCTGCAGCTCGGCAAAGATCGCCGCGCGCCGCTCCACCCCACGCATGAACGCGGCCAGGGCAGCCGGGGCAGGAGGGAGGTTGCGCGCGTCGCGAGCGGACACGGGGCTCATCCGGGTGTGGACTTCATGCCGCATGATAGCCATGCCAGTGCGGCTCCGGACCCGCCCCCCGCGCCCCCGGCTCCAGCCGGGGTTCAGCCATTGTCCTGCTCCATCGAGTCTTCATCGCGCAAGCATCCGCAACTGATGTTCACAGCTGAATCGCGGCTTGACAGATCCTGATTACGTGCTCCGCCAGAAATGACGCGGCTTTCACGTCGGATGCGGTTGTGCACAGCAGTAAAGAAAGTGTCACCGGCTTGGGGAAGACCCCGTGGGCATGCTCGACGGCGGCAATGTTTCACGCATAACCAGTTGACAATAAAAGGAAAAATACCATTGGCTATTTTTTAGCCAAGGCAACGGGAAGGCTTGTTGCACCGGGGTTACGCCGATCTGCCGACACGGCATGCACAGAGTTATCCACAGTCGATGTGGATAAGGAAATTTTCTCTTCTGCTTCGGCAACTTGCGTGATCTTCGTCACGTGGAAGGGAGCAATGCCCCACAACTGAAACACAGCCGGAAGGGTCGCGGCCGGCCAAGGCCGAGCGCAACGCGATCGCCTAGACTGCCGCGATGCCCGCTACCGACCCACCGGCCAGCTCCAACGCCATCGACACCCCCGCCACGGCCACCTGGCGGGTCGCGCTGCCGGTGCCGCTGCCGCGGTTGTTCGACTACCTGCCACCGCCTGGCGATGCCGACGCCGATCCGGTCGGCTGCCGGGTCCGGGTGCCTTTCGGGCGCAGCGGCGAAAAAATCGGGGTGGTGGTCGCCACCGATCAGCCCGACTCCGATGCGGAACTGAAAACGGTCGCCGCACGGCTGGACGCCGAGCCTTTGCTGCATGGCGAACTGCTCGCCTCGCTGCGCTGGCTGGCCCGCTACACCCACGCCCCGCTCGGCGAGGTGCTGGCGACCGCCCTGCCCGGGCCGCTGCGCCACGGCGAGCCGCTGCCCGACACCCATGCCTGGGCCTGGCGCCTCAGCGAAGCCGGCGCGACCGCATTGCCCGGCCTGCGCGCCGGCAAGCCGAAGCAGTTGGCCGAACGCCTGGCTGCGGGTGCAGTGGATGAAGATGCGCTCGATGCCACGCTCGGAGGCTGGCGTGCCGCCGCCCGCAGCCTGGCCAAGCGCGGCCTGGCCGAACGCGTCGCGATCAAAAAGGAAAAAATGGGGTCAGAGTCATTTCTTCCCGAAAGGAAAAATGACTCTGACCCCATTTTTTCCCTCAATCCCGAGCAACAGGCCGCAGTCGACGCGGTGCTGGCCGCCCGCGACGGCTTCGCCCCGTTTCTGCTCGACGGCGTTACCGGCAGCGGCAAGACCGAGGTCTACCTGCACGCGATCGCCGACTGCCTCGCGCGCGGCAAGCAGGCGCTGGTGCTGGTGCCGGAGATCGGCCTGACCCCGCAGACCCTGGCCCGCTTCCGCGCCCGTCTGGGCGTCCAGGTGCACGCGCTGCACTCGGGCCTGTCCGATGGCGAGCGCGCGCGGGTGTGGGCGGCAGCGGTGCGCGGCGAGGCGCGGGTGGTGGTCGGCACCCGCTCGGCGGTATTCCTGCCGCTGCCCGAGCCGGGCCTGATCGTGATCGACGAGGAACACGACGGCAGCTTCAAACAGCTCGACGGCATCCGCTACCACGCCCGCGACTTCGCCCTGGTGCGCGGCAAGGCGCTCGGGGTGCCGGTGCTGCTCGGCAGTGCGACCCCATCGCTGGAGTCGCTGCAGAACGCGCACACCGGCCGCTACGCCCACCTGCGCCTGCGCCAGCGCGCCGGCAACGCAAAGCCCCCGCAGGTCCGCGTGATCGATGTGCGCAAACGCCCGCTCGAGGCCGGCCTGTCGCCGGAGATGCTCGCTGCAATCGAACGCGCCCTCGCCAGCGGCGGCCAGGTGCTGGTGTTCAAGAACCGCCGCGGCTACGCGCCGGTGTTGCTGTGCCACGACTGCGGCTGGAGCGCGCACTGCCCGCGCTGCGGCACTCCCGAACACCCCACCCCGATGACCGTGCACGGCGGTGGCCGCCGCCTGCAGTGCCACCACTGCGGCGCCCGCCAGCGCGTGCCCGATGCCTGCCCGGACTGCGGCAGCCTCGCCCTGCAGCCGCAGGGCGCCGGCACCGAACGGATCGAGGACGCGCTGAAGGTCCGCTTCCCCGATACCCGGGTGCTGCGCATCGACCGCGGCAGCACCCAGCGCCGCGATGCGATGGAGAAACTGCTGGCCGAGTTCGGCAGTGAGCCCGGCATCCTGGTCGGCACCCAGATGCTGGCCAAGGGCCACGACCTCGCCGGGCTGACCCTGGTCGCCGTGGTCGGCATCGACGAGGGTCTGTTCTCCGCCGATTTCCGCGCGCCGGAGAAGCTCGCCCAGTTGCTGATCCAGGTCGCCGGCCGCGCCGGCCGCGCCGACCGCCCGGGCGAAGTGCTGCTGCAGACCCATCACCCCGAGCACCCGTTGCTGGCGACCCTGCTCTCGGGCGGCTACCAGGCCTTTGCCGACACCGAATTGCCGCAGCGCGAGGCCGCCCGCTTCCCGCCGTTCGCGCACATGGCGATGCTGCGCGCCGAGGCCAGGCGGGTCGATGCGGTGGAGGCGTTCCTGCGCGCTGCCCGCGACACGCTCGCCGACACCCGAACGGATGCCCTCGAACTGCACGGCCCACTCCCCGCCCCGATGCCGCGCCGCGCCGGCTACCAGCGCATGCAGTTGCTGCTTTCAGCGCCCGATCGCCGCAGCCTGCATGCCGCCCTCGACGCCGCCCTGCCCACGATCCACGCCCTGCCCGAGGCACGCAAGGTGCGCTGGTCGCTCGACGTCGACCCGGTCGATCTCTACTGAGGAGATTCGGGACTCGGAAGACGGCGAGGTATCGCCGGTGCGAGAGGCGATGGCGGGACGGGGTCCGCACTGCCCCGGCGGTAGCGCGGCCCCGCCGCGCCAGCTACCAGCTGAAGCCGGCGCCGGCCGCGACGCTGCGCTCCTCGCCGGAAAACCCTGCCGACAGCGAGAAACTCATCCGCTCGCCGAACACGCGCTGGTAGCCCATCGCCAACGCGTTCTCGCCGCCCTGCGAACCCACGCCGACGCCCAGGCGATTGCTTCCCGACAGGCCGGCGGTGTTGAGCGCGGCGGCCGCCATCGCGCCACCCATCGCGCCGATCCGGTCCAGGCGCCGGTCGTAGCCACGCAGGCGCTGATCCACCCCCCTGGCCAACATGTCGAAACGATCGTTGAGCACCGCCACCTGGGAGTCGGTGTACGCATCGGCCGATTGCAACGCCCCGTCCGCGGCCGATCGTGCGTGGATCTGTGCCGCCTGCAGGGTGGCGGCATCGGCGGCGGCCATGTCGCCACGCACCGCGGTTTCGCGCGCGTCGGTGTAGTCACCGGCCGACACCAGCGTCGCCGCATCACCGGCATCCATCTGGCGCTTGTTCACGGCATCGCCGGCCGCCGTGCCATCGGCGACGTTGGAAATCACCGTGCCATCCGTGCCTCCCAGGGTGATCGATCCCGAATCGCTGCCGTCGTATTCGACCGCCAACTCGCTGCCCGGCCCCGCCGGTCCCTGTGGCCCCGTCGGCCCTTGTGGTCCTGTCGGCCCCTGCGGCCCTGCTGGTCCCTGCGGCCCCGTCGGCCCTTGTGGTCCTGTCGGCCCCTGCGGCCCCTGCGGCCCCGCCGGTCCCTGCGGTCCTGCCGGCCCTTGTGGCCCCTGCGGGCCGGGCATGGCCGCGATGCCGTCGATGCTCGTCTGCAGCTGGCTCAGACGCACGTCCACCGCTGCGAACGCGGATCCGACATCGGAGTAGTTCGCGCCCTGGATGCTGTAGACAGGCGCAGCGAACACGCCGCCGGTGTAGCTCGCACCCCCGCCCAGCGCATTTGCCAGCGGATGCAGCTGCGACAGGTTGACCGCGTCGGTGTCTGCCGTGCCGGCGCCGACGTGGATCAGCCTGCGCGTCTGTTCGGTATTGAAGGTGATGGTGTTGCCGCTGCCCGGCAGGAATGCCGAGTCCCCCGCGGCATGTCCGAACGACACCACGCCGGCTTCGTTGGCGACCGCGTACAGGCCGAGCGCGACCGACCCGAACGCGGAGGTGCCGGTGGTCGCCATTGGCCCGATCGCGACGGAACTGTAGCCCTGCGCCTGGCTCGCCGCACCGATGGCGATGCCGTAATTGTTCCCGGCGGTGTTCGCCATCGCATTGCTGCCGATCGCGATCGAGCCCAGCCGCGCCGCCTGCGCATCGGCGCTGCCGATGTCGCTGGCCGCGCCATTGACGGCCACATAGGGCGAACCGGCATCGGCCATCGCGGCGTTCAACTGCCGCACATTCACCGCGTCGGTCGCATCGACGCCGTCGGCCAGGTGGGTCAGGCGGCGGTCGAGGTCGCTGCCGAACGGATTGCCGAGGACGTC
The DNA here is from genome assembly GCF_006547045.1 of Lysobacter alkalisoli. Taxonomy (NCBI): domain Bacteria; kingdom Pseudomonadati; phylum Pseudomonadota; class Gammaproteobacteria; order Lysobacterales; family Lysobacteraceae; genus Marilutibacter; species Marilutibacter alkalisoli. Next base: position 3,458,501 of record NZ_CP041242.1, read on the forward strand.
GAGATCGTCCGCGCCGTGACCCAGCGAAACCGTATCGGCTGCGTTGGCTACCGAACTCGAGCCCAGCGCGATGCTGCGCGAACCGAGCGCCTGGCTGGCGTCGCCGAGTGCGGTGGCCGTGGGCCCGGTGGCCGCCGCGTCGCGCCCGCACGCCATGGAGTCGGACTGCTCACCAGTGTCGTTGCCGGCATCGGCACCGCCATCGCCGATCGGGTTGCCCGCGGCGTCGAGCAGTTCGCAGGTGGCGCCGGCCGTCGCCGGCAGGGACGCGGCGGCCGCCAGCAGGGCAACGGCGAGCGCAAGCGGGCGCAGCGCCCGGGCAGATGGGTTCGACATGGAGGTCCTCGCTCTGGGCAGGTGCCGGGAGGCCTCGGGATGCCGTTCCGCCCCCCAAGCGGAATGTGACCAGTGTCGCGCTCGCCATCGACCTGCACATCCCCGAAATCAGGTAGTGCCAGCCACGGCCCCGCCCGCCGTGGACTTCTCCGGCACTGCCGCGATGGCCGCGATCGGGCTATGCCCCTCCGGCACTCATGATCGCCCCGCACTCCTTGTTCGCACACTGGAAAAGGTACCGTTTCTGGACCGAGTCGAAGGCGACCTTGAAGTCATGCGGCCACGTATCGATCTGCGTCCATGGTCCAACATGGCCGCATTCCATGCAGAACTGGCCTGAGTCCTCGCGCAGTTGCGCCTTGTCCTTGTGATGTGGCACGTGGTACTCGAACGCAACGTTGGCCACGCCCACCATGGTCACCGTCATGCCGACCTTGGAGGTGCGCTCATGATCCTTGCTGCTGGCCTTCCATCCCACTACCTCGTTGGAGTCGTCGACGATCGGGCATGAGCCGAGCAGGAAGTTATCGCCCTCGGGTTGTGTGCTCACGCCGCCGCCAAGGAACACTTCGCCGCGGTTCTTGCGCGTCAACCTGACGTCTGGGTGGGCGACCTTCTCCCCCGTCTCGCCAGGATAGACGGGTACCAGACGGGTCCCATTGCGGGGCCTCAGGCCGACGGCGATCGCGGTCAACTGGTGGTGGCTGTCCTTCAGGCAACTACGCGAGGCGACACGAAAGCCCGGTTTCGGTGCGGCGGCGTCGCCGGGCTCGAAGCCGCACTGGGTCAACGCGGCCCAGCCGAATCGATCGATGCGCCCACCGCCGCCGGTGATCAGATACCCGGACTCGGCAACCACCAGCTCACTATGGCGGGTTTCCAGGCCTTGGCTCTGGCTGGCGAACAGCCGCACATCCCATTCGTCGTCCGGATCGTAGACGGCGATCACGGCGATCTCATGCTCATCGTTGGAGGCATACCTGATGTCGCGCATCTCGGCATGCCACGCCCAGCACCTGAGCGCCGGATCGTAGCTCGGATAGCTCGAGATCAGGAAATTGCCCTTGTCCGTCTTCAGCGTGGACGCGCCACCGGACAGGATCTTGTAGTGCTCGGGCAGATCCAGCGCGACGCGCAGGGTCCTGCTGGCAGGGAAGGTCTTGCGGAAGCAGCACAGGCGCAAAGACGGCGGGCGCATCAATCCGGTGACCGCCTCCACGAGCCCGGCCACGGACTCCGCCTTCATCAGCGCCTCGTTGTCCTTCAGGTCCGCATCCAGCGTCAGCAGGTCGGGCAGGAAGTAGTCGCGCACCCAGCTGCGCTCCAGCCGACGACAAAGCAGCTCCCTCTGCTCGTCGGTCAGGCTGTCGATGATGGCGTCGCGCAGCAGTGTCCACAGCGCCACCGGCTGATGGCGGTCGATCACCCGCCAGTTCTGGTTCTTGCCCAGGCTGTATTTCCACAGGTCGGCCGACAAACCCGGCAGACCGCCCACCGCGTGCGAGCTGATGTCGACGCGCACCGACTTGAGCTGGTTGCGCTCATCCTTGCTGAAGCCTTCGGCCTGCGCCTTGTCGCCCTCGTTGGCGGTGGCGGCGCTGGCCAGGAAGTTGAGCCCAACGCAGGTCGCCGCGCCGGAGGCCTTCCAGCCCGCTGCCAGACTGACGGCCCGGGACAGCACGCCGATGCTGTCCTCGGCCAAGGCTTCGGCCCGGACCACGCTCTTGTAGCAGCCGCCCAGCCCGATCTCGCAGAACAGGTGACTGCCGAACTCGTCGATGAAATCGCGTGCACGCTGCGCCGACCGCGACTCATCTGCTTCCGTGGCAATCCGCATCGCGGCCTCAGCGGCCTCACGACTCAAACGCACACCCGTTTTCGGCAAACGCACGCGCGCGCTGACCATCTCGATCTTGCGCACTGCGAGCTTGCTGGCCTGGCTGCGGCGCCCGCCTGCGGTGGATTCCTTCTGTTCGTACCTGGCACGGGCATAGGATCCGGCCGCACTGAGTGCGAACAATCCGGACTGGCCGATGCCGCCGCCGCTGACGCGCTCGGAGGTCGAGAACGCCGAGGACGAGCGCTCGACCGTCTTCTCCGCATACTGGTACGAGGATTCGCTGTCGTACTGGGCGATGCTTTCGCGATAGCCCTCGTTGCTGTAGCTGACGCTCGCGGCCACGTCCACGAGCTCCGCGCCACAGGCATCGCGCACACCGGCCACGGTAAGCACCACGCCACGGCGCAGGCCGTTGAACTCGACCAGCTTGTCGTTCTCCAGCGGCGACTCGTTGCGCTGTGCGGCCAGCAGCTCCTTGCCGATCGCGTCGCCCAGGTTCTTGCCGATGTCGGCCAGCGCGGCATTCAACGAGCCCAGGCTGGCATAGGCGCCCTTGTCCAGCCGGGACAGCACTGCGCCCACGCCCGCCCGCTCCAGCATCGCGGCCAGCTCGGTCTCGGCGCGTTTCTTCATCGAGCCCAGGTTGGCGCCTGCGTCGTCGACGCAAGCCTGGCGGAGCTCGTCGACCTTGGCGATCGCCTCCTCGAGCTGCTTGCGGCGCGCCTGCGCCTCCTTGGACATGATCGTGTCGGCCTGGATGGATGGCTTCGAGCGCGTCGCCACCTCATTGGCCGACAGATTCTTGAGCAGGTTCGCGGCGCTGTCGGAGCCGGGAAGGCGGCGCCCGTCGATGACTTTGCCCTGGCGCAAGTCGGCTTCCAGACGGTCTCGCCACGTGGGATCGCCACACAGATCCTGCAGGGCCGGGATCGAATAGACCCCGTGTTCCTCGAACAGGGGCATGCTTCCTTCCGGAAAGCCCTCCTTCGTCAGATAATCCTTGAGCTCCTTCGTTGCCTCGTAGCGTTGGTCTGTCGGAGGTGTTGAAGCCGGCTTGCGCGCCTCGCGGAACGCCTTGACATCCTCGTCGATGTCCTTCCCCCTCAAGGTATCGAAAGCCGCCAGCGCGGCCCTGTGCCCGGCCATCAGTTCACTCGCTTCCCGCCCCTTGGCATTGGCGCGCGCTTCCGCCTTTTCCTGTTGGTGGGTCCCGGTTTCCTCGGTGTCCTTGTCCTTGGTCGGACTGGGCCGGGGCGGTGCCTTCTGGTCGATGAAGGACTGCCGCAACGATTTCCGCAGATTGGTATCCCTGAGCAGTCTGGCGAACACGTCCAGCGAGTACACCTCATGCGAACGCAGCAGGCTGGCAAACGCACCGATCAGGCGCGAGGCCAGGAATGCGTTGAGTTCCTCGACATCGCTTGGCGGACCAGGGGTCGCGTTCGATGCCTGCGGTTCCTTGTTGTCCGGCATTGCAGGATCCTTTCTCGGCGGGGGTATACGATCAAACGCACGCAGAAGGAAGGCGTGATCGCCGGGCCACGATGCGTCGGGGACGATGGTCGCAACATCCCCGAAACCGGGTAGCGTGGCGCGGCACTCAGGCCGACAAGGAGAATTCCAGGCGCAGGGCCGTGCCCGTCTCGCCGGATTCTATGTCCAGCACTCCGCCCAGGCGCCGCGCACGCAGGCGCATGCTGGCCAGGCCGGCGCCGCCGTCGGCCTGCGCGGCCGCACCGATCCCTTGGCCGTCGTCCTCGATTGCCAGCCGCAACTGCGTGCCGACCCGGCGCAGCGTCACCTCCACCCGCCGCGCGCGGCTGTGCTTGTAGACATTGGTCAGCGCTTCCTGCAGCAGCCGCAGCAGGTCCAGGCTGCGCGCGCTGTCCAGCTCGGCCCCTCCAGCCCCTCCAGTCGCCAGCGGCTGTCGATGTCGGCCGTCTCCAGCAACCGGCCCAGGCGGTGCCGCAACGGCGCCAGTTGCGCCGGCAGGTCGGCGTGCTCGCGCGCGGTACTGTCGATCACCAGGCGCAGGTCGTCGCGCAGCTCCTTGAGCGTGGCGACCACCTGCGCCCTGGGCGTGCCGGCCGGCGCCGCCTCCAGTTGCGCGATGGTGGCGACCAGGGTGCCGCCGAAGCCGTCATGCAGGTCGCGCACCAGCTGCAGGCGTTCGCCTGCACGGCTGTGCGCGAGCTCCAGTGCGTGCTGGCGCGACAGCGTCGTGGCAAGCTCCGTGGTGGCCGCTTCCACCTCGCGCTTGAGTTCCAGATTGAAGCCTTCCACCCGCCGCATCGCGGTCACGAAGCGGTATGACAGTACGAAGCCGATGCCGATCAGGGTCAGCACCGAGGTCAGGCTGAGCCAGTAGGTGGTGCCTTCGATCCAGCCGAAGAACAGGGCGAAGTCGCGGAACGACACCAGCACCGGCAGCAGCAGGCAGGCGGCCAGCACCAGCGCGTCGGGACGGCGGCTGCGCCAGGCCTGGGCCATGAACCAGCCGATCGCGACGTAGTAGCACAGCCCGCCGGCGGCGAACCACAGGTTCCGATGGTGCCCCATCCACGCCGGCGCCAGGGTCGCCGACAGCAGGGCCAGCGCCGACAGCACCGCCAGCACGCGCTCCAGGCGCGGATGGCGACGCCCGCAGTAGCGCAGCAGGAACAGCGCGTAACAGGCACCGGCGACGACGTAGAACGCGGCATTGAACGCCTGCCAGGCATCGGTGCCGGGCAGCGGCCAGACGGTGGTGGCGATATGGTTGTAGCCGTACAGCGCCCCGGCCAGTTCGGTCAGCGCGAACCACCCGTACACGCTGTCCTTGCGCCGCAGCAGCCACATCAGCAGGAACACCCCGCCCAGCACCGCCGACATCGCCAGGTTGATCAGCTTGATGTCGTAGCGTTGGAAGCGCTCGCTGCGGTAGCGCTGCTGCAATGCCTGCGGATCGCCCACCCGCACCAGCCCGGCGCCGGGCTGGTAGGCGCTCAGGCCGGACACGCGCAGCCACACGGTGTTCTCGCCGGCGCGCAACAGCGACGCCGGCAGCAGCGCGTAGTGCGGCGCGTGCCAGGTGCGCGACAGCGGCTCGACCAGGCTGGGATCGCGCGCGACCGCCTCGCCGTTGACGTAGATCGCGCCGCTCATGCTCATGTAGTCCGCCAGCAGCGCGGTCGGCCGGCGCGGGTCGTCCTGGTGCCACCGCAGCCGATACCAGACCACGCCGTCGTGCCCGGGCCAGCGTTCGTGCCACAGGTCCAGCAGGGTCACCGGCACCCAGCCCGCGGCCGGCGGCACCTCGGCATCCCAGCCCGAGCGTGCGGCCTCGCCATGCTCCAGCACGGCCACGCCGGGCTCGTCCGCGGCACTCGCGGGCGCGGCGAACGCGATGGTGGCAAGTGCGACCAGCAGCCAGCGCAGACAGACGCGCACACGCCTGGCGCTGGAGCGATACGGACTCAGTTCAGCAGTCCCAGCGCGCGCGCCTCGAACACCGCCGCGGTACGCGAACCGACCGCCAGTTTGCGGTAGATGTTCTTGGTATGGCATTCGACGGTGAGCCTGGACAACGCCGCCAGTTCGGCAATCTCGCGATTGCTGAAACCCTGCGCGACCAGGCGCAGGATCTCGTGCTCGCGTTTGGACAACTGCACCATCGGCTCGGGGTCGGGCTCAGGCGGCGACGGCGGCACCAATGCCAGAATCCGCCGCGCTATCAACGGATCGATCGGCGCGCCACCACGCTGCAGGCTCTTCAGCGACAGCCGCAGTTCATCGTCATCGCGGTCCTTGAGCAGGTAGCCGATCGCGCCGGCGCGCACCGCGGCCAGGATGGTTTCTTCCTCGGCATAGGCCGAAACGATCACCGACTGCAGCTGGGGCCAACGCTGTGCGATCCATGCGATCAGTTCGACGCCATTTCCGTCCGGCAGCTGCACGTCGATCAGTGCCAGGGCGCAGTCGGACCGCTGCAGGTGTTCGCGCGCGGCGGCCAGGTCGGCCACCGCCTCGATACGCGCCTGCGCGCCGGCCAGCTCGTGCATCAACCGCAGCAGGCGCTCGCGCGCGGCCGCGTCGTCCTCAACGATCAGCACCGGGTTGAGCTCGATCGGCTGCGGCTGCATGAGATCCCCTGCCGCTACGAACACGCGACCACGCCAGTGTAGCAGCGCATGCGCAGAGCCAGCAGACGGCAGGCATTGCCGCGTCGGCCATCAGCGCCAGCTCACCGGGCCGGCATGGTCTGCATATGGGGCTCCATGCCGCCCTGCCCGCGATCCACACTCTGCCCGAGACACGCAAGGTGCGCTGGTCGATCGACGTCGACCCGGTCGATCTCTACTGATCTTCTGCCCGCTCACCGCCGAGATGGCGGGCGAGGAAATCCAGCAATCGTGTGTAGAACTCGCGCCGATGCCCGTCGTCGACGAAGCCATGGCCCTCGCTGTCGTAATACAGGGTCTCCACCGGCACGTCGGCCTTGCGCAGCGCCTTCTCCATCCGCTTGCTGTGCGCGATCGGCGCGCGATGGTCGTCGCCGCCGGCAGCCAGGAACACCGGTGCCTTGATCGACCCGGCCAGGTTGACCGGCGAGCGTTCGGCCAGTGTGTTGCGCTCGCCGACCCAGTCGTTGGCCCAGTGGCGGAGCCAGGCGGCCTGGCGCGAATCCTCGCGGTGCATCAGCTCCAGATCGTAGACGCCGACATAGCCGACCGCGCACCGATACAACGCCGGCTCGCGGGCCACGCCCATCAGCGCGGCATAGCCCCCGTAGCTGCCGCCGAAGATGCAGATGCGCCCGCCATCGGCAATGCCCTGCCCGACCGCCCAGCGGGTCGCGTCGGTCAGGTCATCCTGCATGGTGCCGCCCCACTGCTGCGCGCCAAGTTGCTTGAATTCCAGCCCGTAGTTGCCCGAACCGCGGTAGTTCACCCGCAGCACGGCGTAGCCGGCCGCCGCGAGGATCTGGGTGTCGGTGTCGTAGCCCCATTCGTCGAAGATGCCGAACGGGCCGCCGTGCGGCATGACCACCATCGGCGAGGCGCCCCGGGTCCAGCCCTGCGGCCGGGTCAGGTAGCCGTTCAGGCGCACGCCATCGCGGGCCTGCAGTTCGATGCGCTCGCTACGCGGCAGGGCGGTCGGGGCCAGCCACTTGCGCGACTCGAACACGCCGTCGGCAGTGCGGGCCTGCATGTCGAACAGGGCGTAATCGCCGGCCGTGCGGTCGTTCCAGACCTGCATCAACGCCAGCTTGCCGTCGCGGGTGAACGAGGTGAAATCGACCGCCGAACCCGGGAACGCTTTCTCCAGCGCGCGATAACTCCGCGCCATCTCCGAGGTTTCGTCGAAGAAGCGGCTGTGGACACCGTCGTCCATGTACTGCACGCCGATCGGCGTGCGGCCGTCGCGGTCGTACAGGATCTTGTAAGGGTCGACCCGCTCGTCGCGCAGCAGCGGCTTGCGCTCCAGGCTGGCGGTGTCCATCGCCTCGATCCGGTCGGGACCGTCGGGCCGCTTCACCCGCAGCCAGGCGGTGCCGCCGTCGGCCGACAGGCCCAGCGCCGACACCACTTCGCCGCGTTCCTCCTGCGCGCTCACCAGCTGCCAGTCGGCCTTGTCGCCGGCGCGGTAGTACAGGCGGCGGTAATTACGGCTGTCCGCACCATCGGCAAAGCGGACCTGGCCCCGGGCATCGACGGTAAAGTCCGCCCGTCCCACCGGCGCGCTGGCGACCCGGCGGGTACGGCGGCTTTTCAGGTTCAGGCGCTCGACCCGGGTCTGCGGGGTCGAGCTCGGTTGCCAGACCGCGATCAGGATCTCGTCGGCGGAATCGATCAGCGGGTCGACCAGGGTCGCCATGTCGCTCGGCGGCCCGCCGATCCGGGCGGTCATGCCGGGTTCGATGCGGACACCGAACACGTTCCGGACACTGCCGCCTTCGATGTCGAACATGTGCAATTGGCCGGTGAGGTACGGCGTGTCCTTGCTGCCCTCGGTCTCGGCCATCGCGATCACCACGCGGGCGTCGTCGACCCACCAGAAGTTGGCCACCGTCGACTTGCGCCCGCCGGTGGCCTTGGACACGAAACGCTTCGCCTCGCGGTCCACGATCACCATGCCGGTGCGGTCGCCCATCGGCACGGTCGCGGCGTAGTACCTGCCGTCGGGCGAGATCTTGATCGTGCCGAAGGTATCCCGCTTCAGGAACGCATCAAGGTCCACCCCGGCGCACACCTGCATCGACAGGCACAGGCATGCGCATGCCAGCAGCCATCTCATGAACGGCATCATCCATCTCCCCCTGTTCCATCCATCCCCAATGGGGAGAGCATAGTGCCTGCTTACCGGCTTCGGCCCACCCCTTCCCGCCACAGCCACGCCGCGACGACATACAACGCCAGCGCAACGAGCAGGGTCATGCACAGGCCGATCGCCATCGCCAGCAGCAGCGCGCCGATCGCGGCGACCACCGAGGCGCAGCCGTTGATGCCCCAGGCCCAGGGCACGAAAGCCGGGGCGTCGCGCGCAAGCCGGGCCAGGCCGAGCGGGAACGGCATGCCCATCGCGAAGGCGAGCGGCGCGATGCCGATCAGTCCGGCCAGCGCGCGCGCCGCCACCGGCCAGCTCGCGCCGATTGAATGGGTGGTCGCGAAAACCGTGAACTGCCAGCCCAGCCCGAGCGCGATCGCCAGCACAGCCCAGCGCGTCATCCGCATCGGCGACATGCGAACCAACAGGCACTGCACCGCGAGGCTGCCTGCGCCGGCGAACAGCAGGAAACCGCCGAGCCCGACCGCGACCGCCGGCAGCGGATGCCCGACCAGCAAGGTCAGTCGCGACAGGCTCGCGATCTCGATCAGCATGAAGGCCAGGCCGAGCAGGAAGAAGTAACCGCCCGCGCGCAGGCGCGGCAACGCGACGTCCGCCCCGTCCATGCCCGCTCCACCGCCCGCGCCTGCTCCACCGCGCGGCAAAGCCCACAACGGCAGCAACACCAGCAGCAACGACAGCGGCACCGCCTGCGCCAGGGCACCGAACAACAGCAGCGTGCCCGAATCCAGCAGCACCGCGCTGCCCTGCTCGCGCAGCCGCCACAGCTCGGGCAGGCTGCGCCAGCGGAAGAAGTCGCCGAAGTACGGCATGTCGTCGCTTACCGGCGAGATCGCGAACTTGTAGTCACGCAGGAACGCATCGGCTTCGGTCGACAGCAGCGCCTGCGTGCCTTCGCGAAGCCAGTCGCGTTCTCCGAAGTGGTGGTGTCCGGTTTCATCCGAGGCGCTGCCGGGCAGATGCGGCGGATCGAAGCCGTATTCCTGCGCGAACCCGCGGATCGCCGCCAGCTCGTCACTCTCGAAACGATCGCGCTTGACCAGCAGCGTGCTCGCGTCCCAGTTCCGCAGCACCGTCAGTCGCGACTGCGGATCGTCGACGCCTTCGGCACGCAATGCTTCGATCATGGTCGCGAACAGCCGCAGTTCGGCGCGTGGCGGCTGTTGGCTCCAGCGGGTCGCGACCAGCACACCGCCCGGTGCCAGGCGCGCAAGATATTCGCGGATCGCGCCGACGGTCAGCGCATACTGCTCGGACGCGGCCAGCACGCCTGCGCCGCCCGCGGCAAAGGATTCGGCGCCGGCCAGAACCACGACGTCGTAATGCTGGCGATCGGCGCGCGCGAACGCACGCGGTTCCGCCACGTGCAGGCGGACGCGCGGGTCGTGATAGAGATGGCCGGCGAAATCCGCGAAATCATCACGCACCAGTCGCACCCGCCCCGGGTCGAGTTCGACCGCATCCACCGTGCGCGCGCCCAGCGCCAGAGCCTGCAACACCTCCATGCCACCGCCAGCGCCCAGCACCAGCACCGTCGGCGCCTGCTTCAAGCGATACGGCAAGGCCGAGGTCATCCGTCCCGACCAGGCCAGCGACTCCGCATCACCATCGTCGCGCACGATCACCGACAGGCCATCGCCATCGGTGAACACGCCCAGTTGCGGCGATGGCTCATCCACATTGGCCAGGCTCAGGCCGGGGGCATGTCGCAGTGGCACCCGCGGGCTTTCCAGCACGTCGAGCCGCCCGTAGGGGCCGTTGCGGGTGACCAGCACGCTCGTATCCGGCAGCAGCCGTGTCGTGCTCAGCCCCTTGTACTCGTTGACCTGCGGCGCCGGCACATGACCGGGCAACAGCAACGACGTCACCAGCGCAGCCGGCAGCACCCATCGCCATTGCCGTCGTGCGGCCGCCACCACCGCCGCCAGCGGGCCGCAGCACAGTGCCAGCAGCAGGCCGTGCTCGACCGGCAACCACTGCAGCGCGATCGCCGCCAGCGCGCCGAGGCCTGCACCGAGCAGGTCGGCACCGTACAGCATCGGGATATGCCCGCCATGGCGCGCGAAAGCCAGTCCGAAGCAGCTGGCGGCGAAACCGAACGGCAATGCCAACGCCAGATACAGCGCCCCCAGCCACAGCCACTGGCGCGGGTTCCAGACCAGCTCCAGGCCATTGAACGGGATTGCCCACACCAGCCACAGCATCGCTACCGCAGTGGCGGTGAACAGCAGTGCACAGGCCGGAAACGCGATGTCGAACCGCTTGCGCGCCACGCCCTGGAACAGGCTCAGCCAGGTACCGCTGGCGCCATGCCCGAGCAGGGCCAGGCTGATGATCACCACCGCGAACGAGTGCCAGTGCGCGATCGCCAGCCAGCGCATCAGCAGCAACTGATAGGCCAGCGCGGCCATCGAGACCAGCGCGATGGCGATCGGCAGCCGGATCATTCCGCTTCGCGCGTCAGCGGCACGAACCGCACCGGCAGGATCTGCCGCGTGCGCACGCGGCCGTCGTCGTCCTTCTCCACCAGCATCAGGTTCTGGGTCATGAAGGCGGCGCCGACCGGGATCACCATGCGCCCGCCGGGCTTGAGCTGTTCGACCAGCGGCGGCGGGATCGACGAAGCCGCGGCCGTGACCACGATCGCATCGAACGGAGCGTGCTCCTGCCAGCCGTAGTAGCCGTCGCCGATACGGGTGACGACGTTGTCCTGGCCCTGCTCGCGCAGCACCTGCGCCGCGCGCCTTGCCAGTGGCTCGATGATCTCGATCGAGTACACCTGCGCCCCCGATTCGGCCAGCACCGCGGCCTGGTAACCCGAGCCGGTGCCGATCTCGAGGATTCGCTGCCCTTCGCCCGGCCGGGCGAGCGTGGTCATCAGGGCAACGATGTACGGCTGCGAGATGGTCTGGCCATGGCCGATCCCGAGCGGGCGGTTGCGATAGGCGTGGCGGCGCTGCGCCTCGGGCACGTACTCGTGCCGCGGCACGCGTTCGATCAGCTTGAGGGTGGCGGCATCGATGCGGGCGCGGCCGCCAGCCCTTGCGTCCGCCATTGCGCGCAGCTCGGCGACCAGCGCACGCCGTGGACCGGCATATGGGTCGTGGTCGCCCTGCGCCATGGCCGCACCGCTCCCCGCGAGCAGCGCCAACGCCAGCAGCACGCAGAAAGCGCCCCCGACTCTGGTGGCCATGATGCGCATGCCCATGGAGTCTAGGCGGGGCCGTGTTAGCAGGCCGTTGAAGGCCGCTCATGGGCGCAGCTCACGCTACGCCGGGAGCATCGAAAAGCCCTATCGGGCGCCGGTCTTGCCCTTCGGCTTGTCGCGCACCAGCACCACCTGGTTCTGGCGCTTGACCTCGAACAGGCCGGTCGCCTCGATCAGATCGCTGAGCTTGCGGTAGCCGTAGTTGCGCGGATCGAACGAGGCCTGGTTGCCGATCTGGCTGCCGACCGCGCCCAGGTGTGCCCAATCGTCGTCCTCGCTGGCGGCTTCGACCGCACCGCGCAGCAGTTGCACCAGGCGGGCATCGCCGCGCAGTTCCTTGGCCGATTTCTGCTTTGCGCCGCCATCATTCTCGGCTGCCTGCTGTCCCAGTGCCTCGACATAGGTGAACTTGGTGCAGGCGTTGACGAATGGCTCCGGCGTCTGCTTCGCGCCAAAACCGTAGACCTTCACGCCCTCGGTCAGCAGCCGCATCACCAGCGGGGTGAAGTCGGCATCCGAAGAGACGATCGCGAACGCATCGAGCTTGCCGGCGTACAGCAGGTCCATCGCGTCGATCACCATCGCCATGTCGGAGGCGTTCTTGCCCTTGCTGTAGGCGAACTGCTGGATCGGTCGGATCGCGTATGCATGCAACATCGTCTCCCAGCCCTTCATCGCCGGGCTCTTCCAGTTGCCATAGGCGCGGCGCACGTTGGCCGCGCCATGGCGCGCGACCTCGGCCAGGACCACGTCGATCTTCGATGCCGGCGCATTGTCGGCATCGATCAGCAGGGCAATGCGCTTTTCCGGCTCGGCCATATGGCCTCCATGGTCGGGTTTGCACCGAGACTACCGCATGCGATCCCCGGGCTGTGCCCGGGTGTCTACGGCAGGGGCGGTCCCGGGCGCTTGCCGCTGCAACCATATTTGGCCCCACTCGTCCCTTGCGACAGAATGGTGCCCCCGCACGCGACCCGACGCCCATGACTTCCCAGCTCGAACAGCTACGCAGCTTGTCCTCGGTAGTCGCCGACACCGGCGACATCGAGGCGATCGCCCGCTTCCGCCCGCTCGATGCGACCACCAATCCCTCGCTGCTGCTGAAGGCAGCCTCGCTGCCGGCCTACGCGCCGCTGATCGATGCGGCGGTGGAGCAGGCCCGCGGCAACGATGCGGCCGAGCGCGTGGCCGATGCCGGTGACCGCCTCTCGGTGGCGATCGGCGGCGAGATCCTCAAGCTGGTCCCGGGCCGGGTCTCGACCGAGGTCGACGCGCGCCTGAGCTTCGACACCGACGCCACCCTGGCCAAGGCGCGCAAACTGGTCGCGCTGTACGACGACGCCGGCATCGGCCGCGAGCGTCTGCTGATCAAGATCGCCTCGACCTGGGAAGGCATCCGCGCCGCCGAACAGCTCGAGCGCGAGGGCATCCACTGCAACCTGACCCTGCTGTTCTCGTTCGCCCAGGCGGTAGCCTGCGCCGAGGCCGGGGTGTTCCTGATCTCGCCCTTCGTCGGCCGCATTCTCGACTGGCACCGCGCCAACGGCATGGACGCGCCGGCGACGCCGCAGGACGACCCGGGCGTGCAATCGGTCACCCGCATCTGGCAGTACTACAAGCGCCACGGCTACGACACCGTGGTGATGGGCGCGAGCTTCCGCAACACCGGCCAGGTGCTGGCGCTGGCCGGCTGCGACCGCCTGACCATCTCGCCCGACCTGCTCGGCGAACTCGATGCGACCCGGGCCGACGTCCCGCGCGCGCTGGTCGACAACGGCGAACGCGCCCCGGCCCCGGCTTCGCTCACCGAAGACGCGTTCCGCTGGCAGCACAACGAGGACGCGATGGCGACCGAGAAGCTGGCCGAGGGCATCCGCAAGTTCGCCGCCGACCAGGTCAAGCTGGAAACACTGCTCGCCGAGCGCCTGCAGACCGCCGCCGCGGCCTGAAGCTCCGAAGTAGCCCGGGCAAAGGCCGCTTTCCGATCCGGCTCAACCTTCGCGCAGCAGCTTCTGGATCCGGCTGCCGAGCTTCATCACCTTCATCAGCGTCGCCGGCTCCAGCCGCAGCATTTCCTCGCCCCAGGCAGACAACGCGGTCATCAGCGCCAGCGTGTCCTCGATCCGCGCGCGCACTTCCGGCGGTTCGCCTGTCAGTTCGGGCGAGGCCATGCATTCGCCGAGCATTGCCACGGTCGGGTCGAATTCGCGCGCCTTGCGCTCGCGCACGACGGTGCGAAACAACTCCCAGGCATCCTTCGAGGTTTCGAAGTGGTCGCGGCGGTCACCCAACTGGTGCACCGTGCGCACCAGGTTGTAGTTGATCAGCTCGCGCAGGCTGGTGCTGACGTTCGAGCGCGCAACCGACAGCGTCGCCGCGATCTCCTCGGCATGCATCGGCCGCGCCGACAGGAACAGCAGGGCGTGGATCTGGGCAACGGTGCGATTCACGCCCCAGCGCGAACCCATCTCGCCCCAGTGCAGGACGAAACGCCGTGCGATCGGGGTGAGGTCAGCGGATTCGCTCATGGCAGGCTCGGCATGCGTCGCCCGGCAAGCCGGGCCTCGGAGGGACTTGGCAACAGGCTAGTTTCGCCATACATTTCTGTCAATACAGAAATTACCGACATGGGAGCCAAGGACATGTACGCCCACCAAGATCCCGGTACGCGCCTTCGCATTCTCGTGCTCGGCGGCGCCGGCTTCGTCGGCCGCCACGTCGCTGCCGCGCTGCTCGCGCAGGGCGCACTGATCAGCATCGGCAGCCGCCATCCACACCGCCGCCAGCGCACCGGTCTCGACGCCGACTACCGGCATGTACGGATGGAACGGATGATCTCGCCCGACAGCTGGAACACCCTGCTCGGCGATGTCGACGTCGTGATCAACTGCGTCGGCATCCTGCGCCCGCGCGGTCGCGAAACCTACGACCGCGTCCACCATCGCGCGCCGGCCGCGCTTGCTGCCGCCTGCGCGGCACGCGGCCTGCGGCTGGTGCACGTGTCCGCGCTCGGCCTCGATGGCCCGGTCCGCAGCCGCTTCCTGCTGTCCAAGCGCGACGGCGAGGCGGCGTTGCGCGCCAGCGGTGCCGACTGGCACATCGTGCGACCGTCACTGCTCGACGGCGAGGGTGGCTTCGGCGCGCGCTGGATCCGCCGCGTCGCGGGCTGGCCCCTGTACGTGCTGCCGGCCGACGCGATCGGCCGCATCGCGGTGCTCGACGTAGGCGATCTCGGCGAGGCGATCGCCAACCTCGCAATTGCACCTTCCGGTCACGACCTGCCGCGCGAACTCGACCTCGGCGGCCCGAATCCGTGCACGCTGGACGAGCACATCGCGGCGATGCGCCGCCTGCGCACCGATAGCCCCGCATGGCAACTGCGCACGCCCGGCTGGCTCGCGCGCCTGGCCAGCCATCTCTGCGACCTTTTGCATTGGACGCCATTCTCGTACGGTCACTGGGAACTGCTGCGGCAGGACAATTGCCCTCGAACGAACATGCTGCCGCGGCTGCTCGGCCGTGCGCCGTGCACGGTCGGCGCACACGATCCGGTTCAATCCGGAACCCCACCACTGCCCGCCACCGGTGTCCGCGCATGAAAACCACCTCCCGCCCCATGTCGTGATCGTCGGCGGTGGCTTCGCCGGCCTGTGGGCAACCCGTGCACTGGCCCGCGACGATGTCCGCATCACCCTGATCGACCGCCGCAACCACCACCTGTTCCAGCCGCTGCTGTACCAGGTCGCGACCGCCGGCCTGTCCGCGCCCGACATCGCCGCGCCACTGCGCCATATCCTGCGCCGGCAGCGCAACGTCGAGGTCCGGCTGGGCGAGGTCACCGGCATCGACACTGGCGCGCACCGGGTCAGCCTCGCCGGCGGTGGCGATCTCGACTACGACTACCTGCTGCTCGCCAGCGGCGCGACCCACGCTTACTTCGGCAACGACAACTGGGCCGCGCACGCACCGGGGCTGAAGACCCTCGACGACGCACTCGGCATCCGCCGCCGGCTGCTGCTCGCGTTCGAACATGCCGAAGCCACGGACGATCCGGCCGAGCGTGCGGCCTGGCTCAACTTCGCCGTCGTCGGCGGTGGCCCGACCGGGGTCGAGCTGGCCGGTACCCTGGCCGAGATCGCCCGCCACACGCTGAAGAACGAGTTTCGCCATATCGACCCCGCCGAGGCGAAGGTGCGGCTGGTCGAAGCCGGCCCGCGGGTGCTGGCCTCGTTCCCGGAATCGTTGTCGGAAAAAGCCCGCCGCCAACTGGAAAGCCTCGGCGTGGAAGTCATGACCGGCCGCGCGGTCGAGGATATCGACGCCGACGGTTACACCCTGGGCAGGAGCGGGCCTGGCAGCGACAGCAACCGCGACCGCGAACGTGTCGCCGCGCGCACGGTGCTGTGGGCGGCGGGCGTGGCTGCCTCGCCGCTCGGCGCCCTGCTCGATGCGCCGCGTGATCGTGCCGGCCGGGTGCAGGTCGAAGCCGATCTCAGCGTGCCCGGCCACCCTGACGTGTTCGTCGCCGGCGACCTCGCCAGCGTTCAGCAGAACGGCAAGCCAGTGCCCGGGGTCGCCCCCGCCGCCAAGCAGATGGGCGCCTGCGTCGCCAAGGCGATCCGTGCCCGCATCGCCGGCCAGAAGGCGCCTGCGTTCCGCTACCGCGACATGGGCAACCTCGCCACCATCGGCCGCATGGCCGCGGTGGTCGACCTGCACGGCGTCAAGCTCTCGGGCCTTGTCGCCTGGTGGTTCTGGCTATGGGTGCACGTGCTGTTCCTGATCGGCTTTCGCAACCGCCTGGTCGTGCTGATCAACTGGGCCTGGGCGTACTGGAGCTACCAGCGGCACGCGCGGATCATCTTCGGTCGTCCGGACTCTGTCGACGCCTCGCCACCAGACTGAAGCCGGAAACGACGACGGCCCCAGAGGGGCCGTCGTGCGGTTGCGGACCGAGGCGCGCCTACGCCACGAACAGTGCGCGCATCTTCTTCAGCGCGTTGGCCTCGATCTGGCGGATACGCTCGGCGGAGACGCCGTACTCGTCGGCCAGTTCCTGCAGGGTGACCTTGTTGTCGCCATCGAGCCAGCGGCGGCTGACGATGTCACGCGAGCGCTCGTCCAGGCCGGCCATGCCCTCGCGCAGGAGCTCGAGCTGGTTGTCTTCCTCGTCCTCGCGCTCGTACAGCTGCGACGGGTCTTCCTGGTCGGTGCGCAGGTAGGCCGAAGGCGACGGCGGTGCACGGTCGTCATCGTCGGTGGCGGGAGCATCGAAGCCCACATCGCGACCGGACAGGCGCGACTCCATCTCCAGCACCTCGCGCTCGGAGACGTTGAGGTCCTTCGCCACCGCGCTGACCTCGGCGGCGTTCAGCCAGCCCAGGCGCTTCTTGCTCTTGCGCAGGTTGAAGAACAGCTTGCGCTGCGCCTTGGTCGTGGCGACCTTGACGATGCGCCAGTTCTTGAGGATGAACTCGTGCATCTCGGCGCGGATCCAGTGCACCGCGAAGCTGACCAGGCGCACGCCCTGGTCCGGGTCGAAGCGCTTGACCGCCTTCATCAGGCCGATATTGCCTTCCTGGATCAGGTCGCCCAGCGGCAGGCCGTAGCCGTTGTAGCCGCGCGCGACGTGGACCACGAAGCGCAGGTGCGAATGGACCAGATCGCGGGCGGCGTCGAGATCCTCATGGTCGCGGAAGCGGCGCGCGAGGTCCTGCTCGTCCTCCGCGCTCAGCACGGGAATCTGGTAGACCGCTCCGATGTAGGCGTCGAGCGACCCCAGTGCGCTGGGCACCGGCAGGTTGTTGGCGATCAGGGCAGTGGACATGGAGGCTTGGTTCATGGCAGGCATCTTAGCAGTCGCATGCTTGGACTGCTAACCGCGCCGGAGGTTCAATCCATCCCGCCGGTGGAACAAAGGCCCTGTTCAGGTTTTGGCAGGCCGGCTTCCGGTCCACCAGGCCAGTACCTGCCCCGCACTGCGTCGAGCGGAATGCGCTCGAGCAGCCCTGGGCCATACTCGGCCTGGAACGGCAGGTCCTTGCGGTGGACATAGCCGATGTAGCAGTCGCAGCGCGCGTTCGGACAGGCGCGTGCGCGCAGCTGGGTGACGAAGGAGCCGTCATACAGGTTTCCGAGCTGCTCGGGAACGAAGTGGCAACGCTTGACGTCGCCATTGCCGTCGACCGACAGCACGCTCTCCCCTGCCCTGCAGGGCGCTCCGAGGCTCGGGGCGGGCCCGAGGTTATAGCGGAAGTGGGGATCGATCCGCGCCATGCGCTCGACCTCCTCCGGCGTGTAGTAGTCCGGCGAGCGCTCGTCATAGGCGTTGAGCCACAGCGGCACCTGCGGGGGCAGCGCGGTACGCATCGCTTCGATCTCGTCCAGATGCTCGCGCATCGCGACCATGCCGACACTGTGGCGCACCCCGCGACGATACAGTTCGCCGCACCGCCCCAGGAATGCATCGCGTGAGACCTGGCCTGGGTGGTAGGTGCACCACAGTGCCAGGGTGCGCAGGTCGGCTTCGTCGAGCCAGCGCAATCCCACGCAGAGGTTGGTCTGAATCGCGACACGCTGCAGGTGGGGCAGGCGGCTCAGGCGCACCATCGCTTCACGGTAATGGCGGCGGACCAGTCCCTCACCCCAGGGCGTGAACAGGATCGACAACCCGAATCGCTGCCGCTCTGCCCAGGAGACGAACCGTGCCAGGTCGTCGGCATCCCGGCGCAGGGCTTCGCGGCTATCGCGGGTCTTGGCGAACGGGCAGTAATCGCAGTCGTAGTTGCAACTGCTCAGGCGACCACGATAGAGCAAGGTCAGGTGCATGCGGGTCAGCCGACGCGGTAATCGCGCATGAGCTCGGTAACGGACGCGGACACCAGCCACGGTCCGATGGTATCTGAGCGCGCCAGGCCGGCATCGCTGAGCGAAAGCCGCGACGCATCGGCGATGGCCAGCTCCAGATCGATCAGTTCGCGCAGTTGCGGTAGGTCGTCGAGGCAGTCCGAGCCGAAGCGCTGCCGGTAATCCGCGCGGTCGAGGCCTGGCCGGACCAGCAGGGACTGGATCACATAGCGGCGGCGGCGCTCGTCTGCGTCCAACACAATGCCGTAATCCGCGCTCGCGAAGGACGCTTCGTCCCGCGCGAGGTAGTGGTCGAGTATTTCGGCCACCGAACGCCGGCTCACACCGTACTCGCTCGAATAGTGCAGATGCGTGGCGTAGGAGCGCGCGCCGCATCCGATGCCGACCATGCCGTCGCTCTGGCAGCAGTAGGCCGGCCCGCCCGCATCGGGCGCGTGCGGTGCGCGGAACATGCGCATGGAAACCTGGGTATAGCCGGCCGCAAGCAGGTGGTCGCGACCGGCTTCGTACAGTTCGAGACGTCCGTCCAGCGGCTCGGACTGCAGCCGAAATCCGGTCTTGCCGTCCCTGGCGGCGATGCGTCCCAGCCCGGTCACCGGGCGGACATACAGGGGATACAGGTACAGCTCCTCCGGCCGGTGCGCCAGCGCGGTATCGATCGAGGCCAGGAAGCTGGCCACGCTCTGCCCTTCGATGCCGTAGATCAGGTCGAGGTTCAGGGTCGGGAAGGCCAACTCCCGAATCGCCGCGATCGCGCGCTCGACCACCTCGCGCTGCTGCGGCCGGACCAGCGCGCGCACTTCGGCGTCGCTGAAACTCTGCACGCCCATGCTGACCCGATCGATGCCGGCCTCACGGCACGCACGCAGCTTGTCCGTGTCGATCGTTTCGGGCGAGGCCTCGATGCCTGCGGGGATCGCGCGCAGGTCGATCGTGACGTGGCGCTCCACCATTTCGAAGACACGCTGCAGTTGCCCGGCATCGAGATAGGTCGGGGTGCCGCCGCCAAGGGCGAAACGCACGAACCGGTGTTCGCCGAGCGCTGCACCGGTAGCACGCAGCTGCCGTTCCATCTGGGCGAGATAGGCTTCGACCCTGGCCGCGTCGGGCCGGGCCAGGGCGAATAGGTTGCAGAAGCCGCAACGGTAGGAACAGAAGGGCACGTGCAGGTACAGGAACAGCGCGTCGCGGCATTCATCCGCCCACAGCCCGGACAGCGGCGTGGCCGGCTCGAGCGCGCGGTAGGCGGTCTTGTGCGGGTAGGAATACGAATACGCCTGGTAAGGCGGCAGGCGCAGCAGGTCCGCGAGTCGTGGAACGGTCATGGCGAAAGGAAGAAATGCGCGTAGGGCACGGTCATCACCACCTCGTGCGCGAGGCGATGGCCGTGATAGCCGTCTTCGCCATAGGCGGTGCCGTGGTCGGAGCAGGCGATCACGAAAGCGCGGCCGCGCCGGCTCAGTGTCTCCAGCAGCGGGGCCAGCGCCGCATCGACATGGCGGAGCGCCGCGCAGTGACTTTCAAAATCATCGCATTCGGCGTCTTCCAGGTAATGCCGGTTGGGCTGGTGGACGGCGGACACATTGATGAAGAGGAAACAACGCCTGTCATGCAGGTCTTCGCTGCGCAGCCGTTCGCAGGCGAGCGCGACCTGGTTCTCGATGGAGTCCGGCGCGGTCACGCCGAATTCCAGCCGCCAATGGCTTTCGTCGAACAGGGACGGCAACTGCGACCCGAGCGGATTGCGTTTGTTGAAGAAGCCGACGCCACCGATGCAGAGCGTCCAATAGCCCGAACGACTGAACCCGGCGACGATATTGTCGCAGCCGCGGAAGACGTGCGTGTGCGTCGAAGTGGTTTCGCTGCCCTCGAACTCGAGCGCGAACAGGCGCGGATGCGGGCCCGGCCGGGCCGGCGTCGGCAGGAAGCCGGCGAAGAACGCCGCATGCGCGGCATAGGTGAAGCTGCCCGGCGTGTGCCTGCGTTCCCAGCCATCCGGCACCAGGTGTGGCGCCAGCACCGGCAGTTCGCCGCGCTCGAAGCAGCGCTGGGCCGCGTCGAAACGCAGGGTATCCAGGGTGAGCAGCACGACGTCGTGGCGACCGACGACGGCATTCATGTCAGGCATGCCGGTTTCAGGCATGAGCGACCTCGCCGGTCGGGTATATCGCATCGAGCAGGCCAATCCGTGCCTGGTCCTCGTAGGTGGTGCGCCCTTCCCAGCGCAGGTTGGGCAGCAGGTCGCCGAAGCCGTTGGCTTCCAGCACCCAGGTACGCGACTGGCGGACGACGATGTCGAAGCCGATCACGCGGCTGGTCGGAAACGCCGCGGTGGCGCGGATCACGGCATTCTCCAGGCCGGCGATGCCGGCCGGATCCAGGCAGGCGTCGACAGGCATGCGCCGATTACCGAGATGCAGGTTGGTCAGCGGCCCGCGCCCTATACGGGCGACACGCTGGCGGGGGCGGCCATCGAACGCTACGACACGGAGATCGAAATGGGCGCCTTCGGAGCCGGGAACGCGCGGCTTGGGAATCCAGCGCTCCAGGTAGGCGCCCTGCTGCGCAAGTGCATCGACCAGACGAGCGATCTGCGGACTGTCGGTATAGCGACGCTGGCGCAGCGAGTTGAACAGCCGTGTCCGCCCGCAGTCCTCGACGAGTTCCACCGGGCCGGTTGCAATCTCGCGCCCATCACGGTGCCGCCGGTATGCCAGCACGCCGGCACCGGACGAACCGTAGCGGGCCTTGACGAAGACGCTGCCGCAACCGTTCGCACCGAGTCGCCGGCGCAAGTCGTCATAGCCGGCGATGGTGCCGGATAGCGGCGGCACCTCGACACCCGCGGCGATCAGCCGCTGCTGGCAGGCCAGCTTGTCCGCCATCCGCGACAGATCTGCTGGCGGGTTCAGATAGCGCGCATCAACCGGCATCGCCGCCAGTACTTCCGCGAAACCCGCATGCCAGTACTGTTGATGGGCGAGCTCCCCGTGTTCGAGCGGATGCGGGGCCGCTCCCGGTCCACCGGCCAGCTCCCAGCCACGGCGGACCAGGGCGTCATGCAGGGCGGGCGCCTCGCCAGGCGATTCAAGCTTGATGCATGCATCGGGATGACGGACGAGGACTTCGTCCAGCCGCATGGCATCGGACAACACCGCTTCGTATTCGACGACTTCGGCCGCAGGCAACCCGTGCGCGTGCAGCGCACGTTGAAACCCGTCGATCCGGCGGCTGGATCGCGGGCCAACCAGCAGCCAGCGGATGCCCGTCACGGCCTACTCGGACACGGCGACGTAGCGCTCGCCCTCATCCTCTTCCTCGAGGCGGTCGAGCAGCACCGTACAGGGAAGCGACTGGAGCTTCTGCTGCCACTCCGGCGAAATGTAGTGGTGGCTGAGGTCGATCCGTTCGATGGTGCCGAGGTGAGGGCTCTCGAACAGTGCCTGCGCGCCGGCATCGCCGATCGTACCCAGGGAAAGATCGAGGACCTTCAGCGACCCCAGCCACGGCTGGGTCGCCAGCCAGGCCGCCAGCTCGTCGCTGTTGCCGGCATTGCGTAGGCCGAGATACTCCAAGCGCTCGGGCCGGATCGCGGCGAGCAGGCGCTGGTAGGTGGCGAGGTCGCCGTCGTAGCCGTAGTTGTCGTCGCCCAGCCAGAGCTCGAGCTGGCGCAGGGCCGGCAGTTCGGACTCCGCGATCGCACCGACGATCGCCGACGGCAGGCCGCCGCATTCGATCGCCAGCTCCTGCAGGCTCGCATGTTCGAACGGCTGCAGCTCCAGCGAGCTCGACCCGCGGATGCGCAGCGACTCCAGTTGCGGGAAGGCCGCAAGCAACGGGTTATAGGCACCCTGGATGATCCAGGAGACCTCGCAATCCTCATAGGTCATGTCGCCGACGAACAGCGCCCTGAGCGCAGACAGCTCGTCCCGGCGCGCGATCAGCCCGTCGAGGTAGCCACTGGGGGCCTTGTCGTGCGCCTCGGACCAAGGGCCGATGACCAGGGCCTCGATCGTTCCGGGAGCGACCCGGGAGAACAGGTGGGCAAGCAGCTCGGCCTGGCCTTCCTCGCTGTCGTATTCCTGGTAGAGGCGGTAGACGACATCGCTTCCCGAGGCCTCGTCGCCCATCCTGAAGTCGACGACAGGTTTGCCGCGACAGGTCTGCGTGTATTCGCCGATGGTCATGCAAACGTCCCTGTATGAGGAGAGGGTGGAAGGCGGCCGCGCCGGGCCTGTTCGTGTGCGCCGAAGCTTAGCAGAGGCGGATGGCGGCACCTTTGCACCGACGACCCGGCATCGTCAGAACGCATCCACCGATGCACACCCCAGGTCCAGCCGCACCAGCGAACCGTCGCGCCCGCGCCGGTCGGCCCGCACATAGTGGTGGGCCTGCCACGTGGGCAGATCCACCGGCGGTTTGACCGGTTCGCCCCACAGGTTCAGTTCGAAACCGCGTGCGACCAGCCAGCGCAGCAGCGCGTCGAGCCGGTCCTGCCGGGGCGGCAGCAGCAGGTCGGCATCGGCGGGCCGGCGTCCGTGCGCTGGCATGCCGGCTTCGAGCCAGGCCGCGAAGCTGCCATGGAGGCGGAAGTCGAACCCCGCGCCCTCGATCGCGCGCAGGATCTCCAGCGTCGCCTGCAGATCGATCGTCTCGCGCCGCTTCTGGTAGACCAGCGCGTACTCGTGGCTGCGGTTGGTCGAGGTGGCTGCATGCGGCAGCGGCGATACGGACCGCGGGTAGCAGAGCACGCGCTCCTCGTGGGCGACGTACAGGCTGTCGAGGATGCGCGCCACGTCCCAGGCCAGCTGAAAACGGCGACCGCCGACCACGATGTTCTCGGCCATGGCGATGCAGAAACCGTCGTCCGCCAGCGAACGGCGCACGGCGTGGAACACCGCACGCAGGCCGGACAGGAAGCCCGCGTAGTCTCGCTCGAGATAGAGCTGTCCCTGCACGGCCTCTCCGTTCCAGCTGCAGCCGAAGTACGGCACGCTGGTCAGGCACAGGTCGGCCCGAACTTCGGTCGCTTCATGCGAAAGCGGCCCGGTACGGATATCGGCATCCACGCCGTGCCGCTGCAGCCGTTCGCGAGCCAGCGCCGCCCGCTGCGGATCGATCTCGAAGCCGATGCCGC
Source organism: Lysobacter alkalisoli (assembly GCF_006547045.1). Classification (NCBI taxonomy): domain Bacteria; kingdom Pseudomonadati; phylum Pseudomonadota; class Gammaproteobacteria; order Lysobacterales; family Lysobacteraceae; genus Marilutibacter; species Marilutibacter alkalisoli. Next base: position 3,482,216 of record NZ_CP041242.1, read on the forward strand.
GCCGCCCCTCGATGCCGGCGGCCAGCAATGTCGTCGCGAAACCGCAGAACGGATCGAGCACGGTCTGCCGCGGCTGCGAGAAATGACGGATGAAAGGCCGCATCTGCTCCACCCAGCCGCAATCGCTCCCGCCGAAGACATCACGGTCGCGGATGTCGCGGGGCAGTTCCCAATCGGAACGATCGGGTGACGGTGCGAACCAGCTGGCGTCATCCACGGGCAGCCCTCCAGATGATGCCGTGATCCGGCTCCCAACCCGTGCACAGGTTGCCGTTGGCATGGAACACGAGCTTGTAGACATCGCCGGTCTGGTGGCGATCGTGCATGGCGCCGTAGTCGGAGGTTTCGAACACGACCTCCATGCCCGACGGCGCGCGCAGCACCAGGTTCCAGAAGTAGTAGCCCTCGGTCATACGCACCGGCACCAGCGACGGCCACCAGGCAGCAGCCATGCACGCTTCGAGCACGCGCTCCACCGTCACCCGGCCGCCCTCGATGTAGCGTCGGGTGACCGTGTCCCGGTAAACCTCGTCCAGCCGGGAGAACTCGCGGAATATCACCGCGGTCGCCCCCAGCCCTTCGGCCCAGCGCAGGTATTCCATCACCCCATCGGCATCCTCCACGCCGCCGCGTTGCACGATGCAGACAAGCCTAAGCGGCAGCGCCTCGCTCACCCTGCGCGCAGTACCAGCGAAGCCGGCCACATCGGCGATCGGCTCATCGGGACGAAACCGCATGATGGCCTGGTTGCGCGCCGGGTCGGGGTGATGGCGTGATAATTCGATCCACGACAATCCGAAACGTCGCAGCGCGTCGATGAGCTCGTCACCACGTGCCCGCGCCAGTCCGGCACCGTTGCTGTACAGGACGCGCTCGTTGATGGCGGCCCCGCGGCGTTCCTCGGCCGACAGCGTTTCCAGCAATTGCAGCAGCCAGGCTTCATTGTCGCTGGCCTCCAGCCCCGACAGCGACCACGACATCGGGATGCCCCGCACCGCGGCCAGCGCCTGCTCCAGGGTGGCGAAGTAATCCGCTGCCGGTCGCAGCCGTGCGGCCATGGTTCCGCCATGCATCGGCCGCAGCGTTTCCGAGCAGAACCGGCAGCGCGCCGAACAGGGCCGGGCCGCTGCGTACGGGGTGAACGTGAGCGGCTGGGCAAAACGATGGCCACGTCCGCCCACGATGGCGTGATGCCAGCGCTGCGCATCCATGCGCGGAGGCGCACGCCGTACCAGCATCGGCGTTTGCGCGCGAAGGCGTTCGAACAATGGCGAGCGTCCCGCCAGCGGCAGGCTGCCCGGGTCGGCAGCCGCCAGAGGCTCAATCGGCAAATGCGGCTTCATGGCATCCTGCCTTGTTCTCGATGCGCGCCTGCCCGGAGCGTGCGCGGATCTCGGAGAAGGTCCAGTCGCGGACGAACTCGCCGTTCTCCCACACCGTTTCCATCGCATGCTCCCAGCCCAGGGGAAGCGCCATGTCCTCGACGTCGGCGACGTCATCGGGCACCGGTACGGTCTTCACGCTGCCGTATTCGACATGCCGCAACAGTGCCAGCCGGCCGCGCTTGGAGGTCTTGCCGCTGTCGGTGACCGGGTCCTTGTAGACGTCGATCCACTGGCCGTCGACACGTGCCGCCGAGCACTTGAGCGCGAACTTCTGGGTGTCGCGGTTGAGCTTCTGCAGCAGACCACCGCCCATGCCGAAGGCGATGTTGTCGGTGGCGTAGCCGGCCTCGGTGATCCGCTCCAGGATCGCGCGGATGCTGTCCGGGTCGACACCGTCGCCCTGGATCAGCCGCAGGTGCTCGAGCACCTTGTAGCCCTTGCCATTGACGGTGCTGCCAAAAGCCTCGTCGAGCAGTTCCAGGCACTGATGCACGACCTCGACCGGATCGCCGGAGTCGGGGCGGATCACCACGGTGGCGCCGGAGTCGATCACCTGCTGGCGCAGGGCCTGGCCCCAGTGCTCCTTGATAGCCGTGTAGATGTCGTAGCTGTCGGACACCACCGCGACCAGGCTGCCCGGCTTGGCGAACTGCTTGAGCATGTTGGCGTAGGCCTCGACCTCGCGCTCGCGGCCCCAACTGGTGATCGTGCTGTGCTCGGCGGCCGGGATCGAGAACCCGGCCATCGGCTCGTGGTAGTAGGCGCGAGTGGTCAGCACGCCGGCGACGGTGTCGGTGCCCATGAAGTTGACCAGGTGCGCCGCCCCGCCGAGCCCGGCCGATTCGAGGCTGGACACGCCGCGGGCGCCGAAGTCGTGCAGCTTGAACGGCAGCTGCCCTTCGGCATCGTCGCTGGTGCGTTCGAGAAAGGCGCGGATCGTCTGCTTCACGTGCCAGCTGATCGTCGCGACCGTCACCGGGTACCACAGCCGCAGCAGCAGGGTTTCGATGTAGCTGGGCAGCCAGAACGCCTCCGGGTCGGTGGATTCGATCGTGACCAGGGCCTGGTGGGTGCGCACCACGCTGCCTTCGGGCACGGCACGGATCCGCAGCGGCAGCAGGCCGCCGTGCACGTCGACGATCCGCCGCCAGCCGGCCTCGTTGAACGGCTCGCCGTGGGCGGCGAAGAAATCGCGCGCCTCGTCGACGTCGGCATGGGTGACCGGCTTGGACAGGTATTCCTTGAGGATCGCCTGCAGGCCGAAGAACAGCGTCTTGTCGTACACCCCGCCGCGGGACTCGACGTAGAAGAACGTGGCGTCGGTGCCGGGCGGGTACTGCAGCCAGTGGCTGGCCTTGTAGCTGTCGGTGTTGAGGATGAGGTTTTCGAGATGGCGCATGACGGAAGCTCCTTCGCGTCGGGTGACGCCAGCGGTCTGTCCGCCGGCGGGAGGGTCGGGGTCAGCCCCGGCCGAGGAAGAATTCGAGGATGTGCAGATGGTCCTCGTACAGCTGCGGACCCATTTCGAGGGCCTCGCTGACCGGGAACCAGCGCGCCTTGTCGGCATCGTCGCCACCGCGCACCGGCGGCAGGTCGCCGGCCGGGAAGTCGAAGTGGAAGGCGTGGGTGACGGTACGGCCGCGCTGCGAGCGTTCGGGGTGGTCGAACACGTGCTGGCCCTTGATCGAGCCTTTCAGCACCGGCACCGGGACCTTGAGCCGGGTCTCTTCGCGCAACTCGCGCAGGCAGCTGGCGAGGATCGACTCCTCCTGGTGGACGAAGCCGCCCGGCAGCGCCCACAGGCCCTTGCCCGGTTCGGCCCGGCGACGCACCAGCAACACATGACCGGAATGCACGACCACCGCGTCAGTGGTGACGAAGGTCGGCGGATACGGGGCTTCGGCCCAGGCCGCGCGGTACTGGTCGATGAAGCGGTGCTCGGCGACCAGCTGGGTGAACGCGGGCGAGTTCTTGCGGAACGCCTCGAGCATGTCGAACACCGGGCCGGGCACGTTGGCGCGGATCAGCATCAGCCCGCCGTGACTGTCGAGCCGGTTGGCTTCGAACAGGTAGCGGCGCAGCTCAGTCGCCGACAGCGTGGCGGTGTGCTGCACGTCGACCAGCGGCCACTGCGGGAACTCCTGCAGGTAGTAGCTGCTGGCGTCCTTGTCCTGGCCGATCAGGCCAATCTTGGCATCGGCGGCACCGCCATCGGACTTGATCGCCTCGGCGACGCTGCGCTGGACCGCGGCGACCCACAGCGCCTCGTTGTAGAGGTGGTCGCGCAACGGCCGGACGATCAAGCGCTGGTCATCGCCCGCGAGCGCAGCGCGGACCATGACCTCGCGCTCGGCGACGGTCCAGGGGTTGCGGATGGTGCGGGGGGTATCGGCAGAGCCGACCAGAAGGATCAGCTTGCGGGCCCGGCCCAGTGCGAGGCGGGCGACGGCGGCGTGGCCGTTGTGAAACGGCTCGAAGCGGCCAATGAAGACCAGATAATCGTATTCCATGAGGCTCCCTCACGGTGGGTGGTCGCCCCGGGTCTGTCCCAAGGCTCGAATCAATCGTACCCCCATTTTCGGTATGGTCAACATGCCTGCTGCTGCGGGGCTTCCGATGATGGCGTGCGTGCGCTGCACTCGACGCTCAGAGCAGCGGCTCCACCGGCAGCCAACGCGCGAGTCGGGCCTGGAAGCGACGCCCCAAGCTGGCCCCGGGCTCCTTTTCAAAGCTCCGGCGGCCGTCGCCCCAGCGCAGGTCGCCATTCTCGAGGCCAACCTCCCAGGCCGCTGCCGGCGAGGTCATCCTCTGGAACAACGCAGTCACTTGTGCGGCGATGACCGGCTCGTCGACCAGCAGGCCCTGCTCGCAGTTCAGCGATACCGAGCGCGGATCGAGGTTGAACGAGCCGACGAAGGCGACCCGGTTATCGATCACCGCCGCCTTGCTGTGCAGGCTGCCGCCTGAGGAGCCGAACAGGCTGATGCCGCTGTCCTCACCGGTGTCGGCGACACGCTCGGGCTTGAGTTCCCACAGCGCGATCCCGCCTTCCAGCAGCGGCTTGCGATAGCGGGAATAGCCACCGTGCACGGCGGCCACGTCGTTGGCCGCCAGCGAGTTGGTCAGGATGCGCACTTCACGCCCGGCTTCGACCTGTTCCAGCAACAGCCTGGCCCCCTCCTTTCCGGGCACGAAGTAAGGCGAGATCAACACCACTTCGCTGGCCGCCTCGTCCACCGCCCGGGTCAGCCCGACCAGCACCGCCGAGGCTTCCATCGGCGAGTCCTTGTGGGTCGCCTTGCCGGGCTCATCGCTGAGCACCTGCCAGCGCGGGGTCCAGTGCATCGGCAGCGCCATGGCGCGCGCGGCGGCAATCGCGTCGTGACCTTCCATCGCCTTGATGTAGGGCGTCTCTCGTGCTTGTGCCTCGTAGGCCTTCAGCTGGCTGCGCAGATCGTCCAGGGCCCCGGTGCTGACCGATTCCGGGCTCAGCGATTCGATCGGCCAGACCTGTTCTGAATTCCAGTACCGGTCGAAGGACGCGCTGAGCTGTTCGACCGCGGGGCCGACGAAGGCCAGGTCGAGGTCGTTGAAGTTGACGTGGTCGCTGGCGTCGAAATACTCGTTGCCGATGTTGCGACCACCGGCGATCGCGAAGCGATTGTCGACGATCCAGCTCTTGTTGTGCATGCGGTGGTTGATGCGCGAGAAGCTGGTGACCGCTTCCATCGCCTTGCCGAAGAGGCCCCGGCGTGAAGCGAACGGATTGAACAGCCGCACGCTGATGTTGGGGTGTGCGGCCAATGCGGCGATGGCGAAGTTCTTGGCCCGCGCGTCCATGTCGTCCAGCAACAACCGCACCCGCACTCCGCGGTCAGCGGCATCGAGCAGTTCCAGGGCAAGCAGCCGGCCGGTCAAGTCGTCGTTCCAGATGTAGTACTGCACGTCGAGGCTGCGCTCGGCCGCACGACCGGACAGGCCGCGCAGGGCGAAGGCTTCGACGCCGTCCGATACCAGATGGAAGCCGGACTGCCCGGGACGGGCATCCAGCGCAGGTTGCACCACCTCATCGAGCCGGGTGTCCTGCCCGGCGGGCAGCGCGGCGACCGCGGGCTCCACTGGCCGTGTCGGCAGCGTCGAGCAACCCAGCAGCACGAACAGCAGCGCAGACACGAACAGCATGCCCGTTCCACTCAAGGCCAGCTTCATCTTCCATCGCATGTCCGCGTCCTCCGGCTCGATTCCGCTGCGAAAACCATGTCGCGGAATCGCGCCCATGATCGTCTTGAACCCGACAAATGCAAACCGTCGCGTGCCTGTCGGCGCCGTGACGACAGGGCTGCCCGCATCAGACCTCGGGCAGCGTCCAGTCGATCGGCGTCTGCCCGCGACGGGCAAGATAATCGTTGGCAGCAGAGAAATGGCGGCAGCCAAGGAAGCCGCGGTGCGCCGACAGCGGCGACGGATGCGGCGCCTTCAGCACCCGGTGCCGGCGCGGGTCGATGACCTTGCCCTTGGCCTGCGCGTAACTGCCCCACAGCAGGAACACCAGCCCCTCGCGCTCGCGGTTGAGCACATCGACCACGTGGTCGGTGAAGCCCTCCCAGCCCTTGCCCTGGTGGCTGCCGGCACGGCCGGCCTCGACGGTGAGCACCGCGTTGAGCAGCAGCACGCCCTGTTCGGCCCAGCGCTGCAGGTAACCATGAGAGGGTGGCTTGAAGCCGACGTCGCTTTGCAGTTCCTTGTAGATGTTGAGCAGCGACGGCGGCACCGGCACGCCGGGCTGCACCGAGAAACACAGCCCATGCGCCTGCCCCGGCCCGTGGTACGGGTCCTGTCCGAGCACGACCACCTTGACCGCATCGAACGGAGTGGCGTCGAACGCTGCAAAGATCTGCGGCCCCGGCGGATAGATCGTCGCCCCGGTCGCCTTGCGCTCACGCAGGAACGCCGACAGCGCCCGCATGTCGTCGCGCAGCAGGTAGTCGCCGACGCGCGCCTTCCAGGACGGTTCGAGCTTGATGTGGTCGGAGTCGGTCATCCGTGGGCTTCGGCTTGGGCTGGAGGCACAGGCTAGCGGGCCATGTCACGAACGTCATCCTCCGGGGAAGACTGGCCGTGCTGCGCGAAACGGCGCCGATACTCGGTAGGCGTCAGCGCTGTAGCCTGCCTGAAATGACGCCGTAGCGTATTGGCCTGGCCAAAACCGCATTGATCCGCAATCTGGTCGATACCCAGGCTGCTCGCTTCCAGCAGTTCCTTGGCCCGACCGATACGTTGCTGCGCCACCCATGCCATCGGCGCAATGCCGAGGGTGCGCTCGAACTGGCGAAACAGGGATCGCTGACTGAGGTTGGATACCCGGGCGAGCCTAGCACCGGTAAGGGGCTCGTGCAGATGATCCAGGACCCAGGCCATGACCCTGGCGAGAGGGCCCTCCGGCAGCGTCTTGGACGCGGGCGGGAAGAACTGCTTCTGGCCACCACTACGTTGCGGAGACATGACCAGGGTCCGGGCCACCTGGTTTCGAACACTGACACCGAAATCCCGGCCCACCACATGCAGGCAAGCGTCAAGGCCGGCCGCGCTGCCGGCAGAAGTGAGAACCGGTCCGTCTTCCACGAACAGCACGTCGGGGCTCAGCACGGTTGACGGAAACAGCGACCGGAACTCGTCCGCATAGCGCCAGTGCGTGGTGGCCTTGCGGCCGTCGAGGAGGTTGCAGTGGCCCAGAAGGAAACTTCCGGTACAGATGGACACGAACCGGGCGCCCGAACGTGCCGCCCGGCTCATCGACTTCCGCAATCGGGCACTGGGTGTCGCACCTGGCGCACGCCATCCGGGGACGACCACGATATCAGCCATCTCCAGCGCCTCCAGCCCTTCGGGTGCCATGACCGGAACCCGGGTGTACTTGGTCAGGACGGGACTGGATTCAGCAACGATCCCGGCGAGATACCACTGCTTGTGGTGCACGGCCTGGAGCGGGCCGAAAACCTCCAGCGCCAGGCCGAACTCGAACAGGCACAGGTCGTCGTAGGCGAGAATCGCCACACGTGGGCGCGAGCGAAGGCTGGCAGGATCTGAAGCATGAATGTCCACAACGGATATTTCGAGCCCGGCGCAAGAAGGGGAACCTGATCGCGACACAAGCAGGAGCCGAGACCATGATCCCGTGGGCCCACCATGCCATATCCAGACCTCTTCGGGGACCAGACGACAGACCCCTCAGGACACACGACCAGCTCAGGCTCCCGGCCAAGGCACCGCCACGGGTTTGGGCGACGCTGCGGAGGTGGCTGCAGAAACGACACGGTACAGCGCTTGGGGATGAATGACTGCAACAAGCCGCCTCCGGCCCGGCCCAACAGCGATTGCCGGTAATTGCCTGTACCGGACCTCAGCCGTTCAAAGCCGCGCCACCCGCAGCTGGAACAGGGTCTTGGTCACCAGCAGGCGCTCCTCGATCGGCTTGAGCACGAGGTCGTTGGCGCCCTGTCTGAGCAGCTTGCTCTGGTTGTCCTTGTTGTCGTCGCCGGTCATCACCAGCACCGGCAGACGGCGTTTGCCGTAGCCGAAGTCGCCGCGCAGGCGCTGCAGCAGGTCCATGCCGCTGAGTTCGCCCTTGAGGTAGACGTCGGTCAGCACCAGGTCGGCGCCGGGGTCGTCGTTGCCGCGGTGGGTTTCGAGGTACTCGAGCGCTTCCTCGACACCAATGAAGTGCATCACACGCAGGCCGTGGCGTTCGAGCATGCGCTTGGTCGCCAGCGCGACGACCTTGCTGTCCTCGACGTAGAGCACGCGCGCGTCCGGGATCGGCTCGGGCTGCACGTAGCCGCGGATGAACGTAGCCAGCGCCTCATGGCCAAGCGACTTGTCGAAGTAGTCGGTCACGTCCTCGGTGAACTGGCGCGACTCCAGGTGCGACTGGGCATCGCCCGAAACGACGATCACCGGCACATAGGCCTGCCCCGCAGCTTCGCGCACGCTGTGGGCAAGCGCGACGCCGTCGCCGTCGGGCAACACCAGCGATGTCGTGACCAGATTGACTGGCGCCGCGGCCAGTGCCTCGCGCGCCTCCTCGATGCTGCCGCAGGCGACCACCTCGACCTGCTCCAGCGCACGGCGCAGGGTGTCGCTGATCAGCTTGCGGACCAGCTTGGAGCCATCGACCACCATTACTCGCGGGGCGTCGGCGGCAAGGTGCCTGAGAGAATGGCTGTCCTGGGTCACTGCATGCGTGCTCATCAAAGGCGGGTTATGTCTCGGTCGGTCGGGTCTGGTGCAGGGTGTGACCGGCTACCAGGCCGGCACCAAGCCAGCCGAGCACGCCGGCGCCAACCACGATCACCGCCGCTTGCGTCAGCGAGAACCCTTGCAGCATGAAGTCGCTGCCGTAGCTGCGCGCCAGTTCCCCCAGCGCCGGTCGCAGCGCCCATTCGGCAGCGGTCAGCACCACCAGCGCCAATGTGCCGGCCAGCACACCGTAACAGGCCCCGAGGTAGAGGAACGGACGGCGGATGAAGCCATCGGTCGCACCGAGCTGCTGCAGCACGCTGATTTCCTCGCGCCGCTGCTGGATGTCCAGGCGCACGGTGTTGCCGACCACCAGCAGCGCGCCGATGCCGAGCAGGGCCGCCAGCACCATGGCCAGGCGGCTGCCGAAGCGCAACCAGCCGTCCAGGCGCTGTCGCCAGACCGCGTCGTGCTGGACGATGTCCGCTTCGGGCAGGGTCCTGAGCGAACCGGCCAACAGCAGCTCGTCGCCTCTCGGACCGACAACCAGCACGCTCGGCAGCGGGTTGTCGCCGACTGCGGCGATGGCCTCATCGAGGCCACTGGCAACACGCAGAGCTTCCAACCCCTGCTCCGGCGTACGCAACTCGACATCGGCAACATCGCCGCGCCCAGCGAGTTCATCGGCCAGTTCACGCGCGCGCGCCACCGTCACCTCCGGCTTCAGGAACACGCTGATCTCGCGCGCTTCCTGCACGTTGCCGGTGAAGCGTTCGATATTGCCCAGCGCCGCCCACAAACCCAGCGGCAGGGCCAGCGCGACCGCCATCACGCCGATGGTCAGCAACGCCGCCCACGGCCGTGCCAGCAACCGGCCGAAGCTCGCGACCAGGCTGAAGACATGATGGTCGAACCAGGCACCGACACGGGATACGCGTGCCCTTTCCCGATGCGTGGCACCCCGTTCCCCTACCCGCTCCCGGTTCGCGTTCATTCGGCCAGATCCTCCGGCGAGATGTCATCGAGGAGGCGGCCATGGTCGAGCACCAGCACGCGTTTCTTCATCCGCTTGACCAGGGCCAGGTCATGGCTGGCAATCATCACGCTGGTGCCGTGTTCGGGCAGCGACTCGAACAGGGTCATGATCTCGGCCGACAGGGTCGGATCGAGATTGCCGGTCGGCTCGTCGGCGACCAGCAGCCGCGGTTCGGCGATGATCGCGCGGGCGATGCCAACGCGCTGCTGCTCACCTGCCGACAGTTGCGCCGGCAGCGCGTTGGCACGGTCACCAAGCCCCACCCGCTCGAGCAGACTGCGCACCCGCTTGCCGATACCGTCACGGCGTTCGCCGCGCAGCACCAGCGGCAGGCCGACGTTGTCGGCAACGCTGCGATCGGCCAGCAGACGATGATCCTGGAACACCACGCCGACCTCGCGCCGGTGCAGGGCGACGCGGCGGCCGCGCACCTTCATCAGATTCTGGTTGCCGAACAACACGGTGCCGCGACTGGGCCGCTCGGACAGGTGGATCAGCCTGAGCAGGGTGCTCTTGCCGGCGCCGGAATGACCGGTGATGAACAACATCTCGCCGGCGCCCACCTCGAAACTGACTTCGCTGAGCGCGTCCTTGCCGCCGCTGTAGCGTTTGCTGACGTTGTCGAAGCGCAGGACGGACATGGGCCGAGGGTCGGGGGATTCAGGTGGAAGGCTACGACCTATTGCCGCTGCCGGCCAGCAGGGCTGCAATCAAACCGCGATGCAGAACCCCCGTCATCCCGGCGAAAGCCGGGATGAACGGCGGCGGACCGCACTCAATGCTGCGAACGCGGTGCGCGGGTGACCAGCGACTTCAGGCCACGGCCGATGCGCGCGAACAGGCCGGGCTTGTCCCCATCGGCGGTCTTCGTCGACAGCTTGGCCGGGCGCACCTTGTTGGCCGGCACCTGGGTCGGACCGTTGCTGTTGCGCTCCGCGCTGGCCGGCACGGCGGCAGCGGCATCCGCGCCCTCGACCCGGCGACCACCGCGACGGCGGCGGCGCTTGCGCGGCTTGTGGGCCTCGCCTTCGGCAGCGGCATTCGCCGGCGCCACGTCGCCCGCCGCCGGCTTCGGCCCGCGTGGCGGACGTGCGGCCTGCCCTCCAGCAGCCTGCTCTCCAGCGGCGCGCGCTCCAGCGACCTGTTCTCCATCGGCACGCCGGCCTTCACCGCTCCCGCGGCGTGGACCGCGCTCGCCGCTGTGCGAACGTCCACCGCGCTCGCCACGTCCGCGGCCCTTGCCACCGCCACGGCGCTCCTCGTCGGCAGCGCGCTGCTCGCGCGCCTCGCGGAAGATCGCGCTGACGCTCTCGCTTTCCTCACCGGCCGGGGTCTCGCGCGGCGCACGCGGCACCGCGATCAGCAGGTCGGGGGTCACCGGTTCGACCGGGATCTTCTGCTCGATGTACGCCTCGATATCCGGCAGGCTCATCGCATAGCGCTCGCAGGCGAAGCTGACGGCGTCGCCCTCGGCGCCCAGGCGCGCGGTGCGGCCGATGCGGTGCACGTAATCCTCGGCATCGAACGGCAGGTCGTAGTTGTAGACGTGGCTGATGCCGTCGATGTGCAGGCCACGGGCGGCGACGTCGGTAGCCACCAGGATATCCAGCTGGCCTTTCTGGAACCGCCCCAGCAGGGACTCGCGTTTCTTCTGCGGCACGTCGCCGGACAGCACGCCGACGCGGTGGCCGGCCTTTTCCAGTGCGCGGGCGACGCGCTCGACGAACACCTTGGTGTTGACGAACACCATCGTGCGCGCCGTCTCGCTGCGCGACAGCAGGCCCAGCAGCAGCGGGATCTTCTCCTCGTCGGCCGGGAAGTACATGCGCTGCCGGACCCGCGCGGCGGTGATGGTCTCGGTCTCGACCACCAGCTTTTCCGGCTCGTTCATGTGCTCGTAGGCCAGCTCCAGCACGCGGTGGCTGAGGGTGGCCGAGAACAGCAGGGTCTGGCGCTCGGTGCGGATCGGCATGCGCCGCAGCAGGAAGCGGATGTCCTTGATGAAGCCGAGGTCGAACATGCGGTCGGCCTCGTCCAGCACACAGGTCTCGCAGGCGTGCAGGCTGACCACCTTGTGCTGCTTGACGTAGTCGATCAGGCGGCCCGGGGTGGCGATGATGATGTCGGCGCCTTCCTGCAGGATCGAACGCTGCTTGTCGTAGTCGACACCGCCGTAGACCAGGGCGAACTTGAGCCCCAGGTCGCTGCCGAACTTGACCGCGTCCTTGTGGATCTGGATCGCCAGCTCGCGGGTCGGCGCCAGGATCAGCGCGCGCGGATCCTCGGGCTTGCGCTCGGCCAGGGCCGGGCGGGTCAGCAGGCGGTTCATCACCGCGACCAGGAAGGCCAGGGTCTTGCCGGTGCCGGTCTGGGCCTGGCCGGCGACGTCGCGGCCGGCCAGGGCGATCGGCAGGGTCATGGCCTGGATCGGGGTACAGCGGGTGAATCCGGCGCCTTCCAGCCCGGCCAGCAGGCTCGGGTGCAGGCCGAAGGACTCGAAGGTGACATCGGTCAGGGGTTTGTCGCTCATTCGGTTCAGGTTTCCACGCGCGGCGCACGTCTTGTCATCGTGTCATCGCGACTTGTCATGGGGCAGTGCTTGCGCGGCTGGCGCCGTCGCAGCAGACTGCCGGGGTCGGCCAGTGGATTCCTGACCGCAGCGTCGGCGGGCCTTGAAGCCGCCGTGAAACGCCCCAGTTTAACCCATGCCGGGCCGATGGCCCGCGGCGCCCCCATTCCGGCCAGCCCCGCACCACAGGAGAGCTTCGTGAGCGAGAAAATCATGCATGTCGGCGATGCCGATTTCGACAACGCCGTGCTGCAATCGTCCGAACCCGTGCTGGTCGACTTCTGGGCCGAATGGTGCGGCCCATGCAAGATGATCGCCCCGGCCTTGGACGAACTGGCCGAGACCTACGATGGCAAGGTCAAGATCGCCAAGGTCAACGTCGACCACAACCGCGCCACCGCGATGAAGTACCACGTCCGCTCGATCCCGATGTTGCTGCTGTTCAAGGACGGCCAGGTCCACGACACCCAGATCGGCGCCGTTGGCAAGGCCCAACTGGCGCAGATGATCGACAAGGCGCTCTGAGCACCTGTTCATCATCGCAACCTGCCCGGCCGCAGCGCGGTCGGGGCAGGCGCCCCCTGGCAAAGGTGAACGAATCAAGGCCCGCTCCGCCCATACCCTTGCGCAGCGGGCCTTGGCGGTGCTAGTTTCAACCTACCCGGCGCTCCCGGACATCCGTCCGAGCCGCCGCACCCTTCTGGAAAACACCAGACCATCACGTCCATGACGCTCCGCTCGCACACTGCGAGCGCTCGCCGCTTAGCGAGGAAATGACGCTTGTCCGATAACACCCCCGACGCCGGCGAAACCGCCGAAAAGCGCGTGCGCAAGCCGCGTGCCACCAAGGCCGCCGCCAGCAAATCCACCGCCACGACCAAGGCCGAGGCCAGCCAGGCCGAGTCGCCGAAGGCCGACGCGCCGAAGCCTGAAGCTCCGAAGCCCGACGCTCCGAAACCGGAAACTCCCAGGCCTGAAGCGCCTGCGGGCGAGCCGACAAGGGCGGCGAAAACCGATGCGCCCGCGGTCGGCGATGCCGCACCGGCGGCTGCCGGTGGCGCGCCAGCCGGCGCACAGGCAGGCAGCGGCAGCGAAGCCTTCCAGCGCGATGGCCGCAACAACAACCGTCGCGAACGCTTCCGCAACCGCCGCGACCGTGATCGCAACCGCGGCCGCGGCCGTGACGGCCTGCCGGATGACGGCGGCCAGGAAGATTTCGTGCCGCGTCCGCACCCGCAGGTGCCCGAAGGCTTCCCGCAGTACTCGCTGGGCGACCTGAAGCGGATGCCGGCACCGAAGCTGCTGGAGATCGCCGAGCAGTTGCAGATCCACGAGGGCGTCGCCCGCGCCCGCAAGCAGGATGTGATCTTCGCCCTGCTCAAGGTCCTGACCCGCCACGGCGAAGGCGTCGCCGCCGACGGCGTGCTGGAAATCCTGCCCGACGGCTATGGCTTCCTGCGCAGCGCCGAGGCCAGCTACCTGGCCGGCCCCGACGACGTCTACATCAGCCCCAGCCAGATCCGCCGCTTCAACCTGCGCACCGGCGACCACCTGTCCGGCCGCATCCGCTGGCCGAAGGACGGCGAGCGCTACTTCGCCCTGTCGGTGGTCGACACCATCAACGGCGAGCCGCTGGAAGCGTCGAAGAACAAGACCCTGTTCGAGAACCTGACCCCGCTGTTCCCGCGCCGCAAGTTCACCCTCGAGCGCGGCGATGGCAGCACCGAGGACATCACCGGCCGCATCCTCGACCTGATGGCGCCACAGGGCAAGGGCCAGCGCGCGCTGATCGTCAGCCCGCCCAAGGCCGGCAAGACCATGCTGATGCAGCAGGTCGCCACCGCCATCACCAGCAACCACCCGGACGTGCACATGATCGTCCTCCTCGTCGACGAGCGTCCCGAGGAAGTGACCGAAATGCAGCGCACCGTGCGCGGTGAAGTCGTCAGCTCGACCTTCGATGAACCCGCCGGCCGCCACGTGCAGGTCGCCGAGATGGTGATCGAGCGCGCCAAGCGCCTGGTCGAGCACAAGAAGGACGTGGTCATCCTGCTCGACTCGATCACCCGCCTCGCCCGTGCCTACAACAACGTGGTGCCGAGCTCGGGCAAGGTGCTGACCGGCGGTGTCGACGCCAACGCCCTGCACCGGCCGAAGCGCTTCTTCGGCGCCGCCCGCAACGTGGAAGAAGGTGGCTCGCTGACCATCATCGCCACCGCGCTGATCGACACCGGCAGCAAGATGGACGAGGTGATCTACGAGGAGTTCAAGGGCACCGGCAACTCCGAGGTGCACCTGGACCGCCGCATCGCCGAGAAGCGCGTCTATCCCGCGATCAACATCAACCGCTCCGGCACCCGCCGCGAGGACCTGCTGATCGAGCCGGAGTTGCTGCAGAAGATCTGGATCCTGCGCAAGCTGCTGCACGGCATGGACGAAATCGGCGCGATGGAGTTCCTGCTCGACAAGATGAAGACCACCAAGAGCAACGACGAGTTCTTCAGTTCGATGAAGCGCTGAGGCGCGCGTCGGACCCAAACAAAACGCCCCGCATCGCGGGGCGTTTTGTTTTGTCTGCGATCAGCTCTCGGGTGAAGCCAATGGCGTAAGCAACTCCGGGCCTCGCTTACCGATCCCGTAGACGCCGCCGGCGACGAGGGTCTCGGGCGGGTCCAGGTGCTCAACACCTTCCCACGGCGCTTCAGCACGAGGTCCAGGGACATAGGAATACCACTCGCCGTACTTCGGGACCCGATGGCCCGGTGCAACGTAGTCGACCGGTACCCGCACCACCCAATAGGGCGAATCGTCCGGCTTCACCGGTGGGTTGAACTGCCAGCGACGCGCGGCGCCAATCGCGTTCTGCGCGAGCGTGTCGCGGAAACGCTGCAACTGACGCTCGTTGGCCACCACCCTCAGATTGACTTGCTCGGGCGCCACATCCAGCACTTCGCCATCACGTGCAACCTTGATGAGCAGGTAGACGGTGCCACCAACGCCTGCCTGAGCCATGTCCACGGGATATCGGGGCGGCGAAAGCCGCTTTGATGTGGGCATGTCATCATCGTCATGCGAACCGAAACCGGCCTTGGCAATACTGATGCGATAGCTGTCCTCGTCCATCTTGCTGGCATGGATGAGAATACTGGTGCGTGCGCGCACCTTCACAGGACTGCCATCGATCTCGACCGGCTTGAATGCCCACGCCGGAACCGACCTGTCCAGCAGCTCCACTACCTCGGGTGGAAGCTTGTCAAATTCGTCCAGCCGATACGCCAGCACCTGCCCTTCCCTGTCGATATCGATCTCGCCGGTGACCAGCATGCTGGCCTCGATCCGGTCGCGGACCGATTTGGGTCCCGGCGGGGCTGCCACGGCCAAGCCGACCACCAACGCCAGTACCGCCACCATGAAAGCCGATACACGCATCATTCCAAATCCTCCATGCTTGGTTGCATCCGCGCCGCCCCGGGGCGTGGTCGGCTGTGACAATATCAGCCCGGCACGCGGTCCGCCATGCCGCGCCATTCCCGCAACAACCCGGTAACGACATGCACGGCCAAGGTCTCGAACTCGCGCTGGTTTTCCTGCTCGCCGCGGTGATCGCGGTGCCGGTGTTCCGGCGCTTCGGGCTGGGGGCGGTGCTCGGCTATCTGGTCGCGGGCGTGGTGCTGGGGCCGTCGGGTCTCAGGGTGATCGCCGATGCAGAACCGGTGCTGACCGCATCGGAGATCGGCGTGGTGATGATGCTGTTCGTGATCGGCCTGGAGCTGTCGTTGCCGCGGCTGAAGGTGATGCGGCGGCCGGTGTTCGGGATCGGTGGGCTGCAGGTGCTGTTGTGCGGGGTGGCGCTGGCCGGGCTGTCGATGCTCGGCGGGCTGGGCACGAAGGCGGCGATCGTGGTCGGCTTCGGCCTGGCGTTGTCGTCGACCGCGGTCGGCCTGCAGTTGCTGGCCGAACGCAAGACCCTGACCGCGCCGCACGGGCGGCTGGGTTTCGCGATCCTGCTGTTCCAGGACCTGGCCGCGATCCCGCTGCTGGCGGCGATACCGCTGCTCGGCGTCGCCGGCGACGAGGCCGGGCCGGGCTGGACCGGGGTGGTGCAGGCGCTGGCCGCGATCGCGATCCTGGTGCTCGGCGGCCGGCTGCTGCTGCGGCACGTGTTCCGCATCGTCGCCCGTTCGCAGATGCCGGAGGTGTTCACCGGCGCGGCGCTGCTGACCGTGCTCGGTTCGGCGTGGCTGATGCAGCACGCCGGGCTGTCGGCGGGCCTGGGCGCATTCATCGCCGGCGTGCTGCTCGCCGATTCGGAGTTCCGCCACGAGCTGGAATCGCAGATCGAGCCGTTCAAGGGGCTGCTGCTGGGCCTGTTCTTCATGGCCGTGGGCATGAGCATCGACCTGGGCCGGGTGCTGTCCGAGCCGGGTCTCATCCTCGCCCTGGTCGCGACGCTGATGTTGCTCAAGTTCGCGCTGATCTACCTGCTCGGAGCAATCCCGGGCGGGCTGGACAAGAAGGAAGCGCTGCGCCTGGGCGCGGTGCTGGCGCTGGGCGGCGAGTTCGCGTTCGTGGTGTTCGCCGAAGCGGTACGCGCGGGCCTGCTCGACCTGGCCATGCGCGACCGCCTGGTCGCCACGGTCGGCGTGTCGATGGCATTGACCCCGCTGCTGGTGATCGCGGTGTCGCGCAAGCTGTCACGCAAGCCGGTGCCGGCGGCCGAGCGCGAGCCCGACCCGATGCCCGACGATGGACGCCCGCAGGTGCTGATCGCCGGCTTCGGCCGCTTCGGCCAGATCGTGGCCCGTGTGCTGGCGATGCACCGCACGCCATTCATCGTGATCGAGCACGATGTCGAGCAGCTGGAATTCTCGCGCCGCTTCGACAACACCATTTATTACGGCGACCCGGGCAAGCCCGACCTGCTGCGCGCGGCCGGTGCCGAGCACGTGCGCGTGTTCGTGGTCGCGATCGACGACCCGGGCGAAAGCCTGCGCGTGGCGCGCTCGATCCGCCACCTGTACCCGCAAGCCAGGGTGCTGGTGCAGGCGCGCGACCGCCGCGTGTCGTGGGAACTGATGGACATCGGCGTCGAACCGGTGCGCGAGCTGTTGCATTCCAGCCTGCACACCGGCGCCCAGGTGCTGATGGCGCTGGGCGTGCCGGAAGCCGCCGCGCGCCAGACCGCAGCCCGTTTCGCCGAGCACGACGAACGCCTGTTGCACGCCCAGCAACCGATCCGCCACGACGAGGACGCGCTGCGCCAGACCGTCAAGGATGCGCGCCGCGAGCTGGAGGAACTGCTCGACGCCGATGCTGGCCAAGGGGTGCTGGGCACGGCTTCAGGCCCGGGTGCAGGCGACCGGTAGGAACCCGACGTCAGTTCCGGTCGCGCAGGAACCGCGCCATCGACACGCTGTTGCTCGCGTCGGGCGGGGCGAATTCGGCGGCGATGTCGACGAAGCCGCGCATCACCGCGATCTCGCGCGGGGTGCGGTTGAGCGAATCGCGCAGATCGGGGTTGGCTCCGGCGCGCAGCAGCCATTGCACCACCGCGGACAGACCATGCAGGGCCGCCAGGTGCAGCGGGCCGAAGCCGCGCGGATCGGCGACATCAAGCTGGGCGTCGTGATCGAGCAGCAGTTCCAGGCCGGCGATCAGGCAGTCCTCGTCGGCCGCGGTGCCGGGCTCGGCACGGGCGCCGAGCAGCAACAGCAGCGGGGTCGCTCCGGCGGCGCTGACATCGACATCACCGTCGGCCAGCAGCAGGGTGTCGAACAGTGCGACCAGTCGCGAGCGGTCGCGGGCGGTAAAGGCGTACATCGCCGCACAGTGCAGCGGCGTGCGGCCCTGGGCATCGACCGCATGGGCATCGGCGCCGGCGGCGAGCAGGCGTCCGGCCATGTCCGGCAGGCCGAGCGCGCAGGCGACCATCAGCACGGTCAGTTCGCCGGGCAGGCGTTGCTCGAGCGCGGCGCCCGCCGCAAGCAGGCAATCGACGATCCCGGAATGGCGCATGCTGACCGCGGCCGACAGCGGGGTGGCACCGGAGTTGGCGGCCCGTTTCGGATCGGCTCCACGTTCAAGCAGCAGCTCGACCAGGGCAGCATGTCCGCCACCGGCCGCGCGCAGCAATGCGCTGCAGCCCTGGCTGTCCATCGCATCGACCGGATGGCCAAGGTCGAGCAGCCGGCGCACCGCATCGACATCGCCAATAATCGCGGCGGCCGGCACATCGGAATCGCGCAACGGGCGCCGTGGCAGTACCCAGCCGCGCCAATCGAGCCAATCGGCCAGATCACGACGGCCCGATGCCAGGGCCACACCGAGCGGGGTCTGGCCATCGGCAGCGAGCAGGTCGGGAGCGGCGCCACACGCGACCAGACGTTTGAGCATGTCCCCGCGGCCGAGCGCCGCGGCCAGATGCAGCGCGCTCATGCCGTGGCTGTCGCGAACGTTGAGGTCGACACCGGTCGTGAGCAGGCGATCGAGCAAGTGTGGCCAGCCCAGCCGCACCGCCAGCGCCAGCGCCGGATCGCCCGCCGGTGAGGCGGCGAACGGATCGGCACCGCGTTCGAGCAGCGCCAGTGCCTGCGCCTCGTCGGCCCGGGCACCGCCCTTGTCGGCCAGGCAGGCCGCCATGAAGCGGGCCAGACCGCCACGGCCGGCAGGGCTCACGCCATGCCGAAGCAGCACATCGATCTGCGGCCACGCGGACGGACCGCGGCCCAGCCAGTCGAACAGGACGGTATCGCCATTGGCGTTGCGCACATCGGCAGTGGCGCCATGGCGCAACAGCCATTCGACCTGGGCGACAGGTGGCAATGATTCGGCATGCAGCATCCGGCCCAGCTCGGCGGCCGGCACCAGCTTGGCCATTGGCCCGGCAGCGTGTTCGCGGCCCTCTGCGAGGGCTTCGCGCAGCAGTTCGACCGGCGGTCGGTCGGGCAACGGTGCATCGATGCTGGCATCCAACTCGTCATCGGACAGGTCGCCGCCGACACTGATCGGCAACGCATAGCCGGCATCGAGCGCGGCCACCAGCGCCCAACGCCCGATCTGGGCCGCCCGATCGACCGCGCGCTGGCCTTCGCTGTCGCGGTGCTCGGGCGGCACGCCGAGCGCGAGCAGGCGCTGGATCAGTGCCGGCGTCGTCGCTTCGGCCATGCAGGCCAGTTGCAGCGCGTTGCGGCCGGCGGCATCGAGCGCGTTGGCCTCGTCGGCGCCCTCGTCGGGCAGGTGGGCGAGCAGTTGTTCGAGTATCGAAGGACGGCCGGCACGGGCGGCTTCGAGTACCGCGTTGTGGCCCTGCGCGTCGACGGCGGCCGGGTCGGCACCGGCCGCCAGCAGCACGCTGACGATATCCGCATGGCCGGCCAGCACTGCTTCGTGCAGGGCGGTGCGGCTGCGCCCATCGGTGGCATCGACGCGCGCCTTCTGCTTGAGCAGCAGCTGCACGCCGGCCGGATCGTCCTCATCGCCGCCAGCGGCATCGAGCAGGGCCGGGCGTCCGCCCTGTGGATGCGGGCGGGCACCACGCTCGAGCAGGAACCGCGCCAGCCGCCAGTTGCCGCAGGCGCAGGCCACGCCGAGCGGCGACTGACCATCGTCATTGAGCGCGTCGATATCGGCGGCGGCATCACGCAGCAGCGCCGCCACGCCAGGATCGGAGCTGCGCGCGGCGTGGTGCAGCGGGGTGTTGCCTTCGCTGTCGCGAACGCGCGGGTCGGCGCCGTTGGCGAGGAGGGTCATCACCGCGTCGGGACGGCCATGCCAGCTGTCGCGGGTGGCGGCGATCAACGGCGTCATGCCGCCATGGGATTCGTTGAGATCGACCCCTGCCGCGATCAGCCGCCGCAGCAGGCGCAGGTCGGGCAGCACCGCGGCCAGCACGGCCAGGCTGCGCCGGTCGCGCTCGTTTTCGGACGGCGGCGCGTGCGGGTCGGCGCCGGCCTCGATCAGTTCCAGTGCGCGCTCGACCCGGCCGGAACGGGCGGCGGCATGCAGGGCCGGCTCCAACGGCTCGCCATCGGCCACGGCCGGTTCCACCGCCACGGCCGCATCGGGACCGTCATCGACGACTCCTTCGACCGGCAGGCCGCCGATCACCAGCACCGGCTCTGGATCGCGCAGGCTCTGCAGCACGAAGTGCAGCAACGGCGAACCCAGAGTCAGCGCCAGTACTGCCATCACGCGCAGGCCGCCGGAGAGCAGTCCCGGCCAGGCCAGCAGCAGCACCAGCAGCAGCGGCACCAGCACCACGCCCGCCGCGGCCAGCCCGCGCCAGGCGCCGGGCTCGCAATCGCCGAGTGTCCGCCAGGCCGCCGCAAGCGAGCCGCCACGGTGCTCGATCCGGTGCCAGAGTGGCCAGGTCCGCCACAACGCGATCAGCACCAGGCCGATGACCGCGCTCACGCCCAATGCCGATGACAACGAACCCTGCGCCACCAGTGTCGACATCGGCCATGCCAGCAGCAATGCCAAACCCGTCCCCGCCGCGGTCCACAGGCCAAGCAGGGCGAGACCGTCGCCGCGCCAGTCCAGTCGTGGCGCGCTGGCGCGTGCGCGCCAGCGCCGCACCGCCAGCGCGAACGCCGGCTGTGCCAGCACCCCGCCCAGCGCCGCAGCCACCGTGCCAAGCCCGGTCAGGCTGGCCAGCACCAGGCCGGCGACAGTGCACAGCACAAGCCACTTGTCGAAAGCGACGCCGCCCGTGCGACCGGCGACCGATGGTGTGGAAGCTCCGGAACGCACCTGCTCAGGCATCGGTACCCCAATCCTCGGTCATCGGATCGGCTGCGGTGGGCGGGAACTGCAGATGGAAACCGCGCGTGGCCAGGTTCTCTCGAACCACGGCCGGATCCTCCTGGGCCAGTTTGCGCTCCGGGGTCAGCACCACTTCCAGCACGTAGGCCAACTGGCCGAGCTGGCCGCGCAACGGTTCGGGCAGGCGGGCGAAATCGTCGCGCGCGGCCAGATATATATAGGTGTCGGCTTTGCGCAGACTTTTGTAGACGTAGGCTTGCATCGGTCGCTGCGGCGGCGCCCGGGGGAAGGCGCGGCGATTGGAGACAAGCATACCCGGACGACAGGTGAAGAGTGGAGGGGAAGCCACCTCCAGCCGCCCGGAAAACTGCCGTCATTCACGTACAGGCGGAATCCATCGACGTCACCCCTTCAAGAACCAGGTCCCTGGCCACCACCTGCGCTGGGGTGATAGTCGGGACGCTCCCGCGGGCATGACCGATGGCCCGGCCGGGCCTTGAGCCGGCCTGCTACCCTGCGTCGGTTTTCCGCACGAATCCCGATGACGATGCGCCTTTGCCGAAGCCTGCCTGCCACCCTGCTTGCCGCCGCGCTCCTCGGCGGCCCCGCCCTGGCCGCCGACCCGCCGACGCTGGCGCCGTCCGAGCCGCTGACCCTGGCCCAGACCATGGCCGATCCGGACTGGATCGGCCCGCCGGTCGAGGCCGCGTGGTGGAGCTGGGACGGCCGCAGCGTGCAGTACCGTCTCAAGCGCGACGGCTCGCCGGTGCGCGACACCTGGCGCCAGGGCATCGACGGGGGCACCGCACAGATGGTGGATGGCGCCGACCTTGCCGACCTCGATGGCAGACGTCCGGTCTACGACTCCCAGCGCAGGCGCATGGCCTTCGTCCGCAACGGCGATATCTTCGTCCGCGACCTGCACAACGGCGTGCTGACCCAGGTCACCCGCAGCGAGGCCCACGAATCGCGACCGCAGTGGAGCCGCGACGGCAACCTGGTGTTCCGCGCCGGCAACGACTGGTTCCAGTGGCGCGCCGGCCAGGGCATCAGCCAGGCCGCGCTGGTCAAGGCCACCGACGATCCGGGCAAGGCGCCGAAGGCCGACGACCTGCGTGACCGCCAGCTGCGCCTGGTCGAGACCCTGCGCACCGAGCGCGAGCAACGCGACACCCAGCGCGAGCAGGACATGCAATGGCGCGCCGCCGACCCGACCCGTGCGCCGGCCCCGGTATACCTGGGCAAGGACGTGGTGATCGAGGACAGCGTGCTGTCGCCCGACGGTCGCTGGCTGCTGGCAGTCACCCACGCCAAGGGCGACAACGGTGGGCAGCGCGGCAAGATGCCCAAGTACGTCACCGAGTCAGGCTACGAGGAGTTCGAGGAGGTCCGCACCCGGGTCGGCCGCAAGGATCCTCAGCCGCACCGCCTGTGGCTGGTCGAAACGGCAACGGCCAAGGTGAACGAGTTGAAATTCGACGCCCTGCCCGGCATCGGCGACGACCCGCTGGCCTCGCTGCGCAAGGCTGCCGACCAGGACCCGCTCAAGGGCGAGCGCCCGCTGCGGGTGGCGATCGACGGCAGCGGCCCGGCGATCGAATGGAGCGACGACGGCCGCAACGTCGCGGTGATGCTGCGTGCGATCGACAACAAGGATCGCTGGATCGCGACGGTCGACCTGGCCAACGCCAGGCTGCAGCCACGCCATCGCCTCACCGACCCGGCCTGGATCAACTGGCGCTACAACGATTTCGGCTGGACCCCGGACGGCACGTTGTGGTTGTTGTCGGAGCAGAGCGGCTACTCGCACCTGTATGTGATCGAGGGCAACGGCAGACCGCGCGCCCTGACCTCGGGCCGGTGGGAAGTCTCCAGCCCGCAGCTGTCGGCCGACGGTCGCAGCTTCTACTTCACCTGCAACCGCGACTGGCCCGGCGACTACGAAGTCTGCACGGTCGACCGCGACGGCGGCAACGTGCGCGAGGTGACCGCACTGGACGGTGTCGAGGATTTCGCGCTGTCACCGGATGGGACCCGGCTGCTGGTCCGCCATTCCGCCAGCTACCTGCCACCGCAGGTGGCCGTGATCGGCACCGACGGCAGCGGCCTGGCCCGGCTGACCGATACCCGCAAGCCCGCGTTCAAGCACCGCGACTGGATCGAGCCCGAATACGTGCAGGTGCCCAGTCGCCACGGTGCCGATGCCATCTGGGGCAAGTTCTACGGACCGAAGGACTACGTACCGGGCCGCAGCTATCCGATCGTCCTGTTCGTGCACGGCGCCGGCTACCTGCAGAACGTGCACGATCGCTACCCCGTCTACTTCCGCGAGCAGATGTTCCACAACCTGCTGGTCGACAGCGGCTACATCGTGCTCGACCTCGATTACCGCGCCAGCGCCGGCCATGGCCGCGACTGGCGTACCGCAATCTACCGGCAGATGGGCCACCCCGAGCTTGAGGATTACCTCGACGGCATCGAATGGCTGGTCGAACAGAAGCAGGGCGACCGCGACCGCGTCGGCATCTATGGCGGCAGCTACGGCGGCTTCATGGCCTTCATGGCGCTGTTCCGCGAACCGGGCGTGTTCAAGGCCGGCGCTGCCCTGCGCCCGGTCACCGACTGGTCGCAGTACAACCACGAGTACACCAGCAACATCCTCAACACGCCCGAACTCGACCCCGAGGCCTACCAGCGCTCTTCACCCATCGAGTATGCCGAAGGCCTGCAGGACCACCTGCTGATCGCCCACGGCATGATCGACGACAACGTGTTCTACAAGGACTCGGTGATGCTGGCCCAGCGCCTGATCGAACTGCGCAAGGACAAGTGGGAACTGGCCAGCTACCCGATGGAGCGCCACGGCTTCGTGCATCCGGACAGCTGGTATGACGAGTATCGGCGGATTTTCGAGTTGTTCGAGCGGGCGTTGAAGGACGGGGAGTAAATCCAAGGCTGGGCCGGCACTGGGACCACTCGGCCGGCCTCGGTCACCTCGCTCCCCACACATCAAGAAAGCGTCAGGGATTCGCCGGCGGGGGCTGCGTCCGCCCCTCCGCCCGTTCCAGCGCATCCTCCGGCAGCACCTGCGACGGCGGCGGAACCTGGTTCTCGACCGACACAATCTGCACCGCATCCTGTGTATACCTGTTCATTACCTCTTGAATCCGCCGCTGCTTCTTCGATCGCGACCACTTCTTCTTGCCCCTGATCTGGCTCACTTCGCTCATCACCGTCTGCTGCATCGCCTGCAGTGACATGGATGCCGCGCTTGACATACCGCCCAGGCCCGAGGCCGCCGGACACACCCGCGCATACTGCGCCGCCGATACCGGATTGAAATAATACGGGTTGATCACCTGAAATTGCCCCGTCTGCCATACCACCGAAATCCAGCCATCGTACGGCGCGCCGATGGTGCAGAACAGGAAGGGGTTGTTGCCGTAGTGAGTGAGATATTCGAAGCAGCCGCCCCCCCGCCTGGACACATCTGCGCCCGTGCGGGTGCGGGCGCGATCGTGGCCATGGACAGCGCGGTGGCGAGCAAGACAAGAGAGGGACGGAAAGGCTTCATTGCAATCTCCTTGAAAATCAATTGAACAGAGTCATTAACCAACCATGGTTGAACTTGACATGTTTTCGTTGTTGCGGTTACGCCTGAGTCTGCCCCTGTGGCCACCTAGATTCAATGGCCTCCAGCGTCTTCGGACCATCATGCGGTCCACGGCCCACGGCCAGGCCGATCATCGTGACCGCCCGCTCCTTCTCCTTTGATGCGTCGATGTCGTCCTCCGGCGAGCCCTCTTCGCCCGTGATCACCCAGTGGAACCCATTCTTCATGTCCGTGGTCACGTAGCGCGTGATCGGATCGTCGAAGCTTCCGAACGAGATCGCCGCCGTCACGATCAGCACCGCGCGCAGCGTGTTGACCGTCAACTGCATCATCGAATCGCGCATCTGACCGGTCATCACCCGGCACCCCTGCACGAACACCCACAGCGTTAGCAACGTCAGCGCCACCAACTGCACCATCTGCATCACACGGCCGATCACGCCATCACGGGATACACCGATGTCGTGGGACAGGCGATCGAGAACCCTTCCCTACTCTCCGGCGGACTGGAGAGAAGGGAAGTTTGTGATGACAGTAACGCCCATGAGCATCACTGATGCACTGTGATGGTTCTAGCGCGCCATTCCGTCCTGCTGCTGCGCTTGCTGTTGCGCCTCCTGCTCGCGTACGGGATCAGGGCACGGGCGGCAGGCGGCCACATCTCGGTTCCAGGCCTGCTGGGCGGCTGGATCGATCTGGCCTGCGAGCAGGCGGTCGATGGCGGATGTGGCGCCTTGGGCAGCCGTTGTCGGCTGAGTCTGTGACTGCTCTTGCTGCTGTTGCTGGATGGACTCCAGTGTCCTCGGACCAACGATGCCGTCCACCGTCAAGCCATGATCGCGCTGATAGGCACGCACGGCGTGCTCGGTGTTGGCGCCGAAATCGCCATCTGCCGTCAGCGGCTGGCCATTGCGGCCGGTATATCCGAGCGCATGCAGGTCCTGCTGCAACTCCCGGATCGGCTCGCCCTTCTCGCCGTTTCGGAGCACGCCGTCAGCAAGTGGGTCCACGGACGGACGTCGCGCCCCCTGAATTGCACCGATTTCGCCCTGAGCCAGTTGCTCCATGACCTCAGGTGTCAATGTGCGTTGCCATTTCGCAAACTCCGCCTCACGGTGACCGAGGCCGTTGGGCGTGTTTCCCATCGCCCCCGTATTGATGATCGAGCCGGCCTCCCTGACGCTTTCGGGCGCCCGTGCCTGCACGTTCTCCTGCCAGTACCAGATCGCAATCCTGGCCGCATTCTCTGGTTCCGCGGCCAACTCCGGCTGGTTGACCAGATCCAGGTCAAGCGCCTCGCCCGCAGCCCGGTACTGGTTCTTGCCGGTGAGTTGTATATAGCCACGGCCACGATATTCGTAGCCATCACCCGGCTCGTTATTGCCCATCCGGCCGCCGTACATCAACTCCGCCAGCGGCTCCGGACGGCCATCCATCGCCTCTCGCCATGCAGCATTCAGGGCTTCGGGCCCCTGCCGCAAGGCCGACCTCACATTGTTCGAGACGGTTTCGGGACCCCCAGAATACCGGAAGCTCTCGTTGAGCCGGTTCAGGCCACCTGATTCGGCGCTCACCTGCGCCATGAAGTTCGCCAGTTCTCTCGGCGATGTGATTCCCGCCTCGTAGGCGGCGCTCAACAACTGCGTTTCTCGATCTGTTGCCATGTCAGTAACTCCTCATGATTAAAAATGACAAAAGAATCCCTCTTTCATCTACGTTCCAACTTGGTCATGCAGCAAATTTCAGGGAAGCACCACCTCCTGGATCATTGAAGGGTCAAAGTCAGCGAAGGAAATTTGCCCGAAATCCTCCGACGTAAAGGTCTTCGACACACTCTCTTCCGATATCTGGTCGTAGGCGTTACGTTCCGCCTTCTGCAGGTACCAGTCATTCGACTGGACCGAATGCTGGAACACATACTCAGCCGACCATCGCTGGCGCGAGCCGCCCTCGATCACGACAGTGAATTTACCCGGTTCGACACGGATATACCCGAAAGGATCGCCCATCAACCCGCCACACTTTGCGCAGGGCACCAGAGCATCGTTCTGCGTAACTTTCTGCAGCTGACCATCCGCATCCCGGATCAACAGCATGGTCACGCGAGGGGGTAAATCGTTGGACTGCTCGTCATCACGCGGGAGATCGACGACAGCCACTACATCCTCAATTCCATCGCCATTGAGATCGCCGGTTTGCGAGGCCAGCAAACTGCCGCCCGCCGGGATGAAGTCTTCTACATTGCCCATGGTTGGTATCTGATCCTTTTTTGACGACTCGGCTGACAACAAATTTTCCATGTTTGCAGCATCGATCTGCATGTCACCCTGTTGCTCTGGGCCTTGGCACCCTGCCAGAACAAGCAACAAAACACCCATAGCGGCAAGCCGCTGCGGGTGCTGGATTGATATTAGCTGTTGTTTCATGTCGCGTCCTGTACGTCTAATTAGACTAGGCTATTGTTGCTCTGAACCGGGAAGTAGTGACTTACAAAAAGCGGGTCTGTTGCTACCTGATTGCCCCGCTCTATACCTATGAAAGACAGGCTCGTGTGCAGGCAGAGTAATAAACTTCACCGTTTATATCACTCTCCTCACACCTTGACTGGGCAACCTCAGCGCGCCAATCCGGCCTGCTCGACGGCCTGCTGCTGGGCTTCCTGATCGCGCGTCGGCCCCAGGCGCTCGCGATGCGCTGCCACTTCAAGGTCCCACCCATGCCGCTGACGGGCCGGCTCAAGATTGCCCGCCAGCAGTTGGTCCAGGCGCGCCGTTGCTTCAGCCGCCGCGCTCGGCCGCAGCGGCGGACCGCCCATGTCCGCGCGTGGCAAGGAATCCGGCCACTTGAGTGGACCGTCCGAGTCGAACAGCCCCGACCCTTGTACGCCTTGGCCAGGCCGTGCTCGTGCCGCCTCCAGCGCTTCGCGCGACGCCTGCTCGCGTGCTTCACGCGCCGCAGGTTCGCCGGCCTCGACCGGTCCGCGCAGCCAATCGACGCCGTCCTGCAGCAAGCCGCCCGGGCCGCGGGCCCCGCGGGTGATGCCGCGGCGAATGCCTTCTACGTCACCGCGGTAGTCCTCGATCATCCGGCTGTGCTGGTCCGCCAACTGGCGCGTCTCTGGATCTCGCAGCGTCGATACATCGGGTCGGCCGTCGCCGTCCACGTTCAGGAAGTGGTGCATGCTGTGGGCATCAAACGACCGGCCCGCGGCGAGCAGCGGCATGTCCCGGACCAGTGCGTCCAGAATGCGGTTGTCGTGGTAACCGCTCGTGTGCAGACGTTTAATTTCGTCAGGCTGGGCGTATATCCGCACCTGCCCGTAATGCGGGCTTGCCGCGCTGACCGGGTCGGTGGCCATCACATGATTGAGCACCCTTTCCCCGCCTTCGGGAATGCGACGATCCAGGCTGGCCGCACCGTAGGCATTGAAGGTCTCGCCGCGCAGATCGAAGTGATGCGCCGAGATCTGTGCCAGCGTGCCGCCCAGCGAGTGGCCGGTGACGCTGACTTCGGGAGCCTGCCTTCCGGGCTGGAGACCTTCCCGCTGCGCATACTCCAAGGCCCTGCGTGTCAGTGCGATGGCGTCGTCGGCCTGGACGTTCTGGCGCGTCAGCACCATGCCCGCATCCGTCAGTCCATCACGAAGGGCCTCACGGTCGAACTCCGTACCCCGGTGGGCAACGACGATCTCTCCCGTATCCACCCTCTGGTAGATCGTGCCCTGGTAGCCGTTGCGCGGATTGTCGACATGGTCGACAACTTTATAGCGTGTTCCCTCGATCTCGATGACCTCCCGCCGCGCAGCCAGCTGCGCCATGTCGCCCTGGCGGTCATAGGTGTGGTCGGCCAGATTCGCGTACTGCTGACTGTTGATCGTCACGGTGTCGCCTCCTTGGCGGTCAGACTGATGCTGAAGAATTCTTCCTGCTTATCGGCAGGAACCTGCGAGAGATCCCCCTGACCTGATGCAGGGAAGCTGTCAAAACCATCTTCGCGCGGATAACGGTTTTTCCAGTAGTAGAGTGTTTTCGCCTGCCCGGCCATCAGCTCATCCTGGAACAGGTCGGCCATGAACAGGGTTTCCTCCTCGGCTCCGGTGGCCTTCAGTTGCACCTGCACGTTCAGGAGCTTCCACCGGCAGACCCCACGATCGTAATAGTCCTCGTCGATCATGCCGTCGGTGAACACCGCGGCCGTGTACTCACCATCCGGCTGGCGCTCGAGCTCGAACGGAATCATGCGCACCGGCACCGGCGAGGTATGTCCACCCGGGTTCTCCTTCGGTGGCGGCAGGCATTCGGTGTTTTCGACGTTGAACTGCATCGTGCCGTGGATCCAGTCGAACTGGCCGGGCGCGTTGTCGATGCGCATCGTCAGACGATGCTTCTGTTGTGGGTCAGGATTCTCTCGGTATTCGGGTTTGGAGTTTTCGCTCATGGATGCACTGCATGCGGTTATGGAGAATAAAAGGGGGGCCGACAGCGCCACTGTCCATCGAGCCTTCGTCATGATTCTGTTGTTCGGCACCATTGCCACCGTGTCTAGATTGAGTGGAATCCAGGGCCAGCTCACGTGCTCCTGCCATCCGGCGAGGATCAACGTCCCTGTTCCGCTTGGATCGTCTGCTGCGCCTGTCGTTGTTCCAGCGCGGACTCCTGCTCGCGTACCGGGTCCGGGCAGGGGCGGCAGGCCGCCACTTCCTGGTCCCAGGCCTGCCGGGCGGCCGGGTCGACCTGGCCGGATGCCAGGCGATCCAGGCGGGACATGGCATCCTGGGCCGCTGGCGACCCCTGGCTCTGCGCCTGTTCCTGCCGTCGTTGCTGCTCAACGGCCTCCAGCGTGCGCGGGCCGGCGATACCGTCCACCTTCAGGCCGTGGTCACGCTGATAGGCACGTACGGCATGTTCGGTGTTTCCGCCGAAGTCGCCGTCCACCGCGAGTGGCTTGCCGTTGCGGCCGGTGTAGCCCAGCTCGTGCAGGCTTTGCTGCAGATCGCGGATGGGTTCACCTTTCTCGCCGCGACGGAGCAGGCCATCAGCCATGGAGGCATGGTTGCCCGTCGCCGGGAGCGTTGGTGCGGCCCGGTTCTGGCCCTGCACCTGCGAGCGGTCGTGCAGCAACTCCCTTGCCTGCGCCAACGGGTCGGTTGCGTACAGCTTGACGCCCCTTGCCTGCTTGCCCTCAAGGTAGTCGTCCAGCCGGGACAGTTCCACGCCCTCGCCGCCACGAGACTGGCTCACCATCAACTCATTCGTGGCCGGATCACGCACGACCATCACGATATGGTCGATGCCCTTGTAGCGCCCCCGGTCCCAGGACTTGGGGCCGTTGTCCTCGCCAATGATCATGCCCTCCTTGAGGGCATCACGGGTGATTTCGCCACCTTCAAGCAGGACACCCGAACGCGCCTGGGCCTTCTGCACGATGGCGGCGGCGGAGTCCCACTCGGGCTTGAAGCGGTCTTCCCGCGCGAACACCGAATGGCCGGCCTTGGCATTGATCTCGTCCATCGTGGCGTTCTGCAGGGTCACGACCCAACCCGAGCAGTCGACCTTGCCACTGGCGGGATCCTTGACCCCGAATCCGTACTTCACATCGTCGTGCTTGATGCTCAGGGCGTGTGCGGCTTCCAGCGCGATTCCGGCACTTGCGACCGGCGCCAAACCAGGAGCAGGCTCCGACGGCACCCGGGCAACGGGCTCGATGCCTTTTTCCGCTATCCGTACCCGATCGAACTTCTCCCCCCAGTACTCGACGAACGTGGCCGCCAACTCGCGGTCGGACAGTTGGCGGAAGTCCGCATGGCTGTGCCCGGTGATGGCCTCGATATCGCGGGAGCTGACGTTGTTCAGGAGATTGGCGCGGGTGCTTTCCAGGCTGAACTGTCCCGTGGCGATCGCTGTCTGCAGGGAGCGATAACCGCCCGCACCCTGCTGGTGCGCCAGATACATGTCCAGGCCATCCGGCTCGGGCTTGCCCGAAAGGTATGGCCGCCCATCGCGTTGGTGGCGGTTGACCAGCTGGTCGCGGTTGTCCAGGTACAGCTGTGCAGCCGCCTGGGTGTTCGCGACGGCATCGAACTCGCGGCCACGGATGCCGTATGCCTCGGCCGTGCCCGGCACGAACTGGAACAGGCCCTTCGCACCGCCGGGGCCACGTGAGGCATGCTCATCGAACTGGCCACCGGTCTCGATATAGGCGAATCGCAGGAAGTCGTCGCGCGGGATGCCCCGTGCATTGGCTTCGCGCTCGATGATGTCCAGGACTTCCTCGCGGGTGTAATCACGCGCCATTTGATGCTCCTTGAGATTGTTGAGGTGCGGCTCTGCCGCATTGCGTCAACCGGGCGAATCCTTTCGCCTTGAGCTCTCGGTCAACCGGGTAAAGCAGAAGTACTACAGATCGTCTGTCAGGTATTTCCGGTTCGCGGCGTCGAAGCTGTACTCGAGGACATCGGACGAGCCCAGAGTCCGCGTCTGCCCGGGGCCATCGACGACGGTGCCATTGCGCTCCACCCGGAGCATCGGCATCGGACTGTCATCCTGCGGGACGAATTGCAGCGTGCCCGAGCTGTTCGCGCACGCCAGCCTGCCCGCGTCCTGGTCACACGAAGCGCTGTTGTCCTCGCCGATATAGACATTGCCCACGTAGGTCCAGTGATGCTCGTCGATCGGCACCTCTTTAGCCGGATTGAACACGAACAGGTCGAATGACTCGATGCGGACGCCCGACTGCAGCGATGAGGTTGGGACGGCAAGCAGCAGACGCCCCTCCCGGGTGCGGAACTCCTGTGCCTTGCGTCCGGGATCGACCTCGTTGCCCTTGTCATGGGCGCCGAACCTGCCGATGTACGGCTCCGCACCGACAAGGCTCCAAGGGGTTTCGCTTCCTTCGTCCGTCAGCAGGAACGTGGCGTTCGACAGGTCGACCTGATCATCCGGCCCCGGGACGTGCTCGCCATCGGCAGGAAAGCGCTCCTGGGTGGCGTAGGCGAATCCGGTGAAGTAGCGCTTGCCATCCAGTTCGAATGAGTGGCCGTACCAGTATGTCGCCCACGCACCGTTCGCAATCTCGTAGGAGACGGCCCCATCGCCGTCCTTCTGGTAGATGAAGTACAGCACTCCATCCGGTGCCGGCGGCTTGATTGCGATGGCTCCGGTGTCGTTTTTTGCGTCCATGGTTACAGCGTCCTGAGTGTTTGATGCATTGTCCGCAATCTCGCTTGACACCATGCGATTGTCCTCTGGGGATCCACCGGTATCACAGCCCGCAAGCAAAGCCGCCGCTGCAAGAAGCGGCGCCGCGACAGAAGAAAACCCGGACATCCCCAAGTATCGGTTCATCATTCCATGCTCACATGTCGACCTGGAAGAACGGCCCATGCCAGCGGCCTCAGCGTGCCAACCCGGCCTGCTCGGCCGCCTGCTCCTGAGCCCGCTGCTGCAGGGACTCCTGCTCGCGCACCGGATCCGGGCACGGTCGGCAAGCGGCCACGTGCTGGTTCCAGGCCTGCTGGGCACTCGGGTCGATCTGGCCGGACGTCAGTCGATCCAGGCGGGATATGGCCTCCTGGACTTCCGGCGATGCCTGCGTCTGCTCCTGCCGCTGTTGTTCGATGGACTCGAGTGTGCGCGGACCGGCGATACCGTCCACTTTCAAGCCATGTTCGCGCTGATAGGCACGTACGGCGTGCCCGGTATTCGCTCCGAAATCGCCATCCAGTGACAGCGGCTTGCCGTCGCGGCCGGTGTAGCCCAGCTCGTGCAGGCTTTGCTGCAACTCGCGGATGGGATCGCCTTTCTCGCCGTGACGGAGCAGGCCGTCGGCCAGTGGATCGGTCCTGGCCGCGGACGGCCTCGCCTGTGTCCGCTGCTCCGGATCGATCGCCGTTGCCACTCGCCAGGCCTCATCGGAAGACAAGCCACGATCGATTGCAGCCGCATACCCGGCGCGCATCTGGGTGAGCGCGGCTTCACTCTGTTCAAGGCTGATGTGCGCGCGATTGGCGCCACCGTAGTAACTGCGGCCCTCCTTGTAAGGATCGCCAAAGCTGGCCCACTCACGGGCAAGTCCATGCTGCGCCTGCTCAAGGGTCACCCCCGGCTTGCCTTCGATGTAATCACGGACACCGGGCTGTTTCTGCCGCAGCAGGTAATCCGTGAAGATCCGGTCCTGCAGTTCGGGGGTGAATGCTTCATCGCGGTCCAGCCCCAATCGGGCGACGGCGGCATCCATGGTGCCGGGGATGATCTGATACTTGCCGACGGCGAACAGCCGGTCGGGATCCCGGCGCGGCAGATGCTGCAGGTCCTGGACTTCGCCCAGCGTGAAGCTGGAAAAGTCCATCGGCGCGCCGCCCGCGCGGATGCGCTCATTGCCAGCGGCATCCGTGTACGTGCCACGGTTGTAGGCGTTGTAGCCGGCGGCGCCCGATTCGCCGCGATACATCAGGTCATGGATCGGATTGGCCATGGTGAAACTCCATTTCGTGTCAAGGTCGGTTGAAAAATGACTCGAAGCGTCTCGTCCATAAGTCGTCCTTCGGTCATGACAAGCCGGCTGTCTGGCTTGCACTTGCAGACCGGCCCTTGCATACCGGCCTGCATCCGGCGCGTCACTGCGCCGCGGATGAACGGATCAACTCGTTCGCCCCTCCCACGGCCACCGATCAATGGCAGCCACGGGAGCCTCATTCTACCTGTCTTTCGATTCGACGAACTCCCAGCCTGAAACCTGAAGCCCGGCATCCTCCCCTGTCTCGCTCCAGTACTCCACTTCGCCATACCCTGTTGCTTCAAGAATAGAGGCGCTTTCCGGATGGTGGAACCGTACCAGACAGCGGGCATCGCCACTGCAGGCGTCCAATTCCGGCAGTTCGTCACAGATCCTGCACGCAATCAACCGGGGGTTACTGGCGCAAAAGTCGTCGGCATCCGCACCTGCCAGGTTGGCCCTGCACCCGGGATTGACGACCGGCTTCCAACCCTTGCCCAGAACCAGTCTCCGGAAATCGCCATAGGCCATGCCCGGCTTGAACTGGGCAGCGAGGTCTGTGGCAGGGTCGGGCTTTTCGGACGCAGGGGGGCGATCGCCCATGGTGGACTCCTTGGCTTGAATGCCTGACAGGTCTTGTACTTGCGCTTGCGAGTCAGGCGCCTGTGATGTGTCGCACGCGGCTAGTAATGTCGCCTGAAACAGTAGCGCCACTGTGAGAGCGAGCCGTTGCAGTAGATGTCGGACTGGCTTCTTCTGTTGCTTCATTTCGTGTCCTGCATGTTCCACGAATCAGTGGGCGGCCCACTCTGACCTCTATTCTGAGAATTCATGAAAGCGCAAGGCAAGATCATGGGCGACAACATCCGAATCAAGCGGATGACCCATTTGGGCCATCCACCTGAACGAAGATATGGCATGCCTATCAGGGAGTTAATTACACTTCCCGGCAGCTCTCAGCAGATCGTTGCAATTTCCACTTGATTCAGAAGCTGACTGACTCGCCGCTCCTTTCTGGCTGCAGATGGCATCGGAGACAAGACGCCCGGTTACAGAAACCGTTCCCGTGACGTAGCACACATAGTTCTTCCCCGAGCTGGTCCGGACCTCATAATCCGTCCGCACACCGGAATCCACTCTGTTCGAAATAGTGAACTGATCTGGCGACAGCCCAAGTGAAGACGCTGTTCTTTGCGTAAGCGAATCTTCAGTCACAGCCATTGATGCACATCCGGCAAGCGCAAGGCAGACCGAAGAAAGGACGATGATCTTCATGTTGCTCATATACATTTTCCTTGTTTAGAGATGACGCTAGTCCATAAAGAATTGTCACACTAACGAATTGGGAGTGATGCGCCCCAAGCAGTTCATACTGAATGTATTCCCCCGATGCAAGCAGAGACAGCTCCGTCCGATTGCGCGATTACGTGCTGATCCCAAGCCTGCTGCGCGGCCGGAACGATCTGGCAGGTGAGGGGCTGGTCATCATCTGCATCAGCGGCTCGCGCATCTGACCGGTCAATACCCGGTAGCCCTGCACCATCACCCACAGCGTCAGCAATACCAGCGCGACAAACTGCACCAGCTGTATCACGCGGCCGATCACGCCATCGCCGAACATGCGAATGTCATGGGCCAGGCGGTCCAGCACGTAACGGACACCGCCTGGTTTCGAATGCTCGCTCACCTTGACTCTCCCCACCTGCATGGCGGCGAGGGGAGGTTTAAGGTGGATGGTGGCGTCCATGCCCGTCATGGATGGCCTCAGCGCGCCAGTCCGGCCTGCTCGGACTGCTGTGCCTGAAGCACTTCCTGTTCGCGCACCGGCTCCATGCGCTGGCGGTGCATGGCCACATCGCGGTCCCAGGCTTCGCGTGCAGCCGGGTCGAATTCACCTGCCAGCAGACGATCCAGGCGTGCCGTCGCTTCAGCTGCGGCACTCGGCCGCAGCGGCGGACCGCCCATGTCCGTGCGTGGCAGAGACTCCGGCCACTTGAGTGGACCGTCCGAATCGAACAGCCCCGAACCTTGTACGCCTTGGCCAGGCCGTGCTCGTGCCGCCTCCCGCGCTTCGCGCGACGCCTGCTCGCGTGCTTCACGCGCCGCAGGTTCGCCGGCCTCGACCGGTCCGCGCAGCCAATCGACGCCGTCCTGCAGCAAGCCGCCCGGGCCGCGGGCCCCGCGGGTGATGCCGCGGCGAATGCCTTCTACGTCACCGCGGTAGTCCTCGATCATCCGGCTGTGCTGGTCCGCCAAACGGCGGGCTTCCGGATTGCGCAGGATGGACACATCGGGCCGGCCTTCGCCGTCCACGTCCAGGAAATGGTGCATGTTGTGGCTGCCGAACGAGCGCATGGCCGCCGCTATCGGCATGTCCCCGACCAACGCATCCACGAATCGGTTGTCGTGGTAACCCGATTGATGCAGCCGGGTGACTTCCTCGGGCAGGGCGTAGTGGCGGACCTGGCCGTAATGCGGGCTGCCCGAGCTGACCACGTCGGTCGCCATGACATGGTTGAGCACCTTGTCTCCGCCTTCGGGGATGCGAAGGTTCAGGCTCACTGCGCCGTAGGCGTTGAAGGTCTCGCCGCGCAGGTCGAAGTGGTGGGCGGTGACCTGGGCCAACGTGCCGCCCAGTGAGTGACCGGTGACGGAGACTTCGGGGGCTTGGCCGTACTGCGCAACGAACTCCGGATTGTTTGCATATTCCTTTGCACGCCTGGTCAACGCGATAGCATCGTCAACCTGCAGGTTATTGCGCGTCAGCACCATGCCGGCATCGGCAGCGATGATGTCTTTCACGAAGTCACGGTCGGGCTCGGTGCCGCGATGCGCCACTACGATGGCACCGGAATCCACCTGCTGGTAGATCGTGCCTTGGTAGCCGGTGCGCGGGTTGTCAAGGTGATCGACGACCTTGTAGGTCACGCCGCCGATCTCGACTTCCTCTTTTGCACTTGCGAGCTGCGCCAGATTCCCGTCACGGTCGTAGCAGTGATCTGCCAGGTCGGCGTACTGTTGGCTGGTCGGTTTCATGGCCCTGCTTCCTCCATGGACAATGTGATGGTGAACAGATCCTCGTCACTCAAGGAGGACGCCATCTGCAAGCGATTCGGTTGACCGAATGCGATCGGTTCATCCAGCGTCGATTCTGGATGTCTTGGATAACTCGCTTTCAGGAAGTACTGCGGCTTCACCTCATCCGACCGGAGCTCTCTGCGCCCCAAGCTGGGAATAAATAGAGTTTCGCTCTTCGAACCCGTGGCCTTCAGTTGCACTTGTACCTGCACCAGCTTCCACTGGCACATCCCTCGACCATGGTAATCCTCGTCGATCATGCCGTCTGCGAACACGGTCGCCGTGTACTCGTCTTCGGCAACCTTCTGCAGATCGAACGGGATCGAACGGGTCGGTATCGGCGAGGTATGCCCGCCCGGATTATCCTTTGGGGGCGGCAAGCATTCCGGGTTGGTCACATCGAACTGCATGAAACCCTGTATCCAACCGAACCCCCCGGGCGCGTCGGCGATGCGCATCGTCAGCTGGTAGGTTTGCTGCGGATTGAGGTTCTCGCGGTACTCGGGCTTGGGTTTGTCGCTCATGGATGCACTGCACGCGGCCGTGGAAGACAGGAGAAGGACCGACAGCGCCGCTGCCCATCGGTTCCTGGACAACAAAACACCCACAGCGGCAAGCCGCTGCGGGTGTTGGAATTGTCTTTGCGGTTGACACATATCGCGTCCCATGCGCTTGGGTTGGTTCAAACTGGTACCGACTCGAATTTAGGCGAGAGGAATCAGCCGTTTACTGCTTAGTAGGACTACTCAATATTTGTGGAAGACTGGCTCAGTACAAGCGGAATAGTAGACACGGCAGTTTGCGTCGGCTCCTTCTTCTTGCTCGCAATACCTTACAGCCTCTTCCCCTGCAGATTTTTCGGTGCCTGCGCTCGCGCCAAATATCCTTTCCGCCCCTAGTGCCATTGCGCCACATTGATTGAAGTAGGTTGCTAGCACCTCACACGCGCCCCCCCCTTTCGATTTGCAATCGGCTAGTGCGCGGCTTTCAGCCTCTTCCTTGCTGCTCGCACCAACAGCTACTCCCAACACACCACCTACTGGTGAAGGCGCTAACGCCCCCCAAGTCGTCTCCCACCAGCCAGTCGGCTGTGGGGACTGTTGCTGCATTTGCTCCTGCTGCATTTGCCGTTGCTGGGCCATATAGCCCTGCCGGTTCTGCTCGGCCACATGATTCCGGTTCTGGATCCGCTGCTGGTGCTGGTGGTACTGGTTGTTGTTCATCTGGGCCTGATTATTGCCAGTCACCAGCAGAAAACCCAGTATCCACAACGCCTTGAGTTTCACGACACTATCCTCCTTCCACTAGCCGCGCCATAAGGTGTCGTCCTTCGGGGCGGCGGCGGTTGTGTTGTAGGCCCGCTCGGATGAGCCGTCTGATCTGCTCAGTATCTGTGGAAGACTGGTTCGGTGCAGGCGGAGTAGTAGACCTCACAATTTGTATCGCTAACTTGACACGCTTCAACCCCAATATCTTCTGCTATCTCTTTCGTTCTGGCCCTCGCGGTGCCTAAAAATTTATCGCCAACAATCAATACACCGCATTGATTGTCGTAGGTAATCAGAACTTGACACGCCCCCTCCCTTTGCTTTGCAGTCTGCCAGCGCAAGGCGCTCAGCTTCTTTCTCGCTTTTTGCACCAACCGCCGTACCTAGAACGCCGCCCACCGGCGAGGGTGCAATCGCCCCCCAAGTCGTCTCCCACCAGCCTGTCGGTTGCGGTGGCAGTGGCTGCTGCATCTGCTGCTGGCTGTTCATATAGCCTTGCCGGTTCTGCTCGGCTATATGGTTCTGGTTTTGGATCCGCTGCTGATGCTGGTGGTACTGGTTGTTGTTCATCTGCGCCTGGACATTGCCAGCCCCCAGCAATCCAAAGATCAACACCAATTGGAGTTTCATTACTCAGCCCTCCTTACCACTGTTCACTAGCCCCGCCTCGGAGTGTCGTCCGTCGGCGGTGGTGGCAGTGCATGTGTTGCAGGCCTACTTAATACCTGTGGAAGACTGGCTCAGTACAAGCGGAATAATAGACGCGGCAACTAGAGCCGTCACCGTTAGCAGCAGCGCAATCTTTCATGCCATCGGCTGTTGCCTCTTCAATTGATGCCGCACCATACATTCGGAAAGTATTTGCGCCTAGTACTGCAACAGCACACTGATTGTGGTAGGCGAAATTGCTCTCACACCCCCCCACCCTTGGCTTTACAATCACTAAGAGCAATCTGTTTCGCTTCTGATTCATTAGATGCGCCAAGGGCTGTTCCCAACGCCCCCCCTGTCTCCGAAGTTGCAATCGCACCCCAGGTTGTCTCCCACCAGCCAGTCGGCTGTGGGGACTGTTGCTGCATTTGCTCCTGCTGCATTTGCCGTTGCTGGGCCATATAGCCCTGCCGGTTCTGCTCGGCCACATGATTCCGGTTCTGGATCCGCTGCTGGTGCTGGTGGTACTGGTTGTTGTTCATCTGGGCATGAGCACTGCCTACCATCAGCAAACCCAAGATCAATATTGTCGGGAGTTTCATCACGCTACCTCCTTACCACCATCCGTTAGCCGCGCCGCGGGGTGTCGTCCTTCGGCGGTGGTGGCGGTGCTTGCGCTGTAGGCCCGCTCGCCTGAGTCCTCTAATCTGCTCAGTATCTGTGGAAGACTGGTTCAGTGCAGGCGGAATAGTAGACACTGCAGTTAGAGTCACCGCGATCTTCACACAACTTTATTCCGAACTCAGATGCTTTCGATACGGAGCCAGCGCCCACAATGTGATAGTTAGCTTGGCCGAGAACCATAGCTCCACATTGGTTGTGATAAGCAAACTCAACCTCGCACCCCCCCCCTCCTTTCGCCTTGCAATCCTCTAGCGCAAGCTGCTCAGCCTCTTCCTTGCTGCTCGCACCAACAGCTACTCCCAACACACCACCTACTGGTGAAGGCGCTAACGCCCCCCAAGTCGTCTCCCACCAGCCAGTCGGCTGTGGGGACTGTTGCTGCATTTGCTCCTGCTGCGTTTGCCGTTGCTGGGCCATATAGCCCTGCCGGTTCTGCTCGGCCACATGATTCTGGTTCTGGATCCGCTGCTGGTGCTGGTGGTACTGGTTGTTGTTCATCTGGGCCTGATTATTGCCAGTCACCAGCAGAAAACCCAGTATCCACAACGCCTTGAGTTTCACGACACTATCCTCCTTCCACTAGCCGCGCCGCGGTGTCGGGTCCTTCGGCGGCGGCGGCGGTTGTGTTGTAGGCCCGCTCGGATGAGCCGTCTGATCTGCTCAGTATCTGTGGAAGACTGGTTCGGTGCAGGCGGAGTAGTAGACCTCACAATTCGAATCATACTTTTCACAGTACTTGATCCCCGCTTCCGCAGCACTTTCAGGTGTACCGGCGCTAGAAGTGAAATGTTTATTGTCGCCAATGACCATCACGCCACACTGGTTGTAATAGGCGATTCCAACCTTGCACGCCCCCCCCCTTTGGCTTCACAGTCTTTCAATGCAAGACGTTCAGCCTCTTTCTTGCTTTTTGCACCAACTGCTGCGCCGACTACTCCTCCGACCGGTGAAGGCGCAATCGCCCCCCAAGTGGTCTCCCAATACCCGGTCGGCTGTGGCGGTTGCTGCATCTGCTGCTGGCTGTTCATATACCCTTGCCGGTGCTGCTCAGCCCTATGATTCTGGTTCTGGATCCGCTGCTGATTCTGGTGGTGCTGATTGTTGTTCATCTGAGCCTGGACGTTTCCGGTGAACAGCAAACCCAGGATCATCACTACTTGCAGTTTCATCACGCAACCCTCCTTACCACTGTCCACTTAGCCACGCAGCCGGGTGTCTTTCCATGGCGGCGGCGGTGCTTGTGTTCTAGGCCCGCCCGGCTGAGCTTTCGGTGAATGCGGCCCATCGGGTCATCCCCGATCATGAGGTGGCGCATCCCGTCGGATCGAGTCGCCCGATACGGGTTGGCCTGCCAAAGGTTGTTGTTGGTATGGGGCGGGCGGCGTTCGGAATTCGCCCGACGAAACTTGATCTCTACTGCCCGATGTATTGGCGGCACTCAACTGCTGCGGATACTCCCCACCCGGTCCACCACCCGAGTACGACCCGCGCTGCGGTTGACCTTGCGACAGGTGCGGGCCAATGGTCGCGTACGCCATGAACTGACCCAATGAGCCCTGGAAGAAGTTCGCCGCCATTGGCGGGACCGTCAGCAGCAGCATGGTCAGGATCAGGCCCATGCCACCGCTTTGTATCGCGCGACTGCCGTAACCGACCGCATCGCCGTTCAACAACAGCGTGCTGATCGCATTCGACGCCCACATGCCCATAGCGACGTCGGTCACCATCTTCAATGCGATCGAGGTCATCGCGCTCAGCACCGCAAGACTGAACCTGGCGAAGGTGCTAACGCTCCCCTCGTCTTTTCCCAATACCCCGTCGGTCGCGGAGGTTGCTGTGGCTGTTGCTGCGACTGCTGAGGTTGTGACTTCCAATAGCAAAACGGCGTGGGCGCCATCCCGGGCCCGCCCGGCTGTACTCCCGCCTGGACTTCATTGGGCCCAGGGCCGGCGCCGCAGACATGCGGGGACTGCGCTTGCGCCTGAACGACACCGCTCATACCCAGTAGACCAACTACCAACAGCACCTTGAGACTCATGGCACAACCCACCTTCCACTATCCACGCCGCGGGGTGTCGTCCGTTGGCGGTGGTGGCAGTGCATGTGTTGTAGGCCTACTTAATACCTGTGAAAGACTGGCTCAGTACAAGCGGAATAGTAGACACGGCAGCTAGTATCTTCTTTCTCGCACAACTCAATTCCATATTCCTCTGCGTCCCTGATACTTCCAGCACTTGCGGTTCTGTATATATTGTCACCAAGTATCATTACTGCACACTGGTTGTAATAAGCAAGACGCACCTCGCACGCCCCTCCCCCTTTTGCTTTACAGTCTTCCAACGCGGAGCGTTCAGCTTCTTCCTTGCTACTCGCACCAACGGCTGTTCCCAATACGCCGCCTACTGGCGAGGGTGCAATCGCGCCCCAAGTGGTTTCCCACCAACCAGTCGGCTCTGGCGGCTGCGGTGACTGTTGTTGCATTTGCTGCTGCTGAGTCATATAGCCCTGCCGATGCTGCTCGGCCATATGGCTGCGGTTCTGGATCTGCTGTTGATGTCGGTGGTATTGGTTGTTGTTCATCTGGGCATGAGCACTGCCTACCATCAGCAAACCCAAGATCAATATTGTCGGGAGTTTCATCACGCTACCTCCTTACCACTATCCGTTAGCCGCGCCGCGGGGTGTCGTCCTTCGGCGGTGGTGGCGGTGCTTGTGCTGTAGGCCCGCTCGCCTGAGTCGTGGGTGAATTCGAGGCATAGTGTCGATCCACCTGTGGACTGGAACCTGGCCCGCCACTGCGATCCACTGTACGCACCAGATCATCCTGCAGTGAAGAATAGCCGCCTGTGGCGGAGCCGGCCGAGTGGGTCGGGGTCGCGGCGTAAGCCCCACGGAAATCCCCTGCTTGCCTACTGCCATCATCCTGTGCGCGAGCATTCAAAGTTCCAGGCTGCTGCGGCGAGTACCCGCCCCCATATCCACCACCACCCGGGCCACCGCCCGAGTACGCCCCCATCTGCGGCTGACCCGTTTGCAGGTGCGGGCCCATCGTGGCGTACGCCATGAACTGACCCAGCGAGCCCTGGAAGAAGTTCGCCGCCATCGGTGGCACCGTCAGCAGCAGCATGGTCAGGATCAGGCCCATCCCGCCGCTCTGCATCGCGCGGCTGCCAAAACCGGCCGGCTCGCCGCCCAACAACAGCGTGTTGATCGCGTCAGACGCCCACATCCCGATCGCCACGTCCGTCACCATCTTCAGTGCGATCGACGTCATCGCGCTCAGCACCGCAAGACTGAACATCGTCCCGATTCCGTACAGCAGCCACCTCTGGAACAGACTCTTGGTCGAGTTGAACAGCAGGCACAGGATGAAGATCGGGCCCAGGCCGATGAACAGCGCCATCGCCACCTGGTACATCAGCAGCAGCGCGCCGGCCACCAGCGCCGGGCCGCCGGTGCCGGCCCCGATCATCATCGCCGCCCGCTCCTTCTCCCGCGACGCGTCCAGGTCGCCCCCGGTCTCCAG
The DNA here is from genome assembly GCF_006547045.1 of Lysobacter alkalisoli. Classification (NCBI taxonomy): domain Bacteria; kingdom Pseudomonadati; phylum Pseudomonadota; class Gammaproteobacteria; order Lysobacterales; family Lysobacteraceae; genus Marilutibacter; species Marilutibacter alkalisoli. The sequence goes on from NZ_CP041242.1 coordinate 3,524,518, forward strand.
CACGTCCAGGCTCGACATCGCCGCCTGCATCCAGCCCAGGTTGCTGTCGATCTCGTCCTCCGGCGAGCCTTCCTCGCCGGTGATCACCCAGTGGATCCCATCCTTCATGTCCGTGGTCACGTAGCGCGTGATCGGCTCGTCGAAGCTCCCGAACGAGATCGCCGCCGTCACGATCAGCACCGCGCGCAGCGTGTTGACCGTCAACTGCATCATCGAATCGCGCATCTGCCCGGTCATGACCCGGTAGCCCTGCACAAACACCCACAGCGTCAGCAGCGCCAGCGCCACCAGCTGCACCATCTGCATCACACGGCCGATCACGCCATCGCGGAATACACCGATGTCGTGGGACAGGCGGTCCAGCACAAACTTGAAGAACACGAAGTCACCGACATCGTCGATGATCGCCTTCGGTTGCAGCCAGCTCCATAACTCCTGGCCGAACAGGCCGGAGAGTATTTCGAATCCCTGCAATGTCATTTTTACTGTTTCCATCACTGAAGCCCGCCCCCGGGTGACATGGCGGCACGCCTATCGTGCCCACGCCTTGCAGACATCAATCCCTGCATTTGCTGCCGCTTGTGCCGCACAGCGCCGTCTTCATCGTCGCCACGTTGACGATCTTCGACGGCAGGCCGGAATGGCCACGCATGGCCGCCCGTGTCAGGGTGCCCTGGGCGGATTCCAGCGCATTGATATATTTTTCGTAGGCCTGCATCAGCGCCTGGAATTCCTCATGGGACTGGGCCATCCCGGCCCCGACCTGGCTGAATTCCGCGCTATAGGTGGTCATGTCACCCTGTGTCTTGCCACTGCCGATGAAACGGTCGCCGGCCGCAATGAGGTCCGCCTTCATCTGCGGCATGGTTTTCTGTAGGTAGTCCACCGTATCGTTGAGCTGCCGGTTGCGCATCTGCTGAATCAACGCGCAGACCTCGTATCGCTGCTGCTGCACGTCGCCTCGCAGGTCGACCTGGAACATCCGGCCCAGCACGCCGGCGCTGCCGCCCCCGTAACGCGGACCACAGCGCTCCTCCACATATTCGTCATCTTCCACCTTCCTCATCGGGACCGCATCGGGCAAGTTGTACGAGGCGCGCACCTGGTTGGCCGAGGACAGGAAGCTGTTGTACTGCTGCATGAACTGCTGATACTCCTTCAACCACTGCCTTCCCTGCTCTCCCCAGCGAGTGGCCTCCTTGGTGAACTCGGCCAGTTGCGTTTTGACATGCAGCGTATCGTTCACTATCCACTGCGCGGCGGCATTGCCCGAGGCCAGCAGTCCCGCCATTGCCAGAGCCAGCAGGGCAAGCCGTTGTTTGACGATGGGCCGGCGGGTTTGGGTCATGTTGTTCATGGACGTGCTCCTGCTGGTTTTTTTGCGGTAACTGTTCGACCGTCTGTTGAAAGCCATCATGCGGCTGCCTCCTGGCGCGAACGGCCGCCGGTCTGCGTGTCGCCCTTGCCCGAGCCCTTGCGGTTGTCATAGAAGTCCTGCAGCCACTGCTCGGGCGTAAGTTCGTCCGCAGTGACGTGGTGGAAGCGCGCCTTGCGCTCCAGCACCTGGTGCAGGATGTCGATGTTGTCGGTGCTGGCGGAGATCACCGCCAGCGCGTCGTCCATGCCGCGCAGGTTGAGCTGGCATACGGTGGCGCCATGGCCCTGCTTGACCAGGAAGCAGCGGCTGCGCTCGTCGAGGCCCTTGATGACCTGGAACTCGGCCTCGGTCAGTTTCAGGCCGTCGATGTAGTCCTCGCGGCTGGCATTGGGATTGGGCAGCAGGATCATGGTCGCGGTCTGCTCGATCAGCGCCGCGGCGATGTCGCTCTTGAGCGCGTCCTCCGGGCTCTGGGTGGCGAAGATGCCCAGGCCGTTCTGCTTTCGGATGGTCTTCTGCTTGTTCTTGGCGAATTCCTTGAGCCCGCCCTCGCCGTCGAGGACCTTCCAGAACTCGTCCATGACGTAGATCAGGCGACGGCCGTCGATCAGTTCCTCGAGCCGGTGCAGCAGGTAGTTGATGACCGGTATCCGCACCTCGTGGTTGTCGATGATGTCGGTGTAGTCGAAGCCGATGATGTGGGCCTTGTGCAGGTCGATGACGTCGTTCGGATTGTCGAACACCCAGCCCAGGGAATTGCCGACGGTCCACTTGCGCAGGCGCGCGTAGAGCCCGTCGTCGCCCATGTTGGGCAGGCTCTTCTGGAAGTTGGTCATGGTCCGCAGATGCGGAGGGGTATCGAGGATGCTCTCGACAGCGCGGAAGATGTCCTCTTCCTCGCGGGCGGTGTATTCGCGCTTGCCGGCCAGCACCTTGATCAGGTCGGCCAGGAACTGGATGTTGGCCTCGGTGCGCTCGCACTGGAACGGGTTGAAGCCGGTCGGCGCGCCGTTCTCCAGCGCCAGGTAGTTGCCGCCGCAGGCGCGCACGAAGATCTCCGCGCCGCGGTCCTTGTCGAAGAAGAAGATGGTCGGCGACGGGTCCAGCTTCTGCACCTGGCTGAGCAGGAAGTTGATCAGCGCGGTCTTGCCGGTACCAGACTTGCCGATCACCATGGTGTTGGCGATCGCCTTCTCGCCGAACGATTTCTCCGCCGGGTGGGTGGCGTGGAAGTTGAAGTAGTACGGCTGACCGTTGGTCGCCTGTAGCGTGGTCACGCACGGCCCCCACGGATTGTGGTCCTTCTTGCCTGCGCTGAAGTTGTGCAGTGGGCTCAGGCCGAGGAAGTTGAGCGAGCTGAGGTTGGCAAGGCGCGTACGGTACTTCCAGTTGCCCGGCAGCTGCGAGTAGAACGAGGCGGTGATCGCCCAGTCTTCCTTGGCCGATACGAAGCCGGCATTGGACAGCTCGGCACGGGTGGTTGCGAGCTGCCGGCTGAGCGCCTCCTGGCTGTCGGCATAGATGGCGATGATGAAGTGGTACTCGCCGAGCACGAAGTTGCCCGATGCCAGCTGGTCCATCGCATGGTCGAGTTCGACGATCTGGCTGACCGCCTTGTCGCCGGAGGAGATCATCATGCCCTTGGTGCGGTCGAGCACGCTGAGCGCATCCTGCCGACCCATCGGGCTGAAGGAATGGGTGATGACATACTCGAAATCCAGGTACTTCAGGCCATTGAGAATGCCGGGATAGGTGCCCTCGGCATACTCCTTGAGATTGAGGATGGCGCCGAAGTGGTTCTTGCCGGTCGGTGTGGTGACCACGAAGTCGCCGGTCTTGACCGAGAACATGTGGCGGCTGACCGGCAGGTATTCCGGTATCGGCGCCGACAACGCCGGTACCGGCTCGTCGATGCGGTTGAGCAGGTAGCCGAACAGCTCCAGGGTTTCGGAGAACACCACGCCGTTCTCCGCCTCATACATGCCGAGGCGGCGCGGGGCGTATTCCTTGAGCACGGCTTCGACGTTGCCGGCCAGTTCCAGCACCTTGGCCACGGCCTGATCCTGTTCGGCCTTCAGGCGTTCCACGTCGCTGGTTTTCTCCATGAATGCTTTGCCACCAACGACAGGTCGGTAGATCATGGTCAGGTACAGCTCGTTGACCATGATCTTCTGCGACGACAGAGCCCTGTAGTACTCGTCCGACATGCGCTGGTTGAAGGCCTGGTCGAACGCGTCGTTGGATGTGATGCTCCGCCGGCGGCGTACGTCATGAACCCAGAACGCCACGTTGACGTAGTCGGGCGCACGCAGCGTCTGCAGCATGCGGTTGAACACATTGTGGCGGTGCTCGATCTCCCATTCGTCGCGGCCGACGAATGGCAGCCCGCCCAGACACCAGCTCAACAGGAAGTCTCCCCCGGTGGTCTTGACCACCGAAGGCGAGACATGGCTGGAGAGTGGAATGAATTCGCTGATGGGCGTGTCTGGATTGAACATCGTGCGTTATCTCGTCAACGTCCGCGGGTATCCGGCGTGGGGCGTGCACGGTAGGGATTGGGCGTGCACACCCACATGCCGCCATGCTCGCGGATGTTGCGCATGCGCGTGCGCATCTGCAGCCGCAGTCCCAGCAGACGGAAGACCATCTCGTCACGCCGGGCCATCTGGCGCATGACGAAGATCACCACCGGCAGCAGGAACAGCACCAGCAGATTGGTGTACATGGCCAGCAGCAGACACCCGCCCGCGCCGATGAAGAACGGCACGTAAGGCACGCCCAGGAACATCGCCGGGCGGGTGCAGCCGCGGAACAGTACGTTCTTCTGCATCAGGCGACGTACTGCAGCATCTGCTGAACGATCATCCCGGTACTGGTGGAAGTAGCGTCGCACTCACCATAGTTGTCGCCGAGGATCCAGCCTGCGAGCTGGCTGGCGCCACCGATCAGCAGACCGCCGATCAGGATCGGCGCGACGTCGCTCATGCGCTTGTGCGCGAAGGCAATCTGGTAGCCGGCGAACACGATGGCGATGGTGACCACCGCGATCGAAGCGATACTCAGCAGGCCGGTGATCTGGCCGAGAAAACCACAGGTCTGTCCCTCGAAATCGCGATCCTGGGCAAACGCCAGATCCGGCACCGCCACGCAGGCGACAAAGACCATGGCCATGAGTGCGGCAGATGCCGTCTGCCGGGTTTGGTGGGTCGTTGCATTCATTTTCATCTTCTAGCTCCTTCGTGGTGGATGACGGGGTGGTGCAATAGTCCAAAGGCCGGAACGACCCGGTTAGAAAACAAATGCCTCGTCCTTGCCTGTATTGGTGGAAGCAACATCTCGTGCGGGTGAAGGCGGGGACGAAGGCGGAACGGGTTGCGCAGCCATTCCATGGCCGCTGGTCGCAGTGCCAGCAGCCGGCGCGCCCATCAAGCGCACCATGACCGGCTCTGGCGAGGACTCGGCTGCCTGCTGTGGCAGCAAGGCAGCTTGCGATTGCGGACTTGCGGGAGTCTGGGCTCTGGCCATCGAAGCTGGCGCAGCGGCGACCGGCGCCACCTCGGTAGCCGCAACTGGGGCAATCAGCGATGCCGGAGCCGTAACCGATTCGGATTCAATTCGCCGCGCCAACAGGGAATCAGCGACCGCAGCGGTCGCCCGCGCAGGCCGTGGAGCCGAGGCATTTCCCTGGGTACCGGCCAGTGGTATCGCCTGTCCGCCGACGTCCGCCGCATTGCGCATAGACGCATACACCTTCTGCACGTAACCGTGCCGGAATCCGGTGGTGAAGTTCCCCGAGTAGTAGCAGCTGAAGGCCTTGCCCCAATCGCCATCCGCGCGGCCATGGCACTCGGCCAGGATGCGGGCACCCGCCTGCAGGTTCGGGCAGGTCTGGAAGGCGCGCTCATAGCTGGTGAGGCCGTACCTGGTCAGGTTGTAGCGATTGACCTGCGCCAGGCCAAGCGAGAAGTTGTAGCCCTTTTCCTCGAGCATGCGCGCCGTCGCGACGGCTTCGGCCAGGTTCTGTGGCTGCCGCACCAGGCGGCCGCCGACGACGCCAATCGCATAGGGATTGAAGGAAGACTCGACCTTTACGACGTGGCGCATTACCTCGACGGGTACCGCAAGGTCCACACACGCCATCATTTCCATACCTGGCAACACGCTACCCCCTCCTTGTGTTCCCTGTGCCTTGCATCCGGCACCTGGTTGCATCCGACCCGATTCCAATCCGGGCCACGCCATCTTTCACCGGTTCACGGGCGGCCGTCAATCTACCATACGCGGGAGTTGGGTACATCATGCCCGGCCTCCCGTATCCGCCATCGCCCGCCTGGGATCGAAATCTATGCCGGTGATGTAGCGGCGGCCAGCATGCGCCTTGATGTGCACAACGATGTCGATGGTCATCATCAGCAACCGTTTGATGACCGAGAACTCGAGTCCCGAACCTTCGTTCGATGCCTTGACCATAAGCGCCAGCTGGTCCCAGGTCTGCGCGATGCTGCCGGCATGGCAACTGGTGATAGAGCCCGGGTGGCCGGAGGCGCAGTTGCGGATGAAGTAGAACGACTCGTCTCCGCGCAACTCGGCGAGGATGATCCTGTCCGGCTTCATGCGCAGGCAGGCTTCCATGCAGGTCTTGGCAGTGACGTTGCTGGTGCTCTGCCCGCCCTTGGAGTAGAGCAGGTGGACGACGTTCGGCTGCGGGATGAACAGCTCGCGCGCATCCTCGATGGTGACAAGCCGTTCGCTGTGCGGGATGTGATTGACCAGCGATTTCATGAACGTGGTCTTGCCGCTGCCGGTCGCACCGGCGACCACCACGTTCTTGTGGTAGGCGACGGCCTTGCGGAAGAACTCGGCATAGTTCCGCTCTTCACGCAACTCAAGCAACTCGCGGTCGTGGTCGCTGATTTCTCCGTCCTGCTCGAGGATCTCGGCAAAGAAGCCATCCTTCTCGTACTGCTCGAGCGACTTGCTGAACTTCGCAGGCAGACGGATCGTGATGGAAGCCTTGCCCGGGTCGCAGGCCGGCGGAATCACGAATTGCGCGCGCTGACCGGTCGGGAAGGTCAACGACACCATCGGGTCTGCATCGGTGATGCGCTGGCCGGTGTTGCTCTCGTTGACGACCGCGGTGCAGAACTGGCGCGCGCGCTCGAAGGTCAGCGACGGCACCTCGACCTTCTGCCAGCCGGCACTGACGGTTTCCAGGTACAGCTCACCGGGCCGGTTGATGCAGATCTCGGTGACGTCCGCCGAACGCAGATACTCCCCGATCCCGAGCACCTGGTACTGGTACTCGAGAAAGTCGTTGGAGACCCTGGCGGTGGCGGAGCCGTCATCCATATCCATTGCCTGTTCAGCGCAGCACCGACGAGAAGTCGACGTCCTGGGCGACGTAAACGTTGACGACCTCGCCCTGGTTGATGGTCACGGTCGGCTGACGTGCCATGTTCCTTTCCAGCGCCATGTTCGCCATCCGCTCCATGGTGCGGGCGGTGTTGCTCTCATACGGGCTCTGCACCACGGTACCGTTGCTGATGTCCACCTGCTGGGGACCATGCTTGGCACCTACGTACTTGAATGCATCGCTGATCATGCTGATCAACAGTGCCGAGGAAATGCGCTGCGGCCAGTGAGCATCGTAGTGGCCTGGGTGCCCGGAACTGCCCAGGTCATCCACGCCCGGGCTGCTCATGTTGATGTCCAGGCCGTTCGGCGTGGTGATGCGATCCCAAACGACCGCCACCCGATTGCCACCGGTCGCGGCGGAACCATAGGTGCCCAGGACCTTGGAACCCTTGGGGAGCAGCAGGCGCCGGCCATTAATCGAATACACCGGCTCGGTCACCACGCAGGAGGTGAACCCGGGCACATCCGTAATCACCCGTGTTTCAAGCACGCAGCGGATATAGGTACCGCGCACCATCAATGTGTCGGGCTTGTAGAGCGGTCGCGCACTGGCCAGGCTTGCCCGCATCTGGGTAGCGGAATCCGCTCCCACGCCTTCCAGCGAGGGCATTTCCGGCGGTGTGGTGGTGGCGTCGCTGACGGGACTATCAGAGCGCCCAATGCGGCGCTCCAGAAGTGAAGGCCCGCTAGGTGCGGCCGGCTGCGCGGGGGGCAGCGGTGGCAATTCCGACGGCATCGGAACCTGCGCCAAGGGCAGTGGCTCTGCGAACTCGGGCGCACGCTCGGGCGGAAGTTGCGGCAACATCACGTCCGTGGGCGCATCCGGGATTACGACCCGCTCCTCGCGCTGGGGCGGGGCGCGCTTGGCGTCATCGCCTGAGAACATACCGCGGGCCAGCCAGATCGCAGTCAGCAGCAGCAGAGCGACGATGCCCGCCAGATACATCAGCGCCTTGCGATTCAGGCGTTGGGCCTCGTCGGCCCTGAGCACAGGCGCTTCGGCATCGAGATCCGGTGCACCGCCACCCTGCCAGTTGGCGGAATAGGGATTTTCCTGCGAATCCTGGGCCTGGCCGGGGGGATTGTTGGGCGTGTTCTGGCTCACTGTTGCTGCCTCCTGCGCAGGCCGACGACGTTCTTGCCGTGACGGATCACCAGATAGGGATAGGTGCCGTGGACAATGATGGTGTTGCCTTCGACGGTACTGTTGACGATGAAGTCACCACTGTGCTCGCGCTCGCGACCGAGGATGACCGGGAAGTTGCCGGTGGGCATGTCGGCAAGGTCGGTCATCTTGATGTAGGTGAAGCGGCCGTCGTCATAGACCGTCGTCGGCACCAACCACTTCGGCGCCCGCCTGGGGGCCGAGAACTCGTAGTTGAAGTGGTAGCCGCGGTCGGGATGGATGCTGGTACTGAGTTCGGTATTCGGCTCCTCGGCCACGGCCATGGCCTCGGCAAACTCGGTGCCATGCGGATAGACGAACTTGATCTTATATTGGACGCCGGCAGACTTGGCCTGGGCAAGCGTGCGCCAGTCGGTGGCGACGACTCTGAGCTCGAAAATGTACGAATTCGTGGCCGTGCGCACCATCATGTTGGTGTCCACATCGACATTCTTCGGCCGAATGTAGAACACGTTCCCGCGCCGGTTCAGATCCCAACCACTGCTGAAACCAGTACTGTAGTCCTTGATTTCCTCATGCGGACTCAGCTCGATCTGGGTGGTGATACCCAGTCCCGTACGCACCTGATAGATGCGGTCAGGCTCGTATTCGTATTCTTCGACAGCCTGTGCCTGGACGGACACGGAGGCGCAGACAAGGGCCAGAAAGAGGCCGAAGCGCGAAAGCAGCTCGCTCAAATGACTCATTGAGTGTTGACTCCATTGGCGGGGGCAGCCGCATCGGGATTGGCAGGAATTTGGCCTTCCTCGGGGGCAAAATCCGGAGGTGGGACAGTGTCAGGCACCACTCCGATGCTCCCCTCGGTGCCTGCGGCGACAGGCGGCGCCGATTGCGACGGTCTTTGCATCAACTCCGCCGGCGACGGGAATGCAGGCTCCGGTGGCAGGGCTTCGGCAAAATCGTTCTCGACCCGATAGTTCGTCACCTGGAATCCGAGCGGATTCAGCAGGCGATCCCGCTCACCGAGCTTGAGATTGGGCCTGTAGGTGAACTCGAGCGTGGCGATCTTGCCGCTGTTGTCCAGTGACGTGAAACGGCCGGTGGTCTTGTCATACAGGCTGCGCTGGAAGCGCACCGTCGCCCCCGTGTACGGCTGCCCGCCACCTCCGCCCAGCAGGTGGATGCTCACGATCCTGACATGAACTGACTTGGTCGCGCCATAGAGGGTTGCGGGGCGATTGGGATTGTTTGCCGCATAAACCGCCTTGTATGCAGGCGCGACTCGCTCGCCGGCCATCGAGAACACCGTGTACCAGTTCTGGTTGCCGACCAGACCCGAGTCATAGGACTCGCGGGCGAGCACGAACCGGGCCACGTTGCTCTTGTTGATCGCTTCCTGGGTGGTGATGCTGTTGTTGCCGAAGTTGCCCTGCAACCGGGCCACCGTGGCAGTGCCCGTATATGGATCAGCCATGACCAGGTATGGCACTTTCTCCTTGAGCGGCAGGAACACGAAATAGCCGCTCGCCAGGATCAGCGACATCACGATTGCGCACCAGGCGACCAGCCAGGCGCGGCGCTGGCTGCGACGGGCCAGGTCGGCCACCGTCAGCTCATAGTTGACCGCTTTGGCGACAGCCTGATCAACCTGCGGCGAGGATGTCTTCTTTCCGAACATGAAAGTGCCCGCCCGGTCAGTCTTCGAGCTCGGCCGACGCGGCCGTAGCGGCGCGAACGACGATCTGGCTGCCGTCCGCAGTGATCGAGACGCCCTGCTGCGCATATGCATCCGTCAGCGCCGAGACCGCGGCCTGGAGGTTGGTGGTGTGGATATCCGCCACCGGTGCATACAGGGTGTAATCGTTCGAGTGCAGGTACGAAAGACTCATCCGGCTGTCGCGCGCCCAGCGGCTCAGCATGTTCTTGAGCGTGCCGTCCGCAGGCGATGCCTGGAACAGATAAGCCTGCTGGAGCGGAATCACCTCCGGCGCTGCGGCAAAGTGATTCACGGGCTTCCAGCGTCCGCGGACGCCCGGCGCCTCGGGAGCTGCACATCCGACTGTGAGGATCGCAGGCGCCAGCACCAGCGCAATGAAAAGGCGATGGACTACTGAATGGTTCACGGCTTCACCCTGTGGAGGAATTGCAGACATGCGCTTTCCGCACGCCCATGCAGGCATGCGGGAGCAAAAACAGGCAGAGACAGGCATGCCCCGGACGAAGTCTGCCCGGGACGCATGACATTGATGATGTTGGACGTTGCAGCAGGTGAAACCCGCTGCCGTACCGATTGTGTGTCGAAGGGCGATACGCTACGACGTATAGCCCACTCCGTGGCTCTCATGTCCTTAAACCTCGCCCCCTGTCGTTCCGCTCCTGAAACACGTACCCGGATTGGCAGCCCCAAGCTTGGACCTGCCCCCCCGGAGCCCAGCTTATAGCGGGCCTTTTTTAAAGGTACCTGTGTCTGCAATGGGTCGTCAAGCGGGATCCGGATCCGTATGCTGCTCATCTACTAGTGCCGGGCGCGGACACCCGCCCGGCACATGCCCATTGACTTCATATGTCATATTCTTCGGATCGGATCAAGACAGATTTGTGACACGAGGCACGGAAGCACGTCATGCGATGGATGCTGTTGAGCCTGATTCTGGCGGCGATGACTCAGGCGGCAATGCCGGCTCGGGCAATGGACATGGAACCGATAGCGGTCCGTTCGGCGATCGGCGAGCCGCTGTTGGCCGAAATTCCGATCAAGGCCTCGCCTGAAGAGCTGCGGTCATTACGTGCGGAACTGGCGCCACCGGTCGTGTTTGCACGCGTCGGCCTGTCGCGGCCACGTGGGGCGGTGGCCGACCTGCGATTCTCGATCCGGGATACGGGCGGACAACCCGCAATTCGCATCACCACCGTCAACCCGGTGAGCGAGGAATTCTTCACGTTCCTGATCCAGCTCGACTGGGATGCGGGCCGGATGATCCGGGAGTTCTCCATCGCGTTGCGCGAGCCGACCTCGATGCCGGCAACGGCTCTGCCGGTGATCGAACTACCCGGAGTGTCCGAGCCACCATTGTCGAAACCGGTCGAGCTGCCGTCGGTCGAGCTGTCGTTCGTCGAGCCACCTCTGGAGCCCCCGCCGCTGGCCGCCCCCATCGCCGTGGTCGCAACCCGGCCGATAGCCGCTCCGGCATCGCCGGCAGCAGCAGATCCGCCCGCGGCTCCGATTCCGCTGCAGACCCGGCCCCCGCCGGCCGCGGCTCCACCAGCCGTTGCTGCCCCACCATCCCTCGCTGCTTCGCCGACGCCCACCGCCTCCCCCGCCCCTCAGCCGGAGGCGCCGCCGGAACGGACTGCATCCGCAACGCCCTCAAACCCCAGCCAGACGAACAGCCCCCGCACTTCTCTCCCAGCTCCCGCACCCCGACCTGTCCAGCCACTTCCGGGCGGGGCTCAGCACGGGCCGGTAAAGTCTGGCGAGACCCTGACGCGGATCGCTGCACGGATCGACGGCGCCGGTGCGATGCACGAACAGGCACTGGCGGCTTTGTTGCTGGCCAATCCGGAAGCCTTCATCGACGGCAACATCAATCGCCTCATGCAGGGCGCGACCCTGCAGTTGCCGGCACACGCCACACTGGCCTCCATCGATCCCGGGCACGCACGCGACCTGGTGCGCCTGCAGATCCGCGAGTGGCAGGAAGGCCCGGGGTCGGTGCCTCCGGCCGAGATGGCCGCTGCTCTGGCCGCGGTCAGAACCGGCATGCAGCAGGCCACTGAAACCACGCCCGTGTCTCTGGCGCTGCCGCGTCTGGAAATCGCACCACCGGAACGCGAGCTGTCGTCCGAACCCGATATCAAACCGGACATCACTGGTATCGGATCAGCGGGAGCGACGACACTGCATCGCGAGACGCTGGCCAGTCGTGATGCGGAGATCGAATACCTGAAGCAACGCGTTACGGAATTGGAGGGTTCTCATGATGAGCTGCAACAGGTCATCACCCTTCAAGACAATGCGTTGGCCACCGCGCAGGAGCGTCTCACGCAAGCAGAAGGGGACGGCTGGATTTCAGTCCGTTCGTCTTGGCTCTGGTCGGGGCTGGCGGGGCTGCTGTTTCTGGGCGGATTGGCCGGACTGTGGCTGCGCCGCAAACGAGGCCGTAACGCCAGCATCGAAACCGCAGCGCCCCGCCGCTCCCGCTGGCATCGCGCTTGACTCACGTGCAAGGGTGATAACCAACCGATGGAAGTGATGCGCTATCCCACCACCGACCCGGCCGCAGACGGATACCACTGGCGGATGATACGGTCGGCTAGCGTGTCACTGGCGGCATGCGGCCCGCATGCATCCAGTTACGCGAAACACCCCGCCTCGCGTGCAAGCATCGATAGTACAGAAGAACAACAGCAGCACGAATAATCTACAGGGAATCGAGTTTTACCTAGTACTCATGCGTAGCCGGGGAATGCGAGACAGAGCATCGACCGGCCCGCCTCATCCACAGGCTATCCGAGATATCCGATGCAAGACGCAAAGTATCAGGAACTGATCAACTTCCTGGAGAAGGCCGCCCTCCTCGCTGCGGATCTCGAACGCCGCTGTCTTGATGCCGCCGAACAGCAACAGGACAGCGCCAAGGCACTCGTGCAGACATTGCATGGAGTTGAAGGAACTCTCGGCGAGGTCGTGACCGCCGGCAAAACGGAGTTGCTCCAGCATGCACAGGCCGCCGTGCGTCAGGCATTGGCACAGGAAGTCGGTGCAGCAACGAAGGCGATCGGCGAAAGCGCCAACCAGCTGCGACAGGTGAGCGACCAGTTGAAGCGCGAGCAATCCGCGGTCGGCATGCGGATGCGGATCATGGGATGGAAATCGATGATCGCGATAGGCGCGGCGGCATTTCTTACCGTGGCCGGCTCGAGCTTCGTGCTGTGGCACAACGTCAAGCGTACCGAGCGGCTCCAGGTTCAGGCCGAAGTGATGCAGGCACTCCAGCATGTGACGGTCACCTCGTGCGACGGCCGTCCGTGCATGAAACTGGAGGAAGGACAACCTCGCTGGGGCAAGAACCAGGACTACATTCTGGTCGACACCTCGACATCGGGATCCGCGCAACCAGACGGTCGAAAGTCCGCACGCTGATCTCTTCATGCCGCCACCCGCGGCGCACCTTACGCTCCACACCCACCCGACAGGTTTGAAGCCGTGACAAAACCGAAACTGCTCACCGCCCTGGCCCTGCTCGTGCTGGCCCTCGTCGCCGGCCTGTACTTCTCCGGCTGGCTGGCCCTGATGTTCATGAAGCTGGACACCGCCACGCTTGGGTTCGGCACCTACTGGAACTACCTGCAGTTGCTCGACCACCCGCGCATGCAGCCCTACACCGGCCGGGTCAAGTTCGCCGGCGCGATCGGTTTCGGCCTGCCCATGCTGGTCTGGATCGCTTCGCTGGTCCTGCTGCTGCGCACCGGCCAGGACCGCGACATCCACGGCAAGGCGCGCTTCGCCGGCCTCGTCGACCTGGCCCAGAAGGGCTTCCTCAAGTCCGCCAGCAACGGCATCGTGGTCGGCAAGAAGAACGGCAAGCTGCTGCGCCTGCCCGGTCAGCAGTTCGTGGTCCTTGCCGCGCCGACCCGCTCGGGCAAGGGCGTGGGCGTGGTCATCCCCAATCTGCTCGAATACGACGAGTCGGTCGTGGTCCTCGACATCAAGCAGGAGAATTTCGATCTGACCTCCGGCTGGCGGGCCTCGCGGGGGCAGGAGATCTACCTGTTCAATCCGTTCGCCGACGACCGCCGCACCCATCGCTGGAACCCGCTCACCTATGTGTCCAAGGACCCGGCGTTCCGGGTCTCCGACCTGATGAGCATCGCCGCCATGCTCTACCCGGACGGCGACGACAAGGACAAGTTCTGGGTCAGCCAGGCCCGCAACGCGTTCATGGCCTTCGGCCTGTATCTGTTCGAGAAGGCCGACCACGAGGGCACCGGCACGCCCACCCTGGGCGGGGTCTACCGGCTGTCCTCCGATACCGGCGGCGAGGAGCTCAAGCCCTACCTGCAGACGCTGTCGCAGGCGCCGTTCCTGAGCGCCAATGCGCGTACCGCTTTCGCCGGGCTGCTGTCGCAGGCGGACGTGACCTTCGCCTCGATCATTGGCAGCTTCAAGGAGCCGCTCAACGCCTGGATCAACCCGGTGCTGGACGCGGCCACCAGCGCCGACGATTTCCGCCTCGACGACGTGCGCAAGCGCAAGATGACGATCTACATCGGCATCCAGCCCAACAAGCTGGCCGAGAGCCGACTGATCGTGAACCTGTTCTTCAGCCAGCTGATCAACGTCAACACCAAGGAACTGCCGCAGAACAACCCCGAGCTCAAGCACCAGTGCCTGTTGCTGATGGACGAGTTCACTGCGCTGGGCCGGGTCGACATCATCGCCAAGGCGGTGGCCTACATGGCCGGCTACAACCTGCGCCTGCTGCCGATCATCCAGTCGATGGCGCAGCTGGACGCGGTGTACGGCAGGGAGATGTCGCGCACGATCATCACCAACCACGCGCTGCAGATCATCTATGCCCCGCGCGAGCAGCAGGACGCCAACGACTACTCGGAGATGCTGGGCTACACCACCGTGCACCGCAAGCAGCGGACCCGCTCGCGCGGCCAGGGCAACAGCACCTCCTACAGCGAGGCGTACGAGAAGCGGGCGCTGATGCTGCCGCAGGAGCTCAAGGCGATGGGGCCGGACAAGGAGATCTTCCTTTACGAGGGTCTGGCCCATCCGGTGATGTGCGAGAAGATCCGCTACTACAAGGATCGCTACTTCACCAAACGGCTGCTGCCCAAGGTCGAGGTCGCGCCGTTGAACCTGCCAGGAACCACGTCGTTGCCCGGCAAGAGCGCCTCGGTGATCGCCGCATCCACCCTGGCCATGCTTGCCGCCTGTGCCAGCCCGCACAGCGCCGCACAAGACGAGGCGGCGGCCACGGTGATCGAACCCCGGCAGGACCATGCTCCCGCCGAATTCCGCTGCCCGCCGGTCACCATTCCCGCAGAGCGGATGAAGGAAATCGAAGCCGAGCGCGCGTTCTACGAGCGCATGGTCGACAGCATGATCGAGGACGGCGACCTCCCGGTCGAACCCGGCTACAAGTGGGAAGGACACAGCGACCGTCCGATCGAGTTCCTGTTGGGTCCGCACCGGTTCTGGATGCCGCACAACATCATGCAGAGCCGGCCCGGTTCCAGACCGCTGGATGATGTCCGCATCAGTTTCCAGTGGCCGTGCATGGAACCGCTGCCGCCCGGCGTGGACTATGCCGACCATCCAGAACATTTCCTGCGCAGCATCTCGCCGGTGATCGCCTATCGCGACCCCGAGCGGTTCAGTCTCCGCGACAGGATGCAGAGCTTCGTCGAACCGATTGACCCGGATAACCCGAAGCATCGCAGCGACCCGATGGAGAATCTTGATCTGCGCATACAGGGCGAACCGGTGTACGGACTGGAATCGTTTTATGCCGACCTGGAGAAGGTCGAAGCCTTCTTGACTGAAACCTACTCTGAGCGTCCCAGTCGTGAAAACCTGATCCGCAACTCGAAGGAGTGGTACCTGCGCATGGGAGACACGGGCTATCCGATGACGGTACTCAAGTGCGACAGCCGGGAAGAGCCCGACGGTTTGCTCATAGATGGCAACCAGGTGGTCAACGATCCGGCGAATCGCCGACGGGCCATGTGTGATCACTTCTTTGCAATTCCGGAGTGGAACCTGCACACGCGCATCACGTATCCACGCGTGTTCATGCGCGACTGGAAGCGGATCGAATCCCGCGTCCGAGACCTTCTGCACCAAGGTCACATGCAGTAGCCCACCGCCGATACAGGAAGTATGCCGACCATGCCTGGATTGACCCAGAAGGATCTTGAGATCCTTCGTCACTACGCCGGAAAAGACAACCGCGAGCTCTACTGGAACTACCTGGCCCAGTTGCCCGATAGTGATGGATACGGCCTGCTGGCCCTGGGAGTAGTGCGCAACGACAATGCCCCCGGCCAGGTCGCCAACGCGCATGCGCAGGCGTTCGCCCGCCGCAACGGCGTGGAGCTGGACGAGCGTGGCTGGGAACAGTTCGGCATCGACCTGATGAAACGCGACTTTGCCATGCGGCAATTTCATTTCAAGGACGACCCGACCCGCGCCCTCAATCTGAAAGGCGAGGATGTCAAAGATGTCCACGACGACAGCTTCCGCAACGCCAACATCGACCCCGACGCCTGGACCCCGCGCCGGCTGATGGACATGGCCGAAGACAAGGGCGGTCCGCCCGCCATGGAGCACGTCTGGTCGAACATGCTCGACAACCGGCGACTGGGACTGGACCGCGCCTGGTTCACCTCCGCCGAAGTCTGGAAACATACCGATCTGCGTTCACTCGACAGCGTCAAGGCCAGTGTGGAGTACATGGGCGACATGACGGTAGCGCGCATGGCGGCCACCCAGAACCTCGCGAATACGGACCCGGACACCATCGGAATCCGGGATTTCCACTACCGCTACGACCGAAACCGCAACGCGTGGTCGGAAGTCCAGGAGCTGCACGATCCCGGCAGCTATCCCCACACGGTCACCCGTACCGTCACCGATCCCGACCGGCTTCGACAGCTCTCCGATACGCGTGAGTTGCGCCTGGAACGAGAGGAAAAACGCCAGCAGTTCCACCCGGACGACCCCTACCGCGAGATCGCGCGCAGTCCGCAGACGCTGGCTGGCAACGAGCAGCCGTCGCACCATGAGATCGAACGGCTGGCCATGCGTCCGGCCAGTGGCGGCCAGACGGCTCCGGCCCAGTTCTCCGACCCATCCCATCCCGACCACGCGCTCCATCTGAACGTCCGGCAGGCGTTGTACTCACAACTGCCCGACGGTGCAGTCGTCTCCGAGGATCGCCTGGCGCAGTTCACTCTCGCCGCCAAGGAAGCCCGAATTCGTCCCGACGAAATGCTGGACGTGCGCTTCAACGAGTCCAGCGCGACCCTGCAAGGTCATCATCCCGCTCATGGCGCCCGGGTCGATCTCGCCGCTCCCCCACCCACTGCACAGGACAGCGCACGGCAGGCGGCAGAACTCGATCAACAGCGACAGGAACAGGCGCAGCAACGCCAGCTGGCCGCCCAGCAGCAGACACAAGCCGGACCGGCCCTAAGTCTGGGCGGATAACGACACTGCCCCGCCCCCGGACGTGCACCGCCAGCGCAATGGTCTGGCCCGGAAGTCGAACCCGAAGAACCGGATACGGGCATCCTCGCCTTGTGCGCCGTGCATGCAGGCGATGATCCCGACCAGCAGGGCCACGCCACAACGGGCCGAGGTCAGTCTTCGGACTTTGCCCAGACTTCTCCCGCCGGGTCGAGTTCGGCGGTTTCCATCACCGGGCCGCGCCAGCCGAAGCCGCAGATCGCCAGCGCGCCCTGGCTGACCGGGTCGAGGCCGAAAGCGTGTTCGAGTTGCTTTTCGTTGATCGCGCCGGTGATGAACGCGCCCAGCCCGGCCTCGGTGGCGGACAGGTAGAGGGTCTGGGAGATGTGGCCACCTTCCAGCGCGACCACGCGGTAGCCCTTGGCGTGCTGGCGGTATTTCCAGAAGGTGCGGTCGAAGCGTGGCGCCAGCATCACCAGCACATGGGCGTCGGCGAACCAGTGCTGCTGGGCGACCATGTCCATGATGAATGCACGCAGTCCGCCCCCCTCCCAACCTTCCCCCGCGGGCGGGGGGAGGGGCTCAAGGGCATGCTCGACGGCGTGGTAGTGGTACAGGCCCGGCGGCACGCCGTCGACGTGCTGCACCACCAGGTAGCACTCCATCGGATGCAGGCCGCCGCCGCTGGGGACGTTCTTCTTCAGGAATACGGTGTCGTCGGACACACGCACCTCGGCCTGCGCGGCGAACACGCGCTGCATGACCTGGGCGAAGGTGTCGAACGGCAGTTGGCGTGACGGATCGAAATTGCGGCAGGTCGCACGGCGGGCGAGCAGGCGGTCGAAATCGTTGGCGGCGGCGCGCGGCAATTTCAGCCGGGAACCGTCGTCGCCACGGCAGGCCGCCTCGACCGGCGGCACGCCGAGCACCTCACGCATCTCGACCGCAGTCTCGGTGCGGCTGTCCTTGCTGTTCTGCACCGCGTCGACGCCTTCCCAACGGGTGAACGCATGCAGGGTGGCGCCGAGCGGATGCCAGTGGACCCGGCGGAAGGCCTCATCGCGGCCGCGCCAGCGTGCGAGAGTGTCATCGTCCGGTCCCGCGTCAGCCACCACCAGGCCCTCGGCCAGCAGGCGCGGCAGGACGGAAGCGACGTCGGCATCGAGGTCGCCAGCCTCGACCCACTGACCGGGGCTCAGCCGGCCGAGCAACTCGCGCTCACTCGCTTCGAGTTCGACCTCCTCACCGATGTGCGGCGCCAACGCCAGCCAGCGCCGCTCGCGCCGCAGGCCGTCACCGCCGCCCAGCAGCGACTCCAGCTCGAATGCGACTTCTTCGCGCGGCTCGAGGAAAACGGCGGCGCAACGGCGGATCTTCATACAGACGACTCTTTCCTGAAGTCACTGGATTATGCTGGCCCGCTCCGGGCCCGGCCACAGGGACACGCGGGGTTCGCCCCGGTAGACCAATGATCTGACTCGAGCCGGCGCTGCCTGGCATGGCAAGGCGCGTGCGTAAAATTGAGGCCGCTCCAATGCTCTCGACCCCTGCGCATGATTCTGTGACGGTTGCCCGCCCGCCGCCGGGGCGCTAGATTCTGCCGCTGACGGTCTGGCCCAGGCCGCACATGGGGAACTACCGATGAGTACCAAGACCCGGACCGCGCCGCTGTCGCCGGAGATCGCCGATCGCCTGCTGGACCTGCTCAGCACCGACGACCTATTCCGCGAGCGCTTCCAGCGCGATCACCTTGCCGCACTGCGCTCGATCGGTTACGAATCGCCCGCCCCCGGTCAGATGACGGCCTGTGGAACGACGGCTGCCATAGAACTGGAGCCATTTGCTGAGTGCAAGGTCAACGAACTCGCAGCAAAAGAAACCATCGCAGCTGCAAGAGCGGAGATCAAATCCATGCTTATCAAGGGACTTGCGCACAACACGCCTCAGTTGGATGCAGCTCTCAAAGCCGAGCGGCGCGTCCTTAAGTGAGGCGGCAGAACCTGCGGCGGCCAAATTTCATCGAATCGTGCCAAGTACTGGCGCGCCCGATCGTCGTGACCTTCGGATTCAAGTAGTTCTGCTGCGCGCAACAGAGATAAATTGCTATCCGCAACGTTCAATGCTTGCTGGCACTGGGCGCAACCCTGTTCCAGGTACGCAAGACCTCGGTGTTCTGCCAACCAGGTAACCTGCTCCAACGCCAGATCAAGCCTTTTCGTTTCAGCATACGCCTCCAGTAGGGCCTGCCGGGTCTGGTATCGCTCATAACCGGTTACAAGCGGCTCCAGCCTTTCCAAGGCACGCCGATATCGCCCCTGCTTCCTGTCCCATTCTGCAAGCAACACGGACCGCAGCTCTCGGAGATAGTCATGCTGCTCCACCACTCGGCTCTTCTCGAGCCGATCAATCAGACCATCCACTGGAGCATCATCATCCAGTCGCTGTAGCAACAATCCTGCGATGAGAGCGATCCCTATATCGTCGGGTGCCTCAACCGGGCTGGATGCCTCGGCAGCGTCCATGGCATCACGCATAACGCTCCTGGCAGACTTCGCGGCAACCTGAGCATCACCGCATAGCCATTCTACGGTCGCGGCAGAGATCTGCAGCGCCCGTAGGTACTGCGCTGGCACTTCACTTTTCGGAGTCAACGCGCGCTTCGCTGTCTCATTGGCAACCGTACATTTGCCTTTATCCATCGCAATACTGATACGGTCCAAGCTGGAGACGGCATCGCCTACGGGCGCTTCTTCAAGGAGTTTTTCCGCAGCCGGGAAGTTGTATTGGGCAGCCTCCACATTGGCTCGGCGTCGAAGACTGCTCCTGTTTCCCAAAGTCAATGCCTGGTCGAACGCCGAACCCGCCCCCTCAAAATCCTCCAATCCAAGCTTGACCCTACCGAGCTGGTCGAATGAATTTCCAATGAGTTCGTACTTCAACGACGTAGCTCTATTAGCAAACGGAAGCGCCTCCGAGAATCTGTTCGCTGCCACAAGACGGATGACTACGTTTGCCTGAGCAGGGCCATTGTCCGGATAAAGAGTTGCCATCATGCGCCACTTGGCAAGAGCATTCTGGGGCTCATCAAATTCAGCTACCCAGCCATCCAGATACTGGGCTTCCTTCGGTACAAGCCGCTCACGAAGAGACTGGGCCTTTCTCAGTGAAGGCACCGCGGCTTGGATATCCCACAATCCAAAGCCGGCGCGCGCCCGAGCCAGCCATGCGAGAGCAAATTCGGGATCGATCTCAGTTGCTTTCTGGTAATACGAATCCGCTTCGAGATAGTCGTTCTTGCTGAACGCCTTCTGTCCCAATGCATACGCTCGCAATGCATCAATGTTGTCCGTAGTCACTTCCGGCAGCGGCTTCGAGTCATGCTCTATCTGTTTGACCGCCTCGCCCAGGTTGGCACGCACGGAACCAGTGACCTGATCGATGGAGGCGAGCACGGATTCCTCGCCCCTGCCGTCGGCGGCGCGGGCATAGACGGTGGTCTGGGTGAGCGGGTCGACCACTTCGACGCTGAAACGCAGGCGACCACCGATTTCCGAGACCGTGGGCAGGATGACGGCGCGGGCGCCGTCGCGCTGGGCGATCTGGGAGGCGATGTCGCGATCGACGACGGTACCGGGCTCAAGCCGCATGCGGGCAAGGCTGTCGCGGACCTTGAGGTCGGACAGCACGTTGACGTGACGCGACTGTTCCAGGCTGATGCGGAAGGCCTGTTCCAGCGAATCCTCCAGGCGGATGTCGCCGGTCAGGTTGCGCAGGTCACCGACCACGACCCAGTCGCGTTCGTTGAAGGCGATCGCCGGCGGTGTGCGGGTCGCGAACCAGGCGCCGAAGGTGACCGCGACCAGCACGGCGGCCTCGGCCATGAGCGCGGCCGGCCGGCGCCATAACGGCAGCCGGCGCCACGCCTTGGAGCTGTTGCCCGGAGCACGCAACGGGGCAAGTCCGGGCTCACCCACCTCGAACACCAGCTGGCGCTCGGCCACTCCCTTGAACTGCCACAGCCCATGCGACTTCCACACCAGGTTCTGGCCGCGCTCGCCAAGCTCGCGGGCCGAACGGTGCGCCAGCGGTTCGGCGACCGCGGACATCAGAATCTGGCCGGGGCGGGCGATCGACATCAACCGCGCGGCGATGGGCTTGGCCAGGCCTTCGACCTCGATCGGCTTGGCGCCAAGACGCACCGCCTCGTCGCTGTTGCGCCAGGTCAGCACCTCGCCGACATGCAGACCGGAGCGGGTCTTGATGTCGAGATGGCGCAGCTTGCCGATGTCGGCCAGGCCACGGGCATAGTCGAGGGCGAAGCCAAGACCGTCGACAGGGCGCTCGAACAGCAGCAGCAGGCCGTCGGCGCGGTCGATCAGCCGCCCGCGCCACTGCTGTTGCAAACGCAGGACGAGCCGATCGTGTTCGCGGAAGAACTGTGCGGCACCACCGTCGCCAAGCCGCTCGACCAGGTTGGTGGAGTCGCAGATGTCGGCCAGCAGGATGGTGCGCAGCAACGGTGCGGCCGACTCGGCCTGGGGCTCGCTCTGGAGCACTACAGCGTCTTCCATGAAGGCACCTCTCAGGTCGGATCCTGCCATTCCACCCGGCCCCCGCCGTGGCGCTTGGCACGATACAGCGCGGCATCGGCCCGCGCATACCAGGCATTCCAGTCGCTACCGGCCTCGACCAGGCAGGCACCGACGCTAAGCTGGCAGATCACCGGCGGCGCGCCCTCGTTACCTTCCATGGCGAGCAACTCACCCGCCGTGCGGGCGATGTAGTTGGCGACGCGCATCACTTCGTCTCGACTTCCGGATGCGATGACCAGACAGAACTCGTCGCCGCCCAGGCGACAGGCCAGGTCTTCGGGGCCGATCACCGCGCGCAGAATACTGGCCACGCTCTGCAGCACGCGATCGCCAGTGAGATGGCCGAAGTCGTCGTTGACCTGCTTGAAGCGGTCACAGTCGACCAGTACCAGGCCGAACCGATCGGCCTTGCCGATGTCGCGGCATTCCTGCACGTGCATCATCAGCCCGCGGCGGTTGTAGAGGCCGGTCAACTCGTCGGTACGGACCAGTTCCTCGGTCCTGTTGAGTTGGTGGGTGGTGGCATGCAGGCGGTCGAGCGCGGCCTGCAGATCCTGGTTGCGGCGGCGCAGGCGACGGATCAGGCCCTGCTCGTTGAGCACCACGCGCATGATCGCGCGGCGCAGGAAGAAAGACACCACCACCGGGGCGTGCTCGACCAGGCGTTCGAATGCTTCGTGGCGCAGCTCGATCAGCTCGCCTTCGCAGACGGCGACGGCGTCGGCGCTGCGACCGTGGTCGCCGATCAGCAGGCCGAGCTCGCCGAAGAACTCGTTGGGCCCCAGGCGCTTGGGCCGCAGGTCGTCACCGAAATCCAGGTCGACTTCGCCGCGAGACACAACGTACATCGAAGTACCGCGGTCGCCGCGGCGGAACAGTACCTGCCCCTGCTGGATGGAACGCAGGCGGCCCATGCGCGCGAACAGCGCGACTTCCTCGGCGCTGAGGATCGCCGTGGTCATGGCCTCTTCGCCAAGCTCCGCGCGCGGCACGCCCGCAGCGGCCCCTCCCGGGACCGTCCTGGCAGACATGGCCAGCACTGGATTTTCGTGGTCCACCCCTATCTCCCTCCTGCCGGGCCCTTGATGCCGCATCCATGGTCGCAAGGCCATGCATTCCCCAATGCACGGACCCGGCGAGCATAGCACCACGTCTGGCAGGACAACGGAAAAGCCACGGTCCGGCGGACAGGCCTGCGCACCACCCGGACGCCCTCCCGGGACTCGCACCAACCAAAGGCACGCACGGGGCCGCACGATCCCTGCTACCGTCCCGCCTTCATTCGACAGATCATGGAGGTCACCATGCAACGCCTTGTCCTCGCATCAGCCCTCGGGCTGGCCCTTGCCGCCTGCGGAGGCGGAGGCAGCACCGACGCACCGACGGCCTCAGCGCCCGGCTCCATCGACGATGTCGAACTGATCCCGCGCGAGGCCCTGTTCGGCAATCCCGAACGCGCCAACGTGCAGATCAGCCCCGACGGCAAGTACCTGAGCTGGATCGCGCCGGTGGATGGCGTGCTCAACGTGTGGGTGTCCCCGGCCGACGACGTCGGCGCGGCCCGCGCGGTCACCCGCGACGACGCCCGCGGCATCCGCAACTATTTCTGGTCGCACCGGCCGGACACCCTGCTGTACATGCGCGACACCGGCGGCGACGAGGATTTCCATCTCTATGCCCTGGATCTGGTCAGCAACGAAAGCCGCGACCTGACCCCGTTCGAGAAAACCACCGCGCGGATGGTCGGCGTCAGCGACCTGCATCCGGACACGATCCTGGTCGGCATGAACGACCGCGACCCGCAATGGCACGACCTGTATCAAGTCGACCTGGCCAGCGGCGAGCGCACCCTGATCGAGCGCAACGAGCAGCGGATCGGCGGCTACATCGCCGACGAGGAATACGCCTTGCGCTATGCCACCCGCTCGCGTCCGGACGGCGGTGTCGAGGTGCTCCAGCGCAACGGTGCCGGCGCCTGGGAGGCGTACGACGACATCCCGTTCGAGGATGGCCTCACCACCTCCCCCGGCGGCCTGACCAAGGACGGCAACACGCTGTATTTCATCGATTCGCGCGGGCGCAACACCTCGGCACTGTTCGCGATCGACACCACCAGCAACGACAAGGTCCTGGTCCACGAGGACCGGCGGGCCGACGTCGGCGCAAGCCTCTCCGATCCGAAGACCGGGCTGGTGCAGGCGGTGCGGGTGAACTATCTGCGCCCGGAATGGAAGCTGCTGGACCCGGCCATCGGCGCCGACCTGGAGAAACTGGAGGGCATCGGCCCGGGCACGGTCAGCGTCAATCGCACACTCGACGACCGCACCTGGATCGTCACCTATTCCGCCGCCGAGGCACCGGCAGTCTATTACCGCTACGACCGCGATAGCGGCGAGCTGACCGAACTGTTCTCCGCCCGCCCGGATCTGGATGGCAAACCACTGGTGCCAATGTGGCCGCAGGAGATCACCTCGCGCGACGGCCTGAACCTGGTCAGCTACCTCAGCCTGCCCGCTCACGCCGACGCTGACGGCGACGGCCGTGCCGACAGTGCGGTGCCGATGGTGCTGTTGGTGCATGGCGGCCCCTGGCATCGCGACAGCTATGGCTACAACACCTACCACCAGTGGCTGGCCAACCGCGGCTACGCGGTGCTGTCGGTCAACTTCCGTGCCTCTACCGGGTTCGGCAAGGACTTCACCAATGCCGGCGATGGCGAGTGGGCAGGCAAGATGCACGACGACCTGCTCGACGCGGTGCAATGGGCGGTCGATCAGGGCGTCACCACCGAGGATCAGGTGGCGATCATGGGCGGCAGCTACGGTGGCTACGCGACCCTGGCCGGGCTGACTTTCACCCCGGATACCTTCGCCTGCGGCGTCGACATCGTTGGCCCGTCCAACCTCAACACCTTGCTGGAAACGGTGCCGCCGTACTGGGCCAGCTTCTTCGAGCAGCTCGCTCGGCGAATGGGCGATCCGCGCACCGAGGAAGGCCGCGCCTGGCTGACCGAGCGCTCGCCGCTGACCCACGCCGACAAGATCGTCAAGCCGCTGCTGATCGGTCAGGGCGCCAACGATCCGCGGGTGAAGCAGGCCGAGAGCGACCAGATCGTCGAGGCGATGACCGGCAAGCAGATTCCGGTGACCTACGTGCTGTTCCCGGACGAGGGCCACGGCTTTGCCCGGCCGGAGAACAGCAAGGCGTTCAATGCGGTCGCCGAGGGCTTCCTGGCCACCTGCCTGGGCGGACGCGCGGAGCCGATCGGCGATGACTTCAACGGTTCCAGCATCGATGTGCCGGCCGGTGCCGATATCGTGCAGGGACTGGCCGAGGCGCTGGAATCGCATACCCAGGCCATCCGGAAGTAAGCCGGCAACTCCTGCGATGCAAAGAGGCCCGGCATACGCCGGGCCTCTTCATTTCCATCCCTGGACCAATCGTGCCGGTGCGCTCAGGCCGCCGCACGCTCATCGGTGAACTGCTCTTCCTCGGTCGAACCCTTCAGCGCGACGGTCGAGGACTGGGCGCCCTGGATGGTCTGGGTAACCGCATCGA
The DNA here is from genome assembly GCF_006547045.1 of Lysobacter alkalisoli. Classification (NCBI taxonomy): domain Bacteria; kingdom Pseudomonadati; phylum Pseudomonadota; class Gammaproteobacteria; order Lysobacterales; family Lysobacteraceae; genus Marilutibacter; species Marilutibacter alkalisoli. The sequence continues at coordinate 3,549,789 of NZ_CP041242.1, forward strand.
AGTAACCGGTGCCGACCTCGCGCTGGTGCTTGACCGCGGTGAAGCCCTTCTCCGCGGCGGCGAACTCGGCCTCCTGCAGCTCGACGAAAGCGCTCATCTGCCGGCGCGCGTAGCCGTGGGCGAGGTTGAACATGCCGTAGTTGAGCGCGTGGAAGCCGGCCAGGGTGATGAACTGGAACTTGTAGCCGTACGACGCGATCTCCTTCTGGAACCTGGCGATGGTCGCGTCGTCGAGGTTCTTCTTCCAGTTGAAGCTCGGCGAGCAGTTGTAGGCCAGCATCTTGCCCGGGTACTTGGCGTGGATGGCCTCGGCGAACTTGCGCGCGAACTCCAGGTCGGGCTTGCCGGTCTCGCACCACACCAGGTCGGCGTAGGGTGCGTAGGCCAGGCCGCGGCTGATCGCCTGATCGAGGCCGTTGCGGGTCTTGTAGAAGCCCTCGACGGTGCGCTCACCGGTGCAGAAGTCCCTGTCGTTGTCGTCGATGTCGCTGGTCAGCAGGTCGGCGGCTTCGGCATCGGTGCGGGCGACGATGATCGTCGGCACGCCCATCACGTCGGCGGCCAGGCGCGCGGCGATGAGCTTGTCGACCGCCTCGCGGGTCGGCACCAGCACCTTGCCGCCGAGGTGGCCGCACTTCTTGGCCGAAGCCAGCTGGTCCTCGAAGTGCACACCTGCGGCGCCGGCCTCGATCATGCCCTTCATCAGCTCGAACGCATTGAGCACGCCGCCGAAGCCGGCCTCGGCATCGGCGACGATCGGCTGCAGGAAGTCGACGTCACCACCTCCCTCCGCGCACTGGATCTGGTCGGCGCGCAGCAGGGTGTTGTTGATGCGCTTGACCACGGCCGGCACCGAGTCGGCAGGGTACAGCGACTGGTCGGGATACATCTGCCCGCCGAGGTTGGCGTCGGCGGCAACCTGCCAGCCGGACAGGTAGATCGCCTTGAGCCCTGCCTTGACCTGCTGCATGGCCTGGTTGCCGGTGAGCGCGCCGAGGGCATTGATGAAGTCCTCGGTCTGCAGCGAGTTCCACAGCTTGTCGGCGCCATGGCGGGCGATCGAGTACTCGACCGGCACCGTGCCGCGCAGGCGCACGACGTCCTCGGCGGAGTACGGGCGGGTGATCCCGGCCCAGCGCGGGCTGCTCGCCCATTGCTGGCGCAGTTGGTCGGCGGTGGCGTGGATGTGGCTCATGGTGGTGGCCTCTCTTACAGTGCCCTTGCTCGGGCGTGTGGGGTTCGGGTTTGTGGTGTGGTGTTTTTGTAGGAGCGGCGTAAGCCGCGACTGGCCTTCACGGGAACGTTTCATCGCGGCTTACGCCGCTCCTACGGATGTCGGCCGGGCTCGGATCAATCCAGCCGCGCGTATGCGGGCAGGGTCAGGAATTCCTCGAGTTCGTCGGCGTGGGTGAGGCGGTCGAGCACGCCGATCGCCTCGTTGATGCGACTGCCGCCGGGCAGGCGACTGCGGTCGCCCAGGCGCGCGGGCAGGCCGATCAGGGCGCGCTCGAGCAGGGCGAAGTCGACCGGGGTGCCGTCGTCCAGGTACAGGTTTTCCCCGGGAGGCACTTGGCCGACCGGCTGGCGAGCGTGATGCAGCCACGACCACAGCTGCGCGCGGGCGATCTCGGCGGTGGCGGCGTCCTCCATCAGGTTGTGGATCGGCACGCAGCCGTTGCCATCGAGCCAGGCGGCGAGGTAGCGGACGCAGACCTCGACGTTGCCCTCGAAGCCGGCGCGGGTGATCGTGCCCAGCGATGGCTTGATGAGGTCATCGCGGGTGACGGTGACTTCCTCGCGCAGCACGTCGTGCTGGTTCGGGCCGGGCATGCGCTCGTCGAACACCTCGCGCGCCAGCGGGATCAACGCCGGATGCGCGACCCAGGTGCCGTCGTGGCCGGCAGTGACCTCGCGCAGTTTGTCGGCGCGAACCTTGCCCAGCGCGATTTCATTGGCTTCGGCATCGCCACTGATCGGGATCTGCGCGGCCATGCCGCCCATCGCGTGGGCGCCGCGGCGGTGGCAGGTCTGGATCAGCAGCTCGGAGTAGGCGCGCAGGAACGGCTGGGTCATCGTCACCTGGCCGCGCTCGGGCAACACCTTGTCGCGATGGGCGCGGAAGGTCTTGATGTAGGAGAACATGTAGTCCCAGCGCCCGCAGTTGAGGCCGACGATGCGGCCGCGCAGCGCGTGCAGGATCTCGTCCATCTCGAACACCGCTGGCAGGGTTTCGACCAGCACGGTGACCTTGATCTGTCCGGCCGGCAGGTCCAGCGCCTGCTCGATGTGGCCCAGCGCGTCGTCCCACAGCTGCGCCTCTTCCATGCACTGCAGCTTGGGCAGGTAGAGGTAGGGCCCGCGATCCTTGGCGGCGAGCACGCCCGCATTGTGGAAGGCGAACAGCGCGGCATCGAACAGGCTGCCGGCGATCGGCGCGCCGTCGACGCGCAGGTGCTTCTCGTCCAGGTGCCAGCCGCGCGGGCGCACGATCAGCACGGCCTGCTGCTCGAACGGCTTGAGCGCGTAGGCCTTGCCCTGCTCGCTGGTGAAGGCCAGGGTGCCGGCGACCGCCTCGCGCAATGCACGCTGGCCGGTCAACAGGTTGTCCCAGGTCGGCGCGGTGCTGTCCTCGAAGTCGGCCATGTAGCAGTTGGCGCCGGAATTGAGCGCGTTGATGACCATCTTCGGGTCGACCGGGCCGGTGATCTCGACCCGGCGATCGAGCAGCGCGGCCGGGATCGGCGCGACCTTCCAGTCGCCGGCGCGGATCGCGGCGGTGTCGGCACGGAAGTCGGGCAGGCCGCCGTCGTCGAAAAAGGCCTGACGGGCGCGGCGGACCGCCAACCGGGTCTGCCGGGTGAGCTCGAAGCGCCGGTGCAGCCCGGCCAGCAGCTCGAGCGCGGCCGGGGGGAGCAGGTCGTCCTGCCCGTCCACCCGGGCGGTGATCTCCACCCCCGCCGGGGGCTGGGCATGGACCGGGGTGCCCTGCCGTTCTGCCATCACTGCCGACATCATGGTTCTCCTGCTGGATTCATCGTGGGGAGGCGGCCCTCTCGGGCGTTTCGCCTTGTCCAGCACCATGCGACTGCGTTTGGTATTTGACAATCAAGTTTTTGCAATGCAAAACATTAGGAAAACTTATACTTGACTCCAATGGCCCGTTCAGCCTCCTCCACGCCCCGGTTTGCGTACAAGGGTGACCGCCTCAAACCGTTGCGCGCGTTCTGCCAGACCGCCCGGCTGGGCTCGGTCTCACGGGCAGCTGAGGCGCTGTACCTGAGCCAACCGGCGGTGACCCTGCAACTGCAGGCACTTGAACGCGACATGAGCGTCAAGCTGCTCGAGCGCAGCGGCAGGCGGCTGGTGATGACCCCCGAAGGCGAGGCGCTGTACGAGCTGGCGCGGCCGCTGGTTGAGGGGCTGGACGGGATCGAGGGCGCGTTCCGCGAGCGCATGCGCGGGATGGATGCGGGCGAGCTGCACGTCGCCGCCGGAACGTCGACCATCCTCTACCTGCTGCCGGCGATCGTGCAGCAGTTCAAGCAGGCCCATCCGGACGTGCGGCTGTCGCTGCACAACGTCACCGGCGCCGGCGGCCTGGACCTGCTGCGCTCGGACGAGGTGGACCTGGCGGTAGGCTCGATGCTCGACGTGCCGGCCGACCTCGACTACGCACCGGTGTACAGCTTCGAGCCGATGCTGATCATGCCGCCCGACCACCCGCTGGCGGACAAACCCGAACTCGAGCTGGCCGACCTGTCGCCCTATGGCCTGATCCTGCCGCCGCAGCGGCTGACCACCTACCGCATGGTCGACCTGGTGTTCCAGCGCGCGCGGGTGCCCTACACGGTGGCGCTGGAGGTCGGCGGCTGGGAGGTGATCAAGCAGTACGTGGCGATGGGTCTGGGCATCAGCATCGTCACCGCGATCTGCCTGACCGAGACCGACCACGGACGGCTGGCGACACGCTCGCTGGCCGAATATTTCCCCGACCGCAGCTACGGCGTGGTGGTACGCAAGGGCAAGTACCTGAGCCCGCAGGCGCGCGCCTTCACCGAGCTGATCAAGCCCGACCTGTTCACTCGCGGCGGTTACGACGATACCGGCCCATCAGAGCGCTGACGGTCCGCAAATGAAAGGTTCTTCTAAAAGGCTCTTCGCCCGATCGAGGGGAAAGCGCCGGGTCTGTTGGATGACCGCGGCGCCGGGGGCGAAGGCCCTTGGATGCGAATGCCCCCCGGCACCGGCCAGGGCCGGCGCCTCCTCCTTGATTTCGCACCCAAGGGCCTTCGCCCCCGGCGTTCCGACATGACCGGTGGTTCCAGAAGCGCACTCCCAGGGAGGGTCTGCTTGGCGTTCCAGCGTGGCCGCGCGATCCCGACGCGATCTGCCGGCCTTGACGGCGAAATCAAGGAGGAGGCCGCCGCCACAGGCGGCGGCCGGGGACATTCGCCGTCAAGGCCGACAGGTCGCGTCGGGACAGCCAGACAGCGGCGAGAACCGGCGATCGAACGCAAGCGGCGGCGCCCACGCCTTCGCTGAAGGCGAGCCCCCCTCACTTGGGAGAAGCACCAAAGAAAACGCCCCGGACCTTGCGGACCGGGGCGTCGAAGAGGCTTGCTTGCAGTCGACGGTTACCAGACCACCTCGGCCATCGAGCAGTTCAGACCGGAGCCGATGCCGAGCAGGGCGATGCGGGTGCCCTTCTTCAGGCGCCCACCCTCGCGCAGCTTGCTGAGCACGATCGGCACCGAGGCCGGGCCGATGTTCCCATGCTCGCCGAAGATCGTAAGCACTTTCTTCGGATCGATGCGGAACGCCTTGAGGAAGGCCTTGGTGTGAGCCTTGCTGACCTGGTGGATGACGAACTCGTCGAGCTCCTCGACCACCCAGCCGAGCGCGGCGCGGGCGGCACCGAAGGTGTTCTGGGCCAGCTTGAGGCCTTCGATCATCAGCATGCGGCCGTCGGCGATCATGCGGTCGTGGACCAGGTCGCCGCGGCACAGCTGGTTCCACTCGGTCGCCGAGCGGGTCACGCTGCCGCGGTAGCGCGGCGCGCCCGGAGCCAGCTCGGTGCGGGCCAGGACCATCGCGGCGGCACCGCTGCCGAGGGTCAGCGTGGCCATCTCGTCCTTGAACTGCTCCTCGGTGACGTCGTCGCGGCTCAGTCGCTCGAGGGTCTTCTCGTAGGCCAGATCGGCGGTTTCGCCGTTGACGACCAGGGCATAGTCGATCTCGCCACGCTCGATCATGCGGCTGGCGATGTCCATGCCGTTGAGGAACGCCAGGCAGGCGTTGGCGACGTCGAAGTTCTGGCAGGTGTCGGGCAGGCGCAGGTTGCCGGAGACGATCGACGCGGTCGACGGCTCCAGGTAGTCGCGGCTGACCGAAGTGTTGACCAGCAGGCCGATGCGGTCGGCGTCGATGCCGGCGTCGGCCAGCGCCTTGACCCCGGCCAGGGTGGCGGCGTCGGAAGCCTTGACCTCGCCGTCCCACAGCCGGCGCTCGCGCACGCCGGCGACTTCCTCAAGGACGTTGTACTTGATGCCGAGACGATCGAGGGTCGGCTTGAGCCGGGCATGGATCTCGTCCGAGGTCAGCCGGCGCGGAGCATCGATATGGGCCAGGCCGGCGATCGCGACGTGTTGGAACAGCATGGCGGCAGCTACCGGAAAGCGGAAAAAGCGTGCAAGCATACCGCGTTGACGGCATTCCCGCCATCCGCCTCCGTAGGGTGCCTGTTCAGCGGTTGCCGCAACGGTATCCGGCGAAGCGCTGCCCGCCGTCGACCGGCTCACCCAGCGGCTGGATGGTATCGGCACCCAGGTCCGGCCCCTCGTTGCGGGCCAGGGTTTCCAGCTCCTCGCGCACGCGCAGTTCGTTGCGCTCGTAGAAGGCGACGCTGTGCTTGACCGAAACGCTGATCTCGCCAAGCTTCTGGCAGCCGGCAGGCGCCGGTCCGGCACTGATCACCCGCACCGCACTGGCGCCCGGGGCCATGTGGACCCAGGTACAGGCCGGGAGGGCAACGGCGAGGAAGGCCGCGACGACTGCAGGGGCAAAAGGACGCAGGGACATGTCGGGAAGGCTCCGGTGTATGCGAGGTATTGTCATCCGGACGGGTGAATCAGGGAAGAATGCGGGTCGTGGCCCATCGCGTACCACTCCAGCGGCGGCGATCATGCACCCGCCTGTCGACGCGGCCCGGACGTCCCCTCCCGCAGCGGCGGAAGGGGACGCACGATGTCACTCGACCGGCTTGCCGTCGGCGTCGAGCACCTGCATCCGGCCAAGATCCAGTTCGCGCAGCGGAGCCTCGATCTGGCCAAGGTCGCCGACCACCACCCAGACCAGCCGTGACGGATCGATGGCCGTGGCCGCCTCGGCGATCTGCGCCGGGGTCAGCGACTGGATCTCGTCGTTGCGGCGGATCACATGGTCGTCCGGCCGGTTGTAACGGACCAGCCCGCCGATGGTGCCCATCACCGCACGGGCGGTTTCGTAGGCACCGGGCAGGCGGCGGCTCTCGTTGGCCTGGATCTTGGCGACTTCCTCGGCGGTCGGCGGGGTCTTGCCGCTGACGTATTCGCTGATCTCGCGCTGGATCTCGGCCACCGATTCGCCGGTCTTGTCGATCTGGACCGGGGCGATGGCCAGCCACGGGCGCTGGCCGAGCGCATTGGTCAGCACGGTATAGGCGCCATAGGACCAGTGTTTGTCCTCGCGCAGGTTCATGTTCAGACGCGCGGTGAAGGAACCGCCGATCACGTCATTGGCCACTTCCAGCGGCACCTCGCCGGGGCTGCCGGTCGGCGCCATCAGCTGGCCGGCGAAGATGTTGGCCTGCACCGCGCCCGGCTGGTCGACCAGATAGACCCGGGGCGCATCCGGCCGCGCCACGTCCGGTACCGTCAGCGGAGCCGGGGCCTTGCCCTCGCCCTTCCACTTGCCCAGGTGCCGGTTCAGCGCCGGCACGATCTCCTTCAGCGTGGTGTCGCCGACCACGATCAGGGTCGCGTTCTCCGGCCGCACCCAGGCCCGGTGGTAGGCGACCAGATCGTCGCGGGTCAACGCCGCGATCGATTCCTCGGTGCCCGAGCCGCTGAACGGCATCGCGTACGGATGATCGGCGCCGTACAGCAGCGGCGGCAGCACCCGCAGCGCGGCCGAGTTCGGGCGCGCCTTCTCCTGCTTGATGCCGGCGATCCACTGCGCCTTGACCCGGTCGATCTCGGCCTGCTCGAAGCGTGGCTCACGCAACATGGTCGCGAACAGCTCCAGCGACGGGTCGATGTTCTCCTTCAGTGCCGACAGCCAGGCATTGCCGCCATCGAGCGAGGCGCCGGAACCGAGGTTGGCGCCAAGCGCCTCGGCACGTTCGCGGAACTCCAGCGCACCGTACCGGCCGGCCCCCTCGTCGATCATGTTCATCGCGAAACTCGAGGTGCCGAGAGTGACGCCATGGTCGGCCTTGTAGCCGCCTTCGAATTCGTAACTGAACTGCACCACCGGGATATCGTGGCGCTGGGCCAGGATCACCCGGGTGCCGTTCTTCAGCGTCGCCCGCTGCAACTCGGGGAACTTCAGGGTCGGGAATTCGTCAGGCATCGGCACGCCGGTGCTGCGGTCGACCGTGCTTTCGGTGGTGCTGTATTTCGGATCGGCGGCCAGCAACCGGAATGGCGCCGGGGTTTCGGCCGGTTCCTCGACCAGCGGGGTGCGCTCGCCCGGCTCGACAATCAGGGTGTGCGAGCCGACATCCAGCCACGTGCGACCGACCGCCTGCACATCGGCCGCGGTGGTCGCCTCGACATTCGCCAGGCTCTCGCGGAAGCAGCCCGGGTCACCGGTATAGACCGCGCACGCGGCCAGCGCGTCGGCCTTGCCGCCGAAACCGCCAATCCGTTCGATGCCGCGGATGAATCCGGCGCGATGGACGGTCCTGGCCTGTTCCAGTTCACCGGGAGTCGGGCCTTCGGCCAGCAGGCGGTCGAGCTCCTCGTCGATGATGGCCTCGACCTTCGCCGGATCGACGCCTTCCTTGACGTTGGCGACGACCAGGAAGTTCGAGCTCAACTGCGAGCCGTAGGCGGCGGCGCTGACGCTGTCGACCAGCTTGTCGACATGCACCAGGCGGCGGTCCAGGCGCGAGGACGCGCTGCCGCCGAGAACCTGCGCCAGCACCTTGAGCTGGTCGAGGTCGCGGGTGTTGGTCTGCGATACGTTCCAGACCCGGTAGATGCGCGCCTGCGGCACCCGGTCGGCCATCACCTCGCGGGTGTCGGCCGGGCGCCGGGCCACATCGACCGCCGGCTGGGCCATGGTCGGCCCGGCCGGAATGTGGCCGAAGTACCTGGCCGCCTTCTCTTTCGCGGTGGCGACGTCGATGTCGCCGGCCAGTACCAGCACCGCGTTGTTGGGGCCGTACCAGGCACGGAACCACTGCCTGACGTCGTCCAGCGTGGCCGCGTTGAGGTCGGCCATCGAACCGATCACGCTGTGGTGGTAGGGGTGGCCCTTCGGATACATCGCCCGGCCGATCTTTTCCCAGACCTGGCCGTACGGCTGGTTCTCGCCCTGGCGCTTCTCGTTCTGGACCACCCCGCGCTGCTCGTCGAGGGTCTTCTGGTCGACCGCGCCGAGGAAGTGGCCCATGCGGTCGGACTCCATCCACAGCGCCAGGTCGAGCGCGGTGGTCGGCACGTTCTGGAAGTAGTTGGTGCGGTCGGAATTGGTGGTGCCGTTCATGTCGGTGGCGCCCACCAGCTCGAACGGTTCGAAATACTCGCCCGGGTAATTCTCCGAGCCGTTGAACATCAGGTGTTCGAACAGGTGGGCGAAGCCGCTGCGGCCGGCCGGCTCGTTCTTGCTGCCGACGTGGTACCAGATGTTGACCGCGACGATCGGTGCCTTGCGGTCGGTGTGCACGATCACCCGCAGGCCGTTGGGTAGGGTGAAGCTCTCGTACGGGATGTCGACGCCGACGCGGACCTGCTCTCCGGCGGCAGGCTGTTGTGCATGCACGGACAGCGGCGCGGTATAGGCCAGGCTGCCCATCGCAGCCGCCAGCGCGACCGCGAGCAGGCCACGGTTGAGCAGCGCACGCCCGCCGCGCAGGCCGGTCGTGTTGAGGTTGGACATTCCCGCATGGCGCGGCCCACGATCAGCAAGCATCTGACGCTCCTTTTCCCTGGTGATGGCCCTCCGTCCCCCTGACGGGCCGGGCCGACATGAACGCCCATCCTAGCCCGCGGACCGATACCGGACACTAGGCCACAAGTCCCGGGCCGCATTTGTGGTTTCATGTCGGTGATTGCCCACGCACGCCGTCATCCCGCCCCGTGAGGTGCGCCATGTCCCACCCCCGCCGCAGCCTGGTCACCGGCGCGAACCGTGGCCTCGGACTGGAATTCGCCCAGCAGCTGCTCGAGCGCGGCGACCATGTCGTCGCCACCTGCCGCCAACCCGGCCGGGCATCGGCGTTGAACGGGCTGGTCGGCGAGTACCCGGGCCGCCTGCACATGCTGCCGCTCAACATCGCCGACCCCCGATCCATCGCCGAGCTGGCGCGCGAACTGCCGCTGGTCTGCGACGGTCTGGACCTGCTGGTCAACAACGCCGGCGTGCTGCACTCGGGCGAGCGCTTCGGCAGCGTGCCGCCGGCCAATCTCGACGACAGCTTCCGCACCAACGCCAGCGGCCCGCTGCTGTTGACCCAGGCGCTGGCCCCCGTGCTGGCGGAGGGCGCGCGGGTGGTGAACCTGTCCTCGTCGTGGGGCTCGGTGAGCGAGCTGGAGGCGTTTCGCACGCCCAGCTATGCGATCTCCAAGGCCGCCCAGAACATGGTCACCGCCCTGCTGGCCAAAGCGCTGGGCGAGCGCGGGATCGTGGTGCTGGCGATGAACCCGGGCTGGGTGCAGACCGACATGGGCGGCGCCCACGCCGAACTGACCCCATCCGAATCGGTCGCCGGCATGCTGAAGGTGATCGAGACCGCCGGAGCCGACGACAGCGGGCGCTTTCTCGACTGGCGTGGCCGGCCGGCGCCTTGGTGAACGCACGCCTGAGTTCGGTGCAGCCCGGGGTGCAAGCGGGTGTCTTCAGGCAAGATGGCGCCCCATGTTCGACGTCATTTTGTTCCAGCCCGAAATCCCGCCCAACACCGGCAACGCGATCAGGCTCTGCGCCAACACCGGCGCCCGCCTGCACCTGATCGCCCCGCTCGGTTTCGACATGGACGACCGCCAGCTGCGCCGGGCCGGACTGGACTACCACGAGTACGCCACCGTGCAGATCCACGACGGCCTCGACGCCGCGCTGGCCGTGATCGCGCAGGCCAACGGCACCCCGCCACGGCTGTTCGCCCTCAGCACCCGTGGCCGCACCCGCTTCGACGCCCCGCGCTACCGGGCCGGTGACGCCTTCCTGTTCGGCCCCGAGACCCGCGGCCTGCCCGACGCCGTGCTCGACGCACTGCCGCCGGAACAGCGCCTGCGCCTGCCCATGCGCCCCGGCAACCGCAGCCTGAACCTCTCCAACTCCGTCGCGGTGGTGGTGTTCGAGGCCTGGCGGCAGCAGGGCTTCGACGGCGGCGCCTGAGCCGTCGTCACCGCCTGCCGGCGGACATCGGCACAAACCGGGCTCCCGGCGAGCACGGACCCGTGACCATGAACGGGAGCAATAGTTCATGAACCGGCAGGTTCATTATTAAGTTTTCGTTCCGGAGCGCTGCGGATACTGGCTCACACCGGATGCGACGGCTCCCAAGAAAGCCGCCCTCCGGCCCGATACCAAAGACAATAAAAGGCTGAGTCCCATGAAGCGTTCCAACGCCATTTCCAAGCTTGCCGCTCTGTCCCTGATCGCTGCCATCCCGTTCGCCGCGTCCGCGGCCGAGGGCGTGTCCTACAACTATGTTGAGGCCGGCTACGCCGCCATCAACGGCGACCGTGATGCCGACGGCTGGGCCATCGGCGGCTCCGCCGCGATCGCGCCGAACTTCCACATCTTCGGCAGCTACAGCAACCAGGAAATCGACAACACCAGCATCGATTTCGACCAGTGGCGCCTGGGCGTGGGCTACAACCACGAAATCAACCGCAATGTCGACCTGCTGACCCGTGTCGCCTACGAGAAGTTCGACGCCGGCAGCGGCTTGGATTCCGACGGCTGGAGCGTCGAGGCCGGCGTTCGCGGCGCGTTCACCCCGAACTTCGAGGGCTACGCGCTGGCCGGCTACGAGGACTACGACGATCTCGCTGGCCAGAAGATCGACGGCGAGTTCTACGGCCGCCTGGGCGCACTGGTGAAATTCAACCAGACCTGGGGCATCAGCGGCGACGTCAAGTTCGTCGACGGTGACACCCAGTGGTTCGTGGGCCCGCGCGCCAGCTTCTGAGCACCACCCCATCGCGCTGAATCTCTCTCTCCCCCGAAACATCGCGATGCAGCCCGGCCCTTGTGGCCGGGCTTTTTTTGGTTCTTCGCCTGATCGCGGGGAAAGCGCGGGGCCTGTTGGATGACCGGGCGCCGGGGTCGAAGGCCCTTGGATGCGAATGTCCCCCGGCACCGGCCAGGGCTGGCGCCTCCTCCTTGATTTCGCACCCAAGGGCCTTCGACCCCGGCTTTCGGACATGGCCGGTAGTTCCAGAAGCAGAATCCCGAGGAGGACCGGCTTCGCGTTTCGGCGTGGCCGCGCGATCCGACGTGGCCTGCCGGCCTTGACGGCGAAATCAAGGAGGAGGCCGCCGCCACTGGCGGCGGCCGGGGGACATTCGCCGTCAAGGCCGGCAGGTCGCGTCGGGACAGCCAGGTAGCGGCGAGAAGTAGCGGCGAGAACCGGCGATCGAACGCAATCGGCAGCGTCCATGCCTTCGTTGAAGGCGAACTCCCCCTCACTTGGGAGAAGAACCATAAAAAAGCCCCGCAGGCAGGGGGGGCCGGCGGGGCTGGTGGAACGGGGCCTGGGGAGGGGCACACCGTTCCGGGGGATCGCTCCAGGGGAGGGGAGAGATCAGCGACAGGCGTTGCACCTGTCGCGACATATATGACCACTTCCCGCATTGATGGTTCGTGAAGATCGGGGTTAATAAAACGTTGGATTCAGGGTCGATTCACCGATTCAACTCCCGCCAATCTGACGCCAAATCCGGCACATCAGTGCGCTTCTTCCCAGTTGTCGCCGATCCCGCTATCCACGATCAGCGGCACCCTCAGTTCCGCGGCACGCGCCATGCGGCCGGAAACCTCCCCGATCAACGTTTGTACGAAATCCTCCTCCACCTCGAACACCAGTTCGTCGTGGACCTGCAGCACCATCAGCGCGCGATCGGCATGGGCCTGCAGCCAGCCGTCGATATCGACCATCGCGCGCTTGATGATGTCGGCCGCGGTGCCCTGCATCGGTGCGTTGATCGCCGCGCGTTCGGCACCGGCACGCAGGCCGGCGTTGCGGGCGGCGATGTGCTCCAGGTACAGGCGGCGGCCGAACACGGTCTCCACGTAGCCCTGGTCGCGCGCCTGCTGGCGGGTACGCTCCATGAAATCGCGCACGCCCGGATAACGGCTGAAGTACAGCGCGATGTAGTCCTGCGCCTCGCCGCGAGCCACGCCTAGCTGCCTGGCCAGGCCGAACGCGCCCATGCCGTACATCAGGCCGAAGTTGATCGCCTTGGCCGCGCGGCGCTCGTTGCCGCTCACTTCGTCGATCGGTTTGCCAAACACCTCGGCTGCGGTCGCGCGGTGGATGTCGGCGCCCGACTCGAAGGCCTTGACCAGGCTCTCGTCTCCGGACAGGTGGGCCATGATCCGCAGTTCGATCTGCGAATAGTCGCAGGCGACGATCTTCCTGCCTTCCGGCGCGACGAAGGCGGTGCGGATGCGGCGGCCGTCGTCGGTACGGATCGGGATGTTCTGCAGGTTCGGTTCGCTGGACGCGAGCCGGCCGGTCGCCGCGCCGGCCTGGTGATAACTGGTGTGGACGCGGCCGGTATCGGGGTTGACCATTTCCGGCAGCTTGTCGGTATAGGTGCTGCGCAGCTTGGCCAGGCCGCGGTACTCGAGGATCACCCGCGGCAGCTCGTGCTGGTCGGCGATCGCTTCCAGCGCCTCCTCGTTGGTGCTCGGCTGACCCTTGGGTGTCTTCACCAATGCCGGCAGCTTGAGTTCGTCGAACAACAGCGCGCCGAGCTGCTTGGGCGAGTCGAGGTTGAAGGTGCGCCCGGCCAGTTCGGTCGCCTTCTGCTGGGCTGCAAGCATGCGCTTGCCGAGGTCGGCCGACTGCCGGCGCAGCTCATTGGCGTCGACCTTCACGCCGTTGGCCTCGATGCGTTCGAGCACCTTGACCAGCGGCATCTCGATCTCGCGGTAGACCTTCTCCAGCGTCGGCTCGGCGGCCAGCTTCGGTTGCAGCACGCGATGCAGGCGCAGGGTGACGTCGGCGTCCTCGGCGGCGTAGCGGGTGGCATCGTCGAGCGCGACCTGCGAGAACAGGATCGCCTTGGCGCCCTTGCCGGCGACATCGCTGTACTTGACCGTCTCGTAGCCGAGGTAGCGCCTGGCCAGCGAATCCATGTCGTGGCGGGTGGCGGTGGCGTTGTAGACGAAGCTCTCGAGCATGGTGTCGTCGGCATAGCCTTGCACGTCGATGCCGTGGCGGCGCAGCACGTGCAGGTCGTACTTGCCATGCTGGCCGAGCTTGCGCTTGCCGGCATCGGTCATCACAGGGCGCAGCGCGGCGAGGACGTCGGCGCGGTCGAGTTGCTGCGGTGCGCCGGGATAGTCGTGGGCGAGCGGGAGGTAGCAGGCGCGGCCGGGTTCGACCGCGAAGCTGAGGCCGACCAGGTTGGCGCGCATCGGGTCGAGCGAATCGGTCTCGCAGTCGAAGGCGAACTCATCGGCCGCCTGCAGGCGTTCGAGCCAGGCATCGAGTTGCGCCCGGGCGGTCACGCATTCGTATTCGCCCACGGCCGACAGGGCAGGATCGGCATCGTCAGCGGTGGCCGCGGCTTTCGCATAGCCGGCGGCGGTGTTGCGCATGCCGGCAGCCTCGGCACGGGCCTGCGCCTCGTTGGCGGCGGCACCGCCACCCAGTTCCTTGAGCGCCTGCCTGAAACCGTAGCGGGTATACAGCGCGCGCAGTGCGTCGGTATCGGCCGCGCGCAGGACGAGATCGGAGGGTGCCGATTCCAGTTTTACATCGGTCCTGATCGTCACCAGGGTGCGATTGAGCGGCAGGCGCTCCAGCGCCTGGCGCAGGTTGTCGCCGATCTTGCCCTTGATCTCGCCCGCATGTTCGATCACGCCGTCGAGCGAGCCGTATTCGCCGAGCCACTTGGCAGCAGTCTTGGGCCCGCATTTGGTCACCCCCGGCACGTTGTCGACCGTATCGCCCATCAGCGCGAGGTAGTCGACGATCTGGTCCGGACGCACGCCGAACTTGTCGATCACGGCCTGCTCGGAATCCAGGCGGCTGCCGGTCATGGTGTTGATCAGGGCGATGCCGGCACCGCTTCCGTCCGGCCGCACCAGCTGGGCGAAGTCCTTGTCGCTGGTGGAAATGGTGACATCGACACCATCGCCCGCAGCCTGCACCGCGAGGGTGCCGATCACGTCGTCGGCCTCCACCCCCGGCACGCGCAGGATCGGGATGCCGAGCGCTCCGACGATCTTCATCATCGGCTCGACCTGCGCGCGCAACTCGTCCGGCATCGGCGGGCGGTTGGCCTTGTAGTCGGGGTAGAGGTCGTCGCGGAAGGTCGGTCCGGGCGCGTCGACGACGAAGGCCACGTAGCCGGGGTTCTCCTTCAGCGTCGCGCGCAGCATGTTGACCACGCCGAACAGGGCCCCGGTCGGCTCGCCGTCGTCGTTGCTCAGCGGCGGCAGGGCATGGAAGGCTCGGTAGAGATAGCTCGATCCGTCGATCAGGACGAGGCGGGGGGCGGTGTCGGTCATGGCGGGAATTCTACGCTCCAGCGGACCGTCGCCTGCCAACGGCATCACTTCGCACGAAACGTGGCAGGCGTATGCTGATGGCATCGGGAATGCCTCCCGCAGAACTCCAGGAGCCCAGCCATGCGCGCCGCCCTCATCGCCCTGCTCGTCCTGTCGTTGGCCGCCTGCGCCAGTACCGCCCCCGTCAGCGACGACCCGACCGCGGGCCTGGCCAATCCCGAGGTGATCCGCCACGAGGAGCCCAGCGGCGACGTGATCGAGGAATACCGCGTCAACGGCCGCCTGCACGTGGTCAAGGTCATCCCTGCGCGCGGCCCGGTCTACTACCTGCATCCCGGCGACCGCAGACCCGACGACGGCACGCCGGTTTCGCCGGTGCTATGGAAGCTGTTCGGCTGGGATTGAGCGATCCCATGCCTCGATAACGAAAAAGCCGACGCAAAGCGTCGGCTTTTTCGTGTCTTCCGGCGCTGCCTCCATCCGCAAGGCAGCCGCCGGCGATGGGATGCCGCTTACAGCGCGGCGTCCTTGAGCTTCTTCAACGGGCGCACCTTGACCTTGACGGTGGCCGGCTTGGCGGCGAACCACTGCTCTTCCTTGGTGAACGGGTTGATGCCCTTGCGCTTCGGCTTGGCCGGCACCTTGACCGAGGTGATCTTCAGCAGGCCCGGCAGGGTGAACGCACCCGCGCCCTTCTTGCTGATCGATCCGTGCACGGCGTTCTCCAGCGAGGCGAGCACAGCACGCACGTCCTTGGCGACGACGCCGGAAGTCTCGGCAATGTGGGCGACCAGGCCGGACTTGGTCAGGGTTTCCTTGATCGGCTTCGGAGCGGCCGGCTTGGCGGCGGCCTTCTTCGGTGCAGCTTTCTTTGCGGCTTTCTTTGCGGTTTTCTTGGTGGCCATGCGTGTCCCCTAATGGGTCGTCGTTGGGTTTCTGATGTGTGCCTGCAGAGCCGGCACCCGGAATGTAGGGCATGCGCGCGCCTACGCCAAGCGGTCACAGGTCGAAAAACGCCTGAAAACAGGGTCAGAGCGAAAAAAAGTCCGGATTCGCCCTGCCGGGATGGGGGATTTCACCTGTCGAACACACCAATCACGCCGGCTGCAGGTTGGCGTAAGCCAGCACCAGCCACTTGCTGCCGGCGTCGTCGAAGTTGACCTGGACGCGGGCGTGCGCGCCGCTGCCTTCGTAGTCGATAACGGTGCCACTACCGAACTTCGGATGGGTCACCTGCGCGCCGAGCGGGATCGACGGCCCCTCGATCGCGGCGTGCCCCACGTTGCGGCGCTGTTGCGCGCCCGCGCCCATGCGCCCGAGCGGCCGCGACACCTGCACCTTCGGCCGCACCTCGTGCAGCAGCGCCGCCGGGATCTCGCGCAGGAATCGCGACGGCATGCCGTACATGTCCATGCCGTGGATGCGGCGGGTCTCGGCATAGCTGAGCACCAGCTTGTGACGAGCGCGGGTGATGCCGACGTAGGCAAGCCGACGTTCCTCTTCCAACCGGCCGTGTTCCTCGGTCGACTTGTTGCTCGGGAACAGGCCTTCCTCCAGTCCGCCGAGGAACACCAGCGGGAACTCCAGCCCCTTGGCGCTGTGCAGGGTCATCAGCTGCACGCCCTCCTCGCCGGCCTGCGCCTGGCCCTCGCCGGCCTCCAGCGAGGCGTAGCTGAGGAAGGCGACCAGCTCGGGCATCGCCTCCACGTCCTCCTCATCGCTGCGGGTGAAGCGCGAGGCGACCGATACCAGTTCGTCGAGGTTGTCGGTGCGCGAATCGAGCTGGCCGCGCGATTCGTTGGCGTAGTGTTCGCGCAGGCCGGAACGGGCCAGCACGTGGTCGATCTTCTCCGGCAGCGGCATCTCCACCAGTTCGGCGTCGAGCGCGTCGATGAGATTGATGAAAGCAGCCAGTGCGTTGCGCGCACGTGCGGCGAGCCCGGTCTCGACACTGATCCGCTGCGCCGCGTCCCACAGCGGGATGCGGTCGCCGCGGGCACGCTTGCGCACCTCGTCCAGGGTGCGCTCGCCGATCCCGCGCGTCGGCGTATTGACCGCGCGCTCGAACGCGGCATCGTCGCCGCGGTTGGCGACCAGCCGCAGGTAGGCCAGGGTGTCCTTGATCTCGGCACGCTCGAAGAAGCGCAGTCCGCCGTAGACGCGGTACGGCACCTGCTCGGCCAGCAGCGCCTCTTCGAACACCCGCGACTGCGCGTTGCTGCGGTAGAGCACCGCGCAGTCTCCGTGGCTGCCGCCGTCGCGCACCCACTGCTTGATCCGCTCGACCACGAAGCGGGCCTCGTCGATCTCGTTGTAGGCGGCGTACAGGTCGATAGGCTCGCCACTGCCGGTATCGGTCCACAGTTTCTTGCCGAGACGGTCCGGGTTGTGGGCGATGACGGCGTTGGCGGCATCGAGGATGTTGGCGCTGGAGCGGTAGTTCTGTTCCAGGCGGATGGTCTGCGCACGGCCACGTTCTTCAGAACCGAAATCCTTGAGGAAGCGCTGCATGTTCTCGACCTTGGCGCCACGCCAGCCGTAGATCGACTGGTCGTCGTCGCCGACCACGAACACCTGGCCCCTGCTTTCATCGGTATCGCTGCCGGCCAGAACGCGCACGAAGGCGTACTGGATCGCATTGGTGTCCTGGAACTCGTCGACCAGGATCTGGCGGAAGCGGTGGCGGTAGTGCGCGAGCAGGGCCGGGTTGTCGCGCAGCAGTTCGTGCGCGCGCAACAGCAGCTCGGCGAAGTCGACCAGGCCGGCGCGGTCGCAGCGCTCCTGATAGGCGGCGTAGACCTTGCGCATCACGTCGGTCCACTCGTCCTGCCCGCCCTGCAGATGCTGCGGGCGCCGACCCTCGTCCTTCTGCGCATTGATCCACCAGGCGATCTGGCGCGGTGGAAAGCGGGTGTCGTCGATCTCCAGCCCCTGCACGACGCGCTTGACCAGGCGCTGCTGGTCGTCGGAGTCGAGCACCTGGAAGGTCTCCGGCAATTTCGCCTCCTGCCAGTGCAGGCGCAGCAGGCGATGGGCGAGGCCGTGGAAGGTGCCGATCCACATCCCGCGCGCGCCGTGCGACAGCTGCGCCTCGACACGATGGCGCATCTCGCCGGCGGCCTTGTTGGTGAAGGTGACCGCGAGGATGCCGTGGGTCGGCACCCCGAACACTTCGTTCAGCCAGGCGATGCGGTGGGTGAGGACGCGGGTCTTGCCGGAGCCGGCGCCAGCGAGGACCAGGTAGTGACCGGGAGGCGCACTGACCGCCTCGCGCTGGGCCGGGTTGAGCCCGTCGAGCAGGTGGGAAACATCCATGCCGTCATTCTACCGGGCCGGGTTCGATTTCCGGTCAGTAGTGTCATCCCGAGCATCGCGAGGAACCTGCTTTGATGCGTCCGCGCGAGGACGCAACCGGGCATGCCTTTGCAGGACACGCCGTAAACCCGTCCATGGGGGCTCGGATGCGGCATCCATGCCGCATACGGTCCTGCAAAGGCATGCCCGGCTGCGTCTGGATGGTTGGCCGGAAAGCAGGTCCCTCGCGATGCCCGGGATGACGGCTCAGTGCGCGCCCTTGGCGTGCGCGTGCGCCATCAGCCGGTCGGTCCAGGCGATGCCGATCGCCGAAAGGATGAACACGCAGTGGATGATGGTCTGCCACATCACCCCGGTTGCGGTCGCCTTGGTGCACAGCACGCCGGCCGCCAACTCCGGGCCACACAACGGCAGGCCCAGCGAGCCGGCCTCGATGAAGGTCTTGAGCAGGTGGATCGAGGAGATGCCGATGATCGCCATCGCCAGCTTGACCTTGAGCACGCTGGCGTTGACGTGGCTCAGCCACTCCGGCTGGTCGGGGTGGCCCTGCAGGTTCAGGCGCGAGACGAAAGTTTCGTAACCGCCGACGATCACCATCACCAGCAGGTTGGAGATCATCACCACGTCGATCAGGCCGAGCACGATCAGCATGATGCCCTGCTCAGTCAGGTGGCCGGCGTCGCGGATCAGGTGCCACAGATCCTTCAGGAACAAGAACACGTACACGCACTGAGCCAGGATCAGGCCGAGGTACAGCGGCAGCTGCAGCCAGCGCGAGCTGAAGATCAGGGCCGGCAGCGGGCCGAGGCGCGGGGTCTGTGTGGACATGCGGTTCACTGGGAATGAAAGCGCCGCAGAGTAGCCATCGACGATGACGGGCTCAAGTCCCAGTCGGCACGTACACTGGGCGTCCCCCGCCGCAGGAGGCCCATCCATGATCGATCTGTATTACTGGCCGACCCCGAACGGCCACAAGATCACCCTGTTCCTCGAAGAGACCGGCCTGGACTACACCATCCACCCGGTCGACATCGGCGCCGGCGACCAGCACAAGCCCGAGTTCCTGGCGTTCTCGCCGAACAACAAGATGCCGGCGATCATCGACAACGCCCCGGCCGACGGCGGCCTGCCGGTGACCGTGTTCGAGTCCGGCGCGATCCTGCTGTACCTGGCCGAGAAAACCGGCCGCTTCATTCCCGCCGACCCGCGCGGACGCGTCGCGACGCTGGAGTGGCTGTTCTGGCAGATGGGCGGGCTGGGACCGATGACCGGTCAGTACGGGCATTTCCACGTCTATGCGCCGGAACCGATCGGATACGCCCGCGATCGCTATGCGCGCGAAGCCACCCGCCTGCTCGAGGTGCTCGACAAACGGCTGGACGGCCGCAATTTCATCGCCGGCACCGAGTACACCATCGCCGACATGGCCTGCTACCCGTGGATCGACCCGTACGACAAGGCGCCGATGGACCTGTCGGGTTTCAGGCACCTGCGCCGCTGGCACGCCGCGATTGCCGAACGCCCGGCAACCAAGCGTGCGTACGCGGTCGCCGACCGGCACCGCGTGCAGCGCGAGATGAGCGCGGAGATGCGGCGCAACCTGTTCGGCACACCGTCGCAGCCCGCGTAAGCTTTCGTCATCCCGGCGGAAGCCGGGCTCCATCTCGATCGCCACCGCCGCCGGGATGACGGCATCGGTGCCACCAGGTCCATCAACCGCATGAACAAAACCCTCGCCCGCTGCCTGCTCGCCATGACCCTGACCACCTCCCTCGCAACCCCCGCTCTCGCCGACGCGCCAACGCCGCGACGGCTGACGCTGGAAGCGCTGGCCGGTGATGCGCCGCTGTCGGGACCGAGCCTGATGAAGCCGAAGATCGCCCCGGATGGCTCCAGGGTGACGTTCCTGCGCGGCAAGCCGGACAACCGCAACCGGCTCGACCTGTGGGCCTACGATGTCGCCAGCGGCGAAACCACGCGCCTGGTCGACGCCGACGTGGTGCTGCCACCCGGGCAGGAGGTGCTCAGCGACGAGGAAAAGGCGCGCCGCGAGCGCCAGCGCATCGCCGCGCTGAGCGGCATTGTCGACTACCAGTGGGCGCCGGACAGCAACTCGCTGCTGTTCCCGCTCGGCGGCGAGCTGTATCTCTACGATCTGGACGGGACCGGCGCCGACGCCGTGCGCCGGCTGACCGATGGCGAGGGCTTCGCCACCGACCCGAAGATCTCACCCAAGGGTGGCTATGTCAGTTTCATCCGCGACCGCAACCTGTGGGTGATCGACCTGCGTACCGGCCAGCCCGCGCAGTTGACCCGCGACGGCAGTGAGGTGATCGGCAACGGCGTGGCCGAGTTCGTCGCCGACGAGGAAATGGGCCGCCACACCGGCTACTGGTGGGCGCCGGACGACTCGGCGATCGCCTTCATCCGCATCGACGAGTCGCCGGTCCCGGTGCAGAAGCGCTACGAGGTGTACCCCGACCGCACCGAGGTGGTCGAGCAGCGCTACCCGGCCGCCGGCGACGACAACGTGCGCGTGCAGTTGGCGGTGATGGCACCGAAGGCCGGCGTGGCGCCGCGCTGGATCAAGCTTGGCGACGGCGTACCCGCCGACGGCCTGCACGGCGACAATGCGTCGGGCGAGAGCGGCGACATCTACCTTGCCCGCGTCGACTGGCGCGATTCCCGCCACCTGACCTTCCAGCGCCAGTCGCGCGACCAGAAGCTGCTGGAGCTGGTCGAGACCGACCTCAACAGCGGCCGCCAGCGCGTGCTCGCGACCGAAACCTCGAACACCTGGGTGCCGCTGCACGACAACCTGCGCTTCCTCAAGGACGGCCGTCTGCTGTGGTCGAGCGAGCGCAGCGGCTTCGAACACCTGTACCTGATCGACGCCGACGGCAATGCCACCGCGCTGACCTCGGGCGAGTGGCCGGTCGACCGCGTGCTGGCGGTGGACGAGGAAGCCGGCCAGGTCTATTTCGCCGCCGGCAAGGACTCGCCGCTGGAAAGCCACGTGTACCGCGTGCCGCTGGCCGGGGGCGCGGTCGAGCGGCTGTCGCAGGAGGCCGGCATGCACGTGGCGACCTTCGCCGGTAACGCCAGCGTCTACGTCGACAACTGGTCGACCCCGGACACGCCGCCGCAGCTGACCCTGCACCGCAATGACGGCAGCCGCATCGCCGCACTGGTCGACAACGACCTGGCCGCCGACGATCATCCCTACGCCCCGTTCCGCGCCGCGCACCGGCCGACCGAGTACGGCACCCTCACCGCCGGCGACGGCGCGACGACGCTGCACTACAGCCTGATCAGGCCAGCCGGCTTCGATCCCGGCAAGCAGTACCCGGTCGTGGTCTACGTCTACGGCGGCCCGGCCGCGCAGACCGTGACCCGCGCCTGGCCCGGTCGCGGCGACCACTGGCTCAATCAGTACCTGGCGCAGCACGGCTACATCGTGTTCTCGCTCGACAACCGCGGTACCCCGCGCCGTGGCGAGGCCTTCGGCGGCGCACTCTACGCCCGCCAGGGCACGGTCGAGGTCGAAGACCAGCTTCGCGGTATCGAGTGGCTGCAGTCGCAGCCCTGGGTCGACAGCGAACGCATCGGCGTGCATGGCTGGTCGAACGGCGGCTACATGACCCTGATGCTGCTGGCCAAGGCGTCCGGCAAGTACGCCTGCGGTATCGCCGGCGCGCCGGTCACCGACTGGGCGCTGTACGACACCCACTACACCGAGCGCTACATGGACCTGCCGGACGCCAATCCGGACGGCTACCGCGAGGCGCGCGTGCTCGAACACATCGACGGGCTCACCTCGCCGCTGCTGCTGATCCACGGCATGGCCGACGACAACGTGCTGTTCTCCAACTCCACCGCGCTGATGAGCGCGCTGCAGCAGCGCGGCCAGCCGTTCGAGCTGATGACCTATCCGGGCGCCAAGCATGGCCTCAAGGGCGCCGACCTGCTGCACCGGCTGCGGATCACCGAGGCCTTCTTCGCCCGCTGCCTGAAGCCGGCGACGTGATCGCGGGAATCATTGGCAAGCCGTAGGCGCCGTAGCCCGGGTAAGGCGAAGCCGCACCCGGGGAATTGCCAGGCATGCCAGACCCCGGGTGCGGCTTCGCCTTACCCGGGCTACACGCGAACCGTTACGGGGCCGCCGCGCCTACTCCGTCCGCGCCAGCATCCGCCGGCTGCCGATCAGCTTCGCCCAGCGCGTGCCGAGGTCGACCAGGGCGATGTAGCCGGCCTCGCCGGCGAGGCGGCACAGATTGGCGGGCGTCATCCGCAATGCCGGTTCGGCCGCGCAGGGTTCGGCGTCGTAACCGAGCCGACGCGCGAACCACAGGCAGCGGGCAAGGTGGTAACGGCTGCTGAGCAGGGTGACGCGGTGCCGGTCAGGGCCGGTGCCGATCAGCGCAAGCAGGTCGCGGGCGTTGCGCAGGTTCTGCAGCGTGTCGCGCGATTGATCCTCCAGCCACAGCGGTGCTTCGCCCGGCAGACCCCGCGCAAGCAGGCCCCGGCGGGCCAGTTCGGCTTCGCTGGGTTCGCCGGCCGCACCACCGCCGAGCAGGATGAAGCCGGTACCGGGGCGTTGTTGTCCCAGTGCGGCAGCACGGTCGAGCCGGGCTTCGAAATCCGCATCCGGCCGACCGCCCGGCGCGTGCTTGCCGAACACCAGCACCCGGCGACCCTCCCCGGCCTCGCAGCCAGCCCCACGCGCGACCCGCCACACATGAACCAGATAGGCCAGGTAGACCAGGCCAAGACTGGCCACGCAGGCGGTCACAGCCACCAGCGACCCATGGAGCACATCGCGGTCGCTGAACAGTCGCAGGCGATGGGCGAGACGGGTGGCGGGGGGCGGAGCCCGCCTCGTATCCGGCATGACGGTGCGCGGCCCTGGTGCACTAACCTTCGATGCTGAGCTGCATGTTGGTCGACAGGTCCGAAACCAGGAAACCGATCCAGCTCAGGTAGTTGGAGTGGATGTAGGTCACGCCTTTCTTGATCTTGTGGTCGAGGTTGATGCTGTCGATGTAGGCGAACCGGACATGGGTATCGTCGTAGGTGATGCGGATCCGCGCCACGTGGTCGCGCAGGTGCAGGGTCGAGTCGATCCGCCCGGGCTGCTCGTCGGTCACCGCCCAGCCACGGCCGGCGAGCGCGCGCTTGATGTCCTTGGCGACCTGCCCACTGTCGAGGCCGGCCGGGATCGCGACCGGATCCGGATCGACCAGCGGTGACTTGCGTGCTTCTGCCGCAGGCGCGAACACGGCCAGCGAAATGACGACAAACAGCAGATGGATGATGCGCATGAATGCCTCCCGGGATGAATGGCACCGCTCGACGCGGCGCGCGGCCAGCACGAAGCATACGCGCCGCGGCCACGCCGGTGCAGCGGGCTTGCCGTACGGCCTGTGTTCGATCGCTCCCTTGCGCTGGCTATACTGAGCCCCCGCGTACTTCTGCCGTTTCCAGCGCACCCTGCTGAATGCCCGCCACCCTGAAACAGCGCCCGCCGCTGGCGATCCGCGCCCATACCGCCACCACCGCCCTGGGCCGTGGCCGTGAAGCCCAGGCCGAGGCGCTGGCGACACGCCGCGGCGGGTTGCGCCGCAACGATTTCCCGACCACCGCGCCCGGCGAGACGCCGCTGGACTGCTGGATTGGCCGTGTCGACGGTATCGAGGACAGCCCGCTGCCGGCGGAACTTGCCGATTGGGAATGCCGCAATAACCGGCTCGCCTGGCTGGCGCTGCAGCAGGACGGCATCGACGCGGCAGTTGCCGATGCGATCGACCGCTACGGTGCCACTCGCGTCGCACTGGTCGTTGGCACCTCGACCTCGAGCATCGGCGCCACCGAGGAGGCCTATGCGCGGCTGCAGCCGGACGCCGACGGCAACCTGCATTTCCCACCCGACCTCGCCCGTCCCGGCATCCATACCCCGCACTCGCTCGGCGCCTTCGTGCAACAGGCGACCGGTGCGCGCGGGCCGTGCGTGACCGTCGCCACCGCCTGCTCGTCCAGCGCCAAGGTGTTCGTCCAGGCAGCGCGCCTGATCGACGCCGGCCTGGCCGATGCGGCCCTGGTCGGCGGCGTCGACACCCTCTGCGGCAGCGTGCTGTTCGGCTTCAACGCGCTGCAACTGGTCTCGACCTCCCCGTGCCGCCCGTTCGACGCCCACCGCAACGGGCTGTCGCTCGGCGAAGCCGGCGGTTTCGCCCTGCTCGAGCGTAGTTCAAGCATCGACGACGGCGACGCCACGCTGAAACTGTGCGGCTACGGCGAATCCAGCGACGGCCACCACATGTCCGCCCCGCATCCCGAGGGCCTCGGCGCGCGACTGGCGATGGAGGACGCGCTGGCCCGCGCCGGCATCGACGCATCGCAGCTCGGCTACCTCAACCTGCACGGCACCGCCACGCCTGCCAACGACAGCATCGAGGCAATGGTAGTGGCGGCGCTGTTCCCGTCCGCGTTGCACGCCAGTTCGACCAAGGGCTGGACCGGCCACACTCTCGGCGCGGCCGGCATCGTCGAATCGGTGTTCGCACTGATCGCGCTCGAGCGCGGGCTGTTGCCGGGCACGCTCAACAGCTCCGCGCCGGACCCGGCCTGCGGGCCACAGATCCGCTTCGACAACGCCGAGCGCGAGGTGCGCCATGCGATGAACAACTCGTTCGGCTTCGGCGGCAACAACTGCTCGCTGGTGTTCGGAAAGGTATGAGCATGCTCGCCGCACAGATCGAAGGCATCGGTTTCTGGGCCCCGGGGCTGCCGTCCTGGCAGGCCGCGCGCGACTTCATTCGCACCGGCTCGCTGGCGGCCGACGCGCCGCGACGACCCTCACCGCAGCTGCTGCCGCCGAACGAACGTCGGCGCACACCGGACACGGTGGCGATCGCGCTCGACGTCGCGCTCGCCGCCTGCCACGCCGCCGGCCGCGACCCGGCCACGCTGCCGTCGGTGTTCGCCTCCACCCACGGCGACCACGCCATCACCGACTACATGTGCGAAACCCTGGCCCGCGAGCCTCGCACCGTGTCGCCGACCCGCTTCCACAACTCGGTGCACAACGCCGCCTCCGGCTACTGGACCATTGGCACCCGCAGCCACCGGCCCGCCACCGCGATCAGCGCGTTGGACGCAAGCTTTGCCCAGGGCCTGCTGGAAGCGCTGCTGCAGCTGGCCGCAGGCGAAGAGGCGGTGCTGCTCGCCGCCTACGATGGCAATGCCAATGGCCCGGTCGGCAGACAGTGGCACAGCAAAGGGCTGCTCGCTGGCGCGCTGTTACTGTCGCAAAGCGGTGCCGAAACCGGCCCGGTGCTGCAGGCCGAACTGGTCGATGGCGTACCGCCACCCGCCGATGGCCCGCTCTCCCGTCACGCCGGCAGCAATGCGATGGCGCCGATGCTGCCGCTGTTCGAGGCCCTCGCGCACGGCGCGCCAGCCGCGGTCGCGCTTGCAGCAGGCCCCGGCCGGGTGCTGTCGGTCACGCTGCTGCCGGGCGCGGCCGCGATGGAATCGGTCGATGCCTGATCCCGACCATGCCGCCGCCTTGAACATCGCCGTTGTGATTCCGGCGCTCAACGAGGCGTTGCGCATCCGCGAGGTGGTCGAGAGGGCGCTGTCCGAGTGCCCGAACGTGATCGTGGTCGACGACGGTTCGGACGACGACACCGTCGAACGCATCGCCGACCTGCCGGTCATCGTGCTGCGCCACGCCCGCCGTCAGGGCAAGGGGCCAGCCTGCGCGACGGCTTCGCCGAGGCGATGCGGCGCGGCTTCGACGGCGTACTGAGCATGGACGGCGACGGCCAGCATGCCGCGGCCGACATCCCGCGCCTGCTCGACGCGGCACGCCATAATCCAGGCGACATCGTAATCGGTGCGCGTCTGCAGAAACGGGCGTGCCAACCGCTGTACCGTCGCCTCGCCAACGAGTTCGGCGACTGGGGCATCGGCTGGGGTTGTGGCTTCCGCATCGCCGACAGCCAGAGCGGCCAGCGCTACTACCCGGCCGCCGTGTGCATGCTGGATGACGTGCCCGGCGAGGACTTCGTGTTCGAGGCACAGATCCTGATCTCGGCCGCACGCCGGCTCGGCGTGGGCGTGGTGTCGGTGCCGGTGGAGTCGCGTTACGGTCTGGACGCTGCCGAAACCGACGCCCCGCGCTTTCGAAAAAGCCATTTCCGCCCGCTTCGCGATCTCTACCGGATCACCTCGCACGTGGTCGCGAAGGTGTGGAACCAGGGCAACGTGGTCGCAGAGTACCGTCGCACGCGTGCGAACCCGCCGCGCATCCACGATCCGGACGATAACCGCGATGCCCCCGCTCAAGGGCACATCCAGCGGGTGCCGAAGGAAACCTAGCGCCCTAGGTCAGGCTTGCCTTCCAGTTGCGGGCGGCGCTCGAGCTTCACGCTCGCGAAAGGCGGCGCCCCGGAATCAGTTCCGCAGCAGTTTCAGCTTCCGGTTCGCCAGCAGCGCGAGCACCGTGCAGACCGCGCCGGACAGCAGGTAGGCGCCGACGAAGGCGAGACCGAACTTCGCGCATAGCCACAGCGCGACCAGCGGCGCGAACGCGGCGCCGATCAGCCAGGCCATGTCGGCAGTCAGCGCAGCACCGGTATAGCGATAGCGGGCACCGAAATTGACCGTTACCGCTCCCGCGGCCTGGCCGTAGCACAGCCCGAGCAGGATGAAGCCGAGCAGCACGAACGCGTATTTTCCGACCGTACCGCCGGTGAGCAGGGTCGGTGCGAAGCCGCTGAACACCGCGATCGCGGCGGCGAAGCCGCTCAGGGTCCGGATGCGGCCATAGCGGTCGGCGATCCAGCCGGACGCGACCACGCCACCGGCAGCGAGGAAGGCGCCGGCCACCTGCAGCAGCAGGAACTGCCCGACCGGCTCGTCGGTGAACAGCAGGATCCAGGAGATCGGGAAGATCGTGACGACATGGAACAGCGCGTAGCTGGCCAGCGCGGCGAACCCGCCGATCGCCACGTTCGGCCCCTTGGCACGCAGCAGCTCGCCCACCGGGACCGGCTCGAGGTCGTTGCGATCCAGTTCGTGCACGTACTCGTGCGTGACCACCAGCCGCAGGCGCGCGAACAGCGCCACCACGTTGAGCGCGAACGCAGCGAAGAACGGATACCGCCAGCCCCAGCCGAAGAAGTCGTCCGTGTTCAGGTTGCCGAGCAGGTAGGCGAACAGGGCGGCGGCGATGATGAAACCGGCGGGCGCACCGAGCTGGCCCAGCATCGCGTAGTGGCCACGGCGCTCCTCGGGCGCGTTCAGCGCGAGCAGTGACGGCAGCCCGTCCCAGGATCCGCCGAGGGCGACCCCTTGCAACACCCGGAACAGCGCCAGCAGACCGATCGACAGCGCACCGATTCTCTCGTAGCCGGGCAGGAAGGCGATGCCGGCGGTGGCGGTGCCGAGCAGGAACAGCGCCGCAGTCAGCTTGGTGCTGCGGTCCCAGCGCCGCTGGATCCACATGAACAGTACGGTGCCCAGTGGGCGCGCGATGAAGGCCAGGGCGAAGATCGCGAACGACCACAAGGTCGCTTGCAGCGGCTCCAGGAACGGGAAGAACACCCGCGGGAACACCAGCGCCGAAGCGATGCCATAGACGAAGAAGTCGAAATACTCCGACGCACGACCGATGACCACGCCAACGGCGATGTCGCCGGGAGCGACGGCATGTTTGTTCTCGCCATGCACCGAGACGGTCGCATGCCGGTCATTCGGGTCGGAGGCGGGGACGGAACTCGATGTCTGCATGGTCGGACGGGGCGATGTTTGCGGCAGGGCCACGTCGGCCGGAGTGTTCCGCCACCCCCGCGAAGGCGGGATGATGGCCCCGCACGGGCGCCGACGGTTCCTAGGTTCCCATCACTGCCGCTCGGACACCATAGGACAAAACGTCCAATCGTGCGCCGCAGCATCGGCGGTTAGAGTTTCCCGTTGCCGTTCCTCGGCCCCTCCCCGACCGTCGAATCGATTGCCGATGCCCACGCTCCGATCCCTTGGCCGCCCGCTGCTCGCCGCACTGGCCGCACTGTCGCTGCCCGGGTGCAACACCATCCTCCTCAACGCACCCGGCGACGTGGCCCGGCAGCAGGGCGATCTGATCGTCGTCTCCACCGTGCTGATGCTGCTGATCATCGTCCCGGTGATCGCGCTGACGTTGTTCTTCGCCTGGCGTTACCGCGCCTCCAACACCAAGGCGACCTACAAGCCCGACTGGGACCACTCCGTCCAGCTCGAACTGCTGATCTGGGCGGCACCGCTGGTGATCATCATCGCGCTGGGCGCGATCACCTGGATCAGCACCCACACCCTCGACCCATACCGCCCGCTGGAGCGCATCGCCGAAGGCCAGCCGGTGCCGGAGGGCGTGGAGCCGCTGGAAATCCAGGTGGTGGCGCTGGACTGGAAGTGGCTGTTCCTCTACCCCGAACAGAACATCGCCACCGTCAACGAGATCGCCGCGCCGGTCGACCGTCCGGTCCGCTTCCTGATCACCGGCACCACGGTGATGAACTCGTTCTACATCCCCGCCATGGCCGGGATGATCTACGCCATGCCCGGGATGGAAACCAAGCTGCACGCGGTGATGAACGAGCCAGGCGAATACGTCGGCTTCTCCGCCAACTACAGCGGCGAGGGCTTCAACGGCATGCGCTTCCGCTTCCGCGGAATGAGCGAGGATGACTTCGAGCAGTGGGTCGCGCAGGCCCGCGCGAGCGGGCAGGCCCTGGATCGCGACGGCTTCCTGGAACTGGAGAAACCCAGCGAGCGCGAACCGGTGCGCCATTACGCCGGCGTCGCCCCGGGCCTGTACCACGCCATTCTCAACCGCTGCGTCGACGCCAACCATATCTGCATGGACGAGATGATGGCGATCGACGCCGGCGGCGGCCTCGGCCGGGACGCGATCGATGCGCTGATCCCGCGCCTGCGCGGCGACCTGCGCGGCGGCCCGGTGGTCGCGGCGGCAGTATGCCGCGCCGATGACCTGATCCCGCCGCTCGCACCGCTGGCGCGGACCGCGCCGTGATCCTTCTCCCACGTCCTGAAGCGGGAACTCGCTTCAGTTGGACTGTCATCCCGGGCGCAGCGACGGATCTGCGTTGAAAACGGATCCCTCACTGCGTCCGGAATGACAGGACTTTACGAACCCCACACCGCGCGCTGCCCGCGCGCACCGTGAGAACACAGATGTCCAACCCCGCAAGTCCGACCCACCCGTTCTTCGGCCGCCTCTCCCTGGAGGCGATCCCGTACCACGACCCGATCCTCCTCGGCACCTTCGCCGGTGTCGCCGTGGTCGGCATCGCGGTGCTGGCGCTGCTCACCCGCTACCGGCTGTGGGGCTACCTGTGGCACGAGTGGTTCACCAGCATCGATCACAAGAAGATCGGCATCATGTACTGCGTGCTGGGGCTGGTGATGTTCCTGCGCGGCTTCGCCGACGCGATCATGATGCGGCTGCAGCAGGCGATGGCCTTCGGCGATTCGGTCGGTTATCTGCCACCGCACCACTACGACCAGATCTTCACCGCCCACGGCGTGATCATGATTTTCTTCGTGGCGATGCCGTTCGTCACCGGCTTCATGAACTACGTGGTGCCGCTGCAGATTGGCGCGCGCGATGTCGCCTTCCCGTTCCTCAACAACTTCAGTTTCTGGATGACCGCCGGCGGCGCGGCGCTGGTGATGCTGTCGCTGTTCGTCGGCGAGTTCGCGATGACCGGCTGGCTGGCCTATCCGCCGCTGTCGGGCATCGACTTCAGTCCCGGGGTCGGGGTCGATTACTACATATGGGGGCTACAGGTGGCCGGCGTGGGCACCACGCTGTCGGGCATCAACCTGATCGCCACCATCGTCAAGATGCGCGCACCGGGCATGACCCTGATGCGGATGCCGGTGTTCACCTGGACCGCGCTGTGCTCGAACGTGCTGATCGTCGCTTCGTTCCCGGTGCTGACCGCGACCCTGGCGCTGCTGACCCTGGACCGCTACATCGGCACCAACTTCTTCACCAGCGATCTTGGCGGCAACGCCATGATGTACGTGAACCTGATCTGGATCTGGGGCCATCCGGAGGTCTACATCCTGATCCTGCCCGCGTTCGGCATCTTCTCCGAGGTCGTGTCCACGTTCTGCGGCAAGCGCCTGTTCGGTTACGCGTCGATGGTCTACGCGACGGTGGTGATCACGATCCTGTCGTACCTGGTGTGGCTGCACCACTTTTTCACCATGGGTTCGGGCGCGAGCGTGAACTCGTTCTTCGGCATTGCGACGATGATCATCTCGATCCCGACCGGGGCCAAGGTGTTCAACTGGCTGTTCACCATGTACCGCGGCCGGATCCGCTTCGAGCTGCCGATGCTGTGGACGGTCGGCTTCATGGTGACCTTCGTGATCGGCGGCATGACCGGCGTGATGCTGGCGATTCCGGCGGCCGACTTCGTGCTGCACAACAGCCTGTTCCTGATCGCCCACTTCCACAACGTGATCATCGGCGGCGTGCTGTTCGGCATGTTCGCCGGGATCAACTTCTGGTGGCCGAAGGCCTTCGGCTTCAGACTCGATCCGTTCTGGGGCAAGCTGTCGTTCTGGTTCTGGCTGGTCGGCTTCGTGCTCGCGTTCGCGCCGCTGTACGTACTCGGCCTGATGGGCGTGACCCGACGGGTGAGCCATTTCGACGATCCGTCGCTGCAGGTCTGGTTCCTGATCGCCGCGGCCGGCGCGTTCCTGATCGCGATCGGCATCGTCTGCATGCTGGTGCAGTTCGCGGTCAGCATCCTGCGCCGCAAGCAACTGCGCGACGAAAGCGGCGATCCGTGGGAAGGCCGCACCCTGGAGTGGTCGACCTCGTCGCCGCCGCCGGCCTACAACTTCGCCTTCACTCCGGTGGTGCACGACAACGACGCCTGGCACGACATGAAGCAGCGCGGCTTCCAGCGGCCGACCACCGGCTTCATCCCGGTGCACATGCCGAGGAACACCGCCGCCGGCGTGGTCCTGGCCGGCCTGAGCACCCTGCTCGGCTTCGCCCTGATCTGGCACATCTGGTGGCTGGTGATCGCCAGCTTCGCCGCGACGCTTATCGTCGCGATCGTCCACACCTTCAACTACAAGCGCGACTATCACATCCCGGCCGAGGAAATCACCGCAGCCGAGGATGCGCGCACCGCGCAACTGGCGAACCTCCATGTCTGATACGCATGCCATTGCAATGACCGACGCGCAGGGGCGCCCGGTCTTTCTCGATACAGCAGGCCGGCACCACCCGGAGAACGGTACCCTGCTCGGCTTCTGGCTGTACCTGATGAGCGACTGCCTGATCTTCGCAGTGCTGTTCGCCATCTACGGCGTGCTCGGGCGCAGCTACGCGGCCGGGCCGTCGGGCGCCGACCTGTTCGATCTCAACCTGGTCGCGATCAACACCGGCCTGTTGTTGCTGTCGTCGATCACCTACGGCTTCTCGATGGTGGCGATGCAGGCGAAAAAGAAAAAGGCCGTGCTGGCCTGGCTGGCGGTGACCGGCCTGCTCGGGTTGGGCTTCCTCGGCGTCGAGCTGTACGAGTTCGCCCACCTGATCCACGAGGGTGCCGGCCCGCAGCGCAGTGCGTTCCTGTCCTCGTTCTTCGCCCTGGTCGGCACCCACGGCCTGCACGTCACCTTTGGCGTTGTATGGCTGGTGGTGCTGATGCTGCAGGTCGGCAAGCTGGGGCTGACCACGGCCAATCGGCGCCGCCTGCTGTGCCTGTCGATGTTCTGGCATTTCCTCGACGTCGTCTGGATCGGCGTCTTCACCTTCGTCTACCTGATGGGAGTGCTGCCATGAGCGACGCGCACCATGACGCCCACGTCGCCGACCACCACGACGAGGACGGCGGCCTGCATTTCAGCGTCAAGGGCTACATGACCGGTTTCCTGCTGTCGGTGGTGCTGACCGCGATCCCGTTCTGGCTGGTGATGGGCCAGGTGGTTTCCTCGTCCAACCTGACCGGCTTCGTGGTGCTCGCTTTCGCGGCGGTGCAGATGGTCGTGCACATGATCTATTTCCTGCACCTGGACGCGAAGTCGCAGGGCGGATGGAACATGCTGGCGCTGATCTTCACCGCGGTCCTGGTGGTGATCATGCTGGCCGGCTCGCTGTGGGTCATGCACCATCTCAACACCAACATGATGCCGATGGCGCCGCATGAGATGCGGGTGCAGCCTTGACCTGCTTCCCGCCGTCCCCATGGGGCGGGAACCCTTGG
Source organism: Lysobacter alkalisoli (assembly GCF_006547045.1). Taxonomy (NCBI): domain Bacteria; kingdom Pseudomonadati; phylum Pseudomonadota; class Gammaproteobacteria; order Lysobacterales; family Lysobacteraceae; genus Marilutibacter; species Marilutibacter alkalisoli. The sequence goes on from NZ_CP041242.1 coordinate 3,582,347, forward strand.
ATGTTAGCTTGGTTCTTCTCAATATTGCGGAAAGTCTGAGGGCGAAGCGGGTGGCCATGCCGTTGCGGGACACGCCGTTAATACGTCCATGTAGGCTCTTCCGAAACATCCATGTTTCGGAAGGTCCCGCAACGGCATGGCCACCCGCTTCTGGATAGGTGGTCGGCGCTTGCGGGAAACCCATCCCCACCCAACCCTCCCCTTGACGGGGAGGGCTTGAGAGCCCCTCTCCCGTTTACGGGAGAGGGGTTGGGGTGAGGGCCCGGCGAAGCCGGCGGTGACACAACTCATGTCGATTCCAACCCACCACAACATCAGCCCTCTTTCTGTTGCCTTCGCCGTGGCGCTCGCGATCGCCTTCGCCGGCTTCACCGCGCTCGGCGTCTGGCAGGTCAAGCGGCTGGCCTGGAAGCTGGACCTGATCGAGCGGGTCGAGTCCCGCGTGCACGCGCCGCCGGTGGCGGCGCCCGGACCGGCCGAGTGGGCGCATGTCGATGCCGCCAGCCACGAGTACCTGCACGTCGTGCTCGAAGGTCGTTTCCTGCCGGGACTCGACGCGAAGGTGCAGGCGGTGACGGAACTCGGCGCGGGCTTCTGGCTGCTGGCGCCGTTTGAAACTGCCGACGGCGGCATCGTGCTGATCAACCGCGGCTTCGTGCCGCCTGACCGGGTGGGGGAGACCGCGCCGCCTGCCGACACCCGTATGACCGGACTGCTGCGGATCAGCGAGCCGGGCGGTGCGTTCCTGCGCGACAACGATCCCGCCAACGACCGCTGGTACTCGCGTGACGTGCAGGCCATCGCCACCGCGCGCGGGCTGCGGGAGGTCGCGCCGTACTTCGTCGATGCCGGACGCAATCCTGATGCCGATGTCGGCGCTCCGGTCGGTGGCTTGACCGTGGTGCGCTTTCGCAACCACCATCTGGTCTATGCGCTGACCTGGTTCGCGCTGGCGCTGATGTCGGCCGCGGCCTTCGTGTACCTGCTGCGCGATGCCCGGCGCGGCCGGAGATGAAGAAGCCACCACGAGGACCTGCGATGCCGGAGCGCCAGCGATCCGCCCCTCCCCAGTTGCGCGCCCAGCATCCGCTGGTCCAGTTGCGCTGGATCGCGGTGGTCGGCCAGATCGTCACCATCCTGTTCGCCCAGCACGTCCTCGACATCGCCCTGCCGCTGCCATCGATGTTCGCAGTGGTGGCGGCACTGGCCGCATTCAATCTGGTCAGCATGCTGCGCTGGCGCCCGCGCGCGGATGTCCGCAGCGGCGCCCTGTTCCGTGCCCTGCTGGTCGACATCCTGACCCTGACCGCGCTGCTGTACCTGGCCGGCGGGATCTCAAATCCGTTCGTATTCCTGTATCTGCTGCAGGTCGGCCTGGCCGCGGTACTGCTGCGCCCCTGGGCGAGCTGGACAGTGGTTGCGATCACCACCGCCTGCGTGCTCGCGCTGGCACTGTGGCCGGGGCCGGTGACGATCCCGGTCGACCTTGCCGGCGGCCTGCACTCCCCCTACGTGTGGGGCCTGCTGATCTGTTTCGCCCTGAACGCGGTGCTGCTGGTGGTGTTCATCACCCGCATCAACGCCTCATTGCGTGCACGCGACGCGCATCTGGCGACGCTGCGCCAGCGTGCGGCCGAGGAGGAGCACATCGTGCGCATGGGCCTGCTCGCCTCCGGCGCCGCACACGAGCTGGGCACGCCGCTTGCGACGCTGTCGGTGATTCTCGGCGACTGGCGACGGATGCCGCCGTTCACCGAGCGCACCGACCTGCGCGACGAACTCGGCGAGATGCAGATCCAGGTCGACCGCTGCAAGTCGATCGTCACCGGCATCCTGCTGTCGGCCGGCAAGGCGCGCGGCGAATCGCCCGAACCGACCACACTGGCGACCTTCCTCGACGGCCTGGTCACCGAGTGGCGGGCGACGCGCCCGGTGCGTGGCTTCGAATACACCAAGGACATCGGCAGCGACATCGCGATCATCTCGGACACCGGACTGAAGCAGATGATCGGCAACGTGCTCGACAACGCGCTGGAAGCCTCGCCGGACTGGGTGGCGCTGGAAGCCACCCGGGAGGATGATGCTCTGGTACTGCGCGTGTGCGACCGCGGCCCCGGTTTCGCGCCGGCGATGCTGGCCGAGTTCGGCCGCCCCTACCAGTCGAGCAAGGGCCGTCCGGGTGGTGGCCTGGGCCTGTTCCTGTCGGTCAACGTCGCGCGCGCGTTCGGCGGCAACGTCGCCGCCCGCAACCGGGAGGCCGGCGGCGCGGAAGTGACGGTGATCCTGCCGCTGGCTTCGCTGACACTGGAGGAGGTGGACGATGAACAATGAACCGCGACGACTGCTCATCGTCGAGGACGACGCCGCCTTCGCCCGTACCCTGGCGCGCTCGTTCGAGCGCCGCGGCTATGTGGTCCGCGGCGCGGAAAACGTTGAGGAGGCGGTGGCCGTGGCCGCGGAGCACGCGCCCGGCCATGCCGTGGTCGACCTCAAGTTGGCTGCTGGCGACTCCGGGCTGGCCTGTGTGAAGGCATTGCACCGGCACGACCCCGCAATGCGGATCGTGGTGCTGACCGGCTACGCCAGCATCGCCACCGCGGTGGAAGCGATCAAGCTCGGTGCCTGCCACTATCTGGTCAAGCCATCGAACACCGATGACATCGAGGCCGCATTCGGGCGCACCGAAGCCAGCACCGCGATCGAACCGGCCCACCGCCAGACCTCGCTCAAGACGCTGGAATGGGAGCGCATCCACGAGGTGCTGGCGGAAACCGGCTTCAACATTTCCGAGACCGCGCGCCGGCTCGGCATGCACCGGCGCACGCTGGCCCGCAAGCTGGAAAAGCGGCAGGTGAAGTAACGGGCGGGAAACCGCCGTCACTGCTCCGCGTCAGGCTCCATCGGCGGTGGCGGATTGGGCACGTGAATCGCAATACCGGTCGCGTACTTGGGCCGCGGCGAGACGCTGACCCCGACCCCACCGCTGGTATAGCTGCGGCCACCAAAGCGGCCCACCCCGGTACCGACCCCGACGCTGGTACCGCCATAGCCATTGGCCGTGCCCTGCAACAGCACGCCGTTGGCGCCGAACTTGGCCGCCTCCCGGCGCAGCTTGTCGAGCACCGCGTTGAGCTTGTTCTGCTCGCCGTAGGTGACCGGGCCGCTGGCGGTCTCGATCACCGCGATCTGCTCGTAGGGCACCGCTGGCGGCGCATGGTAGATGCGCACCTGCGACACGTCGATCGGCGGCCGCGCCTGCCCGACCAGCATGCTGGAGGTGGAGCAGGCCGAGAGCAGCAACACGGTTGCCGCGATGACGGCCCGACGGAGCGGGAAGACATGTCGGATACGAATCATGGAAACCTCCTGGGCGATGCCGCTGTCTACGCTCCGATCCTACGCCGACGAAAGTGAAGGCCCGCTGCAGCACCGGGTGCCAGCAACGGCAGCGGAGCCAGACGGATCAATCGCCGAGGTGGCTGCCGTCGACCGGATCGGCGAGCCAACCACCGATATCGCGACCGATCGCCTTCACGGTACGGCCCAGGACCGAGCACGAGCCCTTGAAGCCGGCGAACGCGCCGCCCATCGAGTTGCGCCGGGCCTTGAAGCCGGCCACCTTTTCGCCATCGACGAACAGCGCGCCGTGGACCTTGGTGTACTTCTGGTGGCCGAGGAAGGCATTGCCCATGCTCATCGCGTCGACAATCTCCAGCCGCAGCACGCGGCCGCTGCCGGTGTCGGGTGCCTCGGCAACCAACTCGACCGGCTCCGGCGCGTATTCCTTCACGAATTCGGCCAGTTGGCGGCCGATCTCGCATTCGGTCTTGATGGCGTTGGAGATATCGTTGTCCTCGGCAAACGCCACCGGCGTCTGCAGCTTCAGGCCGTTGGCCGAGGCGACAGGAGCAAAAAAGGACAGGGACAACACGAAGGCGGCCGTCAGGCCAATGGTCTTGGACATTTACTTCCCCTTGCTATGAGCGACGGATGCTTTGCACGAGCGTGTCCGCCCCTCCCCGGGCGGACGCATCACTGTAACCGAGCAGGGCGTTTCATCGACACCTCCCCCGGCCCTCGCGCATGGCGCTCCGGCGTTCGTGCGGGCGCGAACCAATGGTTCGCAAACGCCCTCCCCCCGGCCCTCGCGCATAGCGCTCGGGCGTTCGCGCGGGCGCGAACCAATGGTTCGCAAACGCCCGCTCTCACCCCATGCCGCCGTTTACACCGATGACCTGGCCGTTGATGTAGCCGGCCGCATCCGAGCACAGGAAGCCGACCAGCGCCGCGACCTCTTCCGGCCGACCGGCGCGCCCCGCAGGCACGATCTGTTTGAGCTGCTCGGGCGGAAACGCCGCCTCCGCCATCCGCCCCTCGATCACGCCGGGCGCCACGACATTGGCGGTGATGCCGCGGCTGGCCATCTCCCGTGCCAGTGAGCGGGTCGCGCCATGCAGGGCCGCCTTGGCTGCGGCGTAATTGCACTGACCGCGGTTGCCGAGCACCGCCGCCACCGAGGACACACTGACGATCCGACCCCAGCGGGTGCGGGCCATCGGCAGCAGCAACGGCTGGGTGACGTGGAAGAAGCCGTGCAGCGACACGTCGATCACCCGCTTCCACTGTGCATCGGACATGCCGGCCAACGGTGCGTCATCGTGGATGCCGGCATTGTTGACCACGACCTGGATCGGGCCGGCGGCAAGCAGGCTCTCGATCGCAGCACGTCCGGCCTCGCCATCGGCAACATCGAAGGCGACGGTCCCGGCACTGCCACCGCTGGCGACGATATCGGCCACGACCGCCTCGGCGGCCTCCCGATTGCGGTTGGCGTGGACGATCACATGGCAACCGTCGGCAGCGAGCCGGCGGCTGATCGCGGCGCCGATATCGCCGCTGCCGCCGGTGACCAGGGCACGGCGCTGGAGAGTAGGAGCATTCATCCGGACATTGTGCCAGTGCCCGCTTCACCAGACCTGGCCGCCTCGTTCGCCGAACCAGGTTCGTGCAGGTCCGCGATATCGGTTTCGGGCCGAGGACGAGCCAGGCGACGACCTGCCAACAGTCGCTGCCAACAAGGCGATCTGCCCAGCTCTGCTCTCTGGTCGCACGTAGAATGCGCGGATGGACAATTTCTCGCGTGTACGCGCTTATCTTTCCGGTCTGCAGGACCGTATCTGCCAGTCGATCGAGGCGGCCGACGGGGAGGGCCGGTTCATTGAGGACGCGTGGGAGCGGACGCCATCCGGGGACAGTCCGGCCGGGCTGGGCGGTGGCGGGCGGACCCGGATCCTGCGCGATGGCGCGGTGTTCGAGCAGGCGGGAATCGGATTCTCGGATGTGTCGGGCACGCGGTTGCCGCCGTCGGCGACCGCGGCGCGACCGGAGCTGGCCGGAGCGTCGTGGCGGGCGGTCGGGGTGTCGCTGGTGTTCCATCCGCGCAACCCCTACGTCCCGACCACCCATGCCAACGTGCGCCATTTCCATGCGGTACGCGACGGTGAGACGGTGGCCTGGTGGTTCGGTGGCGGCTTCGACCTGACTCCGTTCTATCCTTTCGACCAGGACGTGCTGCACTGGCACCGCACTGCGCGCGCGCTGTGCGAACCGTTCGGCGGGCAGTCGCGCTACGACGCCCACAGGAAGTGGTGCGACGAGTACTTCTTCCTCAAGCACCGCGACGAGACCCGCGGCGTCGGCGGGCTGTTCTTCGACGACCTGCATGGCGACTTCGAGCGCGAGTTCGACTACCTGCGCGCGGTCGGGAATGGCTTCCTCGATGCCTACCTGCCGATCGTCGAGCATCGCCGCGACACACCGCATGGCGAGCGCGAGCGGCAGTTCCAGCTGTATCGCCGCGGCCGTTACGTCGAGTTCAACCTCGTGTTCGACCGCGGCACCCTGTTCGGGCTGCAGTCGGGCGGGCGCACCGAATCGATCCTGATGAGCCTGCCACCGCTGGTGCGCTGGGAATACGGCTACCAGCCCGAAGCCGGCAGCGACGAGGCACGGCTGGCCGACTACCTGCGGCCGCGGGATTGGCTGACGGAGTTGGGGTGAGTCCCGGCGGTTCCCGGGTGCGGCCTTCGGTCTTACCCGGGCTACTTTGGTGTCAAAAGCGAAACGGGTGCCGCACGGGCACCCGTTTCGCTTTCGGATTTGCTGCTTTCAGATTTGCGCGGTTCAGCCGAACAGGCCGACCGGATATTCCGGCTTCTGCTCGCGCGCGAGCAGCTGGCGGAGACCGTCCTCGGGGTGATCTCGCCGTGCAGCACGGACTGCACCGCGCTGGAAATCGGCAATTCGATCCCATGGCGCTCGGCCTGGCGCATCACCTCGTCGGCGGTCTGTACCGATTCGACCACCTGACCGATCTCGCGCACTGCATCCTCGATGCTCTGGCCACGGCCGAGCGCGAGGCCAAGACGGCGGTTGCGCGACAGGTCGCCGGTGCAGGTCAGCACCAGATCGCCGAGACCGGCCAGCCCCATCAGGGTTTCGGCCTTGCCGCCGATGGCCTGGTTGAGCCGCAGCATCTCGTTGAGGCCGCGGGTGATCAAACCGGCGCGGGCGTTGAGGCCCAGTTGCATGCCGTCGGCAACGCCGGTGGCGACCGCGAGCACGTTCTTCATCGCACCGCCGAGCTCGGCACCGACCATGTCATCGCCGGTGTAGGCGCGGAACGCGGGACCGTGCAGTGTTTCGGCGACCTGCTGGGCGAAATCGGCGTCATCCGAGTGCACGGTGAGCGCAGTCGGCAGACCCGCAACCACTTCCTTGGCGAAGGACGGGCCGGTCACTACCGCCAGTGGCACGCCGGGGCCGAACACCTCGCCAGCCACCTCGTGCAGGAAGCGGCCACTGCCCGGTTCGAAACCCTTGGTTGCCCAGGACACGCCGACACCGTCCGGCCGCAACGGCTGCAGCGCGCGCACGACCTCGGTGAAGGCATGCGAGGGCACGACGACCAGGATCATGCCGACACCGTGAACGGCCTCGGCCATGTCGGTGGTCGCGCGCAGGTTGTCCGGCAGCGGGTGGCCGGGCAGGTAGCGACTGTTCTCGTGACGGTCGTTGATCGCCTCGACGATGCCGGCATCGCGCCCCCACAGCACGGTCGGGTGACCGTGCCGGGCGGCCAGTGAGGCCAGTGCGGTGCCCCAGGAGCCCGCACCGAGCACCGCGATGGGGGCCTTGCCGGCCCCCGGGTCGTCAACTGCTGTCATGCCGTCCGGACGGATCAGGCGTTGCCAGCGGGTTCGGCGTCGGCCAGACCGTCGCCGTTCTGCTGCTGTGCCGCCTGGGCCTGGCGCTGGCGCAGACCTTCGGCGTACAGGGCGTCGAAGTTGACCGGCTGCAGGTAGAACGGCGGGAAGCCACCGGCCTGGATCAGGTCGCTGATCAGCTGGCGGGCATACGGGTACAGCACGCTCGGGCAATGGCTGCCGAGCAGGCCGTCGAGGGTCGGGCCGTCGAAGCCGGCCAGGCCGAACACGCCGGCCTGCTTGACCTCGGCCAGATAGATCGACTTCTCGCCGACCGCGCAGGTCAGAGTCAGGCCGAGCACGACCTCATAGGCGTTGTCGCCGAGGCGCTGCACGCTCTGGTTCATGTTCATCTGCAGCTGCGGCTGGGCCTGTTCATTGAACACCGCCGGCGCCCCCGGCGCTTCGAACGAGACGTCCTTGGCGTAGATTTTCTCGACCGAGAAGGTCGGAGCGGCCGGCTGCGCGCCTTCGGCAGGTGCGGCGGCGCCGTTGTTCTGTTCTTCGGACATCTCTAACTCCAGATATTGGGTGTTGGATCAAGGATTCGGATCGCCGGGGGCGGAGTATCGCATGCGAGCGCGACAGCCCCGACGATTCCCCCTGACTGCCCACGTTGGGGCGAATGCAGCGTTCGCAACCCCTGCCGGACAGCTGACAGGGCACGCGTGACGCCGGCAGGACCTCACTAACCCGGGTTCAGCCCCGCCCCTTTACCAGCGGCAGGTCGGCCTGCTGCCAGGCGGCGATGCCACCATCGAGCCAGTAGACCTGTTCGAAACCGGCCTTTTTCAGGCGCTTGGCGGCGCCTGCCGAGGCCATGCCGTTGCGGCAGACCATCACCACCGGCAGGTTCTTGACGTTGGCGAGCAGCTTGCTTTCCGGATCGAACTGGCTGGGCGCGACCGATTTGCTGCCGGCGATATGGCCCTTGTCGAAATCGTTGCTGGGCGACAGGTCGACGACCAGCGCGTCCTCGCGGTTGATCAGGCCGGTCAGCTCGGCCGGACGCAGCGCCTTGTAACCTCGCATCAGGCGCCCGATCTCGGTGTAGAGCAGGGCCATCGTCAGGCCGACCAGGGCCAGCGACAGGTAGGGATGGCGGCCCAGGAAGGCCAGCAATTCTTCAGCACTCACGGATCACAGCCACCGGAAGTAGAGGGAGGGACGGGCCTCGATGCGAGGACCGCGGGGCCGGGATTGTCGCCCAGGGCCGCCGATGGCGCAAAAAGTGGCGCCGCCATGCGAACTGCCGGTCCCGGCGCGGGCTGCGGAGAGTTCGCGAACAGGGTGTTACTGCCCCTTCCAGAAATCCGGCATGCCACTGGTCAGCCACCAGCGCTTGGCGGCTTCGTCCCAGCGCCAGGTTTCCTTGTAGCGCGCCGTTCGCTCGGCCTGGGTATGGCGGTTGATCACGCCCATTTCGACGTCGCGGGCAGCGGTACCGGCATCGAGGTCGCGCACGCCACCGTTGTCCCGGTAATAGGAGACCTGGATCTGGTTGTAGCGCTCCATCTCCAGTTCGGTGATCGGATGCTGTTCGCGGTACTCAGGGTCCAGCAGGCCCCACGCACCTTCGAAATCACCCCAGCGGACCGCCCCGGACCAGGCGTATTGACTCTGGTTGAGCGCATCTGCCTTCGGGCCGGCGCTGGCACAGGCGGCGAGGGCGACGACGAGCGCCGCAAGGCAGGCCAAGCGGGCAACGCGGTTCGGGACGCAGCTCGATCTGCTCGGAATGTGCATCGGATTCCCCAGGGTGTCAGGCACCGGCGCATGCTAGCAGGCAACGGGCCCTCAGCGCCGCAGGATCGCGACATAGCGGCCGGCGAACTCGGTCGCGCTGCCGCCCCGGGCAGGCGGGCGTGCGCGACCACGCCGATCCGGGCCCGTCCGCGCGCGCGCAGCGTCGAGATGAAAGCGGCCCAGTCGGCCTCGTGCGCGGCCTCGGCCTCGACATCGAGGTCGGCGAACAACGGGGCGAGATAACCGATCTGACTGTCGGCGACATACACGTCGGCCTCCATGCCTGCCGCCTCCACATGCAGCGACACCAGCCCCCAGCCGGCCAGGGTCATCATCGAAGCCAGGCTGCCGCCGAACGCGCAGCCCTTGTCGTTGACGTGGCGAGCCAGCGGCGCGTGGAGATGCAGGCAATGGCCGTCGTACCCGGCGACGGAAAGATCCATCACCGCGACCGGCGGCATCGAATCGTAGTGGTGCTTGAGGCGATCGAGTGCCTCCGCGTGGGGAGTGAGCTTGGGGACTGACGACATGGAAAGTAGGAGACAGAAAGGGGAAGGCCGGCGCAGGGTACAGGCAACCTGCTGCCGCGACGACGCTGCGGCGGCGTACGGTCGCCGCGATGCCGGCACAGGCACCATCTTGCGGGCAGTTGATGACACGTCCTGGCGAGAATCCATGCGCCACAGCCATCGTGCATGACCGACCTGTTGTGACAAGCTTGACGCCATGCCCGTGTCCGCTGCCCCGCCCCGCTGGTACCTGGTCTCGTTGCGCCCTCAGGGAGGACACGAGGCACTGCGGCGTGCGGCGGCGCGCCGGGGCGGCGCCCTGGTCGCGTTGTCGAGTTGCAGGCTGGTGTTCCGTGACGACGACGCCAGCCGGCAGGCACTCGACATGGCGCTCGCCAGCGGTCTGGCCGTGTTCACCAGCCCGGCCGCGGTACACGCGGCCGATGCGCTGCGGCCGCTGCGCGAGGTCGCGGACGTCCGCTGGATCGCGGTTGGCGCCGGCACGGCCGCCGCGCTGCGGCGGGCCGGTGCGGCGGACGTCGCCCATCCGGCGCGCATGGACAGCGAAGGCCTGCTGGCCCTGCCCGCCCTGCAACGGATCGCCGGCACCACGATTGGCTTGGTTACCGCCCCGGGCGGCCGCGGCATGCTGCTGCCCGCACTGCAGGCGCGTGGGGCCCGGGTGTTGCGGGCCGATGTCTACGCACGCGAACCGGTACCGCTTCCCGTCCATGCCATCGCCCGGCTGCGCACGGCCGATGCTCCGCTGGCAGTGGCGCTGAGCAGCGGCGAAGCGCTCTCCCGCGTCCTTGCCCGGCTGCCCGCCGATGCGGCGATGAAACTCCGCGGCGCACGCGTGCTGGCGGCCAGCGAACGGCTGGCGACGATCGCGCGCGAAGCCGGCTTCGATGACGTCGTGATCGCGGCCGGACCACGGCCCTCGCAACTGGCGGCGGCGGCCGGGTTCGATCGCGACTGATCGGCCGATACACGACGATCGACCAGCCCCCACGGGCGTTCCGGTAGCATGGCGCCATCCCCGGTTACCGTCTGCTGCCGTGTCCGACTCCAACACGCCCTCCACCGCCCAGGCCCCACCCAGGCCGCCACGACGCCGTGCCGCACGCTGGCCCTGGTTGTTGCTGATCGTATTCGCGGCGCTGGCCGTCGGCGGCTGGCATGGCTGGCAATGGTGGCAGGGCCATGAAGCGCGCGAACGCGCTGCTGTCGCCCAGGCCGACCACCGCATCGAAGCACTCAACGAGCGCATCGACTCGTTGCGCAGCGACCAGCGCGCGCATGGCCAGCGTCTGCAACAAGCCGACGCCACCAACCGCGTGCTGCGCGATGAACTGCTTGGCATCGGCCAGCGTGCGGCCCTGCTGGAGGAAAGCGTGACCCGGCTCGCCGACCCCGGGCGCGACAGCACCCGCTCGCTGCGCCTGGAAGAGGTCGAAATGCTGCTGGTGTTCGGCCAGCTGCGATTGGAGCTCGCTGGCGACCTGACCGGTGCACAACGTGGTTACGCGCTCGCCGACGCGGTGCTGGCGGCGATCCAGGACCCGGCCTACGTCAACCTGCGCCAGGCGCTGATCCAGGAGCGGGCCGCACTCGATGCGATCGAAGCCGACCCGCGGGTAGCCGCGCTGTCCCGGATCGATGCCTTCAATCGGAAGCTGCAGGACGCTCCCCCGGCATCGACCCCTGCACCGCAGGCGGCCGGCGCCCCATGGTGGAAGCGGGCGTTCTCCAACGTGTTCGACATCCAGCCGCGCGACCGGGTGATCGCCGAACTGCCCTCCGACCGCGCCGACGCGAGTGCCGGCCTGCAGCTCGAATTGACCTTGGCCCGTGCCGCCGCCGAGCGTCGCGACGAGGCCGGCTTCAGGGCCGCATTGGCCCGCGCACAGGACTGGCTGCTGCGGTTGTGGCCACCCTCGCCATCACTCGATGCCCATCGCGCCGAACTCGACGGCATTGCCGCCATGCCGCTTTCACTTTCGGTTCCCACCCTGGGCAGCACACTGCAACAGTTGCAGCAGCTGCGTAGCACCCAGGCGATCGCCATGCCTGCCGGAACGCGGCCCGCCGCCAGCGCAAGTCCCACAACGCCCGATGCCCCCACGGAGCGCCCATGAACCTGTTCCGCAGCCTGCTGTTCTGGATCGTCCTGGCCCTGCTTGGGGCCCTGGTCGCCCAGTTGATGGCGCAGGATCCGGGGCTGGTGATGGTCAGCTTCGGAGACTGGACCTACCGCAAGTCGCTGTCCTACACGCTGGTGCTGGTGCTGGCGGTGGCGGCGCTGCTGTGGCTGGCCTGGCGCCTGCTCCGCGCACCGTTCGTGATGCTGCGCCGGCGCCGCCGCAAGGCCGCTCGCGCGCGCCTGATCGACGGTCTGCAGGCGGTCCACCTGGGCCACTGGAGCCGCGCCGAAAAGCTGCTGGCCGAAGCCGCCGACAACCGCGAAACCGGTCCCATTGCCCGCATCGCCGCCGCCCACGCCAGCACCGGCCGTGGCGATGCCGAAGCCGCCCGCGCCCACCTCGTCCCGCTGGCCGAAAGCCACCCGGCCGCCTTTGCCGTGGCCACCGCCGAACTGGCGCTGGCCGATGCCCGCCCCGCCGATGCACTCGAGGCCCTCGATGCGGCGGCGGCGCAACCGCTGCCGCCACGCGGCCTTGCCCTGCGTGCCGAGACACTGGCCGCGCTGGGTCGCGCCGGCGATGCCTATGGACTTCTCGGTGCGCTGCGCCAGCAGCAGGCGCTGCCCTCCAGTCGCCTGCAGGTGCTGGAAGCGCGCTGGGCCGAGGCCGGCCTGCGCGAGGCTGCCGATGCCAACGTCCTCGCCGACCGCTGGGAAGCATTGCCCAAGGCCCTGCGCAGCGACCCGGCCGCTGTCGCCGCCTATGCCGAACGCGCCGCCACCCTGCGCTGGGAAGACGCTGCCGCGCGCAGCATCGAACAGGCACTCGATACGCGCTGGAGCGACGATCTGGCCGACCTCTACGGCCGTCTGCCGATCGGCCGCCTCGATGCCCGGCTCGAGAACGCCGCGCGCTGGCTGCAGGCGCACCCGGCCAGCCCGGGCCTGCTGCTGACCCTGGCCCGCCTGCACCGCACGCGTGGCCAGTGGACCCAGGCCGAGGGCTTCCTGCACCGCGCGCTCGCCCAGGGCGGCAATGCCGAGGCCTGGGAAGAACTTGGGAACGGCTTCGCCCAGGCCGGCGACGACGCCCGCGCGCGCCAGTGCTACGCCAACGCGTTGCGCGTCGGCCGCGGCGAGGCGCCGGTCGAGATTCCCGGCCGCGACCTCAAGCAGAAGATCTTCGACCAGGCCGCGATCGAGGAACGCGACGAGCACGGGCTGCCGCGACTGCGCGGCTGAGCAGGCGCGCTTGGACGATGCCCTATCGGCGCATCGTCTGCGCTTGTGAACGCCCGGCCATGAGCCGCTGGCACTGCCAGCGACGGCTGCGCAAGGATGCGTGCCAGAGCTCGCCGACGGTGCAGGATGCGAAGCCGAAGGCCAGACCGGGCCGGGCAATCCGAAACCAGTCGTGCCCGCCAAGGGCGACAGCAGCTTCTCTCAGCGCTCCAGGATCGCCACCACGCCCATGCCGCCGGCGGTGCAGATCGAGATCAGGCAGCGGCCGCCGCCGCGTGCCTTCAGTTCCTTCGCCGCGGCGGCAACGATGCGCGCACCGGTGGCGGCGAACGGGTGGCCGGTGGCGAGCGAGGAACCGTTGGGGTTGATCTTCGCCGGATCGATGCGCCCCATCGCCGCATCCAGGCCAAGACGCGACTTGCAGTATTCCTCGCTCTCCCACGCACGCAGGGTGCACAGCACCTGCGCAGCGAAAGCCTCATGGATCTCGTAGAAATCGAAGTCCTGCAGGGTCAGGCCGTTGCGGGCGAGCATTTCCGGCACCGCCACGGTCGGCGCCATCAGCAGACCCTCGCCGTGGACGAAGTCGACCGCAGCCACGTGCGCGTCGCGCAGATGGCACAGCACCTCATGGCCGTGCTTCTCGGCCCACTCCTCGGATGCCAGCAGGCAGGCAGCGGCACCGTCGGTGAGCGGGGTCGAGTTGGCGGCAGTCAGGGTGCCGCGGCCGGAGGTTCTGTCGAACGCCGGCTTCAGCGTGGCGAGTTTTTCCAGAGTGGAATCCGCGCGCAGGATATTGTCGCGCGAGACGCCGCGGAAGCTGACCACCAGATCGTCGAAGAAACCTCGCTCGTAGGCCGCGGCCAGCTTCTGGTGCGAGGACAGTGCCCACTCGTCCTGCGAATCGCGGCTGATGCTCCACTGCTTGGCCATGTCCTCGCAGTGTTCGCCCATGCTCTTGCCGGTGCGCGGCTCGGCGACACCGGGGAATTCGGGCTTGAGTTCACGCAGCGAGAAGCCCTTGAACGCGGCCAGCTTGCCCTTGAAGTCGCGTGCGGCATTGGCTTCCAGCAGGCGCCGGCGCAGCCTCCTGCCGTACACAATCGGCACGTCCGATGTGGTGTCCGAACCGCCGCCGATGCCGGCCTCGATCTGGCCAACGGCGATCTTGTTGGCGACGGTGATGATCGAATCCAGCGAAGTGCCGCAGGCACGCTGCAGGGTGATGCCCGGGGTCAGCGACGACAGCCCCGACGACAGCGCCGCCTCGCGGCCGAGGTTCCAGTCGCTGCTGTGCTTGATCACCGCGCCCATCGCCACCTCGCCCAGCTGCTGCCCGTGCAGGCCGAACTTCTCGACCAGGGCACCGAGCGTGCGCACCGACATGCCAAGGTTGCCGACATCCGCATAGGCGGTGTTCTGGCGGCAGAACGGAATGCGGACGCCACCGAGCACGGCGACGGGACGGGCTTGACGCATCGGGACACCTCTTGGGGGCTGGGACGGCCGTGCGTTGCGGCCGGATCCGTGACAGGCTGCCCGCCAGCGCGCGCGGGCATAATCGACAGCACTGGAGTGTAGCGCCGCCCTCGCGCACAACCAAACGCCACCGTATCCTTCACCCATGCCTCACACCGCCCAGCCCCTGCCGGACGCCACCGCCGACCCGACCGTGTTCGGCGCGCTGGCGCTGGAACTGACCGCCGGGGCCGCAGTGGCCCGGACCACCCTGCCGCAGGGCGATGCCGGTGCGCTGGCCGCGCTGCTGGCCCGCGACCTGGCCGATTTCGAGCCGGAAGCCGCACGGCTGGACCTGGTCACGGTCGGCGCTCATTACGATCCGGTCGAACTGCTGCGGCCGGGCTGGCCGCTGCACCGCGAACTGGGCGATCTGGCCGCCCGCGCGCCTCGGCCGGGGCCGGCCGGAGGCAACACCGCCGATGACAGCGCCGCCGACGGCAGCGCGAACGGCACGATCATCGCCTTCGGCACCCACGAAGGCCGGCTGCCGGGCGCACTGGCGCCATCGGAGGACCATGGCGGCGGCACCTTCAGGCTGCTGCCGTTCGTGCTGTCAGGCGATGCCGGCCTGGTCGCCCGCGTCGGCGAAGCGTTCGAGAGCGGCCTGCTCGAACGCGGCATGGCAGGCGCCGAAACCGCACTGCAGGCGCAGGCCGCATTCGGGATGCGGATCGAACACGCGCGCTACCTGACCGTCCACGACCTCGCCGCGATGACCGCGATGCAATACGAGCACGCCGGCCTGGCCCCGCTGTGGCCGTTGCTGGAAACCGCCCTGCTCGAACCCGGCGGCAGCGCCTGGCTGGATGCGGTGCCCGAGCCGCTGGTGCACTACACCGGTGGCGAAGCACGCATCGCCCTGTTCCCACCGCGCGCCTGGCACGCGCGCTACGCGCCCGAAGCCCCCTGCGACAGCGACGATTGCCGCGCCGAGCTCGAACGCCGCTACCAGCACTTCCAGGTCCGCCAGCGCCAGATCGCCGCCGTGCTCGGCGCTCACGGCGTCGCGGTCAACTTCGTGCATTGCGAACAGCCCGCGGACATATACTTGCAAACCACGGGAACCCCAGACCAAGGCTGATTCTCCCCCAGCAACCGCTTTCGAGGGCCTGTCCGACGAGGAGTTGCTGTGAATCAACCGCCGATCGCCAAGCTTTCAGCGCCACGCACGGCCCATCTTGTCCGGCGCCCACGGATTGTCGCTGCGATCGATTCCGCCCTGCAGGGCGGAATCTGCTGGATCGCGACACCGGCGGGCTACGGCAAGACCACGGCGCTGGCCGATTACCTGGGCAAACCCGCACGACCGAATGTCTGGTACCGCGTCGACGAGAGCGACCAGGACATCGCCAGCTTCTTCCACTACCTGGCCCAGGCTCCCCGGCAGAGTGATGGCACGCGGCCCATGCCGGTCTTCGGCCCGGAGTATGCCGACCAGCCCGAAGCCTTCGCGAGACGCGCCTTCCGCAGCTGGTTCGACACGCTGCGCGACGGCACCGTCCTGGTCCTGGACGACCTGCACTGCGCCGACACTCCCGCATTTCGCCATGTGCTGGCGACGCTGCTACGCGAGCTGCCGGACACGCTGCACTGTGTCTGCCTGTCGCGCACCCTCCCCCCCTCCGAACTGAACGACCTGATGCTGGCTGGCCGGATCGCCGTGCTCGACCAGCCGGCGCTCGAGTTCACCCACGAGGAGGCATGCGCCCTGATCAGCGCTCGCACGACCGCGACGTCGGAGACAGTGGATGTCTCCGTGGCTGGCGGCTGGGCGGCGGGGCTGGTCCTGCTGACCCAGCACGACCTGCTTGCCCGCCTGCAGGTTCGCAACATCGGCACCTCGGCTGCACGCGGCAGGGAGGCTGCCGTCTTTGAAGCGCTCGGGCAGATGCTGTTCGACACCCTGGCTCCTGCGGAGCAGGACCTGCTGTTGCAATTGGGCATGGTCCCCGAGATACCGCCGGACCTGGTCGCGGCGTTGGTGGGAACCGAGCAGGCGCATGCTTCCCTGGAGCGCCTGCATCAGCTGCAACTGCTGGTGGCTACTGGCGACTCGGACCGACTGGTTTTCCAGATGCACGATCTGCTGCGTGGATTCCTGCAGGCCCGGCTTGCCGAGAAGCTGCAGGGCGAAGACCTGGCCCGGCTCGGCGGGCAGATCGCCGAACTGCTCGACAGGTCCGGCCATCCGGAAGATGCCATCGATCTGGCGCTGCGCGTCCAGGCATGGCCGCTCGCACATCGGTTCATCCTGGACCGGGCCGCCATCGTCCTGGCCCAGGGCCGGCGGGCCACCCTGATCGACTGGTGCGCGCGATTGCCGGAGTCCGAACTCGATGCCTGGCTCTACTATTGGCTGGGCGTGGCCCACACAACCGACGACGCCGCGGCGGAGACCTGGCTGGCGCGCGCATGGGAGCGCTTCGTCGAGCTGGGCGATCTTCATGGCCAGACGCTCACGGCGGCGCGCGCCGTGCTGATCAAGACCGACAGCTGGCGCACCCACGCCGGCCTTCCCGCCTGGACCCGGCGCGCGCTGCGACTGGCCGGGCAGGACCTGCCACCGCTGCAGGGCGATGAGGAACTGCTGGTCCTGGCGGGGCTGGTGCGTGCCTTCGATTTCGCCGAGCAGTACCGCAGCGAAGCCGACGCGGTGAAGCGACTGGAGCAGCGCCTGCTGCAACGGCTGTTGCAGCCGCAGGCGGATGACTCGAACACCCTGCGCATGCTGGCCAGCGGCGTGCTGGTGCAGCGTGCTGGCTCGACCGCACAGGCCGACCTGTTCTCGCAGGCCGTGGACGCCATCGGCGACGTGCTGAACGATGAGAACGTCCCACCGATGGTGCGCGGCCTGTGGCTGGTGGACTTCGGCACGGTCAGTGGCCGCTACTTCCCGTATGCGCGTCGTGGCTTCCCGTATGCAGACGCGGAGCAGGCGCTGCATGCGGCGATCACCATTGGCGAACACGAACAGCTACGCAGCGTGGAGTTCGGTGCGATCTACCATCTCCAGGTGCTGACGAAGCTTCGCAACGATTTCGCGGAGTTCGAGCGCCTGGTCGATCGCCTGACCCGGATCGCAGACAGCCGCTACAGCACCCAGACGGATGTCGTAGCCGATTGCCAGGTCGCACTGCATACCCGGCGCGGGGACCTGCCCGAAGCTTATCGGGCCTGCGAGCGTTGCATGGCCGCGGTGGAAGCAGCCAACGAACCGCCGATCGAACGCTGGCCCCACTACATCACCCACTACCAGGTGCTGTTGGCCGACAGCCGTGAACGGGAGGCAGCAAGCCTGCTTCAGGAGCACCTGCCGCAGTTCGATGGCGGCGTCAGGCAGCGGACCGAAGCGGCCATCGCCCTGGCTCATGCACTGCAAGCCAGATCCAGAGGGGACACCGACGCCTACGGCGAGTTGTTGCGCAATGCCATGGCCCGGCTGCGAGCCACGGACTGGACCGCCGTGCTGATCAATCTTCCGGAACTGCTGGCCGAGGTGTGTGCCGATGCGCTTGCGCAGGAGGTCGAGCCCGAATTCGTCCGCAGCTTGATCGCGCGCCGCAGGCTGCAGCCCCCGCTGGAGCGGCCATCGCACTGGCCATGGACGTTGCGCGTGCAGGTGCTGGGTGAGTTCCGGCTACAGCTCGACGGTGCCCCGCTCGCATTCGGTACCCGCTCTCCGCCGCGCATGCTCGACATTCTTCGCGTGCTGGCTGTCGCTCCCGGACACACCTGTGCGGTCGAGAAGCTCCATGACTGGCTCTGGCCGGAGGCTGAGGGCGACCGCGCCAAGGCCGCCTGCGACCAGGCCCTGCATCGGCTGCGCAAGGCGCTGGGACGCGCCGACCTGGTATTGCTTCGCGAAGGAAAACTCAGCCTGGCGCGCGAGGCGGTATGGGTGGATCTGGCCGACTGGGAACACAAGCTCGCCCAGGCACTGTCCCCCGCGTCACCGGGAGCGGCCGACTCGAGGTCCAGGGAGTCCGCGCTGGAGCACGTGTTCCGCGCGTTCACCGGCCCGCTGCTGCAACACGAGCGCGCCAGCGAATGGTCGATCCCCGCGGCCGAACGTACCCGCAGCAAGCTGATCGGCCTGGCGCTGGAACTGGGTCGTTGCCGCGAGGCACGCAACATGCCGGCCGAAGCGCAATCGCTCTACCTGCACGCGCTTGATTTCTATCCCGCTTCCACCCGCCTGTTCGAGGCCCTGATCCGCGCCAGACTGGCCGCCGATGACTCCGCCGGCGCGCTTGCAGCCTACGCCCGCTACGAGCGGGTCCGACAGACCGCCCTCGATACACCCGCCTCGGCCGCCATCCGACGGATGGTCGCACCCCTGCTCGCGTAAGTCCGACGTAAGTCTTCCCGGCGCACAGTTCCGCCAACGGAGACGCCCACCCGGCGACAGCACACCGGGAATGCCTCCGTGGCCTGCGCCAGGAGGTGCCCCATGCTCCGTACCGTCATGCTGTTTGCCGTCATCGCATTGTTCCTGCTCGGCCCGGATCGTCCGGCCCATGCCGAGACCCATCACACCTGCAAGGGTTTCATCGATTCGCTGCCGGCCACCATCTCCACCCAAGGCGTCTGGTGCCTGCGCAAGGATCTGAGCAACGCCATGACCAGCGGCAGCGCGATCACGGTCAACGCCAACAACGTCACCCTCGACTGCAACGGTTTCAAGATCGGCGGACTGGCGGCAGGTCCGGGAACCCTGGCCAATAGCATCAGCGCCAACGGCCGGTTCAACCTGACCGTGCGTCACTGCAACATCCGTGGCTTCCTGCGCGGGATCTACGCCACATCCGGCGGCGCCCACCTGGTCGAGCGCAATGGCCTGGACAGCAACACGCTCAGTGCCATCGCCATCTTCGGTCCGGGATCGACGATCCGCGGCAACAGGGTGGTCGACACCGGGGGTACGACTGCACCGCTCTACATCTACACGGCGGGCATCTATGCCGGTAACGGCATCGACATCATCGACAATACGGTCACGGGTGTCGTGGGACCCGGCAATGGCACCACCGCAACGACCTACGGCATCAGGACCCAGTTCAACGGCAACGGCAGCGTCACGGCAAACCGCGTGCGCGACCTTGTTCCTGCCGGGGGCGGGACGGTCAGGGGGATACTCAATTCCAGTTCCGGCCGTCTGGTGGTGCGCGACAACGACGTACAGGATTCCGGCCATGCCAACGGCGTGGGCGTGAGCTGCACCAGCAACCAGAGTACGGCGCGCGGCAATGTCGTCAGCGGCTTTGCCACCGGGATCAGCAACTGTGCGCTGAGCGGAAACTACGTCAATGCGAACTGAGCCGATACCGCTCTCCCGGATACGCCAGCCCGATTCATGCAGCCCATCGGCACGACGCCTGGCGATGGATGCGGCGTGCCGGTAGCGGCACCTGCGCAACCGCTCATTCAATGCGAGGAGGGTCGTCGTGTTTCCCGTGTTCCTCACAGTTCTTCCAATCGCCATCGCAGCACTCCTTGTCTTTTCTCCGGTCCATCGGGCCCATGCTGCCGGGAGCTACGGCAACTGCACCGGTTTCATCGACTCGCTGCCGGCCACCATCGGCACCCAGGGCACCTGGTGCCTGCGCAAGGACCTGAGCACCGGCATGAGCAGCGGCAACGCGATCACGGTCAACGCCAACAACGTCACCCTCGACTGCAACGGTTTCAAGATCGGCGGGCTGGCCGCCGGGGTGGGGACCAACGCCAATGGCATCCGGGCCGACAACCGCTTCAACCTGACTGTCCGCCGCTGCAATGTCCGCGGGTTCAGGGCGGGCATCCATACCTCGGGGGGTGGCGGCCACCTTATCGAACACAATCGTCTGGACGGCAATACCCTCGTCGGCCTCGCCATCCAGAGTTCCGCCTCGAGGATCAGTAGCAACCACGTGATCGATACCGGCGGCTCGACGGCCACAACCGGGTTCGCCGAGGGAGTCTTCGCGACCTCGGGCGTGGACATCGTCGACAACACCGTCAGTGGGGTGCTTCCTACGCCCAACGGCAGCGGCATCGGCTGGGCCTATGGCATCTATGCCAACTCGAATGACGGGGGCACCATCACCGGCAATCGCGTCCGCGGTCTGGTGCCGGCGGGAGCAGGCGCGGCCAGGGGAATCTACGATCTGCAGGCCGGTCGCGCCATCGTGCGTGGCAACGATGTCCAGGGCAATGGTGGCAGCGGCAGTGTGGGCGTGCATTGCAGCAACAACAAGGGCACGGCCCGCGACAACCTGATCGCCGGATTCGAGACCGGAATCCAGAACTGCCTGGCTTCCGGCAATACCGTCAACGGAAACTGAGGCGTAAGCCCAACGTTAGTCGCCCGTGCCCAGACTGCCGACCTGCATCAGGCAACCCGAGGAAGCCATGCCATGCACCCCCATGCGCACCCAGTCCATCGGGCGGGCCATGCCGGCCGCCATGACCGCAACTGCCGTCCCGGTCCCGGCCCGCGCTGCGACAGCAGGCCCGGCAGCGCCAACAACAGTATCGTCGACGGCTTCAGCACCGGCATTTCCGGCAGCGGCAGCGGCAGCGGCACCGGCACCGGCACCGGCGACGGCAACGTGACCAAGTAACAGTATGGACGCTTACCTGCTGCGGTTCGAACGGCTCGAGATCCTCGCCACCGTGAGCGAGGGTGTTCGCCCGGACAATGACTGGCTGTTGCTTCACTGGTTCTCCGGTTCGCACCCCGAGCCGCCCCGGATCATGCCGCTTCGCAACGCAACCGGATCCACGTTACTGGTCGCAGGCGACATGATCCCGCCATTCTCGTGCGCATGCGAACTGCCATGTGCGGATCCCCTCCCGGTGTTCCTGGCATTCCTGATTGTCGAACTGGGCGCCTACCCGCCCGCCGAACAGCCCAGGCGGGCCAACGCAGCCAACAGGAAAGTCGCCGACCTGCTTGCCGAGGCCTACGTCGAGGCGAACGAATGGGTAGCGGAGAGCCGGGGCATTGTCCGCGCCGATGCTGCCGCCATCGACACGGCGCTCTCCCAAGGAATCGTGGACTCAATCGCGCCGGCCTTCGTCGAGGAAGCCCGCACCAGGTTGGCACGGGATGGCTGGTCCGGTACCGGTGGGAGACCCGTTCTCCATGACGTGGTTGCATTCAGCCCTGCGCCGAAGGCGTCACGTCTGACACTTGAACGCGCCTATCCCGACGACGGCCATGGTTCCGCTGGCGCCCGCGTCGCCCTGCGGCTCGTTCTTGAGCAATGCGATCGCCTGTCCCCATCGCTTCCGGCATCGAGAGTGCCGCTCGTATAAGCCCTCACAAGTCGACATGCCGCTGGAGGGTGCCCGGCATCGACGCGATTCCGGCTACGGCAGCGACGCGTAAGTCCAACGTAAGTTCCCTCTGGGCAGGCTGTTTTCCAGCGGAAGCCATAGCCCGGCGCGGAGAGCACCGGCGGCTTCCGACCTACCAGACAGGAGACCCGGCATGTTCCGCATCATCCCACTTTCGCTTGCCGCCATGGTGCTCGGAGGGCTCTCTGGGACGTCCAGTGCCGCCGAAAGCTATGACAACTGCACCGGCTTCATCAACTCTGTACCGGCCACCATCGTCACCCAGGGCA
Organism: Lysobacter alkalisoli; assembly: GCF_006547045.1. Classification (NCBI taxonomy): domain Bacteria; kingdom Pseudomonadati; phylum Pseudomonadota; class Gammaproteobacteria; order Lysobacterales; family Lysobacteraceae; genus Marilutibacter; species Marilutibacter alkalisoli. The sequence goes on from NZ_CP041242.1 coordinate 3,604,383, forward strand.
CCTGGTGTCTCAACAAGGATCTGGGCACTGGCATGGCCAGCGGTGCGGCGATCACCGTCAACACCAACAACGTCACCATCGACTGCAACGATTTCAAGCTCGGGGGTCTGGCAGCAGGAACCGGCACGCTGACCATCGGCATCCAGGCCAACAGCCGCTACAACCTCACTGTCCGTCAATGCAACATTCGCGGTTTCAATCGCGGCGTGGCAACCACGAATGGCGGTGGTCACAGGATCGAGAACAACCGCTTCGACAGCAATACGCTGCGCGGCATCGACATCCAGAGCCCGGGCTCGGTCATCCGCGGCAATCTGGTGATCGATACCGGGGGCTCCACCTCGAGCGCCGCTGCGGCATATGGAATCAATGCGGCGGACGGCGTCGACATCATCGACAACACGGTCATTGGGGTGGCACCGGGCGGCACCAATGCGAATGCCTTTGGCATTGGTTCCAACTTCAACGGTGATGGCAGCATCAACAGCAACCGTGTCCGCGGCCTGGCCGCCAACGGAACCGGGCTGGCTTTCGGGATCTACAACACCAACTCCGGCCGGATCGTGGTCCGGGACAACGACGTCCAGGGAACCGGCAGTACAGGCAGCATCGGCATCCGCTGCATTACAGACCAGGGAACGGCACGGGGCAACATCATCAGCGGCTTCAATACCAGCATCCAGAACTGTCTGTCTTCGAACAACACGATGAACACGAACTGAGGAGATCGCCATGCATTCCATGGCTCCGTCACTCGCCCTCGTGCTGTTGTCGGCCTGCGCCGCTTGGTCTTCAGCACTGGCCTCCGAGGACTACGACAACTGCACTGGTTTCATCGACTCGTTGCCAGCCACGATCAGCACCCAGGGCACCTGGTGTCTGCGCAAGGATCTGTCCACCGGCATGATCAGCGGCAGCGCGATCGAGATCGCCGCCAACAATGTCACCCTCGACTGCAATCATTTCAAGCTCGGCGGCCTGGGTGCAGGCACCGGAACCGGCGCCGTCGGCATCAACGCCGTCGACCGGAAGAACGTGACCGTGCGCCACTGCAGTATCCGCGGGTTCTGGTTCGGTATGTCGACTTGGGGCGGCGACGGCCACCTGGTCGAGCGGAACACGTTCGACAGCAACAGGCTCTACTCTGTCCGGGTCAACAGCCCGCAATCGACGATACGGGCCAACCTGATCGTCAACACTGGCGGGTCTACTGCCGGCGTCGGTGACGCGCAGGCCATACGCACCGACAACGGCACCGACATCATCGACAACACCATCAGCGGCGTGGCGCCGGGAACCACCGATGCCTCGGCCTACGGCATCTTCGTTGCCGCCGTGTCCTCCAACCTTCCGGCCACTGTCGCCCGCAACCGTATCCGCGGGCTGACGCCAAACGGAACCGGCGTGGCCCACGGTATCCACATTTTCAACAGCAACCACACCGTAGTGCGCGACAACGACGTCCAGGGCAACGCCGCCCCCGGCAGTGTCGGCGTGCACTGCGGCAGCGACCGCGGCACGGCACGGGACAACAACATCAGCGGGTTCGCAACGGGTGTCGTCAATTGCCTGTTCGCCGGCAACATTGTCAATTCGAACTGAGCGGCGGGCAGCGCTGTCCGACTCCCCGATGCCCGACGGGCCCGCGCGCCTGGCCGCACCCGTTCGCCATCTGCGTTCCTGCCAGTAGCACTGCCGCACGTGCCGCGTGGCGCTGACGGCAGGCTGTCACCAATCCACGAATCCAGCCATGCGAGGGGCTTCCGATGATCCGCACTCTGACCTGTCTCGCCCTGACCTGCGTGGCCCTGTCCATCTGCCCGTCCCTGGCCCGGGCCGCCGAGAGCTACGACAACTGCACGGGCTTCATCAGTTCGCTGCCTGCCACCATTTCCACCCAAGGCACCTGGTGCCTGAACAAGGACCTGTCCACAGGCGTGACCAGCGGCAGCGCGATCACCGTCAACACCAACAACGTCACTCTCGATTGCAATCACTTCAAGCTGGGTGGGCTGGCGGCGGGCCTCGGCACAACGGCAACCGGCATTCGTGCCGACACCAGGCAGAACCTTACGGTTCGCAATTGCAACATCCGGGGATTCCAGACAGGAGTCGCCGCCGTTGGCAATGGCAGTGGCCATCTTGTGGAGAACAGCAAATTCGACAAGAACACGCATACCGCTATCGATGTCAGGGGCGATGGCAATCTGGTGCGCAACAACATCGTCATCGACACCGGCGGCGGCACCGGGAACCCTGAAGCGAACGGCATTCACGGCCAAGGCAATACCGATATCCGCAACAATCAGGTCGATGGCGTCATCGGAACCGGTGGCAGCAATACGACCGTGTACGGTATCCGCCTCACCGGGGGCCATGGCGCCGCTGTTGGCCAGAATGTCGTCCGCAACACGGTACCCACTGGAACCGGCCTTGCCCGCGGGATCTACACCTCCAACGGGTTGAAGATCTTCCTGGACGACAACCGCGTCAGCCTGCCCTCACCGCTCGCCGGCTCACAAGGCTATCGCTGCAACTCCTCCAATGGCGCATTGCGCAACAGCACCTCCTGGGGTTTTGCAACCGCCAACTCCGGCTGTCTGGATGACGGCGGTAATGCGGTCCACTGAGCTTTAACGCAACACCTGCCTATCCCTGAGGACGTGGGCACACCACCTCACGTATCGAGGAAGTCTTCCGAGGCCGCCGAGAGCTACGACAACTGCACCGGTTTCACCAGTTCGCTGCCGGCCACAATCGCATCCCAGGGCACCTGGTGCCTGAACAAGGACGTGTCCACCAGCATGACCAGCGGCGACGCGATAACCATCAACACCAACAACGTCACCCTCGACTGCAATCACTTCAAGATTGGCGGGCTTGCGGCAGGCACGGGCACAGTCACCAATGGAGTCCGGGCAGCGTCCAGGTTCAATGCGACGGTCAGGAACTGCAACATCCGCGGCTTCTATCGTGGCGTCTATCTCAACGCAGGCGGCGGGCACCTGGTCGAGAACAGCAGCTTCGACGGCAATACGCTCTATGGCATCTACGTCATCAGCTCCAATTCCACCATCCGCAACAACCTGGTCATCGACACAGGTGGTTCGACGGCGTCCACAAGCCTTGCCGCGGGAATCTTCGCGGCGTTCGGCGTGGACATCATCAACAACACCGTCAACGGCGTCGCACCGACCGGCACGGATACCAGCGCAATCGGAATCAACACAGACTTCAATGGCAGCGGCAGCATCAGCGGCAACCGGGTCCGGGGGCTGGCACCGACGGGCGCAGGCGTGCCTTACGGCATTTACACCACCAACACGGGGCGGAGCATCATCCGCGACAACGACGTGCAGGGACCCGGTCCCGGCGTGGCTGGAAGCCTCGGGATACGCTGCTTCACCAATGAAGGGACGGTCCTCGACAACGCGATTGCAGGATTCCAGACGGGCATCGCCAACTGTTTTACCGGTTCGAATGTCGTGAACTCGAACTGATTCCGTGAGAGCTGCCTTTCTGGACGCCCGTGACAGTCCGGAAAGGCTTCCCACGTAAGCCCAACGCAAGTCGGTGCACGATCGTCGCCAACAACGTCATTCTCGACCGCAAACACGGGAACTACCTACGGAATCTCCGTGTCCGGCGGCGTGGACGGCCTCAACAACACCGTCAACGACGTCGCACCAACCGGGACGAACGCAGATGCGTTCGGCAGCGGCAGTATCGGTCTGCGCTGCGACACAAACCGGGAAACCGCCCGCAACAATTGATCACATTGTGATCATCGGCTTCGAAACCGCCATCGAAGCTGTCTTTCCAGCTCGAACTCCGTGAACTTGAACTAGTTCCGATACAACGGCGCCCAAGCCCGCCAGCCAGCCAGCCAGATTGCAGCCACGTGGCGGGCTTGGGATCGTCATCGAGGTCGTTCCAATCGCGACATGCACAGCGCTGGCCTGAACTGCCTGGACCAGCAGGCACGTTTCACCGTGAGCGGACGAAATCCCCGGCACGCGCTTTCAGCGCCTGCTGGCGCCGGCCGAAGAAGATGATCGCGATGCCGAAGCCGTACATCAGCAGACCATAGATCGCCGACGGGACGGCCATTTCCGGCGAGTCCAGCAGGGTCATCGCGACCAGCAGGCCGAGCGTGCCGTTCTTGATCCCGAGTTCGATCGCGATCGTCAGCGCCTGCTCACGCGGCAGACCCGGCACCCGGGTGGCCAGCAGACCGGCGGCGATGCCGATCAGGTTCAGCGCGACGCAGGCCGGCCCGGCCCGGGCGAGCAGGCTCGGCAACCGATCCCAGAGCTGCCAGGCGATGAGCACGATCAGGGTGGCGAGCACGAGCGCACCGAACAGGCCGACCGCCCGCTCGGCGGCGGCGGCAACGCCGGGCCAGCGCGCCTTGACCAGCATGCCGATACAGACCGGCACCACGGTGATCGCGGCCAGCATCAGCACGGTGCGCGCCATCGGCAACTCGACCGCCTCGTCGGCCCCCGCGAACATCGCCAGCGCGATATTGGCCAGGAACGGCAGGCTGACGATGGTGATGCTGCTGGCGACCACGGTCAGCGCGATCGACAACGCCAGATCGCCACGTGCCAGGTAGGTGATCAGGTTCGAGGTGGTACCGCCCGGGCAGGCGGCCAGGATGACCAGGCCAACCGCGATCAATGGCGGCAGCTTGAGCAGGTGTGCGAGTGCGAAGGCGCAGGCCGGCAGCAGCACCAGCTGCAGAAACGTGCCCCAGGCCAATCCCAGCGGGCGCACGGCCACCTGGCGGAAGTCGGCCGGGCGCAGGCTCAGGCCCATGCCGATCATGATGACGGCCAGGGCCAGCGGCAGGCCCAGTTCGATCAGCGGGCTGTTTTCCATCGTCGGCATCCCTCTGCGCTGGTGGCCGGCTTATCCGGCAGTGTCGATGGGAGAACATCCGGTCGGCCCCGGGGCCGACCGACACCCCCGCATGCATCCTACGTCCACTCCGCCTCGAAAACCCGGTAGCCGGCATCGTCCATGCCCAGCGCGCGATAGGTGTGCTGGGCCTTTTCGTTCTCGCGTTCGACGTACAGGCGCAGGCCGACCACGCCGGCGGTGGCGCGGGCCTGCGCTTCGACATGGCGGTACAGCGCCGCGAACACGCCCTGGCGGCGGTATTCGGGCGCGACGTAGACGCTCTGGATCCACCACCACTCGCCATTGCGCCAGTCGCTCCATTCGCGGGTCAGCATCAGGGTGCCGGCCGGCACCGCGATCATTTCGTCGCCGGCAAGCGGGGCGTCGTGCATCGCCATCAGGTAGCGGGCCTTGCCCGGGTCGGCGATGCCGGCGGTGACGCCGGCCAGCACGGTGGCGGGATCGAGCCGCTTGTGCTCGGTTTCCCATGCCATCGCCGCCGCCCACTGCGCGAGCAGCGGGGCGTCGGCGGCATGGGCGTCGCGGATGCGGAGGGTGGTCATGTGCAAAGTCCATGGATCCCCGCCTTCGCGGGAATGACGGCCAAGAAGGCGGGGATGGTGATGAAGGCAGAGGCGACGATCAAGAACGCTTGTCCGAAGGCTTTTTCAACGTGTCACCTTGATGATGCCGCAGGCCACACGTGCGCCGGCGTTCCCGGCCGGCTGGCTGGTGTAGTCGTCGGCGGCGGCATGCACGATCACTGCACGTCCGGCGACGTCGTTGTAGGCGCCACCGCCCAGGGTCACGCCTCTGGCGAACGCGTCGACCCGGGCCACGCCCCGCCCATCGGCCTGCAGGTTGTCCATGTCGCCCCCGTGATGGGCACCGTGGCCGACCCGCCCATGCACGGAGTCGTCGGGGTTGAAGTGGCCGCCGGCACTGCTGGCGTCGACCGCGCTGCAGTCGCCTTTCTCGTGGATGTGGATGGCATGCGGGCGACCCGGGCCCAGACCGCCGACTTCACCGCTCAGCCGTACGCCGTCGACCACCGGGACGATGGCGAGCTTGCCGCTGACCAGGCTGGCCGAGGCCGACATCAGCACGACCTCACCGGCCTGCGCGGTCGACACCGGCTTCGGCGCCGGAGCCACCGGCTTCGGTGCAGGGGCGGGGTGGGGGTGGTGCTGCAGGCCGCAAGCAGGCCGAGGCCGGCCATGGCAGAGAACAGTTGCAGCGGACGGGAAAACCTGGGGGGCGTCATCGTCGGGCTCCTCTTTTCATTCGGTGGGCCAGCGTGGGCCCATGTTGCCTGCATGACAGGTTGTACTCGCAAACAGCCGCCGTACCCGTGAAGCCTCGGCACGGCTCTCAACGCCGAGGCCGCCGGGCGCCCAGCTTGCGTGCGACCGTATTGCGGCTGAGGCCAAGCCGGGCCGCTGCTTCGGTGCGGCGGCCGCCGGCATGCTCGAGCGCGGCATCGAGCAACAGGCGCTCCACCCGCTCCACCGCCCGCGCATGGATCTCGTCGCGTCCGGCGGCAAGCTCTTCGCGAGCCCAGGCGGCGAGCATCGGCTCCCATGCCGGCACGCCATCGGCACCGGCAGGTGTGTCGCCCGTACCGACGGCCTCGCCGCGCGACAGCACCGCATCGACATCGCTCTCGCCGATCACGTCGCCGGGGGCCAGCGCAGCCAGTCGCCAGCACAGGTTTTCCAGTTCACGCACGTTGCCGGGCCAGTCATGCGCGACAAGCCGGTCGAGTGCGGCCCGCGACAGGCGTTTGGGTGGAGACTGGAATCGCGTGGCAGCCGCGGCGAGGAAACGCTCGGCCAGCCGCGGCACGTCGTCGCGACGGTCGCGCAGTGGTGGCAGGTGCAGGCGCACCACGTCGAGGCGGTGCAGCAGGTCGGCGCGGAAGCGGCCCTCGGCAACCAAGGCGTCGAGGGCCTGGTGGGTGGCGGCGATGACCCGCACATCGACCCGGATCAGCTCGCGCCCGCCGACGCGGAAGAACTCGCCTTCGGCCAGCACACGCAGCAACCGGGTCTGCAACGACAGCGGCATGTCGCCGATCTCGTCGAGAAACAGGGTGCCGCCATCGGCCTGCTCGAAGCGGCCGATATGGCGGCGCTGGGCGCCGGTGAAAGCGCCGGCCTCGTGACCGAACAGTTCGCTTTCGAGCAGTTCGGACGGAATGGCGGCGGTATTGAGCGCAACGAAGGGCTTGTGGGAGCGCGGCGACTCGCGGTGCAGCGCGCATGCGACCAGCTCCTTGCCGGTACCGGTTTCGCCGGTCACCAGCACCGACAACGGCGCCTGGGCGAGCCGGCCAATGGCGCGGAACAGGGTGCGCATGGCCGGGGTGTCGCCGATCAGGGTGTCGCCGGATGCGGCCACATCGGTTCCGGCGGCAGCGTCCTCGTCCGGGACGGCTTCGCCGGCCCGGCCCAGCGTCTGCTCGGCCAGCGCTACCGCTTCGTCGAGGTCGAAAGGCTTGGACAGGAATTCATGGGCCCCGCCGCGGAACGCACCGGCAGTGCTGGCAACATCGGTGTAGGCGCTCATCACCACCACCGGCAGCTCCGGGTACGCCTGTTTGAGCTTTTCCAGCAGCACCAGACCGTCATCACCGGGCATGCGCACATCCGTGAACAGCAGATCCGGAGCGTCATGCAGCGTCAGCGCCTGCAAGGCTTCGGCCGCGTCGGCAAAGTCTTCGGTGGCATGGCCGGCCTGACGCAACGCAGCGGCGAGGACGAAGCGGACGCTGCGGTCGTCATCGACGACCCAGATGCGGGCGGGGTGGGTTGGCATCGGTTGTCGGTTGTCGGTTGTCGGTTGTCGGTTGTCGGTTGTCGGTTGTCGGTTGGTGGTTGGTGGTTGGTGGTTGGTGGTCCCGGGTTTCCAATGCCGATTGTCCGACCCATGTGCGCCAGCAACAATCGTCAACTGACAACTACTCTACCGCCGACATCGGCAACAGCAGGGTGAACACTGTGTGGCCAGGACGCGAGCGGTAGGCCAGTGAGCCACGGTGTTCGCGCGCGACCTGCTGGGCCAACGCCAACCCCAGGCCGCTGCCTTCGGCGCGTCCTGAAACCAGTGGCAGGAACAGCCGGTCGGCCAGTTCTTCGGGAATCCCGCGACCGTCGTCGACGATCTCCAGCCGCAACGCCACGTGATGCAGTTCCTCGCCGATACGCACGGCATGCTCGGCACGGGTACGCAGGGTGACGTGGGTGGCACCGGCCTCGATCGCATTGCGGACCAGGTTCCAGACCGCCTGCACCAGGCGGTCGGCGTCGCCCATCAGCTCGGGCAGGCTGGGATCGTAGTCGCGCAGCAGGCGCACCGCCCAGCCGGCGTCGCTCTCGTTCAGGCGCAGCACGCGTTCAAGCACGGCATGGATGTTCAGCGGTGCCGGCGGGCGCGGCGGCGATGGACTCATCAGCTGGTCGATCAGGCCGGCCAGTCGCGCGACCTCGTCGTCGATCAACCGCACCAGTTCGCGCGATTCGGCATCGTCCACCCGCCGCGACAGCAGCTGTGCGGCACCCTTCAGCCCCGCCAGCGGGTTGCGCAGCTCATGCGCGAGCCCCTTGAGCGAGGCCGACAGCGCCGATGGCAGCAGCAGGGCCGGGTCGTCGCCGGGGAACTCGTCGACCGGATGCGCCTCCATCCGCCAGCCGCCTTCGGTGGTGCGGCTGAGCCAGAGGTCGGCAAAGCATTCGTCATGGTCGGTGAAACGCAACCGCGCGCGACGCAGGCGCAACGGCGCCCCCTCTTCGGCCGGTCGCTTCAACGCTTCGGCGAGGCGGCCGTCGCCGGCGTCCAGCGACGCCATCGGCCAGCCGAGCAGGCGCCTCGCACCAACGCCAAGCCAGCCTGACATCGCCGTGTTGCAGGCGACGACCGCCCCGGAGGCGTCGCACCAGGCGATCGGCGTGGTCAGACTGTCGAACGGGCTTTCAGTGAGGTCGGCGGCCGGCATGCCCCCATGGTAGAGCGTGCTCCCGGCTCTGCGTAGCGATTCCGCCATCGGGACCATCCGGGCGGGAGCCCATGCCGATCGCAACTGGGCGTTGGCAGGGAAACGGCCTTGCAACGAAGTGGGGCGGCCAAAGCGGCCGCCCCAGTCCGTCTCCCCCGGGACCTGCCCGGCGACACCAGGCCGCCGGGCGTTGTCCCGATCAGCTCTCGTAGGCCGACTCGCCATGCGAGGCGATGTCCAGGCCCTCGCGCTCGGACTCCTCCGGCACGCGCAGCCCGACCACCAGCTTGACCAGCCCGAAGGCGATCGCGGCGACAACGCCGGACCAGACGATGGTGATCACCACGCCCTCGGCCTGGACCAGCACCTGCGAGACGATCGAGAAGTCCTCGTCACCGATGCCGCCCAGGGACGGCGCGGTGAACACGCCGGTCAGGATCGCGCCGATGATGCCGCCCAGGCCGTGCACGCCGAACACGTCGAGCGAGTCGTCGGCATTGAGCAACTTCTTCAGACCGGTCACGCCCCATACGCACAGCGCACCGGCGAGCAGGCCGATCACGATCGCGCCCATCGGACCGACCGAGCCGCAGGCCGGGGTGATCGCGACCAGGCCGGCGACCACGCCCGAAGCCGCGCCGAGCATCGACGGCTTGCCCTTGAGGAGGGCCTCGACCGCGCTCCAGGCCAGCGCCGCAGCCGCCGGGGCGAGCAGGGTGTTGAGGAAGGCCAGCGCGGCACCCGAGGTCGCTTCCAGGTTGGAGCCGGCGTTGAAGCCGAACCAGCCCACCCACAGCAGCGAGGCGCCGACCATGCAGAAGGTCAGGCTGTGCGGCTTGATCGCCTCGCGGCCGTAGCCGGTGCGCTTGCCGATCAGCCAGGCGCCGACCAGGCCGGCGACACCGGCGTTGATGTGCACGACGGTGCCGCCGGCGAAGTCCAGCGCGCCCTTGTCGAGCAGGTAGCCGCCCTCGCCCCAGACCATGTGCGCGATCGGCAGGTAGGCGAAGGTGAACCACAGCACCGAGAACAACAGCACCGCGCTGAACTTGATCCGCTCGGCGAACGCGCCGACGACCAGCGCCGCGGTGATGCCGGCGAAAGTGGCCTGGAAGGCGATGAACACGTATTCGGGCAGCATCACGCCATCGGTGAAGGTGGCCGCCAGGCTGTCCGGGGTCACCCCCGACAGGAACAGCTTGTCGAAGCCGCCGATGATCGTGCCCGCGCTGCCGAAGGCCAGCGAATAGCCGTAGATCGCCCACAGCACCACCACCAGCGAGAACACCGCCAGCACCTGCATCAACACGCTCAGCACGTTCTTGGCGCGCACCAGGCCGCCGTAGAACAGGGCCAAACCGGGCACGGTCATCAGCACGACCAGCAAGGTCGAGACCAGCATCCAGGCGATGTCGCCCTTGTCGACGATCGGCGCGACGTCCTCGACCACCTCCTGGATCACTTCCTGCGCCGATGCCAGCGCGGGCGCCACCAGCGCCGGCAGCGCGGACAACGCCGCCAGCGGTCGCGGGAAGCGGAACGCATCGACCGCGCGACGCTGCGCCGGCGAAAGCGCACTGGTATCGCGACTGTCATCCCCGCGCAGGCGGGGATCAGGTGTCTTTGAATCGGTCATTTCGTCTTTCCCCTTGATTGCGTCTACGAATGAGGCGTCACCGGTCGCCCGCCTGCGCGGAGGCGACGGCGGAAACGGCTCGTACGGGCGGTGGCGATGGATGTCCATGGCCACCGCCTCAAAGCGCGTCGTCGTCGAGCTCGCCGGTGCGGATACGCACCGTGGCCTCGAGGTGACTGACGAAGATCTTGCCGTCACCGACCTTGCCGGTCTTCGCACCCGACTGAAGCGCCTCCAGCGCGGGTTCGAGCATGGCGTCGGGCACGGCGCACTCGACCTTCAACTTGGGCAGGAAATCGACGACGTACTCGGCGCCGCGGTACAGCTCGGTGTGGCCCTTCTGCCGACCGAAGCCCTTGACTTCGGTGACGGTGATGCCGGACACACCGACTTCGGTGAGCGCCTCGCGCACCTCGTCGAGCTTGAACGGCCGGATGATTGCAGTGATCAGTTTCATGCACGTGCTCCGTGGCGATGTTGCGGACGGTTGGGCGGGCCGTGTTCAGAAGGACTTGGTGACGGACAGGGTCCAGGTCTCGTCCGGCCCGATCAGGTCGTTGTCGTTGTAGGCAAAGGCGATATCGAAGCCGCCGTCGAAGCTCTTGCCGACGCCGACCGACCAGAACGCGTAGTCGCTGGCCGGGTCGTGCTTCACCCACTGTTTGCCGACGGCGCCGTCGAGGGTCCAGCTCGGTGCGAACTCCCAGCTGGTGCCCAGTTCCAGCGCCTGGCTGCCATCGGAATCGTCGACGCCGAACCAGTCGGTCAACGCATACGAATAGGTGAGCGAGAGGATGTTCCACTCGAGGCCGAAGTAGAGCTCGGCGGTGTCGGCCTTGTTGAAGCCCGAGGGATAACTGCCCGGGTACCAGTAGTAGATCGCGCCGACGTCGTAGCTGATGCCGCTGTCGCCGAACTCGCCGCCGTAACCGAAATAGACGTCGAGCTCGACCTGGCTGGAGATGTCGGGATCGGAATCGGCCAGCCAGCTGATGCTGCTGCCCCAGGCACCGACGTAGAAACCGCTGTCGTCGGTGTACTCGATGCCGCCCTGGATCGCCGGCTTCTCGTCGGTCTGGGTGATGCCGCGGAACAGGTAGTCGCTGGTCAGGGTGAGTTCGCCCGATACCTCACCGGCCTGTGCATGGCCCATCCCGAGGCCGGCCAGCAGTACGCACGACACCACGGGAGCCAGAATGCGGCCGGCCGCGGTGCGATGGGTCGCGACACGGTGGCGTGAAACACAACGCTTGCTGCTATTGATCTGAGACGACATGACACAGGCTCCTCATATGCGATGGCCCTCCCCGGTCATTGCTTTCGTGCTCGTACGGCAGGGCCTCGAAGCCCCGCCGCATCCTGTTTCCAGGCAAATTCAGGGCAAAAGCCGCCCTGCGGCGGGCACGCCCACCGTTGTGGTCCTTCTTTCGTTGCGGTAGTGCGGGGTCCCTTGCCCCACCGTGCGACGGCCGGACTTGTGCCGTCCGGTCCGCCGCGGGTGCTACGCGATCAGTTCGCGTAGTACATCTGGTACTCGAGCGGGTGAGTGGCCGCGCGGAACCGGGTGACTTCGTCCATCTTCAGCGCGATATAGCCGTCGATGAAGTCGTCGGAGAACACGCCGCCGGCCTTGAGGAACTCGCGGTCCTTGTCCAGCGCCTCCAGCGCCTGGTCGAGGCTGTGGCACACGGTCGGGATGCCCTTTTCCTCTTCCGGCGGCAGGTCGTAGAGATCCTTGTCGCTCGGCGCGCCGGGGTCGATCTGGTTCTTGATGCCGTCCAGGCCGGCCATCATCAGCGCGGCGAAGGTCAGGTAGCCCGACTGCACCGGATCCGGGAAACGGAACTCGATCCGGCGCGCCTTCGGGTTGGACACGAACGGGATCCGGCAGCTGGCCGAACGGTTGCGGGCCGAATAGGCCAGCATCACCGGCGCCTCGAAGCCCGGGACCAGGCGCTTGTAGCTGTTGGTGCTGGCGTTGGTGAATGCGTTGATCGCGCGCGCGTGCTTGAACACGCCGCCGATGTACCACAGCGCCATCTGGCTCAGGCCGCCGTAGCCGTCGCCGCTGAACAGGTTCTTGCCATCCTTCGCCAGCGACTGGTGCACGTGCATGCCGCTGCCGTTGTCGCCGACGATCGGCTTGGGCATGAAGGTCGCGGTCTTGCCGTTGCGGAAGGCCACGTTCTTGACGATGTACTTGAGCATCAACAGCTCGTCGGCCTTCTTGACCAGCGAGTTGAACTTGGTGCCGATCTCGCACTGGCCGGCATTGGCGACCTCGTGGTGATGCACCTCGACCTCGATGCCGACCTGCTCCAGGGTCTTGCACATCTCGGCGCGGATGTCGTGCAGCGAGTCGACCGGCGGCACCGGGAAATAGCCGCCCTTGATGCCCGGGCGATAGCCGCTGTTGCCGCCTTCGTACTCGCGCGCCGAGTTCCAGTGCGCTTCCTCGGAATCGACGTGGAAGAAGGTGTGGCCCATCTCGTTGCCGTAGCGGACCGAATCGAACACGAAGAACTCCGGTTCCGGGCCGAAGAACGCCTGCTCGGCGATGCCGCTGGCCTTGAGGTAGGCCTCGGCGCGCTTGGCGACGCCGCGCGGGTCGCGCGAGTAGGACTGCATGGTGGACGGATCGAGCACGTCGCAGACCATGACCAGGGTCGGGTCGGCGGCGAACGGGTCGAGGTAGGCGGTGGCCGGATCCGGCATCAGCACCATGTCGGACTCGTTGATGCCTTTCCAGCCGTTGATCGAGGAACCGTCGAACATCTTGCCGTCCTCGAACAGGCCGGCGTCGACGATCGACTGGGGATAGGTCACGTGGTGCTGGGTGCCGCGCATGTCGGCGAAGCGCAGGTCGACGAATTCGACCTTGTGGTCACGGATGAGCTTTTCGACGTTTTCGAGCGACATGGTGCTGACGGCCTTTCCGGTTGAGTGGATGTGCCATCTTGTACGCAAGCGGCATGCCAACCCAAGAGCCATCGCAAGCCATTGATTTCATACATGTCGGCTCGCCAGCTGCGGGCGAGATGCACCACAATTGCGCAGCGCCGGCCGCCTCCTGCACCCGATTGGCGCATGCTCCGGACCGCCGCCCCCGGCATCCCGGTAGAATGGGTCCGTTCCACGTTCCGTCCATGGGAGGAGGGCCCGATGGGCAGACGATCCAGGGTCACGTCGATCGATATCGCACACCGCGCCGGGGTCTCCCAGGCCACCGTGTCGCGCGTGCTCAGCGGCAGCCCGCTGGTCAACGCCGAGACCCGCAAGCGGGTCGAGGAGGCGGTGCGCGAGCTCAACTACAAGGTCGACCGCCACGCCTCCAGCCTGCGTACCCAGCGCTCCGGCACGCTGGCCCTGCTGCTGTTCGAGGACCCGACCCCGGACGACTCGCACATCAATCCGTTCTTCCTGTCGATGCTGGGCTCGATCACCCGCGCCTGCGCCCGCTACGGCCACGACCTGCTGGTCTCGTTCCAGCAACTGTCCGACGACTGGCATGCCGACTACGAGGACAGCATGAAGGCCGACGGCCTGATCCTGCTCGGCTACGGCGACTACCTGGCCTACCGCGGCAAGCTGGAAACCCTGGTCGGCCAGGGCACCCGCTTCGTACGCTGGGGCGCGGTGCTGCCGGACCAGCCGGGCATCTCGATCGGCTGCGACAACTTCCACGGCGGCCGCCTGGTCGGCGAACACCTGCTCGGCCTCGGCCGCAGCAGGATCGCCTTTCTCGGCGACGCCTCCAGCCACTACCCGGAGTTCTTCGACCGTTACCGCGGCTGCGACGCCGCCCTGCACGAAGCCGGCCTGCGCATGGACGAGGGCCTGCAGGTCGACGCGGTCAGCGCCGAGGAGGCCGGCTACGACGCCGCCCGTACCCTGCTCGCGCGGGGGGGCGAATTCGATGCGGTGTTCGCCGCCAGCGACCTGATCGCGATCGGCGCGATGCGGGCACTGGCCGAAAGCGGCCGGCGGGTGCCCGAGGACATCGTGGTCAGCGGCTTCGACGACATCCCCGCCGCCCGCTTCGCCCAGCCGGCGCTGACCACTGTGTTCCAGGACACCACGCGGGCCGGCGCGCTGCTGGTCGAGTCGCTGATCGCGCAGATCCGCGGCGAGGAAGTGCGGAGCATCACCCTGCCGGCTTCACTGGTGGTGCGGCGCTCGACCGGGGCGGAGTAACCGCTCGCTTCCAGCTCCGCAGGGTAGATAGAGTCGCTAGTTCTTCGGCCCGCCGATCCGCTCCGCCATCGCCTCGTCCAGCGCCGCGCGCAGGTCGGCGCGGCGGACCGGGGCATTGAGCAGCCAGACCTCGACGCCATGCGCGGGCACGGTCGCCTGCAGCGTGCCGCTGTCTTCCACTACCTGCCGGTCACCGGAAATCGCGGCACGCCATTCGCCCGGCTGCAGCCAGCGTTCGACCTCGAAGGCCGCTGGCGCGTCGCCCTTGTTGAGCATGACCAGCGCGATCTGCGCGAAGCCGCCTTCCTGCAGCACGCGATAGAACACCGCACGGTCGCCGGCCATCTCCACGTTCAATTGCAGTCCGCGCTGCAGCGCCGGCGTGGCCTCGCGCACCTTGGCGATGCGACGCAGCGCGGCATGGATCGGGTGGCCCTCGGCGGCGTTGACGCGCGGCTGGCCGAAGTAGTTGCGGTTGCCGGCATGCTCGCCGGTGCCGCGCATGAAGCCGACCTCCGAGCCGTAGTAGATGACCGGGATGCCGCGCGCGGTGAACAGGAAGTTGTGCGCGTCGATGAAGCCTTCGTCGCTCGCATCCATGCGCGGCATGTCGTGGTTGTCGTAGAAGGTCATCAGCTCGTACGGGTTGTGGTACGGGCCGCCGGTCAGATACAGCGCATCGACGATGTGCTCGTAGCCGTGCTTCCCATCATCGTGCTGCTTCACACTGAACACCGCGTCGATGCGCTCCTTGAGTGGAAAGTCGAGCACGCTGACGCCGCCGTTCTCCGGCCAGGTGAACGGGGCTATGTTCTCGGCCGCGTAGTCGAAGGCCTCCCCGAACATGAAGAAGTCCGGATGCTCGGCACGGATGCAGTCGCTGAACGACTTCCAGAATGCGACCGGCATGTGGCGGATGGTGTCGATGCGGAATGCGTCGGCGCCCTGCCCGGCCCACTTCAGATAGGCCCGGCAGAAGTAGTCGAGCACGACCGGGCTGGTGTCGTCGTTGTTGGACAGCTGGGCCAGGTCCGGCTCGGCATGGAAGAATGCGTGCAGCGGGTTGTTTTCCGGGTCCAGTTCGCCCGGGTGCAGGTTCTGGTGATCGGCGATCAGGGTGCCGTCGGCGTCGAAGATCTGCCCGAACCCGGGCTGGGGCTCTGGCATCGTGTACGACGGCGAGCCGTGGTTGGCGACGATGTCGAGCACAGTCTTGAGCCCGTGCTTCCTCAGACCCCGGGTCAACCCGGCGAAATCCAGCTTGCGGCTCGGCAGATGCTCGTCGAGCTCGAAGAAATTGACGCCCCAGTAACCGTGGTAGCCGGTCTTGCCGCGATCCTTGAAGAACGCGTCCGAACCGATCGGATCGCCGCCGGTGAAAGCTTCGTCCGGGTTGTCGACGATCGGAGTGATCCAGACCGCGCCGAAACCCATGTCGGCAATGTAGCCGGCGTTGTCGAGCAGGCCTTTGAAATCGCCGCCGAGGTAGCCGATGTTGGCACCGTTCGCGCCGGCGCCCGGCACCGGCCGGTCGAAGGTCCGCCGCGCGGCGTCCGGCCCGCCCTGATCGCGGTGGTCGTTGGACGGGTCGCCGTTGACGAAACGGTCGGTGACCACGAAGTAGACCGCGTCGGATGCCAGCGGCTCCAGCGTGCCGTAATAGGCCGGGCGCAGGGTCGCGGCCGGCAGCGTCGCCGGAGCCTCGGTCGGCGAATGCGCGCAACCCGCGCCAAGCAGGGCCAGGGCGATGGCCAGGGTGGACAGCACCGGCCTCATCGCGCCGCCCCCGGCTCACGCACGCGCAACACGCACAGGCCGGCGACGATCATGCTCGCGCCACCGATCGCCAGCGCATTGATCGGCTCACCGCCGAGGAAGGTCTTGAGCATGAAGCCGAGCAGGCTGGCCGCGACCAGCTGCGGGATCACGATGAAGAAATTGAAGATGCCCATGTAGATGCCCATCTTGTCCGCCGGAAGACTATCGGAAAGCAGTGCATACGGCAGTGAAAGGATCGAGGCCCATGCAAATCCGACCCCGAGCATCGACAACAGCAGCCAGTGCGGGTCGCGGAACCACAGGAACGACAGCAGACCGAGGCCGCCCAGGCTGACGTTGACCAGGTGACTGACCCGCAGCCCCCAGCACCGCACCATCAGCGGAATCACGAGCGCGGCCAGCGCGGCGAAGCCGTTGTAGGCGGCGAACAGCACACCCACCCAGTTGGCGCCTTCGTTGTAGGCATCCGAAGCGGTGTCGGTGCTGCCGAAATGGACCTCGGTGACCGCACCGGTGGTGTAGATCCACATCGCGAACAGGGCGAACCAGGAGAAGAACTGCACCACCGCCAGCCGCCGCATGGTCCCCGGCATCACCCGCATGTCGCTGACGATGACGGCCAGCATGCGTTGCGGTTTCAGGAAGCGCGCGACCTGCAGCAGCAGGCCATAGGCGAGCAGCATGCCGGCCAACACATACAGCATCCGGCCCCAGCCGAACCACGCGATCGCGGCGACCCCGGCCGCGCCAGCCAGCAGCCAGCCCAGGCCGGTGGTAGCGGTAACCACGGGCGCGGTGGCGGTTGGCTCATGGATGACCGGTGTCGCGTCGTCGAACGCCATCAGCTGCTCGGGCGGATACTCGCGGGTGCGCAGCACGGTCCAGCCGATCGCCAGGAACAGCACCGCGCCGCCGAAGTAGAACGCGTAGCGCACCGTGTCCGGCACCTCGCCCGGCGCGGCGGTATTGGCCACCCCGGCGTGCGCCAGCAACCACGGCAGCATGCTCGCAACCACCGCGCCGACACCGATGAAGAAGCTCTGCATCGCATAACCGGTCGGCCGCTGCCGTGGTGGCAGCTGATCGCCAACGAAGGCGCGGAACGGCTCCATCGCGATGTTGATCGAGGCATCGAGCACCCACAGGGTACCGGCGGCGACCCACAGCAGCGGCGAGTTGGGCATTACGAACAGGGCCAGCGAAGCGAGGATCGCGCCGACCAGGAAGTACGGCCGGCGGCGTCCGAAGCGGCCCCAGGTGCGATCGGACATGTAGCCGATCACCGGCTGCACCAGCAGGCCGGTCAGTGGCGCGGCGATCCACAGGCCCGGCACCAGGTCCATGTCCGCGCCCAGGGTCTGGAAGATGCGGCTGACGTTGGCGTTCTGCAACGCGAAGCCGAACTGGATGCCGAGGAAGCCGAAGCACATGTTCCAGATCTGCCAGAACGTGAGTGCGGGCTTGGCGGTCGTCGACATTGTGGTGGTCGACGCCGTCGATGGTGCTGGATTCATTCGTTCCCCTTCATTGGTTCCAGTTCCGTCGTCCCGGCAAAAGCCGGGACCCATGTTGCATTTCAGGCCATCCCGATACAGCCGCGAATCAGAATGAGCCCCGGCTTTCGCCGGGACGACGACAGCTGGACGCGCAGGACTCGATCCGCCACGTCCGGCAAAGGCATGGCGCGCATGCTAGTCAGGCATCGCACTGCAACATGGAACCGTGCAAACGTATTCACCGTCCGCCATGACCTTTTGCCTGCCCCAGCGGGTCCTGAGCATGGAATAGTGGCAACCCGAAACGGTTCGGGTGGGAATGGAATGAAGACGGCTTCATGGTGGCACGGCGCGGTGATCTACCAGGTCTATCCGCGCAGTTTTCGCGACACCAACGGTGATGGTGTCGGCGACCTGCCGGGCATCGTCGAGAAGCTGGACTACATCGCCAGCCTCGGCGTCGACGCGATCTGGATATCGCCATTCTTCAAGTCGCCAATGGCCGACTTCGGCTACGACATCGCCGACTACCGCGACGTCGACCCGCTGTTCGGCACGATCGAGGACTTCGACCGCGTGCTGGCCAAGGCGCACTCGCTCGGCATCAAGGTGATGATCGACCAGGTGCTCAGCCACACTTCGATCGAGCACGCCTGGTTCCAGGAAAGCCGAGAGAGCCGCGACAACGCCAAGGCCGACTGGTATGTGTGGGCCGATGCACGCGACGACGGCACGCCGCCGAACAACTGGCTGTCGATCTTCGGCGGCGTCGCCTGGCAATGGGAGCCGCGCCGCGAACAGTACTACCTGCACAACTTCCTGACCTCGCAGCCAGACCTGAACTTCCATTGCGACGACGTGCGCGCGGCCACGCTCGACAACGTCGCGTTCTGGCTCGACCGTGGCGTCGACGGCCTGCGCCTGGATGCGATCAACTTCTGCTATCACGACGCCCAGTTGCGCGACAACCCACCCAAGCCACCGCACCTGCGCGTCGGTCGCGGCTTCAGCGCCGACAACCCGTACGCCTACCAGTACCACTACTACAACAATACCCAGCCCGAGACGTTGGGCTTCATGGAAGAACTGCGCGGGCTGATGGACCGCTACCCCGACGTGGCCGCGCTGGGCGAGTTCTCGTCGGAGGACTCGCTGGCGACGATGGCCGAGTACGTCGGCGACCAGCGCCTGCACATGGGCTACAGCTTCGAGCTGCTGACCGACGACTTCAGCGTCGATTACATCCGAGGTACGGTCGAGAACCTGGAATCGAAGATGCCGCACGGCTGGCCGTGCTGGGCGATCTCCAACCACGACGTCGAACGCGCGGTCAGCCGCTGGGGCGGCGACGAGGCCTCCGACGCGCTGGCCGCGCAACTGGTCGCGCTGGTCTGTTCGTTGCGCGGCTCGGTCTGCCTGTACCAGGGCGAGGAGCTGGGCCTGACCGAGGCCGAGGTGCCGTTCGAAGCGCTGCAGGATCCGTACGGCATCTCGTTCTGGCCGAACTTCAAGGGCCGCGACGGCTGCCGCACGCCACTGCCATGGTCGGACGCGCCCAACACCGGTTTCAGCGACGGCACGCCGTGGCTGCCGATCCCGTCCGAGCACCGCGCACGCAGCGTGCAGGCGCAGGAAACGGATCCGAACTCGGTGCTCAACACCACCCGCCGCTTCCTGCGCTGGCGCAAGACGCTGCCGGCGCTGGTACACGGCGACATCGCGTTCCTCGACACCCGCGAGCCGGTGCTGGCCTTCACCCGCGGCAACGGCGATGACCGCCTGCTGGTCGTGTTCAACCTCTCGACCACCGCGGTCGACTGGCCGCTTCCGGCAAGCACGTTTCCCGAAGGGCGGCCGCCGACTGCGCTGGACGACCACGGTCTGCTCACCGGCAAGGTCGTGGGCGGTGAACTGAAACTGCCGGGCCGCGGCGTCTATTTCGCCCGGCTCGGCTGAACCGGAAAAGGGAGGTCCACGATGAACCGCGCTCCCTTGTTTGCAGCGCTCCTGCTCGCCAGCCTGCCCGCCTGTGCCGCCCCCCTGGCCGATTGCGATGGCGATACCCACGCCCGCGTGCTACGGGCAGCCGCCTCGCCGACCCTTCCCGCAAAGAGCCACTGGCTTGACCGCCAGCGCCTGCAGTGGCCGGGGCAGGCAGTCGGAGGCGGACGCTTCCGCCTCTACCACTCCGCCAGCGGACAGCTGGTCACCGAACCGGGCACGGCCGTCACCGGCGCCGACGGCTCGCTGCCGCTGTCCGTCGACACCGATCCGCTACCGTCGGCACTGGCCGAACGCTTCGCCTTCATCGGCGAGGGCGTGCGGCTGCGACTGCAGGCCGACGATGCCACCTTGCGTGAACTGCTGCGTGGCCAGCTGCGTCTGGTACACGAGGACGCCGATGGTCACGTGCTTGCCGTCACCGATTTGCAGCATCCGGGCGTACTCGACGATCTATACGCCGCTGCCGGCATCGGACCTGCGCTCGGTCCGGAGCTTGCGGATGGCGCAACTTCGCTGCGGCTGTGGGCGCCGACCGCGAAGGCGGTGAGCGCCTGCCTGCACGCCGACGCCGGCACACCCGCCCGCGAAACCGTCCCACTCCAACGCGACGAGGCGACCGGCATGTGGTCGGTCGATTTCGAGAACGACCTGAGCGGCAACTACTACACGTACCTGGTCGACGTGTTTGTACCCGGCACCGGCATGGTGCGTAACCGCGTCACCGATCCCTACTCGGTTAGCCTGTCGGCCAACTCGAAGCGCAGCTTCATCATCGATCTCGACGATCCAGCGCTGAAGCCCGCAGGCTGGGACGGCGCGCCGCGCCCGGAACCGTTGGCGGCAATGACCGACATGGCGGTCTACGAGCTGCACGTACGCGACTTCTCGCGCGACGATGCAACCGTGCCGGAACAGCACCGCGGCAAGTACCTCGCCTTCACCGATACCGGCAGCGATGGCATGCGCCACCTGCGCGCACTGGCCGGGGCCGGCATCAGCGACATCCACCTGCTGCCGGTATTCGACCTCGCCACGGTGCCGGAGACGGACTGTGTCGTCCCGGACGTGCCTGATGCCGCGCCCGACAGCGAGGCGCAGCAGGCGGCGGTGATGGCGGTCGCCGACCGCGACTGCTTCAACTGGGGCTACGACCCGTTCCACTTCAACGCGCCGGAAGGCAGCTTCGCCAGCGATGCCGATGACGCCGCGGTGCGGGTGCGCGAGTTCCGCACGATGGTGCAGGCCCTGCATGCGGCCGGCCTGCGCGTGGGCATGGACGTGGTCTACAACCACACCAGCGCCTCCGGCCAGGACCCGCGTTCGGTGCTCGACCGCATCGTCCCGGGCTACTACCACCGCCTCGACGCCGACGGCGTGGTCGAGCAGTCGACCTGCTGCGACAACACCGCCACCGAGCACATGATGATGGCGCGGCTGATGATCGACTCGGCCGTGCTGTGGGCGAAGCACTACCGGATCGACTCGTTCCGCTTCGACCTGATGGGCCATCAGCCGCGCGAAGCGATGGAGCGACTGCAGGCTGCGGTCGATGCCGCCGCCGGTCGTCACGTGCAGCTTCTCGGCGAGGGCTGGAACTTCGGCGAGGTGGTCGACGGCGCGCGCTTCGTGCAGGCCTCGCAGCTGTCGCTGCAGGATTCGGGCATCGCCACCTTCAGCGACCGTGCCCGCGACGCGATCCGCGGCGGCGGCCCGGCCGACCGCGGCGAGGCGCTGCGCACGCCCGGCTACGTCAACGGCCTCGCAGAGAGCGACGATCACGAAGTTTTGCTGCATGCCGCCGACCTGGTCCGCGCCGGCCTCGCCGGCACCCTGCGCGACTACCGCATGCTCGCCGCCGACGGCATCGAGAAGCCGCTGTCGGCCATCGACTACAAGGGCCAGCCGGCCGGTTACGCCGCGCAGCCCGGCGAAGCGGTCAACTACGTCGAGAACCACGACAACCAGACCCTGTTCGACATCAACGCGATCAAGCTGCCGCCTGATACCCCCGCCGACGAGCGTGCGCGGGTGCAGTTGCTGGCGCTGGCATTGAACACCTTCAGCCAGGGCGTGGCCTACTTCCATGCCGGCGGCGAACTGCTGCGCTCCAAATCGCTGGACCGCAACAGCTACGACTCCGGCGACTGGTTCAATCGCGTCGACTGGACCGGCCGCGACAACTTCTTCGGCACCGGTCTGCCGCCCGCGCACGACAACCGCGAGGACTGGGAGTGGATGCGCCCGCTGCTGCACGAACCCGGCATCCGACCCGGCCCGGAGCAGATCGGCTTCGTCCGCGACGCCTTCCTCGACCTGCTGCGCATCCGCGCCGGCTCATCCCTGTTCCGCCTGCGCAGCGCCGACGCAGTGCAGCAACGGCTGCGCTTCCCCAACACCGGTCCGGAGCAGAACCCGGCGGTGATCGCCGGCCACCTCGATGGCCGCGGCTATTCCGGTGCCGAGTTCGATGAGGTGATGTACCTGGTCAACGTATCGTCGCAACCCCAATCGCTACTTCTGCAGGACGAAACCGGCAAGGACTACGTGCTGCACCCGGTGCTGCGCGACGGCACCGATCCGCGTGCACGCGAGGCCGTGTTCGATCCCGCGACAGGCCGATTCAATATCCCGGCCCGCACCACCGCGGTCTACGTGATCGAGAAGTCAGCCAACTGATCGAATGACATGAACATGTTCCGTCATCCCAAGCATGGCAAGGGATCGGCTTTCCGGCCAACGGTCCAGCCGCAGCCGGGCATGGCTTTGCAGGTCCTTCCGAAACATGGATGTTTCGGATGAGCCCCCAAGGACGGGTTTACGGCGTGTCCTGCAAAGCCATGCCCGGCTGCGGCCCACTGCAAGGCTCCAAAAGCAGATTGTTCGCCGTGCTCGGGATGGCGACAAACCACGACAACAGGAAACCATCATGCACCTGTTCAGGCACATCGCCCTCCTGCCCATCCTCGGCCTTGCCGTCTTCACCGCAAACGCCGAAACCGTCGCCCGGGTCGAATCGCCCGGCAAGGTGCTGGCGGTCGAACTCGATATCACCGAAGGCCGCCTCGCCTACCGCGTGCTGCGCTTCGGCGAACCGGTGATCGACGATTCCCGGCTCGGTTTCCAGCTTCGCGGCGCCGAAAAGCTCGAACGCAACCTCGCCCTGTCCTCGCAAACAACGCGCAGCCATGACGAAACCTGGGAACAGCCCTGGGGCGAAAGCCGTTTCGTCCGCGACCACCACAACGAACTGCGCGCGCGCTTCACCGAAACCATCGCGCCGAATCGCAGCTTCGACGTGCTCGTGCGCGTGTTCGACGACGGCCTCGGCTTCCGCTACGAACTCCCCGAACAGCCGAATCTCGACGAGGTCATCATCGACGACGAACTGACCGAGTTCGCCCTCGCCACGCCGGCGACCGCGTGGTGGATCCCGGCCGGCGAGTGGAACCGCTACGAGTACCTGTACGATCGCACCCCGGTCGAACAGGTCACCCAGGCGCACACGCCGATGACGGTGCGTACCGACGACGGCCTGCACATCGCCTTCCACGAGGCCGCGCTGGTCGACTACGCCGGCATGTGGCTGCGCCGCACCGAGGGTCGCCGCTTCCGCGCCCAGCTGGCCCCGGCATCCGAAGGCTGGAAGGTGCGCCGCAACGCCCCGTTCCACACCCCGTGGCGGACCTTGCAGATCACCGACAGCGCCGCCGCGCTGTACGCCTCATCCGACCTGATCCTCAACCTCAACGAGCCCAACAGGCTCGGCGATGTCAGCTGGTTCGAACCGGCCAAGTACATCGGCATCTGGTGGTCGCTGCACCTGGACACCGAGACCTGGGCCACTGGCCGCAAGCACGGTGCGACGACGAAGAACACAAAGCGCTACATCGACT
Source organism: Lysobacter alkalisoli (assembly GCF_006547045.1). NCBI lineage: Bacteria > Pseudomonadati > Pseudomonadota > Gammaproteobacteria > Lysobacterales > Lysobacteraceae > Marilutibacter > Marilutibacter alkalisoli. Next base: position 3,628,284 of record NZ_CP041242.1, read on the forward strand.
TCGCCGCCGAGCACGGTTTCCGCGGCGTGCTGGTGGAAGGCTGGAACCCGGGCTGGGACGGTGACTGGTTCGGCAACGGCTACGACTTCGACTTCACCCGCGCCACGCCCGACTTCGATATCGAGGCGCTTTCGGCCTACGCCACGTCGAAAGGCGTGCGCCTGGTCGGCCACCACGAGACCGCCTGCGCGGTCAGCCACTACGAAGAGCAGATGGAAGCCGCGTTCGCGATGAACGCACGCCTGGGCATCGACTCGGTCAAGACCGGCTACGTCTGCGACGCCGGAGGGATCGAGCGGCGACTCGATGACGGAACCGTCGCGCGCGAATGGCATGACGGCCAGTGGAACAGCAACCACCACCAGCGCGTGCTCGAGGCCGCCGCCCGCCACAAGGTCGCGATCAACGCCCACGAGCCGATCAAGGACACCGGCCTGCGCCGCACCTACCCGAACTGGGTCTCGCGCGAGGGCGCGCGCGGCATGGAATACGCCGCCTGGGGCAATCCGACCAACCCGCCCGAGCACGAGACCAACCTGGTATTCACCCGCATGCTGTCCGGCCCGATGGACTTCACCCCCGGCATCCTCAGCCTGCAGGGCCGCGGCCAGGCGATCCAGACCACGCTGGCCAAACAGCTCGCCCTGTACGTGGTGCTGTACTGCCCGCTGCAGATGGCCGCCGACCTGCCAGAGAATTACGCCAGGCACATGGAGGCGTTCCAGTTCATCAAGGACGTGCCGGCCGACTGGGCCGAGACCCGCGTGCTCGATGGCGAGATCGGCGACTACGTGACCTTCGCCCGCAAGGACCGCAACAGCGAAGACTGGTACCTGGGCAGCCTCACCGACGAACACGGCCGCCTGCTGCAGGTGCCGCTGTCGTTCCTCGACCCGGGCCGGACCTACACCGCGCAGATCTACCGCGACGGCGACGGCGCGCATTGGCAGGACAAGCCGTTCGCATTCGCCCGCGAGCAGCGCGAAGTCACCAGCGCCGATGTGCTGACGCTGAAACTCGCCGCCGGCGGCGGTCAGGCGATCCGTTTCGTCGCACGTTGAGGATTGAGAGGCAGGCGCCACCACCCAAGGCCGTTCTGGTGGGCACGTTTGTGCCCACCCTGTGCGATTGAAGCCACGTCGTCCGGGCAAGGCGAAGTCGCACTCGGGGATTCGCGACACCCTGACCCCGGGTGCGGGCTGCGGCCTTGCCCGGGCTACTTGAGCGCTGCGCTGACTTCGTCCATCACCCGCGCCCCATCCGCCTCGCCGCCGCCGAAGGTGGTGGCGCCGGCCTCGGGCGCGAGTGGTCGATAACCGCCGTCGTAGTCCCAGGTGGTGACATGCAGCCGCGCGCCGGCCAGCGTGGTCGGGTGGCCGAGGGCGCCGGCCGGCAAGGTGAAGGCGATCGTGCGCGCATCGTGGTCGACGGCGATGTCGGCGACCGGGGTGACCGGCGTGCCTTCGACGTCGGCACTCGCGCCTTCGTGCGAGAACAGGGCATTCGACCAGCCATGCGCGCGCAGGCGGCGGTGCCAGCGCATGCCGTCGGGCAGTTCGGCGTGCTGCTGCGGCATCACCCGCGCACCGTCCGCTTCCGGCAGCTGCAGGAAGGCGGTGATCGCGACGTGGTCGAAACCGCTGGCCGGGTGCCACGCGGTGCTTAGGCTGCGCATCGTCAGCTCGAAGCGCAGCGCAGCGCCGGCGGTCCAGACGCG